>JAKIWI010000022.1 GCA_022750115.1 Thermoplasmata archaeon
CTAGCGGCACCTTCCTGGCTAGCTCATTGAGTTGATTTCTAGCTGTCGGAAACTATTTTCAAAATAGTGCTCTGATCAGCGCGTTTTCCCAGGTGAGAGACTCGCGATTTGCCGCCAAAGGGTGTATCACCTAAAGCATGGCTTCGATCGTGGGCAAGAAGATCAACGGTGAGACGTATTACTACCTGCGGACGATGGCTCGGGTGGGCGGCAAGCCGAAGATGGTCGGGGAGCGCTACCTCGGCAAGTCCTCCGACATCGAAGCGGCGATGGCCGGTGCAACGAGCGTTCCCGATCGCACCCACCACCTCGCCTTCGGTGACGTCGCTGCTGTCTGGTCGATGATCGGGCGCCTCCGGATCTCTGAGATAGTCGACGAGGTGATCGGCCCCCGGCGTGCCGACACGCTCGCCTCGGTTGGGACCTACATCGCGCTCGCGACACTGAACCGGGTCTGCACCCCGCGTTCCAAGCTCGCCTTTGCGCGATGGTGGGCGACGGTCGCCGGCGACCACCTGGTACATCTGGCACCCCAGGCGACTGACCATCGGCGCTTTTGGGACGCGATGGACGCGATCTCCGAGGCCCAGCTGGCTGAGATCGAGCGGCGCGTCGTCGCGCAGATGATCGAGACGTTCGCGCTCGACCTCTCAGGCCTCGTCTTGGACATGACGAACTTCGCCACCTACATCGACTCGGCCAACCCCCGAGCCCCGATCGCGCAGCGAGGACATGCGAAGCAGAAGCGAACCGATCTGCGTCTCGTCGGCCTCGGGCTCATCGTCGCACGAGACGGCGGGATCCCTCTTCTCTCCCACGCCTACCCCGGCAACCGTCCCGACGTCACCCAGTTCCCCCTGATGGTCGATGAGCTCGTCGCCCGCTTCGGGGCGCTCGGTGGGACAGACCAAGATCTCACCTTGGTCTTCGACGCCGGCCAGGACTCCGAGGACAACCAGGAGAAGGTGGCGGGAAGCCCGCTGCACTTCGTCGGCTCGCTGCCCCCGTCGGAGCATCCCGAGATCCTCGCCGAGCCGAAGAGCCGCTACGAGATCGTCGACGAGGAGGCCTTCCCCGGGCTTTCCGCTTTCGAGACGAGAAAGGTCGTGCTCGGAGCCGAGTACCGCCTCGTCGTCACGCACTCGCAGAACCTGGCCGATAAACAGCGCCGGGGCTTCGCGCAGACCCTTGCTAAGGCGACCCGCCAGCTCGGCGAGCTCGAGGCGCGCCTCGCGCGGGGAAGGACCCGCAAGGACCGGGCAGGCGTCGAGGCCGAGATCGCGAAGATCCTCTCCCCCCGGTGGTGCGAGCGGGTGATCTCCTGGAACCTCGCCGGCGAGGTGCCTGCGGAGCACCGGCTCTCCTTCGCAATCGACGAGGACGCGAACGCAGCGCTCGAGGACGAGCTGTTCGGCAAGCGCGTGCTCTTCACCGACCGCGACGAGTGGATCGTCGCCGAGGTCGTCGCTGCCTACCGCTCCCAGTCCCGGGTTGAGGCGGACTTCCGCCAGATGAAGGACCCGAAGGTCGTCTCGTTCTCCCCGATGTTCCACTGGACCGAGCAGAAGATCCGCGTCCACGTCTTTTACTGCGTCCTCGCGCTCGCTCTCGCCCGGCTCATGGTGCGTGAGGCCACGCACGCCGGAGCACCCATGAGCGTCCGCGAGCTCCTCTCCACCCTCGCGGGGATCGAAGAGACCGTGCTCCTCTATCCCTCCACCGGCGGCCGCCCCCGTGCCAGGCGCATGTTGACAGAGATGGACCAAGCGCAACGAGGCCTCTACGAGCTGTTCGGTCTCGAGGCCTACGCCCCCCGCACGTGACGTCTTAGGTCATACGCGCGGACCCCGCATTTAGGCGACTTGACCAGGCTTTCTACCGTCACGTCGTCAGCTAGCCAGGAAGGTACCGCTAG
>JAKIWI010000023.1:0-440 GCA_022750115.1 Thermoplasmata archaeon
GCGAGGTTCACGACCTGATCACGGCCGGAGCCAACGTGGCCGCCCTCCGGGAGGCCGTGGCGGAAGCCGCGCACGCCGCCGTGCTTCGCCCCCCCGCCGAGGCATTGCAGCAGTACCAGCGGATGCGCGCGACGGTGCACGAGCTGGTGGAGTCGTTCCGACTCCGGCACGCGAGCTCACCTCCGGCCGAACCCCCCGAGATCGCTGGCGCCGCCCGACGACTTCTCGCCCGCGCGGCCGAGGCCCGAACGGGTGTGCCGCCCATCGCCCTCACCGACCTACCTACCATCTCGCTCAGACTTTCGGCCCTCCGCGATTTCATCCCGAAGCCTCCCGATGCCGTGTTGGCGACCCCGGCTCCCGCCCCGGTTCGCGCCGATTCTCTTGCTCCGAAGGATCTACCGGGGGGGGGGGGGGGGGGGGGGGGGGGGGGGGGGGGG
>JAKIWI010000023.1:450-1868 GCA_022750115.1 Thermoplasmata archaeon
ACTCGTCCCGCCCCCCGCGGCTCCCACGCGGGACCCCGAGCCGACCCCCCAACCCCCCCGGTTGCCCGACCCTCGCGCGCCATCGGGACCTCCCCCCTTGACGTCGACCGAAACCGTGGGTGTACCGCGGCCGCAAGCCGCTCGAACCACGGCGGGATCCCCTCGCACGTCCCCCTCCACTCCTCCACGCTCTCGCGAACGGGGAGGCGGAAGTGAGCCCGACGCGAGACCCTCGCTTCCCCATCCGGAACCCCCGCCAATAGAACCAGCGCCCGCGCCAGTGATCTCGAGTACAGTGACGACGCCAGCGGGGACCACCCCTCCCGCCGTTCCTCCACCGGCTCCCCCCAAGCGAAGGCGGCGAACATCGTCCGCTCCTTCGACCCGGAAGAAAGCGGTGCCGACCAGCCCCGCACTAGCGAAACCGGTCACCCCGGTTCTTCCACCGGAAAACCCCGTGACAACTTCCCCCGCTCCCGTTCCCGGGCCAACGGATGCTCCGGCGATTCCAACCCCTCCGGTGGCTGCCGAGAAGCCGAAGCGCAGAGCTCCTCGAAAACGGAAGGTTCCCGCCGCAGCTGCAAATCCATCGGCGCTGGCCTCCCCCGAGTCTTCCGACGGTACCGGGAAACCGGGAGCGGCTCCGTCTGCTGAGCCACCCGATGGTAAACCGGCGGAAGCCGCAGCGGGAGGAAAGGCCACATGACGGCCGACGGAAGGGTCTCGATTGGGATCCCCGGTCTGGATCGGATGTTGGGCGGTGGACTTCTGCCCGGTCGACCGTACCTCGTCACCGGCGGGACCGGAAGCGGCAAGACCCTCCTCGCGCTCAGCTTCCTTCTCGAGGGGCTCAAGAACGGGGAAGAGGTCCTGCTCGTCGCGGTCGACGAACCTCCCGCGGAGATCGTCGAGAACGTACGCTCCTTCGGATGGGACCTTAACTCAGTCCGTACGTTGGACGCGAATCCCGGCACCCGGGCGATCCGGCGGATGGGCGATGTCCAGGAGATACGGGCCCTTTCGGATGTCCGGTCCATGAAGGACCTGACCGCGGAATCCCGACGGGCGAACGATTCGGACGACATCTCGATCCAATCGATTCACCTGAAGCTCCGCCACCAGATGACCCTCGGACATTTCGCGCGGGTCGTTGTCGATTCGATCACCTCGATCCGGCGATTCGCGATGAAGGTCTCCACGGACCCGCAGGGCGAGCGCACGGAGGTGCAGTCCCTCCTCCGCTTCCTCAGCGAGCAGGAGGTCACGACGCTCATTACCGCCACGCCCGGGAATCCCGGTGTCCTGGCGCCCGAGGAGATCCTCACCCGCGGGGAGATCCTGCTCACGCGGAAATGGATCGAGGACCGTTCGGTGCGTCAGATCAAGATCGTCCGGGTCCGCGGCTCGGCCCACGACCC
>JAKIWI010000003.1:0-36826 GCA_022750115.1 Thermoplasmata archaeon
GATTCGACCCACACGCCCGAGTTCACGATGATGGAGTGCTACTGGGCGTACGCCGACTACCACGACATGCGGGCGCTCGTCGAAGCGCTCTACGCCCGCCTCGCGGTCGTCGCCGCCGCCGCGCTCCCCGACGTGCCCGCCGCGAAGTCGGCGCCTGAGATGTTCCGACCCCCCTTCGATGTCGTCGACTACATCCCGACGCTCGAGTCGAAGCTCGGTGTGACCGGCCTGCTCGCGAAGTCGGTCGAGGAGCTTCGCGCGCTGTGCCAGACCACCGGCACGCCGATCCCGCCGGACGCGAACGCCGCGAAGTGCTTCGACAAGCTGTTCGACCGCCTCGTCGAGCCGTCGCTCCTCCGACCGACCTTCGTGATCGACTACCCGGCCGTGACGAGCCCGCTCGCGAAAGAGCACCGGACTCGTCCGGGGCTCATCGAGCGGTTCGAGCTGTTCTACCGGGGCTTCGAGCTCGGGAACGCGTACTCCGAGCTGAACGACCCCGTCGAACAGAAGCGACGGCTGCTCGCCCAGGCCGGCAACGACCCGGACGCGAACTACGAGTACGATGCCGAGTTCGTCGAGGCGCTCGAGTATGGCATGCCCCCCGCCACCGGCCTCGGCATCGGGGTGGACCGAATGACGATGGCCCTGACGGGCGCCGACTCGATCAAGGACGTCGTACTGTTTCCGCCGGCGCGGCGGCGCTCGTAACGAGCTACAGCTCGCGCCGGAGCCGCTCGTCGCGCTCGCGGTAGAGCGCGAGTCCGCCGAGGACCCCGCCCGCGGCGATCGACGCCGCGACCACGTAGACCGGCCCGCTGCCAACCACGGCCGAGGGACTCGGCAGGCGGATCGGCGCAGAGAGCGAGAAGGCGACGACGCCGGCCGACTCCGACGTTCCCGACGGGTTCGCCACGACGACGTCGACGCCGCCCGACGGGTCGAGCCGTTCGCCGGACACCGCCGGACCCGCGGCGGCGCTCGTCGCGCCCGGCGACCAGCCCAACGAAGCGATCACGCCCGAGGCGCCGTCGGCCTCGACACCCATCGTACCGGAGTTCCAGCGCACTTGACCCGGAGTGAGCGCCGCACCCTGGCAGGGAGGCGAGGCGAGGGTGCTCGCCGCCTCGCACGCCTGAAGGGCGCTCGAGCTGGCGGCCGTGAGCGTGAAGACGACACCGAGGAGGTCGCTCGCATTGGTGAGCGGCCAATTCGAGACGCTCCACCCGACCTGGAGGGAGGCTCCGTCGTTCGTCGTCGCGCCCGGCGCGAAATCAACCCGCAGCTCGGCGATGCCGAAACCTCCGTTGGCCTCGTGCTCTCCAGCGGGGGCGGAGGTGTTCCAGAGAGAACCCGATGAGGTTCGGACCGGAAGTGCGGCCGCGAGGGAGAGGGCCCAGGGGGAGAGCGCACCGGCGGGACGGGATCCATTGAACGACGTCGCCAGCGTCGGCGCTGCCGACGCCACGATGGTGTACGTCCCGTCGGAGGGAGCCAACTCCACCACCTCGGTCGCCGACAGAAGCGCGTTGATCGAGCTGTCGGCGTCCTGTACCAGCTCCACGGAGGGGTGGGCGGACGGCAGCACTACGCTGACGCGCCCCGTGTCGTAGGACGCAAACGGATGGGCGGCCGACGGTGTGCCGCTGGCTGCCGCGAGGGGAAGAAGCGCCAGCGTGCCCGCGAGGAGAGCGGTGGCGAGTGCGACCCGTCCGGAGCGAGAAAGTGTCCGACGGGCCCTCGAGGACCCCGTCATGGCGTCTAAGCCTCCCTTCGGGACCTCCTATAATAACCGTTGTCGAACAGAGTTTGAACGCGCCTCACGGGTGAAGCTCCGACCAGAACCGGGTGAACCGGTCGACGACGGTCTCAGGGAGCGGAGGGAATTGCAACAGGAGCCGGTGGACCTGCTTCGAATCCGAAAGGCGTACGATGCGCGAGGCTCCCTGGCCTTGGCGGACGAGGATCGCACCGTCCTCGAGCTTGCGGAGATAGTAGGAGAGGTTCGGGCCGGTGGTGCCGAGGGTTTGCCCCAAAGCCGCAGGCGCGGTCGGGCCCTCTAGGTACAGGTACAACACGATCGCCCGCGGAGCGGGCAGTCGGAGCAGCGCGAGCAGCTTGCGGTCGACCTCGGGGATCGGTCCACCGATCTCGGGGACGACGGCCGGGTAGCAGCACTTGTACCCTCCTTGGAACTGGACGGTGATCAGCCCCTGCCGACCCATCCGATACAGATGGTAGTCGAGCGTCCCGATCGGGATCGCGAGCCGTCGGCGGATCTCCCGGAGGTGGACCCCGGGGTAGCGCTGGATGAACGTGAGGAGCGTCTCCGCCCACGAGGCACGAATCGGTTCGTCGACCATCCAGCGACTCCGCGCGGCCTCAGCGGAGGAGGGTGGCGACGAACAGCACGATCAGCAGGGCCGCCTCGAACGCCGCGCTGATCAGGAGGAGCGTCGCGTCGCCCCACCCGCCCTCGAACAGTCCGATCCCGACGACAACTCCCTGGACCGCAATCAGAAGGAACCCAACCGCGACGAGGGCCATCCGGGGCGTCGGCAGCCGCCGCACGGCGAGGAAGGCGAGCGCCGTCAGAACGCTGCCGAAGACCGCAATCCCGGCGAACGCGACGTTGAGGAGGGTCCCGGTGTCCATCTCGCGCGGCCGCTATCGGCCTCCCCACTTATACGCGCACGCCTCCGTCGACCCCTCGTAGATGACCGCCGGACGCCCCCAGGCCGACGGCGTCCCCCTCGATGTGGACCAACTTGGAGTGCGGTACTCCGAACGCGAAGCGGTCCAGTCCGTGTCGTTCCGCGTCGGACCCGGCGAGATCTTCGGGCTCCTCGGGTCGAACGGCGCGGGGAAGACCAGTTCGATCAAGGCCGTCGTCGGGCTCGTCCCGCGCTCGGCCGGCGCCGTACGCGTGTTCGGAGTCGACCCCGTCATCGACGCCGTCGCGGTCCGCGCGAGCATCGGCTACGTGCCCGAGTCGACGCTGCTCTACGACGCCCTGACGCCCCGCGAATTCCTGGAGTATGTCAGCGGCATCCGCGACCGGCCGCGGGAACGAACCGCGGAGCGCTCGGACGCGTTCGCGAAAGCGTTCCGGTTGGAGGAGGAGCTCGACACCCCGATCGTGGCGCTCTCGAACGGCACCCGCCAGAAGGTCGTGGTCATCGCGGCGCTCCTCCACGAGCCGGGTCTCCTCCTGTTCGATGAGCCGTTCAACCACCTCGACCCGCGCTCGGTGCGTCTCCTGAAGGAGATCCTCCACGAGTACGTCTCCGACGGGCACCGCGGCGTCCTGTTCTCGACCCACACGACCGAGCTCGCGGAGCAGGTCTGCGACCGCGTCGCGATCCTCGACGCCGGCCGTGTCGTCGCGATGGGGACGCTCGCGGAGCTGCGCAGCCAGGTCGCGGGTGGCCCGGCGACGCTCGAGCAGATCTTCCTCCGGCTCACCGACGAGGAGGAGGGGATCCGCACGGCGGCGCGCTCCGTCCGGTCCGGCGGCCCGTGACCGCCCCGCCCTCCCGCCGGATCTACCAAACGGGTTGGAAGGAGCTCGCCTTCCAGGCGACCTTCGCCGTCCGCTCCGGCAACCCCGCCCCCGATGGCGACCCGAAGGGGTTCTCGAAGAAGGCGCGCAACCGCGTCGCGCTCAGCCAGGCGGCGGCGAGCGGCTTCCTCGGCCTCATCGTGCTCGGCGGCGTCACGCTCCTCACCGACCCACTCGAAACCCTGATCGCCGGGCCCTCACTTCCCCGCGTCCTGTACATTGCGTTCGTCCTGGGAGGGCTCCTCATCGTCCAGCTCGGACTCCTCTGGTGGCTCGGACTCCAGTTCCTGCCCACCTTTCTCTCGTCGACGATCATTCCGGTCCTGCGGACGCTGCCCGTAGCGGCGCAAACCGTCGACCGGGTCGCGCTCCTGCTACTCATCCGACTGTTCGATGCTCCGGCACTCACCTGTCTGATCCTGACGCCCCTCGCCGTCGGTTTCGCGCTCGACTCGCCCTTGGCGGGGCTCGCCGTGGTCCCGGCGGAGATTACCGTCGTGGTCCTCGCGATGGCGTTTGCGATCGCCACGGGACGGTTCTTCGTCCGCAACGTGCTTGGTTCCCCCGGCGGCCACCGGGCGACGGCGCTCCGCTGGACGTACCTCGTCCTGTGGGGCATGCCGGCCTTCGCCCTGTTCGGGTTCATCGCGCTCGCACCGAGGTTCCTCTCGTTCGTCAGCACGCTCTCGTTCCAAGGGCCCTCGGCCGAGCTCGCCGGTCTCCTCGCGCTCTACCCGTTCAATTTCGCCCTCCTGCCCGCGCTGGTGGCCGCGCCCGCACCCGGTGAGGTCGTCCCGATCCCGGGCGGGGTCGTTGGAGTGCTCGTCGTGGCCGCGCTCTACGTGATCCCCGTCGGCCTCGCCGCGCGCTGGCTGCTGAGGGCCCCCGGGCGATTGGCGGCCTTGACGACCTCCGGCCACCGTCGGCGACCTGGCGTGCGGCGGCTGAACGTCCGTGTCCCGTCGCTCGCGATCGTGACGAAGGACCTCCGCCTCGCCTCGCGCACGCCGGCGTTCGCCTTCCTGATCCTCATCCCGCTCGGTGACGCGACGCTCCTCGGGCTTGCCACCGCATTCTCCCCGCTAGGCCGGGCCGACCCGGGGGCGCTGGCAGAGGCGGCCGTTGCCTCGGCCGCGCTTCTCGCAACCTTCTTTGGCCCCGCTTTTTTCGCCATCGAGGTGATGAGCTACTCCTACAGCCGGTCGCTCCCGCTGAAGGCGCGCAGCCTGCTGCTCGGGAAGACCACCCTCATCCTCCTCCTGTACACGCTCGCCGCCTCCGTCGTGCTGGTGCTCACGCTCGTCCGGTTCTTCCAACCGCTCGAGTTCGGTGCCTTTCTCCTCGCGGAGGTCCCGGCCGTCGTGGCCGCGGCGCTCCTCCAGCTCGGGATCCTGCTCGCCGTGGCAAAGCGCCGCGGACTCCCGCTCGTGAACCTCTACACGGGGGCGTTCTGGCTGTTCGCCGTCAGCCTGCCGGGGTTGTTCGTCACGGGCACACCGCTCGCGCTCTACGCGATCCTGGCTGGCTCGGGTGTCGTGCGGGCCCTCGCCGTGATGGGCATCGCCGCCCTGCTCGAGCTCAGCGTCGTCGCACCGCTTACGCTCGGACGATTCCGCGGAGCGGCGACATGAGCCACGATCCCCTGCCCACACGATTCGACCCGGCGGCGATCGAGGCGAAGTGGCAGTCCGAGTGGCGGCGCCACGAGGCGTTCCGAGCGCCCGCCTCTCCGGGACCCCACCGCTTCTCGATGATCCTCCCGCCGCCGAACGTCACCGGGGTGCTGACGATCGGCCACATGCTCGGCAACACGGTGATGGACGTCCAAGCGCGCTGGCACCGGATGCGCGGCGACGCCACGCTCTGGGTCCCCGCCGTTGACCACGCTGGCGTGTCGACCCAAATGGCGGTCCGCAAGGCGCTCTCCAAAGAGGGAGTCCGACTCGAGACGCTCCCGACCGAGGAGATTCGCGGCCGGATCGAGGCGTGGAAGTCGGAGCGGGAGGCGCACATCCGTCGCCAGCTCGAGGCGGGCGGGTTCTCGCTGGATTGGACGCGATACCGCTACACGATGGACCCGGCGGCCGTGCGCGCCACCCGGGAGGTGTTCGTCCGGCTCTTCCGGGAGGGGCTCGTCTACCGGGGCGAACGGATCGTCAACTGGGACCCGAAGCTCCGCACCGCGCTCTCCGACCTCGAGGTGGTCCACCGGGAGGTGAGCGACGAGATGGTCACAATCCGCTACCAGTGGGCCGACGGCCCACCGGGTGGGATCTCGGTCGCCACGGTCCGGCCCGAGACGATCTTCGGCGACGTCGCCGTCGCCGTGCACCCAGACGACGAACGCCACGCTGCGTCGGTCGGACGCTCCGTCCGGGTTCCTCTCACCGACCGGACGGTGCCCGTGATCGCCGACCCGCGGGTGGAGACGGGATTCGGGACGGGTGCCGTGAAAGTGACACCGCGCCACGACCCGCTCGATTTCCAGATCTTCCGCGCGCACGAGGGGGAGCTTCAGCTCCTCCCGAGCATCCTCGACCTCGACGGCCGGCTGGCGAGCGACCTCGTTCTCCCGGCGTACCGGGGCTTGGACCGCGAGAAGGCGCGCACGGCCGTCACGACGGCGCTCGCGGAGGCCGGGTGCGTCGAGAAGCGGGAGCCGTACCGCCACTCGGTCGGATTCTCGGAGCGCTCGGACGCTCGCATCGAGCCGCTCCTTTCGATGCAATGGTTCGTCCGGATGGCGGAGCTCGCGCCATGGGCGGTTCGGGCCGTCGAGGACGGGACGATCGGCCTGCATCCCGAACGCTGGAAGCGAACGTACTTCCACTGGATGGAGTCGCTCGAAGACTGGTGCATCTCCCGCCAGGTCGTCTGGGGCCACCCGATCCCGGTCTACTACTGCGACGCCTGCGGCTCGGTGACCGCGGAGATCGACGTACCGGAGAAGTGCGCGAAGTGCGGCGCCACCGGCCTCCGCCCCGACCCGGACGTGCTCGACACCTGGTTCACGAGCTGGCTGTGGCCGTTCGCCTCCCTCGGATGGCCGGAGGCGACGAGCGACCTCGCGCAGTACTACCCGACGAACCTTCTCGTCACCGGCCGCGACATCGTGTTCTTCTGGGTCGCTCGGATGATCATGTCCGGAGGCCGGTTCACCGAGAAGCCCCCGTTCTCCGACGTCGTTTTTACCGGGCTCCTGCGCGACGAGCTGGGCCGAAAGATCTCGAAGCACCTCGGGAACTCGCCCGACCCGATCGAGGTCATTCGGGAGCGGGGCGCGGACGCGCTCCGGTTCGCCCTCGTCCACCCGAACCCGGTCGACCAGGACGGACCGTTCACGCCGTCGACCCTCGACGGTGGTCGCAACTTCCTCACCAAGTTGTGGAACGTCGTCCGCTTCGTCCACGGCCACCTTGCCGAGGGCGCCGAGCTGCCCGCGAAGGCTCCCGAGAGCGCGGCGAACGGCCCGGTGGAACATCGCTGGATCCTCACCCGGTGGCGGCGGATGCAAACGGACGTCGACCGCGCGCTCGCTGCCTTCGAGACGACCGAGGCCGCGTCCGCGCTCTACCAGTTCCTCTGGCACGACTTCGCCGACGTCTACCTCGAGTGGGTCCGAGGGACCCTCGCGGGCGACCGGGGCGAGGCGGCGGCAAGCGAGGCGCGGCGCGTCCTGACGTTCGTCACCGAGCGGTCGCTCCGCGCGCTCCATCCGTTCGTCCCGCACGTGACCGAGGAACTCTGGCACGCGATCCCGCATTCCGGGGAGCTGCTCGCCCTCGCCCCCTGGCCGTCCCCCGAAGAGGCCCACACGGACCCGGAGGCGGAGCTCGTCGTCGAGACGGTGATGGAAGCGGTCCGGACGCTCCGCCACCTCCGATCCGAACACCAGGTGCCGCTCACCCACGTTCCGATGGCGTTCGCGCGCCCGACGGGACCGGAGGCCGCGCGACTCCTCACGGAGAACGCGGAGGTCGTTCGGCGGCTCGCGAAGCTCGCGGGCTTCACGCTCCTAGGGGCGGACTCCCCGGTCCCCCCCGGCACGCGGGCGATGGTTCGGCCCAGCGGGGAGTACTACCTCGAGGTCCCGGAGAGCGCGCCGGCCTCCGACACGCTCCTCCGCGAGCAGGCGCGTCTCGAAGCGCTCCTCCGGAAGACCCGGGAGCGACTGGCGGATTCCGGATTCCGATCGCACGCCCCCCCGGCCGTCGTCGCCGAGACCGAGGAGAAGGCCCGAGAGCTCACGGAGCGACTCTCGAAAATCGCGGGCCAGCTCGGGCCGGCGGGCGCCGCGGCCACGACCGAGACGGGGGGCTGACGATGCCGCGAAAGAAGGACGCCCCGGCGGCCCCGAAGGCGGGCGCACCCGCGATCGGGACCGTACCGCTCAAGGTCGGCGGGAAACCCCACCCCGAGCTCGGGCTGGGACTCTGGTCCCTCGGTCGCTGGGAGCGCGACGACGAGACCCGCACACGCGCGACGGCGGACCACGCGCTTTCGCGCGGGGTCCGATGGTTCGACACGGCGGAGGTCTACGGGACCGGCCGCTCGGAGCGGCTGCTCGGCGACGTCCTCGCCCGCGGGAACGTGGCCCCCAAGGAGCTGTTCGTGACGACGAAGGTGTCGTGGGAGCACCTGCGGGCCGCCCAGGTGAGGGCCGCCGTCGTCGGCAGCCTGCAGAAGCTTGCCCGGACCTCGGTCGACCTGATCCTCGTGCATGCGCCCGACCGGCGCGTCCCGATCGCGGAGACGATGGGCGCCCTCGAGGCGCTCTGGAAGGAGGGGAAGATGGGCGCGATCGGGGTGTCGAACTTCTCGGTCGAACAGCTCGCCGAGGCTCGCGCCGCACTCCACGAGACCGACATCGTCGTCAACCAAGTGGTCTACAACCTGTTCGACCGCGAGGACGGCGATGGTGTCTCGGAGTACTGCCGGAAGAACGGCATCGTCGTCGAGGCGTACACCCCGCTCATGCGGGGGATCCTCGCGGGGCGTTACCTCGATGGAACGCCGCCGAGCCCCGAGGTCCGACGGTTCGCCCACGACCTGATGGACCCGAACCGGTACCGCACGATCGTCGCGGCCGCCCGAGAGATCCGCCAAGTGGCGACCGAGGCGAAGGTCCCGATGGCGTCGATCGCACTCCACTGGCTCCGCCGTCGTGGCGCGGCCGTATTGTTCGGGGCGAGCCGGCCCGAGCAGGTCGACGAGATCTTGGAGGCCTGGGGGCACCGGCCCAGCGACGCGGTCCTCGACCGGGCCGAAGCGATCGCCCAGGGGGCGACGCGTGCTTAGGCTCGTCGCGTTCGACATGGACGGGACGCTCGTCGACGCGAAGAGCTCCTGGGCGGCGATCCACGCCCACTTCGGCGACCACAACGACGAGGGGCTCCGGCTGTTCAACGCGGGCCAGATCGATGACCACGAATTCCTGCGCCGCGACATCGCCGTCTGGTGGCGCCACCGGCCCGACCTGACGATCGACGAGCTCGAGGCGATCCTCGACCGCGTCCCGCTGATGCCGGGGGCGCGTCCGCTGCTGGAGGCGCTCCGCGGCGCCCACGTGACCACGGCGATCGTGAGCGGCGGAATCGACGTCCTCGCTCGGCGCGTGGCGCGCGAGCTCGGCATGGACCTCGCGCTCGCGAACGGCTTCCGAGTGACCGCGCAGGGGACGTTGACGGGCGAGGGGATCATCCGGGTGCCGATCCGCAACAAGGAGGCCGTCGTGCGGAAGCTGCAGGACGACCTCGGCATCCTCCCGGAGGAGACCGCCTCGGTCGGGAACTCCGAGATCGACGTCGGGATGTTTCGCCGGAGCGCGATCGGCGTCGCGTTCCTCCCCGAGGACGACGTGGTCCGCCAGGGAGCCACGAACGTCGTGGAGGAGAAGGATCTCGCGCGCCTGATCCCAATCCTCCTCCCGGCGTCCGGCGGGAAATCGGCCTCGCCGCCGAGCTAGCGGGAAAGCTGCTCTCGGCGGGGCCAGCGCGACCGCCAACCCTTTTGAACGGCGCCCGGCTCGGTCGAGCATGGCCGATAGCTACGATGCGATGCTTCAGCGGGCGCGGACCCGCCTTCCTCCCGTCCAGGTCGGGACCGACCGATTCCAGGTCCCCGAACCGGACCTGATGACCGACGGGAAGAACACCGTGATCCGCAACTTCCAGACGATCGCTGAAGTGCTGCGGCGCGAGCCGGCGCACGTCATCGGCTACCTCGCCCGGGAGCTCGGCTGCCCGGGGGTCCTCGACCTTCCCCGTGGCGTCCTGAAGAGCCGCATCCCGAAGGAGACGCTCTCCCAGCGGATCCGCGAGTACACGGAAAAGTACGTGATCTGCTCCGAGTGCAAGCGGCCTGACACCCATCTCAAGCGCGACGGCCGTCTGACGCTTCTGATCTGCGAGGCCTGCGGCGCTCAGCGACCGGTCACGGTCCGGCGCGTGGTTGAGCCGGAGAAGCCGAAGACGCCGGTCGTCGTCGGTGAGGTGTACCGGCTGACGATCGAGGACGTCGGGAAGCGGGGCGACGGCGTCGCGAAGAAGGAAGGATTTGTCATCTTCGTGACGGGCGCGACCCAGCGCGGCGCCACGATCAACGCGAAGATCACGAAGGTGCTCGGCAACAACGCCTACGCGGTCGTCCAGCCCTGACCCGCGATGCGGAGCCTGCGTAGCCTCGCGCTGCTCGGGCTCTACGTCGGCGCCCAGGTCGTCGCGCTCATCCTCGCCGCGCCGTTCAAGTCGGCCGGGCTCGCCTCGACGTCGAACCCGAACAACCCGACCGACCCGCTCTACATCATCGTCCTGATTGTCATCGTCCCGCTGCCGATCATCTACCTCGCGACACGCAAGGGCGGACCCGCGTTCTTGCGCGCGCTCATCCTCACCGGGATCTCTGCGTCGCTGTTCATCACCCTGCAGGCGGCGCTCGCCCTCGTCGTCCCGCCGCCGTTCTTCCTCGGGAACTCGGCGGCGGGGCTTCTCGCCGACTGGTCGGTGCCGCTCGCCGGGTCGATCGCGGTCACGTTCCTGCTCGCGCTCGCGATCGAGCCGCAGTGGTACGTCGTCGACCTCGTCGGATTCGTCGCGGCGGGCTCACTGACCGCGCTGCTGGGGATCTCGTTCGGCATCCTGCCGACGTTCATCCTCCTGCTCGCGCTGATGGTCTACGACGCGATCGCGGTGTACGGGACGAAGCACATGATCACGCTCGCCGACGTGGTCACCGAGATGAAGGTCCCAATTCTCCTGGTGATGCCCGCGAGCCGCGGCTTCGACTACACCACGAGCGGGAGTCTCAAGGACCAGCAGGCGAAGCCGAGGGAGGAGCGGGAGGCGATGTTCATGGGGCTCGGGGACATTGTGATCCCGGGCACGCTCGTCGTGTCGGCGTTCATCTCGCTCCCGTCGCGCGCCATCGCCCTCGGCATCGGCGGCAACCTCCTTGCGGCCGTGGGCGCACTCCTCGGCTCGCTCGTCGGCTACGCGCTCCTGATCCGGCTCGTCAACAAGGGCAACGCACAGGCCGGGCTCCCGTTCCTGAACGGGGGTGCCCTCGCCGGCTACGCCGTCACCTACCTCCTCGTCTTCCATAACCCGACCCTCGGCCTGCAACTGCACCTGTAGGAGACGGACCGACGGTGTCGCGCAAGGTCGAAGACATCCGAGTCGACGACGGCCCGAGCCTCGACACGTTCGCCCGGCGCCTCGAGGCCGGCGGCGGGTTCAGCGCGAAGGGCGTCGGCGCGGGCGTCGGGCTCCTCGCGCGGATCCTCGGGGACAAGGGGATGACGAAGTTTCTCTCGTTCCCCGCGGACATCGTCGCGACGGGGACGCGGGGCGTTTTGGCCGGCCTCATCCGCGATGGCTACGTCGACGCGGTCGTCACGACGTGCGGCACGCTCGACCATGACATCGCCCGCGCCTTCCGTCCGTACTACCACGGCGAGTGGAGCCTGGACGACGTGGCGCTGCGACGGAAGGGTCTCTACCGGCTCGGCAACCTCGTGATCCCGGAGGGGAACTACGGCCCGGTCGTCGAGCGGTTCGTTCAGCCCCTCCTTCGGAAGCTCTGGAAGGGCGGGAAGCGCGCACTGTCGACGCGGGACCTCGTCTGGGCGATCGGGGAAGCGCTCGGGCCGAAGCGTGGCGAAGGGAGCATCGCCCGCGCCGCCTTCGAGCGGCAGGTGCCGGTGTTCGTACCGGGCATCACCGACGGGGCGGTCGGTTCCCAGATGTGGCTGTTCTGGCAGGACCACCGCGCCTTCTCCGTCGACCTGATGAGCGACGAACAGGCGCTCTCCGACCTCGTCTTCACCGCGAAGCGCTCGGGCGCGGTCATGCTCGGGGGGGGGATCTCCAAGCACCACACGATCTGGTGGAACCAGTTCCGCGATGGCCTCGACGCCGCGCTCTACATCACAACGGCCGTCGAGTGGGACGGCAGTCTCTCGGGTGCGCGGACCCGGGAAGCGGTGTCCTGGGGGAAGGTCAAGCCGAACGCCGAGCACGCGACGGTCGAGGGCGACGTGACCGTGCTGTTCCCCCTGATGGTCGGCGCGGCGCTCGAACGGCTGCGCGCGTAGCGGCGGGCCGACGACCCGAACACCATCGATCCGGAATCCGGCCCGGCCGCCGAAGGCGCTCTCCGCGACGGTTATACGGAGGCGCGAGTCCGCCGACCTCGGGCCCGTAGCTCAGTCCGGTCAGAGCAGGCGGCTCTTAACCGCAAGATCGGGGGTTCGAATCCCCCCGGGCCCGTGCCGAGTCCTGCCCGTCGTTCCGACGGAACCCCCCGGGGAGGGACGAGGCTCGGCGCGCCTCAACGTCCCGGTCGTACCGGGAGCTCCAAGAGGGGGGTCCCGTCGGCCGCGGCGTCCCGGGTCAACGGACCCGGGGCGAGGGGCCAGCCCGGCGGGAAGCAGAACAGGTCCTTCATGGGGGGGTGGAGCGCCCAGCTGTCGTTGGCGTTGCCGGTACTGTTGAGGCCGAGGAGCCACTCCGTCGTGGTGAGCAGGTTGTAGTGGGTGTAGTTGTACGTCGAGGTGTACCCGGCACAGGCGTACGGGCTGATCGCCGCCGTGTAGACGTGGCCGCCACCCTTGGTCCCGTTGGCTCCGAGCGTGCTGTTCGAGCTCCCCTCGTCGTAGGTGAGGAAGAACACGGAGCTCTGGAAGAACGAGTCGTTGAGGAGCGGGCTCATCCAGTGGCGCAGGAACGTGTCGCACACCGTGATGTTGGACGCCCAGCATTCGTTCGTGATGTTCGGGGAGAAGAACCCGTAGGTTGGGGTCTGGTTGATCGCCACGTCGTGGCTCCACGCCTGGAATCCGAGGTCGTGGCTCTGGCAGTACGACTGGTTGCCCCAGATGTCGGCGTAGTAGACGAACGGGTTGTGGGCCGCACGGTACATCGCCGAGTGGTTCTGGTCGCAGGCGTACGGCATCCCCTGCATGAACGCGTTCCAGCTGAGGCTGGGGGTGTGGTTGTTCAGCAGGTCGACGACGTTGCGGAGCTTCAGCACGTGCTGGTAATTGTTGGCGACCCCTGAGGTTGCCGCCGTGTACGCCGGGAACGAGTAGTGCTCGATCGAGTAGAAGTCCCCGGCGAAGGCGTACTTCTGCGCCAGGTAGCGCTCGAACGGCCCGTGGGCCATCACCCATGGCTCGTTCAGGTTCTCGAGGAACACGGTGAACACATGGCAGATCGGGGTCGTCAGGTTCAGAGTCGGGCAGGCGGAGAGGAGGGCCCCGGACGCACGGGCGCTCCCGACCGGGTTCGGGGCCGGCATCGGCACGGCCAGCACGAGCCAAACTACCGCGAGGGCGACGACCAGCCCCAGCGGCCCTCCGAGCGCGGCCGTCCGTCGATGACTCCGCGCGAATCGGAGGAGCCCCGACGGCTTCATCACCCTAAACTTGGGAAACGGGGTATAAGGGGCCTCGATTCCCCCCCCGTGAGCCCCTAACCAACGCCGCGCGGAGTATCTCGGACGTGCGCGGGGTCCGCCGCGCCGACCCAACGCCCCCGGGCTCCCCCGCCGGCCGACCTGGGGGAACCTCGGCGCGGCCCGATGGCCCCCTACAGCTTCGCCGACGCCGTGGCCGCGCCGCGGGACCCCTCGGGAACGGCCTCGCTGGAGGCCGGCGCGGCGGCGGACGGCGGGACGCTCGCGGGCAGGCCCGAGAGCCGCGTGACCGTCCGCCGCACGTCGACCAGAAGTTCATCTCCGGCCCGGTAGTCCGCGTCGCTCGGCGCGCGGGCGCACCTCAGCCGGGCGGACTCGCCCTGGGCGTCGGAGGCGATGACGTCGAAGACCGCGTCGAACACCACGAGGTCGTGCCGGGGGGCGAGGTCGGTGACCAGGATCACCGAGACCCCGAACTTCTTCTGGACCTCCATCAGCCGACCGGTGATGGCGGGCTCGTCGGGGAACTGGCGCGCGACGACCCAGCCGTTGGCGATGAGGATCGCCATCGGACGGCGGATCGGGAACCGTCGGCGGAGCGTCTGCTCCGACGCTTCGGGCGCGGCCAGGAACTCGGCGAGGTGGGACAACACCTCCTCGGGATGATCGACCCGGACGATCGGCCAGGCGTCTAGGAGCCCGGGACCACCGCCGTCGCCTTGGGCGTCGGGGGCGAGCGTGACCAGATGACGATCGGCGGGCACGCGATCCCCCCAGTCGATCGACCCTGGGAGGGCGGCCCCCGAGCGGGAACGGATCTCGAGCAACGCGAACTCCGGGTCTAGGGCGGCCGCCACGACGTGCCCGGCGAGGTTCGCGGCCACCGCGTCGGGGCCCCGGACGACGACATGGGTGGGCCCCCGGGAGCGGGGAACGATCAAGAGAGGCGGGTTCGGCATGGCCCCGCTGCGGTCAGTCCACCCAGGACCCAAATCCCCTGCCGATACCCCCTATCCGGGTGAATACGGGTAGGGTTCGCGCGGTGGGGTTGCGGCCGGCCCAGGGGAGGAGACGGAGACACCGGGACCGACGGAGGGGCGGGGGCCCTCAGCGCCCGGCAGACGGGAGGCCGTCGAGCTGGTCCATGAGCTCGTCGAGGTCCCGCGGCGCACCCGGGGGCGAAGGGTCGGGCGGGGGACCCGGGCCCGGGGCCGCGGTCACGGCCTCGTACCCCTCCGGCGGAGGCGGGAGCGTGGGCACAGCGCCCGGGGGCGGGCCCGACCGCGGTTCGTTCGGGGCGCCGCGCGCGCCCCGGCGGCGCCGAACGACCTGGATCGCGAGCCAAACGACCGCCCCGAGGAACGCCAGGGCGATCACCGCGGACACGACGGGGGCGAACGGGGTCGAGGTGGACGCCAGGGGGGAGGTCGAGCCGCCTCCGGGAGTGGAGTGGGTGCCGCCGGACCCGTCCGACCGATTCGTGGGGGAGGTGGCGTTGCCGCTGACGGTGAGGCTCGCGGTCGCGTTGGCGTTGCCCCCTACCGCGTCGTGGACGAGGCAGGTGACGACGAAGGCGCCCGGGCTCGTGAATATGTGGCTCGCGTTGCGTCCCGCGGCGGTCGCCCCGTCCCCGAAGTTCCAGTCGTACAACCGCGGGGAGGTACCGCCGGTCGCCAGACAGGCGAACGAGCCTCGGAACCCCTGGGCGAGCGTGGTCGGAGCCGAGACGATGGTGGCGGTGAGCCCCCCGGGGGTGCTGACCCGGGCCTCGTTGGACGACGCGACCGAGGGCGAGGGGTACGAAGCGCAGTTGGACGCGTTCTGGCAGCCGTCGGCGACGTTCACCTCGAAGGCGTACGATGTGCCCGCGTGGAGTCCGTTCACCGTGAGGGACCGGTCCGACTCGGTCGAGCTCCCCGCGACGGTGGCTAAGCCCCCGGCACTCACCGACTCGAGAACCGTGTAGGAGACGAACCCGACCTCGGACCCGTAGACGGCCCGGTTCGTCCACGACAGGTTCGCGGCCGTCCCTCCGACGAGGGTGGCCGAGAGCGTCGGCAACACCGGCTGCGTCTGGGCGAGGACGTTCGACGTCACCGAGCTCAACCCGGTCTGGCCCATGATCACCCGCCACCAGTAGTGCCCCCCGGGCGACAGGCCGTCCTGGAACAGCGACGTGCCGAGGAAGTTGCCGATCGTCGCGACCGGCGTCCAAGGACCGCTCGAGCCGTTCGTCGACCGGTCGACCTCGTAGCCCGAGAACAACAGCGACCCGGAGGACGGCGAAAGCCAACTCAGGCCGATGGCGGCGGGGGAGACGCCGGCGGCTTTCAGGGCGATCCCGCCCGAGGCCCCCGGGGCGGACCCGACGGCGAGCGCCGGGCTCAGAACGAGGACCAACGCCGCGATCGGAAGGACCACCCACCAGCCGCGGCCGGTCCTCGACCCTGACTCCGCCGGAGGTGGGAACGGCCGCACAGTGCACCAAGACGAATCACGATGGGGCGGGTTAGATAGGGACCGTAACCTCTGAGGAAGGCTCTACCGCTCCGGTCCGCCCGCCGAGCCGCGCCCGCGCCGGCGCCCCGTCCCCGGCGAGCCACGCTCCGACTGCCGGGGGGCCGGCCGCCGGGCCGAGTCGATCCGGCGGACGACGAGACCCGAGCGGCGCCCTTCCCTCGGAACGCGGTCGGTCCGAAGAGCCCGGCCGGGTGAGGGCGTTCCCATCTTCCCCCCTCGTTCCCCGAGAAATTATCTGCCGGCGGGCGGCTAGGAGAGCATGACGAACGGCGGGCGTCCGGCACCGTTCGTGAGTCACGCGGTGAAGGCCGCCCGGCGGTCCGAGTCGCTGCGGGTCACGATCCCCCAGGTGGTGGCGACGACCCTCGGGTTGCATGCGGGCGACGAACTGCGCTGGTTCCTGGAGCCCCAGTCCGGGTCCGTCCGTGTCGAAGCCCGGGCTCGACGCACCGAGTGAACCGCGACCGGTCGACCCCTCAGGCATCGGGGGATCGCGGACCCCGGTATCGGGAGGCGGCGGGCTCGGCCCGCTTCGGACGGGTCGCGGCATCTGTGGGGGGGAGTTCGGGCGCGTCGGCGGTCCGGGAGAGGGTCGGCTCGAGGGACAGTGGGGGCGCGAGGCGGAACCGCTTGCCCCGCGTCTTCCCGAGGGACTCGAGCAGGCCGCGGTCGACGAGGTCGTTCAGGTGGCGAAGGATCGTCTGCTCGCTGCGAGCGCCCACCCACCGCATCGCGTCCCGCGTCGAGAACCAGCCCGGGTCGCGTCGCGCGCGCGCGAGGAGCCGGAGGGCGGCCTCCTCGAGGCTGCCCGCGGCGGGGGGCCGCCCCAGCCAACGGGCGTTGGCCTGCGAGTAGGCATCGAGGACCGTGTCGAGGGCGTGGTCCACGAGTTCCTGGTACGACCCGGTCGCCTCGGTCCAGAGCAAGAGACGGGACGTCAGCTCCCGGGACGTTTGCGCGACGCGCGGCAGCGCGGTGAGCCCGACGTTCGGCAGCCCGAACAGACGGAGGTAGAGGATCGCGACGGTCCGCCCGACGGTGACGTTGCCGACGGGGAACGGTCGGATGCCATGGATCGATTGGAACAGGACGGTCGCCGGGATCAGCGGGTGGTAGGTCGCCCCGACGCGGTCGACCCACTCGAGGACCGACTCGAGGTCGGGAACGATCTGCTCGGGGGGGCACGCGGTGAACACCTCGTAGCCGTCGGGGTCGTTGACGACGAGGGGCCTGGTCCGAAGATCCCCCGGGGTCCCCGGGGCCCCGAGCTCCGATAGGAGCGAGGCATGGACATCCTGGAGAAGGGCGACCGTCCACGGGGGGCGGAATCGCGCGGACTCGACCTCCAACCGGGCCTCATTGACGGCGAACCGCTCGCGGGGCGACCGCCGCCGGTCGACCGGAGCGGCCGACCGGGCCCCCGCGCCCGTCAATCCCGACCGGGAGAGGAACGCTCCGCCCGGACCCGGCGACCGCTCGAGGTCCCCGAGGAGAATCCCCGCGTACTCCTCGACGTTCAGGACCGCCCGGTCGAGCTCGTGGTCGAGCGTGTAGACCCGGGCGGCGCGGACGGCGAAATCGAGGGGCGCGGCGACGAGCGGGCGGAACGGCGAGCGCGAGCGGTACGCGACCGGTCGGCGCGCGTGGCAGTGGCCAAACCTGGCCGCACTGACGGCCATGGCCCAAGCTCGGCCCGAGGTTCGGTTATACCTTGGCAGAAGCGAGTAACCTCCCCGGTCGACGGAACCGAAGGACGGCGGTCGACCGGGGTCGCGGGCGGCCGCGTCCCGGTTCAGCGTCGGGCCTCCCGGTACCGGGGAGCGGGGGGAGGGCCGGACCCGGCCCCGGGTCGCGGCGTCATGCCGAGACGACGGGCGGTCGAACGACGTTCAGCACCAACCCCGTGCTCGCGAGCGGGGGGACCCCGAGCGGGCGGGCCGGTTCGGCCGCCGGGACCGGCGGACCGTCCTCGGGCGCCGGCATCGTCGCGGGCCCGAGGAGGAACAATCGGGGCACGTTCACGAGCAGGATCCCCTGGGCCGGGACGGTGTAGCCGGTAGCGAGTTTCGCCAAACCGCTCACGGGGGCGGCCAGGCTCGAATTCCAGTGAACGACCGTCGCCGTCGCGCTCGCAAGGACGCCGAGCCCGACCGAGACGGCGACCGACCGGGTGAGGTTCGCGTTGACGATCAGGATGCTCTCCGTCGTCGCGTTGAACGTCGCCACCGCCCATACCTCCGGGACCGTGGTCGCGACATGGCTCGCCACGACCGTACCCTTCGCGAGGTGGCGCAGGATCCCCGAGAACAGCGTCCCGCTCGGCCCGGGCGCACCGTGGTAGCCGAGGAGGGCGTAGCCCAAGCGGGTCGTGGAGCTCGACTCGAGGTTGAACATCGTCAGCTGGCTGACGTTCGCCGTGAGCGCCTGCGAGACCGACGCGGCGAGGAACACCGCGTTCGCGTAGGTCCCGGCGAAGTTGGAGGGGGCCCAGCCGGGGCCGGCGTTGTACTCGTTCACGAACACCGGCAGCTTCCCGCAGCCCGAACACTCCCCGGCGATCGCCGTCCGGACCGCTGCGACGCTGTTGGTGATGTTGTCCGGTCCCGCCAGGGGTCCGTAGAACTGAGCGAGCTTCTCCTGCGACGCCCCGCTCGACGGATAGTTATGGACCGCCACCGCGGCGAGGTTCGGCCCGTCGACCTTCGCGACGTCCTGGAACCAGGCGGTGTTGCACGAGCAAGCGGCCTCGATGCCGATGAACTTGGCTCCCGGGTCGACCGCGGAGACGGCGGCGATCGCGCCCTTGACGTCCAGGGCGTAGGCGAGCGGCGAGGCCCGGGAATGGTCCGTGGACCTCCAGTGGGTCCATGCAATCCCGTAGTGGTTCCAGCCGGTGGGCTCGTTGCCGATCGACCAGTAGTCGGGTTGGAAGCCGACCGCATGGACGATCCACTGGGCGATCGCGGCGTCCTCGCGGGAGTTGTTGTTCTCCCCCGGCAAGCTCAGGATCGCGTGGCAGTGGGGCGTCGTAGAGTCGCACCACGTCTTCAACGCGGTGAGGTCGAAGCCGCACCCGGGAGACGCCACCCCGTTCGCGCTGTACGACCGGTCGGCCGATATGTTGCACGCGTCGGTCTGCTGCCCGTACCGAACCCAAGTGAACGGGGACGAGGCGAGGTAGCTCGTCACCGCGGAGCTCGTCGAGATGCACGTCGCGCACGACGTCTGGGCGTCGACCGACCAGAACGTCCCGGGGGTCCGGGCGACGACCGGCCCCTCGATGAGCGACGCCGGCACGCCGCTCAGCCCCGAGGCCAGGACCCCGACCCGAACTGAGGTCGATACCGTCGCCTTGCGGGCGTCCGTGACCTTGACGGTGGCCGTGTACGACCCGGCCGAGGTGTAGGTGTGCGACGGAGTCGCCGCCGAGCTCGAGCCGGAGTCACCGAACGACCAAGAGTACCGGTAGGGCGACGAACCTCGGGTCACCGAAATTTGGAATGTCACGTGGAGCGGGGCCGACCCTGTGGTGGGAGTCGCCGAGGCGCTGGCCCCCATCGTCCGGGACTGCTCCGTTCGGGGGGACACCGTCGTCCCGGCGCCGAAGGGACCGCCCAAGGCGCCCGGGGCCGATAGCGAACCCGAGAGGATCAGCCCGAGCGCAAGTCCCGACATGCCGAGGATCAGCGCGAGATCGAGCCATCCTCGCGTTCGGGGCACGCGCCCTGGCCCGCGCGAAGCGCGTCGGGTCGCGTTCCGGACCGAACCCCCCAGCCGCCCCGCCGGACCCCCGGAGGGGGTCGGTCGGGCGTCCGGTGGGAGCGCGACAGAGGAAATCGTCGTCACCTCGGGCGTTGGAGGTGGAGCGGGGGAAGTACTTAGTATTCATCTTGTAAGGAACGGTTGGATCCGACAATTACTAACATTTTTGAAACGTTATACACGTGTTTCTTTACTCTTGTGGAGAGAATTGACCCATTTCATGTGAAAATTCACGGAATCTGAGAGAGCGGCTCCGGCCGCCCGGTCCGGTCGAACGGCCCGTGGAGAAAGGTCCACGGGGGCGAGGGGCGAGCGAGCGGGGCCGCTGGTCTCGCCCGGTCGCGGACGGCGAGCCGTCGAGGTCTTCGATGCCAGACCGCCGCTCGTCGAACGTGCTTCCCCGACGGTTACGGAGCGGGCTTATGCGACCTCGCCCCAGAATTCGAAGGGAGCCCCTCATGCGGGCTCGAGGGGCGTCGATGAGCGGGTCGGGCGGCACGCGGGAGCTTGCTCGCGCCGACGGGCCAGCTACGGCTCCACCCCCCACCCCCAACGGCGCCCGTCCCCGGTGGTCGGGCCGTCGTGGGCGCTGGAGGAGCGCGGGGGCGACCGCCGCCATGATCGCGGTCATGGCGGCCGTTCTCCTGCTCGCCGTTCCGGGCGTCCCGCTGCCGGGCATCCTCGAGTCCGCGGCACCGACCGACCCACCGACGTCGCGGTCTCCACCCCCCTCCGGCGACCCGCCGGTGTCGAACTCCCCGTCCCCTCTCGCCTGCAACCGGGTCACGACCCCGACGCCGTCGTCGATCCTGGTCCCGGTGGCGGGCCCTTCGAGGGCCACCGGGCGGGGCGGCAGTGTGGGGGCGACGTTCGAGTTCTCGGTCGCGAACGCGACCTCGCGCCAGTCCGGCATCACCGTCGAGGTGCCCAGCGTGTTCGCCGCGTTCCCGCTGTCCGGGGGCGGGTCCACCTCGATCTACTTCGGTCCCCGGTCGTTCCCGCTGACGGGCGGTGGCGGCTGGCTGAACGGCTCGCGGTCGTCCGCGACGCTCCCCGCCCCGAACGGACTCGCCTTTGCGGCGAACGCGACCGCGCTCCTGTCGAGCCAGAAGATCGCCGTCCTCGCCGACACTCCGTACGGGTCGGTCACGCTCGAGGTCCGCTGGCAGTGGACGGTCACGACCTCGAACGGCTCTACGACGACGGGGGCGTGGAGCGTGCCGACGAGCTCGTCCGGATGGCCCGCCTCCGTTCCCAGCATCTTCGAGCCGGCGCCCGCCATCACGCGGCTATGGGAGAGCGGGCCGAACGCGTCGATCGGCTCCAACTTCACTGCCCGCCTCGGCGGGAACGTCTCCGCGCGCTACTTCTTCCTCGAGCTCGAGTCGGCGTCGACGGGCAAGGTCGCCCAGGATCATGGTCTGACAAGCTCGGCCGGGGCGAGCTCGGCGACCGTCACGATCGTGCTGCTGAACTACGACCGGTACCTGTACCCGGGGAACTACCTCGTCCACATCCACGACGCCTGCGGGGCGCTCCTGATGAGCCTCCCTGTGAACGCGTCGTACGCGTCCTCCGCGACGCTGACGGACTACCTCCAGCCCGCCACGTGCGGTCCGGTCACATTCAACGGGGTCTCGTATGCCAACGGCCGCTCGTTCTCCGTCGCCCCTGCTTCGACCCCCTACGCGGTCACGGTCCCGTCGTGCAGCGGCCACTCGTTCCACGGCTGGCATTTCTCCGGAGGCCTCTACCTATCGTCCTCCAACAAGATCCTCGTGAGCTCGAGCGGCTCGTTCACGGTCGTCTACTCCTGAACGGAGCGCCGGTCCCATCGTCCCCCCTCCCCGCCCGGGCGAGCAGAGCGCGGCGGGCGCCTCGGGCCACGAACTTAGCGAACGACCGTCGGTCCCGGCGGCGCGGCGGCCGCCGCCGCCAGAGTCTCGGCGACCTTGGCCGCGAGGAGCGGCTTCATCATCGCGAGGACCCGCCCCTTCTTCAGCAGCGGTCCGAGGACCGTGCCGTCCGGCTCCGAGGCGGAGGAGATCACCACCTTCAGTTGGGGGTCCCGCTGGAGCAGCTGGAGCGCGAGCTCGGCGCCGTTGGTCGCATACGGGCGCGCGGTGCCGTCGGGCTCGGGCGCGGGCACCGCGGCGGGACGGGAGCGGAGCTCGATGTCGATGATGGCGATCTCCGGGTTCCAGCGCGTGAACACCTGGAGCGCTTCGGGGACGTCGGCGGCGAGCCTCAGGTCCGGGAGCGTCACGCCCAGGCGGAGAAGCAGCCCCTGGAGGAGCCGGCGCGCGGACGGCGAGTCGTCCACGATGAGGATCCGCTTGCCCCGCGCCGCGCCGATGTCGGGGGGGGCGTCGTTCGCCACTTTGGCCACACCGGGTCCCCCGTACGCTCGTCCGCTCATGGTTTTTCCCTTCCCGCCGGAAGCAACGCGGCGACCTTCTCCAGGAGCGCTCGACGGTCGATCGGCTTCGTGAGGTAGGCGCTGCACCCGGCCTCGATCGCCTTCACCCGGTCGCCCTTCATCGCGAACGACGTCACCGCGACGATCGGGACGGACCCAGTCTCCGGGCGGCTCCGCAATTCGCGGGTGAATTCGTAGCCGTCCTTCCCGGGGAGTCCAATGTCCATCAGGATCAGGTCGGGGACCTTGGCGGCGATCGCCTCGGCCGCCTCCTCCGCGTCGACGGCGCGGCGGATCGAGTAGCCCGCGCTCGCGAGCAGGACCGAGGCGAGCTTGGCGTTCGTCGGGTTGTCCTCCACGATCAGGATCTCCGCGCTCACGCCCGCGCCTCGGCGAGCGGGACCTCCGCCCGAGCCGCCGGCCCGTTGTGGTAGGGGAACAGCACTCGGAACGTCGTCCCCCGACCGGGGGTGCTCTCGACGTCGATGCGCCCGCCGTGGAGCTCGACGAGCTTCTTCGTCAGCGAGAGGCCGAGGCCGGAACCCTGGTACCGTCGGCTCGGGCCGGCCTCGAGCTGCTCGAACTCGCGGAACAGGCGGGGGATGTCGGTCGCCGCGATGCCGATCCCCGTGTCCCGGACCTTGAGCTCGAAGAACCCGTCGGCCTGCGGCTGCACGGACACCTCGACCTCACCCCCCTCGTCCGTGAACTTGACGGCGTTGGAGAGGAGGTTGTAGAGGATCTGCTTGAAGCGGAGCGGGTCGAGCCAGACGCTCGTGAGGTCGCGGGCGACGTGAGTCTTCAGCTTCAGCTTCTTATCGCTCACCATCCGCTTGACGACCGAGGCGACCTCGTCGACGGCCTGCCGTGGGGCGAACGACTCGGGGGTGAGCTCCATCTTGCCGGACTCGACCTTCGCGAGGTCGAGGACGTCGTTGATCAGCTGGAGGAGGTGGTTGCCGCTGTTGAGGATGTCGCCGAGGTACTCCCGGCGCTCGGCGTCGAGGGTCGTCGAATCGCCGTTCAAGAGGAACTCGGAGAACCCGATGATGCTGTTGAGCGGGGTGCGGAGCTCGTGCGACATGCTCGCGAGGAACTCGCTCTTGAGGCGGTTCGCCTCCTGGACGCGCAGGTTCTGGATCTCGAGCTCGCGATTGCGCTGCTCGAGCTGGTCGCGGAGGCGCTTTTGCTCGGTCACGTCCCGGGCCGCGGCGAACACCCCGGCGAGCCGGCCCTCCGTGTCCTTGAACGTCGTGGCGTTGTAGGAGATGTCGGTGACGGCGCCGGAGGCGGTCTGCATCTGGATCTCGAAGTCGGTGACCTTGTTCTCGGCGAGGACCCGGCGGATCGCCTGGTCGGCGCGCGCGGGGTCGTTGAAGTAGTTCTTGAACGGGGTCCCGACGAGCTGTTCGCGCGGGATCCCCGTGATCACCTCCATCTGCTTGTTGACGTCGGTGATGACCCCGAGGAGGTCGGTCGTCATCAGCGCGTCGATGTTCGACTCGACGAGCCCCCGGTTGTAGTTCTTCGACTCGCGCAGCTGGGCCTCGAGCTTCTTCTGCTCCGTGATGTCGCGCGCGGCCGCGAGCACGCCGCGCACCTCGCCCGCGGTGTCGCCGAACTTGCCCGCGTTGAACGACACCGGGATCTTCTGACCGTTCCGCTTTCGCAGGGTGAGCTCGTAGTTGGTGACCAGGTTCTCGCGGAGCGCGGTCCGGACGCCCTCGTCGGCGCGCGCCGGGTCGGTGAACAGTTCGGGGAACCGGTGCCCGATGAGGCGCTTGCGGCTGAAACCCGTCAACCGAACCATCTGCTCGTTCAGGTCGGTGATGGCGAGGTCCGGGTCGACCGTGACGAGCGCATCGGGCGACGCCTCGATCAGTCCGCGGTTGTAGTTCTGTTGCTCCCGCAGCTTCTCCTCGATCTTCTTCTGCTCCGTGATGTCGCGCGCCGAGGCGAAGATCCCCTCGATCTGCCCCTCGATCCCCTTGAACACGGCCGCGTTGAGCGACACGAGGGTGTGACGGCGATTGCGCGACTTGAGGCCGAGCTCGAAGTTCGACACCGCACCTTCCTGCAGCGTACGCCGCACGCCGGCGGCCGCCCGCTCCCCGTCGGTGAAGTAGTCTCGGAACGAGCTCCCGACGAGAGACTCGCGGGGGACCCCGGTCAGCTTGACCATCTGCTCGTTCACGTCGGTGACCACGAGGTCCGGGTCGACCATGAACAGCGCGTCGGGCGACGCCTCGATCAGGCTGCGGTTGTACAGCTGCGACTCGCTCAGCTGGTCCTGGAGCTTCTTCTGCTCTGTGATGTCGCGGGCCGAGGCGAAGATTCCCCCGACGCGGCCGGCGGTGTCGCGGAACACCGACGCATTGAACGATACCTGGACGATCCGCCCGTGCCGGCTGCGGAGCGCGAGCTCGTAGTTCGTGACGACGCCGGCCTCCAGCGTCTCGCGGACGCCGGTGGCCGCGCGGGCCGGGTCGGTGAAGTAGTCGGGGAACTGCGAGCCGATCAGCTCGAGCCGGGTGTAGCCGGTGACGTGCACCATCTGCTCGTTCACGTCGGAGATCGTGAGCGACGGGTCGACGGTGACGAGGGCGTCGGCGCTGGCCTCGATGAGGCTGCGGTTGTAGTTTTGCGACTCGCGGATCTCGCCCTCGAGCTTCTTCTGCTCGGTGACGTCCCGCGCGGCGCCGAAGATCCCGTTCAGCGCCCCGTTCGCGTCGCGGAACGTCGTCGCGTTGAACGACACGGGGGTCTCGCTCCCGGCCTGGGAGATCAGGGTGAGCTCGTAGTTGGTCAGCTGGTTCTGCTCCAGCACGCGCCGCACGGCCGCCTCGGCCCGCGCCGGATCGCGGAAGTACGCCTTGAGCGGAGAGCCGATCAGCCGGTCCCTCGGCACCTCGGTGATCACCTCCATCTGCCGGTTGACGTCCGTGATCACCCCGAGGACGTCGGTGGTGAGCAGGGCGTCCACCGACGACTCGATGAGGCCCCGCGTGTAGTTCTGCGACTCGCGCAACTGGGCGTTGAGCTGCTTCTGCTCCGTGACGTCGCGCGCGCTCGCGAAGATCCCCTTGACCCGGCCCTCGACGTCCTTGAACACGGAGGCGTTGAGCGAGACCGGGAGCTTGGCGCCGTTCTTCGCGCGGAGCACGAGCTCGTGGTTGGTGACGAACCCCCGCTCGAACGTGCCGCGCACGCCGGCGGTCGCGACGTTCGGCTCGGTGAAGTACTGGATGAACGCCGAGCCGATGAGCTGTTTTCGCGAGTGGCCGGTCAGCTTGACCATCTGCTCGTTGACGTCGGTGATGAGCATCTCCGGGTCGACGATGACCATCGCGTCGACGGAGGCCTCGATCAGGCCCCGGTTGTAGTTCTCCGACTCGCGGAGCTGCTCCTCGAGCATCCGCTGCTCGGTGATGTCCCGGGCCGAGGCGAAGATTCCCTTCACCCGGTTCTGCGGGTCGCTGAACACCGAGGCGTTCAGCGAGATGATCCGCTGCGGTCCGGTGCGGGGTTTGAGGACGAGCTCGTAGTTGGTGACGTAGGTCTCCTGGAACGTACGGCGCACCCCGGCCACCGCGCGCTCGGGCTCGGTGAAGTAGCTCTTGAACGTGCTGCCGGTGAGCTCCTCGCGCGAGTAGCCCGTGATCTTGACCATCTCCTCGTTGACGTCGGTGATCACGAGGTCCGGGTCGACCACGACGAGGGCGTCGGGCGACGCCTCGATCAGGCTGCGGTTGTAGCTCTGCGACTCCTGCAGCTGGGCGTCGAGCTTCTTCTGGCCCGTGACGTCGCGGGCGGAGGCGAAGATCCCGCGGACCCGGCCCTCGATATCGCGGAAGATCGAGGCGTTGAACGAGACGACCTGCTCCGTCCCGTGGCGGGTCTTCAAGACGAGGTCGTAGCTCTGCACGTACCCCTCGTCGAGGGTCTGCTTGAGGCCGTCGGTCGCCCGCTGCGGGTCGGTGAAGTAGTCGGCGAACCGGCTCCCGATCAGTTCGTCGCGGTCGTACCCGGTCGCCGTCTCCATCTGGCGGTTCAGGTCGGTGATGACGCCGTCCTTGTCGACGGTGATCAGCGCGTCGAGCGACGCCTCGATCAGCCCCCGCGTGTAGTTCTGCGACTCGCGGAGCTGCGTCTCGAGGCGCTTTTGTTCGGTGACGTCGCGCGCCGCGGCGAACACGCCGCGGAGCTTCTGGTCGCGTCCGCGGAACGTCGTCGCGTTGAACGCGACCACGGTTTCGGCGCCGTTCGCCGAGCGCAGCGTCAGCTCGAAGTTGGTGACGCGGTCCTCGGCGAGGACGCGGCGGATCCCTTCCTCGGCACGCGCCGGGTCGGCAAAGTATCCCTTGAGCGGGGTCCCGATGAGCTGCTCGCGCGGTCGACCGGTCAGCTCCTCGACCCGCCGGTTGACGTCGGTGATCACCCCGAGCGTGTCGGTCGTCATGATCGCGTCGATGTTCGACTCGATCAGGCCGCGGTTGTACTCCTCGGACTCGATGAGCTTCTGATGGAGGTGCTGCTCGCTGGTGATGTCCTTCGAGACGATCAGGAACCCGAGCGGCTGGCCCGCCTGCTCGCGCAGGACCGTGAGGACGACGCGGGCCGGGAACGCCTCGCCGCTCTTGCGGCGGCGGGTCATCACCCCTTCCCATTTGCCCTGGTCGAGGGCGGCCTTCAGGACGGTGTCGAACTTTCCGGCGGCGACGTCCTCCGATGGCAGGAGGACTCGGCTGTCCTTGCCGACGATCTCGTCGGAGGTGTAGCCGTAGATCCGGTGGGCCCCCTCGTTCCAGAGGAGAATCTTCCCGGCGGAGTCCGACGCGATGATCGAGTACTCGGTCGAGGATTCGAGAACGTTCTGCAGGAAGGTTCGATAGTCACCAAACGGTGCCGCCCGGACGCTCGCCGTCACTCGCTAACCTCCTTCGGACCGGCACCTACTGGGGAGCCAATCGCATTTCGGTGGCGCGATATAAGGTCACACCGTCGCAAATTGGATAGGGGGTTCCCGGTCGGATACGACGCGCGGCGATTGGGGCCTCTCGGGCCATCGCGCGCCGGGGGGCGGGGTGGCCTCAGACTCCCGTGGCCGGGAGCGTCCAGAGCGGCTCGAGCGCCCGCCGTTCGGCGGGCGCGGACGATCCGTCCTCCGCCGCCTCGGCCGGGTCGGCACGCGGCACCGGGCCGAGCCCGAGGATCGGGTCGCTCTGGCGGAGGATCGCGACGACCTCGGGCCGGAGGATCTCGAGCGGAAGCGGCCGCCCCTCGGCGAGCGCGGAGCGGACCCGCGTCTGGCTGGTGACCGCGCGCACCTCGGGCCGGTGCCCGCAGCTCTTCTCGGAGGCCATCTGGCCGCAGCGGGTGCAGTACGACATCTCGCGGAACCTCAGCGGGGTGACCCCGACGGAGTACTCGTCGAAGATCTCGTGGCAGGCGTACGGCTTGTAGAACGACCCGACGCCGGCCTGGTCGCGGCCGACGATGTAGTGGCTGCATCCGTAGTTCCGGCGCACGATCGCGAAGAACAGCGCGGCGCGGGGTCCGGCGTATCGCATGGAGATGGCGAGTGTTCCGAGGGCGACGCGGGCGGGCGGGTAATACTCGGCGAGCAACGCGCGATAGGCGTCGACCACGACCTGCGGCCGGTAGTCGCCCGGCTTGAGCGGTCCGACGACCGGGTGGACGAACAGGGCGTCGACGTCGTCCCGCTCCAGCGCGAGCCGGTGGAGCTGTTCGTGCCCGGCGTGGGGAACGTTCCGGGTCTGGAACCCAGCGACGTTCCGCCATCCGTTCTTCGCGAACGTCTCGCGGCTCTGGGCCGGGGTGTACTCGAGATCCGGGAACGGAACGTCGGGGGACCGTACGAGGTCGACGCGACCCGCCACCGCCGTCGACCCCGTTGTCGCCAAGGCGGCGACGTTCGGATGACGCGGGTCGGTGGTGCCATACACGCCCCGCGCAATCGCCGTCCGGTCGAGAGGGAACGACTCGCGGAAGTGGAGCAGCGCGAAGAAGCGTCCCGCGGTGTCCAGGAGTGCGACCTCGTCGCCCGGGCGCAGGTCGGCCACAACCGCCTCCGCGGCGCGCCCCGGGGGAGTAAGAACGATCGGGATCGGCCAAGGAAGCGAGTTGGGCAGCCGCAGCGTCCGAACCACGTTCTCGATCGTCGCCGCATCCATGAATCCGTCGAGGGGGCTGTACGCCCCGACCGCGAGCTTCGCCGCGTCGAACACCTGGTCGATCTCCGGGCGGAGCTGCGGGAGTTCGGCGACCTGAAGGGCCAACCGCTCCGCTTCCTGCGGCCCGAGCTGGCGGTCGACGAGACGCCCCCCGTAGGCGGGAGGGATCATCCGGCACCTCGTCCCGGGAGGTCGCCGGCCGTACCTCCGACGGCCCGGTCCTGGGGCGCGGCGGGATGACGCGGGGGTCGGACCGCGAACGGGGTGGGCCGGCCTTCGAGCCCACTCGCGCGACTCCCCCGCGTCATCGGCCCCCGTCGCCCGCTCCCTTCCAACGGACTCAGCCAAGGGAGCGCTCGCTCGCAGGCGATCCGGCCGGATGGCCGTTGGCTATCCTTTGGACCGGTGAACGAGGGCACAGGACCTCGGAGCGGCTTCGGTGTTAAAGGGCGACCGTTTCCACCCGGGAACGGCCTATCGGATTCCGCACGCGTCGTGTCGCGGTGCGAAGCGGCGTGTCCTCCTCGAGGGGCTCGCGGTCCGCTCCCGCAAGGTCGCGAAAGCCGGCCGGGACCCTTCCGACACCCTTGCCGGTTCGCTCGGGCCTCGCGAGGTCCCCCGCGATGGGTCGGACGGTCGGGGTATGGTCGGTGAAGCGCAGGTAGAGGAGCACCGGCTGGGAAAGCCAGGCGACCGTCCACCCGCGTTCCGTGAGCGAGTAGCGGACGCGCGGGGGTCGAGAGTCGAGGATCTCCCGCTGGACCATCCCGTTCTGCTCGAGCTCCTTGAGCTTCAGCGAGAGGACACGGGGGCTGATGCCGTGGAGGCTCCGCCGGAGCTCCTCGAAGCCGGCGGACGGGAGCGCGTGGAGCGCGACGAGGACGTCCGAAGACCATTTGCCGAAGATCGACCGGACCAGATGGAGGTCGGCCCGCGCCGCGGCCAAGGGGTCCGGTTCCGACTCCGAGAGGTCGCGTACCCTCTCGGCGAGTCGGACCGCCGATTCCCGGAACTCCCGGAACTCGCGCCGGATCTCCCCCTCGGCCGGGCTCGTCGCCGACGGTTCCAGGTTCGACCGTGTCACGGGGCTCGTCGGTCTCGTCGGCGCCATCATGCCCGGGACCCGGGTCCACCGATATAAGTACGGAGTATTGAATCGGTCACGGTCGCACCGATTCGCGAGCGAGCCGGGTCGGAACTGGCCCGGAGGCCGTCCCCTGGTCGCTCCCCTCCCCGTCCCCCCGTTCGGAGGTCGGGAGTTGGCGCCCCGAGGGAACCTGCTCGACGGGACAGCGGCACGGCGCGGTGGGGCGGCGCTGCATCATTCCCCCCTCGGGAGGGGACCGGGACGAGCTCGAAGTTCGCTGCGAGGAGGCCGACGATCGCTTCCGTTGTCACGCCCATCCTACTCGTTCGACTTCGTTTCCTCGACATCTTGGTCCCCGGAGCAGGATCCGACGAACCATCGGTCATTCCTGCCTTCCCCCCGCCGGACGATAGGGAGCGCGATCGAGGTGCGCGGCTCCGTCGCCGTCGGCCTCCGCCGATTCCGTCCGCGGGCGACTCCGCGGGTGCCCCGGCCCGGAGTCGACGTTGGGAGAAATCGAGCGGCCCCCCATCCCGCTCCGCCGGCCCATCGGTCGTCCTCCGCCCCCACGCCGACTCGGCGATTGCCCCCGGGGCGGCCACGTCGTCACCGGTCGGTCCCGGCGGCACCGATGGGTCCCGGGCGGACCTAATAGTCCCACCCCCGTCGTTTTCGCATGCCGGGGGGCGGGGGGACCAGCGCCACCGGACGACGCCTCCTGATCTTCGGCCTGGACGGGGTCCCCCCGGAGCTCCTGTTCGACCGCCTGCTTCCGAGGATGCCGAACGTCCAGGCCCTGGTCGAACGCGGCGTCCGCGCGCCGCTGCGGACGACCGACCCGCCCATCTCGGTGCCCGCCTGGCCCGTGATGTTCACCGGCGTGGACCCTGGTACCCTCGGCCTCTACGGGTTCCGCCACCGGCGGCCCCACTCCTACACGGACATGTACCTCCCGGCGTCATCCGACGTTCCGGTCCCCACGATCTGGCAGATCCTCTCCGAGCGGGGGCGCCGGGTCGCGGTCGTCGGGATGCCGCTCGGGTTCCCTCCGCCGGCGGTGAACGGCGTGTATGTCTCGGATTTCCTGACGCCGCCCGGGAGCGAGGTCACCACGTTTCCGCCGGAGCTCCGCGCCGAGCTCGACCGGCCGGGCGAGCCGTACCTGTACGACGTGGCGTTCCGTTCGGGGGACCTCGACCGGGTGGCGCGGGAGATCTTCGAGATGACCCGCCGCCGGTTCCGGGCGGCGGAACGGCTGTACGACCTGGAACCCTGGGACGTATTCGCGCTCCACGAGATCGGCACCGACCGGCTCCACCACGCGTTCTGGAAGCATTTCGACCGGACCCACCCCCAGTTCCAGCCGGGCAACCCGTACGAACGGGTCGCCGAGGAGTACTACGCGCTCGTGGACGATGGGATCGGCCGGCTGCTGGAGCGGGTCGGGGACCGGACCGACGTGGTCATCGTCTCCGACCACGGCAGCATGGCGATGCGGGGTTGCATTTGCGTGAACCAGTGGCTCGAGGAGAACGGTTACCTGGTGCTCCGCCACCCCCCGGCCCGCCCGGGGACCCCCCTCGAGGAGTGCGACGTCGACTGGCGCCGGACGACCGCCTGGGGCGCCGGCGGGTACTACGCGCGCCTGTTCCTCAACGTCCGGGGCCGTGAGCCCGAGGGGGTCGTCGCCCCCGGCCAGGTCGACGCCGTTCGGGCGCAGCTCATCGAAGACCTCCAGCGCCTGTGCGGCCCCGACGAGGAACCGATCTCCGTCGAGGTCTTCCAGCCGGAGCGACTGTACCATGCGGTGGCGGGAGACTCTCCCGACCTCATGGTCTACTTCGACGGACTGCGAATCCGCTCCGCCGGGACGATGGGCCACCCGACCGGATTCCTCCCGGAGAACGACACCGGCCCGGACGACGCCGTCCATGGCCCGTACGGCGTGTTCCTCTACGCTCCCGCCGGGGGCGGCGAGCCGAGAGTGCTCCCGGAGTTTCCCGTGGTCGATGTGACCCCGACGCTGCTCCGGATCCTCGGGGAGCCCGTGCCCGAGCACATGCAGGGCCGGGCCGTCGAGGCGGTCGCCGCGGGGGCGGCCGGACTCGCGCCGACCCCGAACGCGGCCTAGGCCAGCCCCGAGGCGGGCGAGCGTCGCGGCGGGGACGCATCCCCTCAGTCGTATCCCCAGGAACGCAGCCGAGCGTCGATCTCCGGCGCCAACGCGAGACCCGGGCCGACGAGGCCATGACCGATCGACTCGATCCCCTCGTACGGCTCGAACACCTCGCGGTGGAGCGCGTGCGCCTCCGCCTCGGAGCACTGCTCGGGCGGGTGGAGGTCGGGGTCGGAGCCCGACATCTCCCATCGGAAGACGGCGGAGGTCTCGAGGTCGAGGACGAGCTTCTCGGTGCCACGATAGGCCGCCAGCAATCGGTGGTTCCACGTCGCGTCCGCTTGGATGCCCCGCAGCGAACGGTTCGGGTCGGAGGCGGGCGCCCCCTCGCAGAACACCGCATCGCCCGCCGGGTTCGCGGCGGCGAACGGCATCGGGGCGGTACCCGTGTCGTCGAACGGCGCCCGGCCGCCCGCCGCCGCCTTGAACCAGGCGGGGAGCTCGCAGAGGCTGAACCAACGGTCGACGCGGTGCGGGAGCGAATGCTCCGCCGGGCCGGAGACGACGAGGGGGACCCGGGCGATCGAGTCGGTCGCCCCGCAGCCGTGGAAGACGTTCCCGCCCTCGCCGAACGATTGACCGTGGTCGGCCGTTACGACGACCAGCGTCCGCTCGCGCTCGCCCGCTTGCTCGAGGGCCGCGATCATCTGTCCCACCTTGCGGTCGGCCTGCTCGATCGACCAGAGGTAGCCCCCCAGCAGCTCCTCCCACGGGACCCGCTGCTGGAGGCCGGGGACGGCGAGAAGGTAGTAGCGGGGGGTGCGCGAGTACCACCGCGAGAGCGCGCCGACGCGGTGGCCGTTCGGGATGAGCGGGTACGGCTCGTGCGCGTCCACGAGGTTGACGAACGCGTGGAACGGCCGCGACGGGTCCCGCGTGCCGAGCCAACCGCGGAACGCCTCCGGGACGAACGAGTTGCAGACGTCGCGCTTGAAGGCGACCTCTTGCGGGTGGTTGACGAAGTTGAGGGGGACGATGAACGGGGGGATCCGCTCGAGGAGCTTGCGCATCCACGGCGAGTAGAGCGCCCCGCTGTGCGACGCGAACCAGTTCGCGGTCGTCCGCTCCTCGTCGGAGATCCCGATGCGCCGTGCGACGCGGTGCGCGTAGCCGTCCTCGAGGCCGTAGCCGCCCACGAGGTGGACCATCTCGGTGAACAGCGCGGTCTCGTACCCCCGGCGCGCGAGCCAGGACGCGGTCGTCTCGCGGGGCGCTGGCCCCCGTTGGAACGTCCGCCGGCCGTGCGCGCCGGGGTAGTCTCCCGTAAACATCGACATGTGGGAGGGGACCGTCCAGTTGGCCGGGGCGACGGCGCCGGGGAACACCGTCCCGTCCTGCGCGAGCCGGTCGATCGACGGGGTGCGCGCCGTCCGGTCGCCGCCGTTGACGGCGAAGCTTTTCGCCCGCGCGCAGTCCAAGACGACGAACAGGATGTTCGGCGGGCGCGAGGGGGAGGCCTTTTCGGCGCCGGCAAGCGATGGGTCGGTCGCCGTGTCTCCCCGCGCGGTGGGAGGAGCCGGCCCTCCAAACGTGCTCATGGAGCTTCCGAGCGGCGGTCGTGACTTAATCCGACGGAACACGGCCTCCCGGAGTGAGAAGCCCGTAACCGAGCAGTCCGTCCGGGGCCGGTCAGCGACCCAGAATCACCCACTCGGAATTCTGGAACTCCGGGCGGAACCCGAATGTCGCCTCATAGTACGTCAGCTCGACGGAACCGTAGGTCCGGTTCGGCCAGAGCAGGAACGCGATCGATTGGTTGGTCAGAAATGTGGGGGTGCTGAGCAGCGGAGGAAGGGGACTCGCCGGTCGCGACGCCCCCGGCGACGAGAACTCGAGGGTCACCCCGAACGGGGAACTACCGTTCGAGTCCGGCACGACCGCGTTCCAGCTCGCGGACGGGCCCGCCGCCTTGCCGGTCTCCCATCGCGGGGCGACCGAGAAGCCGACGGTCGTGTTCAGGTGGACGCGGTCGGGATACTGGCCGAGCTTGCCCGAAACGTCGACGGTGAGCCCGGTCACGCGCGTTACCGAAGAATCGATCGTGTCGGTCGCGAGCGTGGTCGAGTTCGCCGGCGGACCGGTGAGCCCGACGGTGAGCGAGCTCACCGAGACGCCCGGGTCCGGCGACACCCGGAACGTGACCGTGGCCGAACCGTCGGGCGACATCGCGCCCGTTTCGACGACCTTCGCCACCGGCGTCGTGTAGACGACCGTCAGCGCCCCGCCGGGGCTCCCCGGCGCGACGAGGACCGGCGGAGACCCGCCCGCCAGCGGGTAGGTGGCGACCCCGCCGGGCCCCGAGGCGTTCAGCTCCAGGTTTCCCGCCGGGAGGCGGACGGCGGGGAACGGCACGCCTTCGATGTACGGCGTGTACATCGGCGCCTGGCTCATCGCGCTCGTGGCGAAGCCTGAGAACGATAGGGCCGATTGCGGGCTGACGAGGGTGTACTGCGAGCAGAGCGCCCAGTACGTCTCCTGGCTTTGCGTGACCTGGAACGGGTCGAACAGGAGCCAAACGGGCCCGACGGTCAACGCGTTCCGCTCCGTCAACGCCTCCGTCCACCGGGCCGAGGACGGTACCGTGAGGACCGTCCCGGCGCGCGGGTTCGCGTGGAGCCACCGCTCCGCCTGGAGGAACGGCGCGTCGTGGGCGACGGCGGTGCTGGCCGCCTGGTTGTTCTCGGTGACGGGCACGGTGACGAAGGCGGCCACGGCGAGCAGCGCGATGGCGACGGTGATCGATGTGATCGCGAACGCGGCCCGCGGAGCCGGCCCGGAGGGGCGCCACGGCGGCGCGACCGAGATCGAGGGACCAGCCCCGGGCTCGAGCCGGGGCGGGGCCACCGGCGCGGGCAGGAACGTCGACGCGAAACCTCGCTCCACCGCGAGAAGCGCGACCAGGAAGAACGGCAGCGGGAGGAAGTACAGTAGCCGCGTGTAGTCGGTATCGACGTGCGCGAGGTAGCCAATGCCCGGGACCGCGAGGGCCGCGCTGAGCCAACCCGCGGCGATCACGAGCCGCGTGTCCGCGCGACCCGGAACGAGGTGGGCGAGCACCAACACGGAGAGGAGCGCGACCAGGGGCGCGAGCGCGAGGAGCGCGGCCGTGGGGAGCGGCGGAAGGTACACCGGCGTCCCGATCGGCAGCGCGGCCGGCGCCCGTCCGAGCGGGGAGAACAGTTCTCCGACGTTGTCGATGAAGTACGCCGCCGGATTCGCGGTGAAGTAGCTCGGGTGGGAGATGCCGAGCCGCGCGGTCACCTCCGAGAACCCGACGATGGCGACGCCGACGGCGGCGAGCCCGATCAGGTTGGCGCGATGGAGCAGGAACCGGAGCGCCACCTTCCTCGTGAGCAGCAGGAAGAGCGTCACCACGGCGAAGATACTGAACAGCTCGAGGGCCGAGAGGTCGTGGCCGAAGTACGTGAGGCCGAGGAACGCGTACATCAGGGCGCCGTCGCGCGTCCTCTTCGAGCGCACGAACGCGAGCATCGCGACCAGCGCCTCGTTCATCAACACGAACCCGAGGAGGTTCGGGTATCCGCCCCAGAACAGCATCTGGATCGTCGACCCCGAGAGTACGGCGAACCCGACGAGCGCGACCTGGAGGGGCCCCGACGTGAGGAACCGCCGGGCGAGGTGGACGACGGACAGGCCGTACAGCAGGAACAGCCCGATCCCGAGGATGTCCGCGGCGACGAGCGGGTTCCCCGTCGCGAGGACGAGCCCGCCGAGGAACGGGAACATCAGCGGGGAGTAGAACAGGACCTGGTTCGCCGGGTCGGGCGCGGTGGGGAGCCCGACGTAGCCGTACGAGATCGCGAGCCAGTGGCCGGGGTCGACCCCCGGCGGGACCGGGGCCTGTGCGAAGGCGAACGCGACGAGGGCGGTGGCGAACGCGACGAGGCCGAGCATCGGTACGAGGTACCACGCGCTCGCCGCGCCCCGGGGCCGGAGGAATCGGTGGACGACCCCGAACGCCTGGCCCGCTTCCGTGGGTTCTGCGGCGGGCCCGGGCGGCAACATCACGTGCGCGGGGACGCTCATCTTCCCCGTCCTTCGGCCACATGCTGAGGCGCTCGGGGGGTGGCGTCGACCGTCATCCGGTAGCTCCGGTCGTCGCCGCGGGAGCCGGTAGGGGAGGCGGGAGGGCGAGGACGACCCATTCGGAGTTCTCGTACACCGTGCCGAGCCCGTACTCCTGGGCGAGGTCGCTCGCCTCGCTCGGCGGGAACAGCGGGCTGGCCCCGGGCGCGGTGGCGCTCCACCACAGGACGAACCGGACTCCGAGGGTCTGCCAGATCGCGGGGGCCGAGTAGCTGCCGGGAACTCCTCCGGCCGTGCCGGCGGCGGACGGGGTGGCGAGCGCGAGCGCGCCCCCGACGGTGGCCGTGCCGTTCGTGCCCGCGGGAACGAACGCGAGGCGGGCGGCGGGGCCGCCCGTCCCCGGGTCGAAGCTCGTCGCTTCTCGGAGCGCCGTGATCGGGGTCACGTTGCCGTACGTCGTCGCCGGTCCGCCCGCGCCGGCCGGCGTCCACAGGAAGCTTCCGGGCGCGGGGTTCGGCCAGCAGAGCGCCGAGCTGCCGAGCGGAGCCGAGACCGCGACGTCGAGCTCGTCGACCGAGAACGGCGGCCGCGCCGACGCGGTGAACGTCGCGGTCAGACCGGGAGCGGTGGGCGCGAGCGTGACGGAGACGTTGAACCAGAACGCCCGCTCGGCGAACGAGACCTCCATCGGGCCCGTCGCCGTGTTCGGCAGGACGACGGTGGGTCGGACGGTGAGGTTGGCCGAGAACGTCGCCCCGGTCGCCGCGTCGTGGAGCCGGAGCTCGACCTCCGAGGGCGGCACGCGGAGGATCGGTCGGAGCACTCCGGCCTCGTAGGAGGCGTAGCTCGGGACGCCGGTGTCCACGGCCGGTGCGGTTCCGTGTACCGACCCGTCGACCTCGCCGTTCGTGACCGAGAAATGGCCCGCGAGCGCAAAGTAGGCGAGCTGCGAATCGAGCTGCTGGGCCGGATAGAACAGGAGCGCCGTCGTGGCGTACGGGGCGAAGGCGTTCTCCCCCGTGAGCGCCCCGAGCCACTTGTCGGCGCCGGGGACCGTGAGGGTCCCGCCGGGTGTGCCGGACGTTTGAATCGCGTGCACCGCGTCCAAGAACGCCGGATCGTGCGCGATCCGCGTAAACGTCGCCTC
>JAKIWI010000003.1:36926-277395 GCA_022750115.1 Thermoplasmata archaeon
ACGAGGTAGCAGTAGCCGAATCGACGGTAGTCGGTGGTGACCTTCGCCGCGACCCCCAGCAGGATCAGGAGGGTGATTGCGACCGGCCACGCGAGCAGGACGACCGCCGGGGCGGTCAACCAGCCGGGAGATCGGTCGCGGACCACCGCGAACACCAGAGCGCCGGCGAGGGCCGCGAGGACGAGCAAGGCGACGACGATGGGGATCGGGAGGATCACCCCGGGGAGGAGCGGGGTGAGGACCCCCGTGAGGCTCGCAATCCCGAACCCCGCCGAGGCCGAGGCGAGGTACCCGGGGTGGGGGACGCCGGCGAGGAAGGTACCCAAGTAATACCCCCCGATCAGCCCGACGAACAGCAGCAGCCCGGCCCGCCCGCCGCGCGAGTCGAGTAGGGCGTGGGCGGCAAGGCGCGGAGATTCCAGCGTCCCGTCGCGAGCTCGGGTCAGAAGCGACCGCCAGGCGGGCAGGGGGACGAACCGACCGAGGGCGAGGGCGACCGCGACCGTGCCGACCAGGACCGCGCCCGCCAGCGAGTGGGTGAGCACGGTCAGGCTGGCGAACACCCAGAACTGGGCGGCTCCCGAGGACGGGTGCCCTTGGGAAGACCGGAGGAACCCGACCAGGGCGAGGTTCAGGAACGCGAACCCGAGAAGGTTCGGGTACGCCCCCCAGAAGAACATCGCGAGGAGGGCGGGGTTCGCCAGCACGAAGGCGACGACCGCCAGCGCCACGACGCGGCTCCGCAGGACGGTCGCCGCCAACCCGGCGAGGGAAAGCCCGAACGCGACCATCACCCCGGCGGCGTAGACGTCGACCCCCCCGATCGGCCCGGCCAGGACGACGGCGGCGCCGAGGAGGGGGAACGTCACGGGCGGGTAGCCGAGCGGCACGATCTGGGACGGGTAGGGCCGCCCGACGTAGGCGAGCGCCGTCGCGACCCAGTTCCCCGGGTCGCCCCCCGGCGGCACGGCCGCGCTGTGGAATGCCTCGACGAGCGCGATGGCGGCGACGAGCGAGAGGAAGGAGGCGCCGACCCAGTACGTCACGCGCTCGACGTAGGGAGACTCCCACGTGCGCGCCGCCACCGAATCGAACTCGGTCCCCCCCGCCGGCTCCCGTCGGAGACCGACCTGTCGCGACTCCGCCGACAGGTCGACCCCTCCTATCGGCCCAAGCCGGGCCGTGGGGGAAATTCGCTCGCTTTGGGCGAGGGCAGGGAGTGACCGTACGGTGACGTCGTTGCCGGAAGCCCCATCCGCGGAGCGGACCGAGAGAGGGGTCGGACGGGCGGAGCCGACCTGCCACCGTCGCGCGTTCCGGCGCTGCGAGGGGGTCCGTAACCGGTCGGTAGCGTGATTCTCATCGAATTAGCCGGCGACTTTATACCGAGTCATCGTCGTTTTCTCCATGCCTCTCCCCTCCGCGCGCGAGGACGCGACGCCGCCCCTCGGCCCGAGCGATCGACCGGGGACGACCGCGTCGCCCGTCGGTCCCCCGCTGATCGTCCTCCCCACCCTGAACGAAGAGGAAGGTCTCCGAGCCACCCTCAAGGAGCTCGCGGCGGTCGGGGGCTTCCCGGAGGCGACCCCGCCGGCCGTGTTGGTCGTCGATGGCCACTCCTCGGACTCGACCCCGGCGGTCGCCGTTCGGTTCGGATGCCGACTCCTCCCTCAGTCCGGACGCGGCAAGGGCGCCGCCGTCCGCGACGGTCTCGCGTGGGCGGTCGAGAACGGGTACGGCACGGTCGCGGTCCTCGACGCCGATGGCACCTACCCCTGCGACCAACTGCCCGCGATGCTCCGGTTGCTCGAGCGGGGGGCCGACGTCGTCGCGGGCGTCCGTCAGCCCACCGAGCGGTCCGGCTCCACCCCGCGCAACCTCGTCCACCGCGTCGGCAATGGGGCGCTGAACACCTGGGCCGCCTTCCTGAGCCGCGGACCGATCCTCGACGTGTGTACGGGATTCTGGGGTGTCCGCTCCTCGGTCGTCAGGCTCCTCGGGCTCGAATCGACCGGCTTCGAGGTCGAATCCGAGCTGTTCGTGAAGGCGATGCGCCACCGGCTCCGATTCGCCCAGATCCCGGTGGAGTACCGACCGCGGATCGGGGACGCGAAGTTGCATGCCGTCCGCGACGGCGTCCGGATCTGGATCTCGATCGCGCGCCACTCCGTCCGCGCATTCCCCGCGCCGCCCGGCGCTCCGGGGGCGCTCGCGGACGTACCCCGCGATTCCCCCCTCGCGCGAGCGCTGCCGACCGTCCTCGCCGCATTCCCCGCGGCGCCGATCCTCATCGTCACCGGTCCGTCGCGCTACCCGGAGGCGGTCCAGGTCGTCCGTTCGGTCGGAGCGTGCCGGCCGAGCATTCCGGTCGCCGTGCGGCTCTCCTCACCGGAGTCGGAGTCCCGGAACCCCCCCTGGACTCTCGCGACTCCCGCGCCGTTTGGCGAGAACGCCCCCGTCGTCGTGACGCTCCCCGAACCCGACGGGGCTCACGCGGAACCCGGGGCGGCGTTCGTCCACGTCCCCTCGGCCGGCCGGACCCTCCGGGTCGAAGGGGGTGAGGCGCCGAGCCCTCCGACGAGCGCCATGCGCGCCCGGCTCGAGGGCGACCGCGCGACCGTCCGTCGCCTCCGGGCCCCCGGGGCGCTCCGCATCCTCAGCGCGACCTTCGACACCAGCGGAGTCCAGAAGCAGCTCGTTCTCCTCGCCTCGAACTCCGCCCGGGCGCGGATCCGCGTCTCGGCGGTCGAGGAGGGCGACGTCGGACCGCCCGACGGTCCCGCCCCGGTCGACTCCTCATTCCCGTCGATCCCCATTCCCCCGGGGGTCACAGGAAGCAGGTAGAATGTCCGCTGCCCAGATGCCTCGAACGGTCGAGGGACCTACTCCGAACGCGCCACGACTCTTCGGCACCGACGGCATCCGCCAAGTCGTCGGACGGGAGATCACACCGGTGTTCGTCGCCGAGGTCGGCTCGGCGATCGCCACCTACCTGCGCGGTTCGGGCGACGTCCTGCTCGCCCGGGACTTCCGGACGTCCAGCGAGGCGATGGCGCGGGTGTTGACGGGAGCGTTGCTGATGGATGGCATCCACGTCCGGGAGATGGGCGTCATGCCGACGCCCTGCCTGCAGTTCAACGTCCGCGCGCTCGGCGCGGCGATGGGACTGACGGTCACGGCGTCCCACAACCCGACCGAGTTCAACGGGATCAAGTTCACCGACCCCGGGGGCACCGAGATTCCTCGGACCTCGGAGGAGATCCTCGAGCGGACAATTTTCCAACGCGAGTTCGTCCGCGGCACCTGGGACCACATCGGGGAGCTCCGCACCGACGCCGACGGGGTCGACCGATACACCCGGTCGATCCTCGGTCACTCCGACACCGCGGCGATCCGCGCCGCGGCCCCGGTCGTGGTGCTCGACCCCGGGAACGGAACGAGCGCCGTGACGAGCCCGAACCTGCTTCGCGAGCTGGGGTGCCGGGTCATCACCCTCAACGCGAACCCCGACGGGCACTTCCCCGGGCGTCCGTCCGAGCCGAACGAGGAGAACCTGTGGGCGCTGCGCAAGGCCGTGGTGGAGTTCGGCGCCGTGGTCGGCATCGCCCATGACGGCGACGCGGACCGCGCGTCGTTCGTCGACGAGCACGGCACCTACCTCGCCGGCGACGTGACCATGGCCCTGTTCGCGAAACACCGCCTCCGGGAGCGGGCCGCGGGAGTCGTCGTCACGAGCGTGACGTCGTCCACGCTGGTCGAGGACGTCGTGCGAAGCGAAGGGGGCGAGATCGAGATCACCCGCTCGGGTTCCCTCCCCGTCGCGCTACGGATGCTCGAGCGCCGGGCGATCTTCGGTGGCGAGGAGAACGGCGGCTACTACTGGCCCGAGCACCAGGTCGCCCGCGACGGCCCGATGAGCTCGGCGAAGATGGTCGAGTTGTTGGTCCACTCCGGTCGCCCGCTCTCCGAACTGGTCCAGGAGCTCCCCCGCTACCATCTCTCGAAGACGAAACTGCCGGTCGCCGATTCGCGGAAGGCCCCGCTCCTGGCGAGGGTCCACACCCAATTGGAGCGGGAGGCGGAGCGACTCGTCACGATCGACGGCCAGAAGGCGTACTATTCGGACGGCTGGCTCCTCGTTCGCCCCTCCGGCACCGAGCCGATCTGCCGGGTGTATGCGGAGGGCCGAACCGCCGCCCGGGCGAAGGAACTCATGGACCACGGCGTGGAATTGGTGCGCCGGGAGGTGGATTGGCTCGAGGAAACTGCGGGCCGGACCCCCTGACCGTCGGCGTTCTTCTCTCCGGGCCGGCCGACGGGCCTCCGATCTGCGGGCGATTCCCTCCGGGGGCAGGTTCCGTCGGAGGCCCCGACGAGCGCGCGTCGGGACCGGAGCGGTCCGACTGAGAGAATAAACCCCTCCGGGAGTTGGGCGCGAGCCGCGGGCGGTTCCCGGGGGGACCGTCCGACGCGGGATTCGGGCGATGGGCCGAGGTTCGATTGTCCCTGTCTCCCTCGACGCCGTCCGCCGTCTCGGCGTCCGCCAACAGCACCTCGGAGGACCGCCGCCACCGCGGTCCTCGCCGTCGACGATCCTCGCGCTGGTGCGGGACCTCGCCTACGTTCAGTGGGACCCGGTCAGCGTCGTCGCTCCGTCCCACCTGCTCTCGCTCTGGTGCCGGCTCCCCGATTTTCGGCCCGCGCAATTGGAGCGGTTGCTGTGGACGGAGAAGAAGCTCCTGCAGCATTGGACGCCGCTCGCGTCGATCGTCCTCACCGAGGACTTCCCCCTGTACGCCTCCCTGATGCGCCGGTATCCCGACTCGCTCTCGCGGTCGTGGGGGAGTCAGAGGACCCGGGCGAAGCGTTTCCTCGCCGACCATGCGGAGCTCCGCAGGAACGTCCTGTCCGAACTCCGGAGCGGCCCGCTGCGCCTTGGGCAGTTCGCGGACCACGCGCGCACCAAGCGGAACGACGGCGAGTGGACGCCGGCGAGCGACGTTTCTCAGCTGTTGTTCCACCTGCAGATGAGCGGACAGGTGATGGTCGTGGGCCACCAGGGGAACCAGAACCTCTGGGGCCTCCCCGACCAGTTCCTCCCCGGCTGGGTGGACCGGACCGAGCTGTCCTCGGAAGACGCCGAGCGGGAGGCCGCGCAACGGGCGATCCGTGCCCTCGGTACGGCTACGCCTCGCGAGGTCACCCTCTACTTCGTCCGCGGTCGCTACGACACGCTCCCCGAGACGCTGGCCGGCCTGGAGGAGGACTCCACGATCCACCGCGTCGTCGTGGAAGGCCAACGCGAGCGCGAGCCGCGGTACGTCCACGCGCGGGACCTTTCGCTCTTGGAGACGGTGGCTCGGGTGTCTTGGAGGCCCCGTCTCTCCCTCCTCCCTCCGTTCGACAACCTGCTCTCCAACCTGGGCCGGACGAGCCGCTTGTTCGGCTTCGACTACGTCCGCGAGCAGTTTCTCCCCAAGGAGAAGCGGCGGTTCGGCACCTACGTCCTCCCGATTCTCTGGGGGGACCGACTGATCGGTCGCATCGACCCGCGGCTCGACAAGTCGCGGGACGAGCTGGTGATCCAGGCCGTTCACGCGGAGCCCGGGGCCCCGGAGGACCGAGAGGTCGGTGCCCAGATCGCCGCGACGATCGCCCGTCTCGCGGCGTTCGTCGGGGCGCGTCGGGTCACCTACTCCTCGCGCGTCCCTCCGCCGTGGAAGCGTTCTCTGACCACGCAAGCCCCTGCGGAGTGATGGCGGAAATTCGAGTCCATCCCCGCGGAAATCGATTCCAGGGCCCATGACGCGATTCCGGATCCACGCCTTGGGGGTTCGCACCTGGCCGGACTTCGTTAGAGTCGCGGAGAAACACCACGGAGTCTGGGGAGGGTGTTGGTGCGTCTCCTTCCACCGCGCCCCCCGAGGCGGGGGCGTGTGGGGCGCGGGTACGTCGCCCAAGTCCCGTCGGCAGCTGAAGGAACGGCTCGTTCGGGCCCACCGGTCCCACGCGGCGCTCGTCTACGACGGGGCCGATGTCGTCGGTTGGTGCCAGTTCGGCCCGCTGGCCGAGCTCCCGGCGCGCATGGGGGGGCCCACTCGGCTCGGGCTCGCGCCCCCGGATTGGCGGATCACGTGCTTCTTCGTCGACCGGGACCACCGGAAGGAGGGCGTCGCGTCGGCGGCGTTGGCCGGAGCCCTTCGGATGATCGCCATCCGCGGCGGCGGGACGGTCGACGCCTATCCGTCCGAGACGCGCGGGAAGCCGACCGCGGGCTCGTTCCTGTGGGGAGGTACGGTGTCGATGTTCGAGACCGCCGGATTCCGCACGATCGCCGCGCTGGGAACGAGCAAGGTCGTGATGCGGAAGTCCGTGAAATCCGGCGCCGAATCCCCGATGGGAAACGGGGGCCGACGTAGGCCCTAGTGCCGCGATGGATTCACCGCGATCAGCTCGGCGGGTCGGGTCATTCCGGCGGGACCGAAGGAGTGAGCGCACGACGTAAGGCCGAAGGCGTACACCTCCCCCAGGCTGTTCCCGACGATGATCTCTCCGCGCGAGACGGATGGGTATCCCCAGAATTTCGGTTTCGACGGGATCACGAAGGAGTACAGCTTGTGGCCGTTCGAGGCGTTGACGACCTCGAAGGCGGTCCCAGCCGCGAACGCCACGACCCCGTCGGCGTAGGTCGGCGCGCCTTTCACCGGACCCGACGTCAGCGCGTCGACCCAAAGGGTTCGGCCGTTCGTCGGCGAGACGGCGCGCACCGACCCGTTGGCGAGCGTGCCACTGACATTCGCGGTCGAGGTTCCCACGTAGAGTCGCCCGCCCCCGAACGACACCGGCCCAAGCTCGGGGCTGCCAGCCGGCGGGGAAGGGAGGGCGGTGGTCAGATTCCAGACCGGTCCCCGCGACAGGTTGGACTGATTCCATGCGTAGAGGATCCCGTTCTTGTTCGAGGCAACGACGAGTGGGACATGCGTCGAAGTGGTGAGCAAGAGCGGGGTCGTGCCGAAGTCCCCGTCTACCGTCTGCTCGGACGGTGGGACGGCCCACGAACTCCTCACCGCGAGCGTGGAGGCGTTTAGCGCGAGAATCGATTCCCCCAAACTCGCATTCGGGGGGGGAGGGTTCCCCGTCGTCACGAACACGGTGTTCGTGCCCGCGTTGACCGCCGGGGATGTCCAGATCGTCGCGCCGTTGCTTCGATTCGACGTGGTGTTGAGCACGTGGACGAGCCGGTGGCTCGCCACGGAGATCTGATCGAGCTGACCCGGGACCGACGCATCGTTCCCGCTGGAGATTCCGTAGTAGACGAATCCCCCATACACGAGCGGGCTGGACCACGGATAGTACCCCAGAGTGGTGTTGCCGACATTCACCTTCCATCGCACGTGTCCGTTGGTCGCATTCAGCACGTAGAAGAACGCGTTTCCGCCTCCGACGAATACGCTGCCCGCGGAGACGGTCGCGGAAGACGTCACCCCGAGGGGAAGGGTCGAGTTCGGGTCCGTGCCGAGCGGTGTCTTCCAGAGCACTCCGCCGGAGGACGCATTCAGCGCGTACTCGTCGCCATTCCAAGAGCCAATGTATACCACTCCATGGACGATGGCCGCCGACGCTCCGACGGGCGCGCCGGTCGAGAAGTTCCACAGCTCCGCCAACGACGGCGCGGACGTCGGGGAGAGGCTCCGCTCGCCGACCGCGGCCGAATCTCGGGCGAGCCCGTCGAGGTACGTGGGCCAGTCCGAGCCGAGGCAGAGCGGTGGCACGGTCATCGCCGATGTCGATTGCTGCGGGTAGATCGACGGGAACTCCACGCTGCCCAGCGATCCGACCGTTATGGTCAGTGCGGCGACGACCAGGGGGCCCAGAAAGATCGCCGTTCCATGGCCCTCGACGAGGCGGCCGGGTGACCTCCTGCGGAACGGCACGAGAAGGGGACGCCGCGACGGTGAATATACGTTCGGCCGCCGCCCGTCCAGCGGCGCCCCCTCGGGGGTCGAACTCCGCCCCCGCTCCCGCGCGAATGGGGGCGTTGGTGGCGCCCGGACGAGGAGATATTAGGGCGTCGGGGCTCACGTCGCTGAGGGCCGACGATGAGCGGAGAAGTGGGACATTTCGAGATTCCGGCGGACAGTCCCGAACGCGCGCGCAAGTTCTATTCGGCCGCGTTCGGTTGGAAGATGAACGTCATGCCGGAAATGGACTACACGATGGTCAGCACCGGCAAGGTCGACAAGGACGGGATGCCGGCAGAGCCCGGTCACATCGGGGGCGGGATCGGCAAGCGCGGCGACCACCTGATGCATCCGGTCGTCACCATCATGGTCGACGACATCAGCGCCTCCGAGAAGATCATCGAGCAGCACGGCGGCAAGATCCTTCAGAAGAAGCAGCCGATCGGTGACGGCACGATGGGCTGGACGGGCTATTTCAAGGATAGCGAAGGGAACACCATCGGACTCTACCAGTGGGGCAAGCGGTAGGCCCGACTCCCTGAGTTCTCCCCTACGCAGTCCCCGCAACGGTCCGGGGGTTCCCCCCCGGATCGATCCGACGGCGAGAGCCCCCGACTCGGGAAATGAGCACTCGAGGCGGTCCCCCCGGTAGGTCCCCGGCGCGGCGTGGCGCCGCGATCTCGCCGGCGTCCGCTTCGGCGATTCAGAACATCGTGATCGTCCTCCAGGAGAATCACACCTTCGACAACTACTTCGGGACGTATCCGGGCGCCGACGGCATTCTGGGCGCTTCCATCTGCCTCCCCGTCACGCCCGGCTCCTCCCAGTGCCTCGGCCCATCCCACGCGCCCCATCGGACGCCCAACGACATGAGCCACAATCACCCGACCGCCGTTGCCGACTACGACGGGGGCAAGATGGACGGATTCGTCTACTCCGAGGGGGGTCCGACGACGATGGAGTACTTCGACCGCACCGACATCCCCCGCTACTGGGCGGCGGCCGACCAGTACGTGCTGTGCGACCGCCACTTCACGTCGGCGATGTCGGAGAGCGCGCCGAACCACCTGTTTCTCGTTGCAGGGACGTGCGGCGGGATCCTCGACGACAACGTTCCCGCCTCCCTCCCGTTCCCCCCAATCTTCGAGCAGCTCGACGTCCGGGCCGTCGACTGGAAGGTCTACGGGTTCTCCAAGTGGTTCGAGAGCTTCGCCTACGTGCGGGGTCATGCGAGTGCGCGGGCCCGGTTCGTTTCCGGGGCGACGTTCGCGAAGGACGTGGCGGCGAACGCGCTCCCGACCGTCAGCTGGGTGGTCGGCGCGCCCGGCGGGAGCGAGCACCCCCCGGCGGACATCCAGCTCGGCCAGAACTCCGTCATCGACGACATCGTGAACGCCGTGGGAGCGAGCCGGTACTGGCCCTCGTCGGCAATCTTCGTCACCTGGGACGACTTCGGAGGATTCTACGACCACGTGCCTCCCCCGCAGGTCGACGCCTTCGGCTACGGCTTCCGGGTCCCCTGCCTGGTGATCTCGCCGTACTCCCGGGTCGGCTTCGTCGACCACACGGTCCGGGACCACACATCGATCCTGCGGTTCGTCGAGTCACGGTTCGGCCTCGCCGCGCTCAGCACGCGGGATGCGGCCGCCGACGACATGGGCGCCGCGTTCGATTTCGCCGCTTCGCCGCGACCGTTCGTTCCGCTCTAGCGCGTGGGCCGACTCGGAACGACCCCGTCACCCGCCAGGGGACACGCGACGACCGACCCGCCGCCTCCCGACGGCGCCCCCCAACGACCGGCGCATCGCCGCCGCCGGGAACGCGACTCGGAGTGTCGGCTTATCCCTTGGCGAACGCGAAGAGCCCCGAGCCCGCACGCCCCGAAGTCGGCCGTCCCTCGTCCCGCGCCCACCGCGCGAGGGCCCGGCATTCCTCCCCCGGCGTCCCATGGTCGGAGATCGCCACCGCTCCGGTCGGCATGCGCGCTCCGATCCGGCGGAACTCCCCGCGCGCCGCACGGTCGTGGTGCGGGACGTCGTACACGAACAGCCCGACTTCGTTCAGCTCCTCGGCGAGGAGGGGAAGGACGAGCGCCTTGTCGCCCACGCGAAGGTCCCACCGGGGGCGCAGCGAGGCGGGGACGGCCCAGCCCGGCCATCGACCCGCCGGCAACGACCACGACGATCGGGCACGATCATTCGACTTCGGTGCCACCGGACGTTTCGGGCGGTCGACGGAGTGGAGCGTTCCCTGCCGGTTTCGTTCGAGAGCCGCCAGCAGGTAGGCGGACGAGACGCCCGACGAGACTCCGACCTCGACGACGTGACGGGGACGCAACAGCCGCACGAGAGCGTACAGTTCGAGAGGGGCGGCGATCTCGCCGTACGATTCGCGTCCCTCCCGCGCGTGCTCGCGGGAGATGTGCCGGAACAGCCGCGCCTCCGCTCGAGCCTCGGCGACCGCCGCTTCCGACCTCACGGCCGGGGCGCCGGTGAGGGCCCGAACCCACGCACCGTCGGGGTCGGATTCGGCGTGCATCGGACGGTTACCGTCGAACCGGGGGCCGGTCGTCCGCGAGCCCGCTGACGTCGCCCGCCCACTCCTTCGCGGTCTCCACCTGGGGGCGGACGGCCCGGATGCGGTCGTAGGCGACTTCGAGGCTCACGCCCTCGTGACGGTGGAGGAACCAGGCGGCCGCGAGGGGACCGCGCCGAACCCCGTGCCCGCAGAAGAACAGGACCGCTTCCTCCCGGCCCCGGGCGGTCTCCGCCAGGGTGGCGAGCCGGTCGAGGTTCGCCCGGATCGGTCGGTCGGCCACCGGATCGTAGATCGGGAGATGAGTCTCCGCCGGGATCGGTTCGTCGGGCGCCTCGTCGAGGACGCAGAATCGGGTTCCTGGGAAGTCGGTCGCGTCCTTCCAGCCGCCGACGAAGACGCCGGGGGCGACTTCGGAGGCGGTCTTCTTCGGCGGGCGTGAGCGGGATCGCGGGGGCGCGCGGTTCGTCGCCATGACCGGGGCAGCGGCCGGACCGTATTTCTAGGGTGGCGAGGCTGTACTATTTGGGACGCATCTTATCTTCGCGCCGCCGGGCGCGGAGCGATATAGGCGTCGGCGCCCTCGGCGTTCCGTGCGTCGCGCCCCGTCCGTGGTTCTCGGCCCCGAGGAGCGGGCCCGCCTGCGCCGCTGGAGCGCCGCGAGCGGGGGCGCCAGCGAACGGGCGTTCCGGGCGAGGATCGTGCTCCTCGCCGCCGAGGGGCGGCAGGATATCGAGATCGGCGTGGAGCTTCATCTCCATCGACTCACGGTCGCCCGCTGGCGGCAGCGGTTTCTCTCGCGACGGATGCCGGGCCTCACGGAGAGGTCCCGCTCCCTGCGCCGCGGCGGGATCGCCCCGGAGCTCGTCGATCGGATCGTCCGGGCCGCGGGCGCTCCCCGCCCCGACGGCCGCCGCTGGACGACACGATCGCTCGCCCGCGCCCACGGCGTCAGCCACGCCACAGTCCATCGGCTCTGGAGTCTCCATGCGGTGCGACCGGCCGCCTTCGACACGTTCCCACGGCGCGCCGACCCGGCCCTGCCGGAGGCTCCGTGGGACGTCGTGGGAGTCTCGCTGAACGGCCGTTCGGCGGCGCTGGCGGTCACCCTGCTCCCGGTTCGCCCCGGGGAGACCTCCGTCGGTCGTTCGGTTGGACGTACCCCGCCCGCACGCCATGGGCCACCGTCGGAAATGGAACGGCCGCCCGGGGTGGAGGAGGCGGGCTCGGATCTCCTCGGTCCGTTCCTCGGCGTTCTCGCCTCCCGGGTCACTCCCCGCACCCGGGTGCAAGTCGTGGCCACCGCCCCTCTCGGCGAGACGGCGACCCTCGTCGCGCGCTGGCGGCTCCGTCACCCGAACATTATGGTCGAACTCGCACCGGACCCGGCGGGATGGCGTCGCCGTGCGGCCGAGCTGATCGGAGCGGTCGCTCGTCGCCCACGCGGGCAGGACCGGGGTCGCGGCCCGGCGGAAGCGGGCGGGGCGCTCGGCCGCATCCTCGCCGACTATCGGAGCGAGAGCGGGCCGTACGAATGGCTCGCGGGTCCCCGGGAGATCGCGGAGGGGGACGCCGTCTATCGGTTACGCTACGACCTTTCCGTGACAGGTCACGCCGGGTTCAAACCCACCCCGCCGGTCCCCGATCCGGTGGCGCGCGCGGCGACCGGCGAGGAGTCGCTTCGGACCATGGCCCGGACCCTGGTGCGCCGCTACCTCCGGGTGAAGCCGGGCGAGCGGGTGACGATCGAGACGTGGACCGGAACACTCGGCGAGTCGAGCGCGATCGCCCTCGAGACCCTTCGGGCGGGCGGCCGCCCGATCGTCCTCTACCAAGACGAGCCCACCTACTGGGCCGCGACGACCGAAGTGCCCGCGCGCTTCCTCGCTCGCCTCGGCGAGCACCAGAAGGCGGCGCTCGAACGGACCGATGTCTTCGTGAGCTTCTTCGGGCCCAGCGACCGCGAACGGTTCCACTCCCTGACGCCCGCGACGAGGTCCCGCCTCTCCGAGTACGGCGACGCCCTCTACCGGGCGGCGGCGCGATCCGGTGCGCGCGCGGTCCAGATGGCGATCGGCCGCGTGTCGCCCGCGTCCGCGAGGATGTACGGCGTCGACACGGCCGAGTGGCGGGTGGAGCTCACCGAAGCGATGCGGGTCGACCCCCGGATCCTGGCCCGCCGTGCGAAGCGATTGACTCAGCGGCTCGCGAGCGGCGAGACCCTGACGATCCACCACGCGAACGGGACCCGCCTCGACCTCCGCCTGAACGGCCGTCGCCCCGCCGTCTCGGACGGCACGGTCCGCACGCCGGCGCGTGCGGGAGAATGGAACCTCGTCACCCTCCCCGCCGGGGTGGTGACGGTCGCGGTCGATGAGTCGGCCGGGGAGGGCGTGTTCCGCTCGAACCAACCGAGCTCGATCGGACTCTCGACGACGGTGGGACCGATGGCGGGGGGCCGGTGGACGTTTCGGAGCGGCCGGCTGGAACGGTTCGCCTTCGACGTCGGGGACGAGCTGTTCCGGCAGAGCTACGAACGGGCCCCCGCCGGAAAAGACCGGCCCGCCGCGGTCTCGATCGGACTCAACGACCGGATCCGGATCTCGCCGCTCCTCGAGGATCAGGGCCTCGGCACCGTCTCCCTGAACATCGGGAGGAACGATTTCCTCGGAGGGAAGAACCGGGTCCCCTGGTGGGCCTGGCTGTTCCTGCGGGGCGCCGACCTGAGCGTGGACGGCGACGCCCTCCTGCGCCGCGGAGCTCTCGTCGAGTGACGGGTCCGCGCGCTGCCCCGGGGCGGGGATGATCGCGCTCGCCGTCGGGCTCCTCGTCGCCGCGGCGTTCGCGTTCGCCTACAGCATCGGGGCCCACTACACCGGCGCCTGCATGGGCATGCCCTACGCCGCTGGGGCGATCCGGGCGCGGAACGCGCTGCTCGTGATGGCGCCCCTGACGGTCGCGGGCGCGGTCCTCGCGAGCGAGGGCGTCGAGCAGACGGTCGGGCACGGGCTGCTCGGGGCCGGGAACGTCAGCCTCGGGCTCGCCCTGGCCATCGTGACGAGCGCCCTCGTCCTGACGAGCGCGTTCAACTTCCTCACGATCCCGACCTCTACGATCCAGATCCTGGTGTTCTCGACGGTCGGCGCGGGGCTCGCCGACGGCGCCGCGGTCCATTGGACGACGGTGGACGGTTTGCTCGTGCTCTGGGCAGTGGCCCCCGTCGCGGCGTTCGCGCTCGGCTTCCTGTTCGTCCGGGCCTCGGACCGGCTCCGGCCCCGCGCCGCGACCCCCGGGCCGCTCGTGCGGAGCGCGGTCCTCGGACTGGTGTCGGTCGGGGCCGCGGCTTCGTTCGCGATGGGCGCCAATGACGTCGCGAACGCTTCCGGCGCCCTCGTGATGACCGGCCTCTTTACCCTCCCGATCGCGGCGCTGGTCGGAGGCATCGGACTCGCCCTGGGCGTACTGACCTGGGGGCGGCCCCTGCTCGAGCGGGTCGCCTACGGCGTCGTCGCCCTCGACCCTCGGATGGCAATCGGCGCCCAGCTCGCTCAGTCCTCGGTCATCCTGGTGGCGGTCGCGTTCGGAGCGTTCACGTCGATGAACCAGGCGCTGGTCGGGGCGATGATCGGCACCGGATTTGCGCGGGGCCGCTCGACCGTGCCGTGGAAGTCGATCCGGGACATCCTCGCCGGGTGGGCTGTCGGCCCGATCTCGGGGGCCGCGGTCGGCTTCGCCCTCACCGCGGGCCTCCGCTCCGTCGGAGCGATCTGAACCCCCCGGGACTCCATCGAGGGCCCCGCCCTGCCCCATTATCTGGCCCCGCCGGGCTCCCGTGCCGGATGGCCGAACTGCGGGCCTCGGGGACCCTCCGGTGGAACGGTCCCGGGACTTGGACGACTCTCGCTCTCGACCGAACGACGAGCGCTCTGCTGGGCCGCCGCGGCAAGGTTCCCGTGCGGGGAACCCTGAACGGAGCGCCGTTCGAGTCGACCGCGATCCCGAACGGAGACGGGACGCATTCCCTGTTGGTGACGCGACCAATCCAGCTCGCTGCCGCGGTCCGTCCGGGAGACCGGGTGGAGGCACGGTTCGCGCCGGTCGCGAAACGCGCCTTCCCGCGCGTGCCTACGCCGCTCGCCGCCGCGTTGCGTCACGATCCGGTCGCCCGGAAGCAGTTCGATGCACGGGCCCCCTCTCCTCCGAGCGCCTGGATCGAGTACGTGTCCGCCGCAAAGCAGCCGGTGACCCAGGGGCGGCGCGCCCAACGGACCGTGGCGCTCCTGGCCGAGGGGACCCGGCGCCCGGGAGAGCGGGCCCGGGCCTCCGGAGGAAAGCCGTGACGCCCGTTCCGCGGACCGTTCGTTCCGCAGGAGGTGCGGGACGCCCCTGCTGGGTCGTTCTCCTGCGGGCGGTGAACGTCGGGGGCAGCGGAACGCTGCGAACCAAGGATCTGCCGGCGAAATTGCCCCAGTTCCAGGTCGAGAACATCGGCGCGGCAGGTACCTTCGTCGTCCGGGGCACCACCGATCCCGCCCTCCTCCGGAAAGCGTTCCGGGTCGCGATCGGCTTCGACACCGACATCATCGTCCGCTCCGCGGAGGAACTCTCGAAGATGCGGACGCTCGCAGCATCGACCTGGGCGGAGCCCGAGCCGGGGGAGAAGCGGTTCGTGACGTTTCTCGCGGCGAAGCCGGCCCGCCCGGTCTCGGTCCCGCACGCCGTCCCCGATGCCCGGGCGTGGGAGGTTCGACTCGACGCCCAGGCCGGAATCGATGTGCTCAGCTCCTCCCACGTTCGGGGCGACCGGCGCCGATTCTACGCGAACGAGGTCGTCGAGCGACTCGTGGGCGTGCCGTCCACCACGCGGGGCTGGGAGACGCTCGAGCGCGTCTGGCAGCGGATCGAAGGGCCCTGAGATCGACTGCCGGTTTCCGAGAGCGTAGTCCGGCGACCCAGCGCCGTCAGAACGCGCCGGGACCGTGGAACGAGGGGCCGACCATCCCCGTGTCGACTTCCGCCGCGACGGGAGCGGCGCTCGGAAGCGCCCAGGCGCGGCCGACGCCGCAGAGGAGGCACCACGTGTGCCCGAACTCGACGATCGCACGCGCGCGGCAGCTGTGGCAGACGGGAACGCCGCATTCCGGGCAGGCGCCGCCGCCCGCATCTTCCGGGATAGTCTGGGTGCAGGAGCCGCACGTCTCCTCGATCACGATGTCGGTCGAGAGACTCGTCGCCTCCGCCCGGGCTGCGCAGGTCGCTTCGGCCGTGGAGCGGAGATAGGGGGGAAGCGGGTGGAGCGCCTCCAGGACCAACCAGTCGAGCGAGGGGTCGAACGGTCCGAGGCCGAGCTCGGCGAACCGGGCGAGGTCGAGGAACGTGGTATCGAGCTCGGGAGAGTGCGCGGGCATGCTCGGGACCGGTGCGGGGAGCGCGTCGGCGGGAGAAGCGGGATTGGGCGTGGACGGGTTCGGCACGTCGCCGGACACCGCTGAAACGATGGGAGTGAGCGCCCCATTCACGACGATGAGGCTGGGCTCCTTGTGGGGGAAGGGGACGTGGGCCCCCGGGGGCGGTTGGATCCAGGCCGTCTCGGGGACCGGGCCTACCAGCGGAACGGGGAGGCCGGCGGTCGATTGGGGGCCCCAGGTGTCCCAAATCTGCTGTCCGGGGGTCGGAGAGGAATATCCCGCCGCCATGCTTCCGTGAGGGGGGCCGGCGATGGGGGTGTGCCAAGCCCGGCGGACGATCTCGCTCCACTCGTGGCGCGCGTCAGACTCGGCGCATCGGGGGCAGGGTGCCGTCGGCACGGCGGCCGGAACACGGACCGGGACAGCACGCGCGGCGGCTGCATGACCGCGCCATCGGAGATAGACCAGCGAGCTCCCGAGGGCCCCGCCGCCGACGACGACGAGCGCGAGGGGGGCGTACGCCTCGAGGGCCCGGGGGGCGCCGAGCGCGAGCGCGCCCCCGAGGGAAAGCCCCGCGGCGGCCGCGGCGGGAAGCAGGAATTGATGCGTCGCGTGCGTCAGGCGCTCCCACCGTCGGACGAGTCCGCCCGCGGTTACGGCCGGCGAAGGCTCCGTCACGCCAACTCCGGCGTTCGAGTGCCGGGGAGTCGGAAATGAAGCTATCGTCGAACCGGAACGTTCGTTCCTCGGGTCGCGCGAGACCCGAATTTTCGTCGAGAAAACGCCGCTCGGCGCAGGGCTCGGATGAACCGTGCGTGACGGATAACCGGCGAACGGAGGCCGAGGGCTCTACAAGCCGTGGCAGCGGAAGTGCGCGCCGAGCCGTCGAAGGACGGCCGGGCTCTCGTAATCCGGGCCGAACTGCTCGACGCGGGTCATCCCGGCCCGGGTCGACCAGTAGAGGGTGTCCTGGCAATGGACGCCGATGGTGATCGCGTTGACCTCCTCGCGCTCGAGGCGCCCGGCGGCCGCGAGTTGGTCGGCGGCGAGCTGCGTCACCATCAGCATGTGCTCACGGTCCGTGATCACGTCGGGCTCGGAGAGCTCCTCGTGGAGACGGTGGACACACCAGGGCTCGTACGGCTTCTCATTCACCGCCGCTTCGATTCGCTCGCGCATAGTGGCGGTCGTGTCCGAGTCGGCGGTCGTCGCCCTGGCCGCATGCGTGGCCATACGCATTGTACTGTCGCGTCGGGTGTAATAATGCCATCGTCGGGGCACCCCCCGAGGGGACGCTCGTCGACCCCCCGGGTCGGCGGCCTTCATGTACCGCCACCGGGTCGGACGCTCGATGCCCGTCGAAACGAGGTTCCTCTACTCGGGGATCCGGGTCCGCCATCTGGCGAAATCGCTCGCGTTCTACCGAAAGCTCGGGTTCCGGATCAAATCCCGCGGGGTGATGGAACACGGGGGCGAGTGGCTCCAGCTGGTGTTCCCCCATTCGTACCACCGGCTCGAGCTCAACTACTACCCGAAGGGGAACCGCTTCTACGAGCCGTTCCGGGTCGGCACCGAGTTCGACCATTTCGGCTTCTACTCCTCCGACCCCGCGGCGTGGAAACGGAAGGCGGTCGCCGCGGGCGCGACGACCGCGACGGAGTTCGTCGAAGGGACGCAGCGGATCGTCTACCTAAGGGACCCTGACGGAAACTGGCTCGAGGCGTTCGGCCCGGCCCACCCGCGCCGCCGGAAGGCCCCAAAGAAGTAGGAGTCCCGGGTGACGGGAGCCCCAACCCCCGAGGCGGAGGAGATCCCGCCCGGGATGGTCCGCTACCTGCTCGGATTCCTCACCAAGGGCCCCCATTGGGGCGAGGGCAGCGAGGCGGAGCGGGAGGCCGTGCAGCGGGAGCACGTCGCGAACAACCGACGGCTCCAGGCCAACGGCGCCCAGGCCGTCTCCGGTCCGCTGCTCGACCACTCCGACCTGCGCGGCATCCTGATCTCCCGCGACGCGCCCGAGGCGCGGATCCGCGAGCTGGTCGCCGCCGACCCGGCCATCGCGAGCGGCCCGCTCCGACCCGAGCTGCGCCCCTTCCTCGCCTTCGACGGACTCCGAACGAACGCTCCGCCCTGAGCCCCTCGCGTGTCACCTCGAAGCGCCTCCCGTCGGTCCTCCCCGGCCGACGTCGCCCTCGTCACCTGCGGTGGGCCGAAGGGTCACCCCGCGGAGGACGAGCCCCTCGCCGCGGCCCTTCGACGGCGGGGCCGGACCGTGGCCCAACCGGTGTGGGACGACCCGTCGGTGGACTGGTCGTCCTACCGGATGGCCGTCGTACGGTCCACCTGGGATTACTTCCATCGGCGGGACAAGTTCCTCCGGTGGGTCCAGCGAGCCAGCTCACGCGTCGATCTGTGGAACCCCCCCCGGACTCTGCGGTGGAACACCGACAAGGCCTACCTTCGGGACCTCGAGAAAGCCGACGTGCCGACCGTGGCAACACTCTGGATACCTCGGGGCGGCAAGCTCGACCCGGACCAGTTGAGCCGAACCGAGCGCGCGTCCGCGATCGTCGTCAAGCGCACCATCTCCGCCGCGGGAGAGGAGACGTACCGGTTCGCCGACGCCACGTCGGCCCCCGCGCGCCGAACGGTGGCACGCCTTGCCTCGAGCGGGCCGGTGATGGTGCAAAGCTACCTGGAGAGCGTCGAGACGATCGGGGAACGATCCCTCATGTTTCTCGGCGGCAGGTACACCCATGCGGTGCGCCGGACCCCCCTCTTCCCCCGACGGAAGCGCCGGCGCCGCGAGGCTGTCGTCTCCGTCTCGTCGGAACTCCGCGATCTCGCGACCCAGACGATCCGGGCGTGCCCCGAGGAACTCCTGTACGCCCGCGTCGACCTGGTACGCGACCGAGACCGGACCTGGAGGCTCCTCGAGCTCGAGGTGACGGAGCCTTCGCTGTTCTTCGTACCCTACCCCCGTGGCGCCGACATCCTCGCGCGCGCCATCGGCCGACGGCTCGCGAACTAGGGGCGCGCCCCCCCCCCGTGCGCCGGGGTTAACAGCGCGCCGCCGTTTCCGCCGGTATGAGCGCCACCTCCAGCTCCCTCCCCGTGCTCGAACGCGGAACCGGACCCACCCTCGTGTTCCTCCATGGATACCCGCTGCACCGGGCGATGTGGGCCCCCCAGTTGGACGGCTTCTCCGACGCCTTTCGCGTCGTGCTCCCGGACCTCCCCGGATTCGGGACGGCCACCGATTATCCCGTACCCGATACGCTCGCCGGGTACGGCGAGGCCGTCGCGAAGACCATCGAATCTCACGTCGGGGGACGAGCGACGGTGGTGGCCCACTCCTTCGGGGGGTACATCGCCCTCCAGATGTACCGGGACCGGCCCGACCTGTTCGAGGGGCTCGTGCTGGTCAGCACCCGGTCGGAGGCGGACGCCCCCGAAGTGCGCCAGAAGCGACTCGCGACGGCCGAGCGCCTCGGGAACCCCTCGGAACGGCTCGACGTCGACGCCACGGCTCGACCGCTGGTCTCGGAGACGAGCCGGAGCGATCGACCTCGGGTCGTTGCGGCCGTTCGCGCCATCGTCGCGGCGGCTCCCAATCCCGCGATCGTCGGAGCGCTCCGAGCGATCGCCAACCGACCCGACCTCACGCCCGTCCTATCGGGCATTCGAGTGCCCACGCTCGTGGTGTGGGGCGCGCAGGACGAGCTGATTCCCCCCGCGCGGACGCAGGCGCTCCGCGATGCGGTCGTGGGGTCCGAGGGGATCGAGGTCGCCGGCGCCGGACATCTGAGCCCACTCGAGGACCCTTCGATGTTCGACCGGGGGGTCCGCGGATTCCTCGCGGGGGCCGCCGCTCGCCGAACGCGTTAGAGGAGCAGAGCGCGGGGCAGCCGATAGGCTCGGATCGCGAGGAACACCGTCGCCACCAGCACCGGCAGGAGCGCAAACGTGCCCACCCAGGCGAGGGCGAGCTGACCGGAGGTCCCGAACGCCTTCCCGATCTGGGCGTACTCGCCTTGCAGGCGGATCCAGGAGACGCAAAAGAACCAGAGCGAGGCCGAGGTGATGACCGAGAATCCGGCGAGCCCCGTGATCAGGTCCGCCAGGACAAAGGCACCGAGGCCCCGGACGAGGCGTCGGGGGAAGACCGTGGCGAACGACATCCAACCCTACGGTGAAACCGTTGGAGTCTAGTGGCTCTGTACTCCTATATAGACCATGACACACCGTGGCACGCAGACCGCGGAGTCTGGACTCGGGCGCGCGGGAACCGCGTGCCGGCGCGGCCGCGGCGGCCCTGTTCACCGTCGGCGCGGCGTCAGCGCGTCGAGGTCCGCGCGCGGGTCCTCGCGAGCACGTAGCGCGCGGCGAGGCTCATCGCGAGCATCGCGAGGACCAGGAGGAGCGCGCTCCCCCAGGCGATCGACTCGTAGCGGGGGATCCCGCTGATCCCGTAATAGTAGATCACGAGAGGAAGGGCTGCGACGGGCCGGTTCAACCCCGCGAAGTCGAAGGTGTTGCCAAAGGCGGTCATCAGGAGTGGCGCCGTCTCACCGGCGGCCCGTGCGGTGGCGAGGAGCGCTCCCGTGAGGACGCCAGAGCCGGCGGCCGGCAGCACGACCCGCAAGATCGTGCGGAAGCGAGGAAGGCCGAGGGCGAGGGCCGCCTCGCGCGTCGAAGTCGGCACCAGCCGCAGCGCTTCGTCGGTGGTCCGCGCGACGACGGGCACCATGATGAGGCCGAGGGCCAGCGAGCCCGAAGCGGCGCTGAAGATGTAGCGCGATTCGATGACGTTCGCCTCCGAGAGATACACCAGGAGCGAGAACACGACGATCCCGATGACGATCGACGGGACGCCCGACATCACGTTCACAAAGAACCGAACCCCCCGACCGAGTCGGTTGTCGCCGTATTCGGAGAGGAAGACGCCGGTCAATACGCCCACGGGGAATGCCACGAGGGCGGCAAGACCGACAAGGAGGACCGTTCCGAGGATCGCGTTGTTGATCCCTCCGCTCGAGCACACCGCTCCTGCCGGGCAGATCACCGCCGGCGGGCCGGAGGTCGTGAGGAGCGAGAGGTTCAGCGCCGGGAGGCCCTGGGAGAACGCCGCGAACAGGATGCTGCCGAGCGGGATGAGGGCGAGCCCGACGCAGAGGATGCAGAGCGCGGATATCACGCGGTTCGCCCATCGTCGACGGCCGCGGCGGGTCGGCCTCATTCGCGCGCCTCTTCCGGGCGGAAGAATCGACCGAGCAGCAGCACGGCGACGACGTTCACCACGACCGTGATCGCGAGCAGGACGAGCCCGAGCTCGAGGAGGGCGCTCTGCTCGAGCGGGGAAGTCGCGGCCGTCAGGAAGTCGTTCGCGATCCAGCTCGCGATCGTCTGTCCCTGGCTCAGGAGGGAGGTCGAGAGCGTGTTGTTGTTGCCGATGGTCATCGTCACCGCCATCGTTTCTCCGATGGCCCGGCCGAGGCCGAGGATGATCGCCGCGACGATCCCGCTGCGTGCGAATTGGAGGACCCCGACGCGGGTCGTCTCCCACTGGGTCGCGCCGAGGCTCAGCGCTGCTTCCCGCTGGGTCGTCGGGACGGCGACCATCGCCTCCCGCGAGACCGCAGAAATCGTCGGGATGACCATGACGGCGAGGATAATCCCCGCCGTCAGCTTGTCCGCGCCGAAGATCTGACCGGTGAACAGCCCGGTCCAACCGAGCTGGGCCCGCAGGTGCGGTTCCACGGTGACCCGCATGAACGGGACGAGGACGAACAGACCCCAGAGGCCGTAGATGACCGACGGGATCGCGGCGAGCATCTCGACGAGGCTCGCCATCGGATCGCGGAGCCACGGCGGGGCGAGCTCCGACATGAAGATCGCAATCCCGAGGCTGATCGGTACACCGAGGGCGATCCCGATCGCCGACGTGACGACCGTTCCTTCGATGAACGGGAGCGCCCCATAGAGCGGCGGGCGGGCGTTGGCGTTCCAGGTCGAATGGGTGAGGAACCCCGGACCAAACGCGGTGAACGCGAGCTCCGAGCGAAGGGTCAGCAGAACGGTCAGGACGGCCAGAGCGGCGAGTACTGCGAGCGCGATGCCGGTGCTCAACCATTGGAAGAGCGGGTCGCCCCACCGACGGAGCCACCCTCCGGCCCGGACGACGCGAACTGCCTCCGCGGCGGGCCCTGGCGCGAGCTCGAGGCCGGCAGCCACCCGAACCAGTCCTCGGATCAGTGCGTCGAGACGGCCGCCCCGTTGTAGGTGACTAGACCGAGCGTCTGCTCGTCAAGGGTCACGACGTTCGCGGGCAGAGGAACGTAGAACACGCCCGGAGCGAACGACTGACCCGCGGTCAACACCCAGTAGATGAAGTGACCCAGCGAATCGGCGTCGGCCGACGTGATCGACGACCCGAACACTGTTGTGAGGTCCGAGTAGACCATCACGTAGGAGAACGTCACGATCGGGTACGTCTGGGCCCCGGGCTGGTTCAGGAGGCTGACGTTGTACCAATCCCCGCTACCCGGCGGAAGGCTGGCGCCTCCCTCGGACACGGCCGTCTGGACATTCGATTGATTCGCGAGGATGAAGCTCCCAGCGACATTCTGGACAGCGGCGAACGTGAGGTGGTTCAGGTCGGCGTACGCGAGCTCGTCGTAGCCAATGGCCCCGGGAGTCGTGGTCACCACACCTGCGACGCCAGTGCTGCCCTTGGCGGCTTGACCGACGGGCCAATTGACCGAGAGTCCGCGCCCAACCGTGTCCGCCCAGGTCGTGTTCACCTGGCTGAGGTAGCTCGTGAAGCAGAACGAAGTCCCGCTTCCGTCAAGGCGGTGGACGACGGTGATGGGCATGGCGGGAATCGTCACTCCCGAGTTCAACGCGGTAATCTGGGGGTCGCTCCAGTTCGTGATCGTACCGAGGAAGATGCCGGAGATGACCGCGCTCGAGAGGTCGATCGTAGCGACGATCCCAGGAAGGTTGTAGAGCAGCACGACGCCGCCCGAGGTCTCGGGAATGCTCAAGGTCGGGCCGGGGAGCGCGGCGCGCTGGGCTGGACTCAGGGGGGCGTCCGACGCACCGAAGTCAACGGCCTTGTCTTCGAGGGAGGTAATCCCGGACGAACTTCCCACGGGTTGGTAGTTCACCTGCACATTGCAGAGTTGAGCGTACTGAGCCGTCCATGTGTTCATCAACGGGTAGACGAACGTCGACCCCGCTCCGGTGAGGCTCTGCGGATTCGACGGGCAATGCGCTCCTCCAGAGGCGGCCGGTTTCAGCCACCCCCCCGCCGTAACTCCCCACGCAACAACGGCAACCACGATCACCACGACGACAACGACTCCCAGAAGCACACCCCTGCGGCGACGCTGAGGAACCTTCGACAGGTCCGAGGTTGTCGCCGTCGGGTCTGCGAACGACGGAGAGGGGGTACTCATCGGGAACCCCGGTCGGCCGAACGGCCTCGACGAAGGTGAGCAGAGATCGGGCCCGGTCCCGGGTCGGCTCGCAACGACATCAGCGTTGGACCTCGGTAGTCGGATATAGACGATTCTTAGCGAGACTCCGTAACCCTCGGAAGTTACCGTAGAAATGCGGTTCCGGTCGCACGCCAACCGTAGCCCAGGGGCGGCCGCTCTTCGGAGGGAAAGAGGACGAAGGCGAGGGGAGGAAGGGGTTGGTCTTCGCCGCTCCGCTCGACCTAGATCGAGTAGATGCTGACCTCAGCAGACTCCGTGGCGAAGTTCTGGTTGTTTGCAGGGTCCAAGACGAACTGCATGAACCGCTGAACCTCACCCGTGGGGGCTCCGATCGTCACGAACTCGAACGGGCGCCAGCCAACGTACTGGGTGGCCGCCGTGCCCGCGCCCAGAATCCCGTTGGCGATAGTGCCGCCCGCTCCCGTCGTGGGAAGGACCGCGTTGGTCTGCCCGACGCCCGAGAATCCGACGATCGCGACGCCCGAGCCGGTGGCTCGCGCGAGGCCGTCAGAGCCGTAGCCGATCGCGTCCGGGTGCCCGCCAACGCCCGCGATGACCGCGGGGTTGCCGTTGCCCTGCTGGGCCGCCGGGATGACGAGGCCGCAGCTCGTGGGCTGTCCGTCCGGCGAGCAGCCGCCGAAGCCAAGTCCAGCCTGGGTGCCGGCGCTGTCCCCAACTCCGAGGAGACGCGCGGTGAAGGACTGGCTCGTTCCGCTGTTGTCGGATCGGATCCACGGTTGGACTGCGTCCGTCGCGGTTCCGGTGATCGTCGCTGCCGTGCCCGCGAAGGGTCCGGCGCACACCAGGAAGCCGCACGGGGTAGTCGTGCCCGTGATGTCGTTGCCGCTCACGGTCGCCGCCATGCCGGTACCGGTGTTGGCACCCGCCGGGACGCCCGCCGCCGCCTGGACGAGGCCGCCGCAGGTCTGGCCGACAAGGCACGCCGGGATCTGGTCCCAAACGATGCCCGTCGTGACAGTCCCGGCGTAGCTAACGCCCTGGGTCTGCGGGAAGGTGTACCCGCCGGTCGCCGAGCCGGTGTAGCCGGCGTGGCCGCCGCCGTTGGCCTGGTAGATGGTCATCAGGGTGTCCGCCTGCATGCTGACCAGTCCGTGAGTGTTGGCGGACGGGACCAGGATGTCCACCGCGTCGTACGCGACCGTCGTGATGACGGGCGCGGGGCTCTGGCCGCAGCCGTAGCCACCGGACGAGATCGGCTGCTCGAGCTGCGTGAGCGTCTCGAGAGACGATGCCGTGCCGATGTCAACGTTGTGCGCACACACCGAGAGCATTCCAGCCCCGGAGCCGCCCTGATTGTTGCTCAGGACGACATCCGAGTTGTTCTGCTGGAATTGTGTGACGGCGAGGGCCGTGAACGGGAACACCGAGGTGCTTCCGCCAATGCTCACCGTCGACTGCGCTCCGGGGTTGCCAACGCCCGACGTGACGCCGCCCTGCCACGCGACCAACCAAAGGTACAGCGCTGCCGCGGCCGCAACCGCGATCAGGATCAGGATGAGCGTCGCCACGACTGGCGACACTGCCTTCCGCTCCTGCTGGAAGCGCCGGTACCCTCGCCGGTTCCTCATTCGTCGAGTTCCTTTCTCTCCCATTCGTTGTTTCCTCTCCTTTCGGTTCTTCGTGCAGTTGCGGTTCTCGGTTCCGAGCCTCGCCGCTGCGGCCGTTCCATCGGGCTCCGGGTTCTTAGCCGTCCTCGAATGAAATGCCGTAGCACCTCGAGGACGTCGGTTTCCACCGTGTGTGAGGTCGTCACCCACGGTGAGAAGGGGGGGCCACGGAGACTACGGAATCTCCGGACGCATCGTTCATTCCCGAAGTCCCGTTCAGTCCATCGATGGAGCAGTCCGCAGACGGTCCTACCGCCCTTTCGGGCATGCGTGACCAGCTGCCGGCGGTCCTCCGGAGGGGAATTCCCGCCGGCGCCAAACCGAAGGACCGCGCGACCCTCCAGAAGCAGGCGCTCCAGCTCGAGAAGACCCTACTCAAGCGCCGGACGACGCCGGAGAAGGTCTTCATCCAGGCGGAGCTGGGCTACATGCGCCACCAGCTCCAAGGTGACCGCCGACTCGTCAACGTGACCTATGCCGTAAACCCGCCGTACGCCTTCGTTCACATTTCGTTCAACGAGGGGATGGGGGAGTTCGACTACACGGTCCTCGAGCCGAGGCGCTCGCCAGCCGAGCTGAAGCAGACCGTCGAAATTCGCGCGCGGATGGAGGCGCAGATGGGTCAGGAAGAGATTCCGGTCTCGGCCGGGATCTCGCTCGCCGAGTCGGCGGAACTGAAGGAGTATCTTCGGAAGAAGTTCCTCTCCGTCCTCGACCTGTACAATATCGATGTCTTGCCGAAGCGTCAGCCAGTTCTTCTCTACTATCTCGTCCGAGAATTTCTCGGGTTGGGCCAAACCGACCCGATCCTCCGCGACCCGTTCCTGGAGGACATCAGTTGCCTTGGCCCGCACCTCCCGATGTACGTCTTTCACCGGGTGTTCGGCTCCTTGCGCACGAATGTCCAATACGACAACGACATCGAACTGAACAAGTACGTTTTTCGGCTTGCCCAGATCGCGGGAAAGCACATCTCGATCTACCAGCCGATCCTCGACGCGACGCTCCAGGACGGAAGCCGGATCAACCTCACGCTCGGTACCGAAGTTACCCGAAAGGGTTCGACGTTCAGCATCCGGAAGTTCTCCGTCGATCCGGTCTCGCCTATCGACCTGCTTCGATTCGGCTCCGTATCGGCGCAGGAACTCGCGTACTTCTGGACCCTCGTGGACAATCACCGTTCGTTGCTCATCTCGGGCGGTACCGCCGCCGGCAAGACCACGTTCCTGAACGCGATCTCGATGTTCATCCGTCCGGAGGACAAGATTGTCTCGATCGAGGACACGCCGGAAATCCAGATCGACCACGAGAACTGGATCCAGTCCGTGGCCCGTACGGGCTACGGCACCGCCTCGGGGATTGGCGGGGCCTCCGGCATTTCGGGCCATCCGTCTCAAGTCGTGAAATCCGCGGGTACCGTCACCCTGTTCGACCTGCTCGTCGCGGCGCTTCGCCAGCGGCCCGAGTACGTCATCGTCGGCGAGGTCCGGGGCGCGGAATCGTTCACCTTGTTCCAGGCGATCTCCGTCGGACACGCGTCGATGTCCACCATTCACGCGGGCTCGATCGGGGAGCTAATCCACCGCGTCGAGAACGAGCCGATGAACATCCCGCGCGTCCTCTTTCAGGCACTCGATTGCGTGGCGTTCCCCGCCCAGGTCGTCGTCAACAACAGTCGGGTTCGCCGCATTACCGGCGTCACCGAGATCCTGGACGTCGATGCCGCGACGAACGAGCTCCTGACGAACGATGTCTTCCGATGGGAACCGGCGAAAGACCACTTCACGTTCCTCGGGCGGAGCTTCGTCCTCGAGGAGATCTCCGAGCGCAGCGGCAAGACGATCGAAGCGATCCAGGGGGAGATGCGGCGCAAGGAGCAGTATCTCGACCTGATGGCGAGGCTTGGGATGACCTACTACAAGGATGTCAGTCGGGCGATCGCGTCCTACTACGTCGCCCCCGACGACGCGTTCAAATCCCTCGATTCCAAGGTTGCTCAATCGCTTTCCGCCCCGGTCGGACGCTAGGCGTCGATGTTCGAGAGCGTCGAGGGTCCCACCGAATCGCGAGACGCCCCGCCCGTCATCGAGAGCCTGCCGAAGCTCAAGGCCAAGAAGTCGAGGACCGAGCCCGCACTCTCCCCCGCCTACCGATCGTTCTGTTACCGCCTCCTTGGCGAGCGGTTTGATCGCGGCGAGGTCGACATCGTCGCCGCGGAGCGACTCAAGCAAGCCGGCCTGAATATCTCGCCGGGAATGCACCAGGCGGTCGTCGTGGTCACGACGATCCTCGCCGCGGTCGCCGCGTTGGTGTTCGGCCTCTTGCTGTTCCTCCTCGTGCTCCACTCCCCTTTGTGGTACGGCTACGTCGCACTGACCGTCGGGGTCACCGTGATGGCCGTCCAGGCCGGATTCCGGTCCGTCGTCAGCACGCGGATTTCGAATCGCCAGGACCAACTCGACCGAGAACTGCCGTTCACCCTCAGTGAGCTCTCGGTCCTCGCCAGCACGGGGACGTCCCCGATCGGGCTCATCCGGAGGATGGCGATCCGGGATCATGACCCTGGGATGACGATGGAATTCAAGCGCGTCATCTACAAGGTCGACATCCAGGGGGAGGACCTGATCACCGCCCTCGCCGAGACGGCGAAAGAGTCGCCCTCGACTTCGGTCCGCGAGGCGTTCTGGGACCTCGCCAACATGATTCACCAGGGCGGGGACCTTGACGAGTACCTTCGAAACAAGTCGGACGACGTGCTGAAACTGAAGCGGCTCGTCCAAAAGGCGTTCATCGAGCGCTTGTCGACGTTCCTCGACATGTACGTCTCGCTCGTCCTCGTCGGAGTCCTGATGATCGCCGTCGGGGCCTTCCTCCTGAACTCGCTCGGCCAGACGGCTGCCGGGCTGGACTCGAACGAGCTTCTGCTGGTACTGACGTTCGGGCTCGTCCCGCTGGCCGTCATCATGACGGTGATCATGATCTCGATCGCGTACGCGAGGGCGGAGTGAGCGCACGCGGCGCGGCCGCGACGATTCTCCTCGTTCTCACGGTCGTCCTCCTTCCGACGCTCCTGGCGAGTCACGCCGGGGCCGCTGCGAGCACCGGCGGCAGCCCGATCACGATCACTCCGCTGAGTCCGTCCCCCGGGAGTCAGGAGCCCTCGAAGACACCCACGATCCAGGCATCGTTCATCGATTCCGCCGGTACCCCGATCCCCTCGACGGTCACGGTCACCGTGGGTTTCTACAATCTGACCGATAGCGAAGGCTGGAAAGCGACCCCGGAGGGGGTGACCGTTCCGGTCCCGACGATCCTCCCCCTCAAGAATGGAGTCTGGAACGTCACGGTAGGGGTCGCCGACACCGCCGGCCACTTCACGAACCTTACCTGGAATTTCACGGTCAATCCCAACGCGACCGTCGCGCCCGCGCCGGTGTTCTCCGTGAAGGCCCAGACGGTGCTCGTCGACATCGGCATCGGCGCGGTCGTCGCCGTGGTGGCGTTTTTCGCCTACATCTGGTACCTGCGGCAAACGACCCGATTCGCCTTTCGAAAGTATTTCGCCACGCACCCGATTCAGAAGGAGTACCTCGTTCTGTACATTCCACTCGTCGTTGCGTTCGTCTTCGTCCTGCTCGGTCTCGATTACGTCACCTCGACTCCGGGCCTCCCGTCGTACTCGACCGACCTCGTGATAATCATCGGCGTGTTCATCGGACTCACGGCCTACGGAATCGATGCCCGTCGCCAGCTGTCCCGCCTTCGTGTGTTCGAGCGGGCGTTCGCGCAGCTCCTCTTCGAGCTCGCGGACGCGATGCGCGGCGGCCTTGATCCCGCCAAGGCGATGATTGAGCTCTCCAAGACGCACACCAACGTCCTCCGGAAGCCGCTCAAGATCGCGGCCGACGGCCTCCTCCTCGGGCGACGATTCGACGCCGTCCTCCACGACATGGTCGAGCCGATGAAGAGCCCCCTGATCCGACGCTACGCCGCGCTCATCGCAGAAGCGACGGATGTCGGCGGCGAGACCGCGATCGTGATCTACCGGGCGGCGAAGGATATGGACGATTTCGTCAAGATCGAGGAAGAGCGGGCGAATCAGCTCACCCTTCCCATCGCCGTCATTTACATCGCGTTCGCCGTCTTGATGGCCGTCCTGTTCGCCCTGCTATACATCGCGCCCGAACTCGGCTCGCTCAACATCGGCCTGATCAACGGCGGGGGGAGCGCGCTCAAGGGGACGACGGCGAGCACGGTCCCTCGGCTCGACGTAGACACCCTCCACGAGCGGTTCTTCGAGCTGTGCATCATCAACTCGCTCGGAACCGGCGCCATCATCGGCGCCTTCAGTGAAGGCCGCGCCCGCTACGGGATCGTCCACGCGCTCGCGCTGGTGGCGGCGACGACGATCGCCTTCCTGTTCATCTTCCCCTAGCCCGGCCCGCGGCGGGACCCCGGGGTCACGTCTGGTAGGTGTAATTGATCGTCGAGCTGCCGATGAGCCCGTTCGAGTTCTGCACCATCAGCGCGATCGTGAAGGTGAACGTCTGCCCGATTTGCGTCGAGACGAACGGCGCGATTAGCTTCTCTCCCGCGTAGGTCTGGGGAGGGGGACTGAGGCCGCCAGTCGTGTTGACGACGGACCAGGTCCACGACACGATCGTGCCGTTCCCCTGCTGGAACGACGTCGACCCATCGAGAACGGGCACGTTGCGGAACTGCATGCCGACGAATTCCGATACCGTCCCGATCAGGGGGATGGCGGTGGGCGGAAGGAACACCGAGGTGAATGTGTTCTGCAAGATGGTGAACAGGTCGATCTGCAGGTAGGAGTTCACCAGCAGCGTCGTCGTCGGCGAGAAGAATCCGTTCGGGCAGGTGCCCGTCGACAGGAGGTTCACGGTCACCTCCACTTGCTGGAACGACGGCAGGATGAATTGGGTCGAATCGTCGTAGCAAAACGGAGCTCCGCCGGACGGCGAAACGTTCTGGACGAGGAAATGGGCGAGAGGGTTCCCGTTCACGGCGATCGAGGCGACGGTCGAGGGATTCACGAACTCGCTCGCGAGAACGAACGAGAAGCTCCCCAGCATCAACTGGTTCGGCACCGGTCGCGGCGTGACCCCCGTCACGTCCAGCACCTTCAGCGATTCGAGGCTCCGTTGGTGCGCCTCGGCCTGCTGCGCCTGCAATTGCTTCTGGTACGAGGCGACGAAGGCCGCGAGCGCGATCGAGGCTGCTACTACGATCAGTACCAGCATCAGCGTGCCGACAACCTCCGCGATTCCTCGGTTTCCCATCGGGAAACGGCGTACCGCCCGTCGCACGACCCCGAACTCGGGACCCGGCCTTTAGGCATATCCTACGAAGATTGTGTAGTTGGACCGTAATCTTCGTACACTCCCTATGGCATCGTTATGCGAGTGGAGCGGTAGTTGGCTGCATGGGGCTCCCGGTCGAGGTGCCGGGCCTCGGCACCATCGTCCACGAGCTCTCCGAAGGGACGATCGTCATCGTCGAGAGTGGCGCCGACGGTGCGAAAAGTTTCCTGGTTCGCACGCTGGCCCGGACGGCTCTGAATCGGGGTTGGCCGGTCACCTATCTCACCTCCCGTGACGGTCCGGACGTACGGACGGCGCTCCTCAACGGCGGCGTCGCTGCCCCTCCACCGGCGGGACTTCTCAGCGTGGTCGAGCTCGACTCGCTGAAGGACTGGCTCCCCGTCGGGCTTGAGCGCGGCCTCCTCGCCATCGACTCGTTTTCGTTCCTGACCCTCGACCTGACCCCGACCCAGCTCGCCACCACTTTGCGGGAGCTTCGGGAGCGGTGCCACCGGTCCGGTCTCGCCGTCGTGCTGGCGACCGACCGCGGGATGTTCGAGCCGCGGGGCGAGGCGATTGCGATCCATCTCGCCGACGGTCTGATCCAGTTCCATACCAAGGAAGGGCCCGAGGGACTGATCCGATATCTCCGGGTACCGAAGTGGTCGGCAGGTACGTTAACCGACCGAAATATCTACTACGATTTCGACGGCAAGCACATGGCGATCGACCTGCGACGACGGGTGCTGTAGGGGGATTCGGTGCCCGCGCCGTCCTACGAACGCTACGGACTCGTCAGCAACCCGTTCCGGGACCTGGCAAGTGAGAGTCTCGAGGATGTCGAGCTCTTCCACGTCAACCTCGAGCTCGACCGGCTCCTCGAGACGATGCGCGAAGAGGTGTTCGCGAAGGAGAACCGAGCGGTCGTGGCGCTGGTCGGCCTCCACGGGGCCGGCAAGACCGAACGATTGCTACTCACAGCGGCGGAAGCGAAGGCCCGGACGGCGTTCTCCGTCTACTTCGACGTCACGACCAAGACGACCTGGGTGACGAAGGGCGTCGCGTCCGCCGTCGTCGCCGCGGCCCACTTCGGTGGATTCAAGCAGTTGTTCAGCGCCCCCAAATGGTTCCGCGACATTGTCGCGGTCCAGAAGGCCAAGGAGACCGCGTACGACCCCGTGCGCACCGGTCGAGCGATCGCGAGCGCGCTGAACGCGAACGCCCCCGCGTTCCTTCTGCTGAACGATCTCCACAATCTCGCCGCCACCAAGGAGCGGGTGCTGTTCGTCAAGACCCTCCAGGAGATCATCGACGGAATCAAGCCGGGGGTCATGATCATGTTCGGCGCGTTCCCGAGCTTCATGCTCCAGCTCGCGCGCGAGCAGACTCCGCTGACGAGCCGCATCAACCGGACGGTCGTCCTCCCGCGACTCTCGGCCGACGAGGCTACCTTACTCATCGCCAAGAAGCTCCTTGCGAAGCGTCTCGTCGAGGGGCTAGACCCGCTCTACCCGTTCGACAAGGACGTCGTCACCAAACTGAACCTCATCGCCTTCGGGAATCCCCGCCGCCTGCTCGAGCTCACGGATGCGGCCCTTGAGTTCGGCGCTGCCCATCGGTCGTACCGTGTCGATGAAGAGATCCTACGGACCGCCCTCGTCGAGCGCAAGGTGAAGGAGATCGACCGCATCATGGACGAATCGTTCTCCTGGTCGGAAGACACGATCTTCGATGACCCCGCCCATGCCCAGTCCGTCCCACCGAGCGCTACCCCCGCGTCCCCCACCAAAGCGGCCGTCGCCAGCGCCTCGGTAGCTTCGCCGACCTCCGCCGCGGGGTCGCTGCCTGTGTCGCGCTCCGGGCCCGGCGAGCGCGGAGTACCCCCGTCGTGAGGGCGGCACCTCCGGAGATTCCGTAATCCGCGGAGTCGCGTTCGCGTGGCGCCGAATTTTCGGGAATGTTGATTACCCTCCCCTCGTCTCGCGCCTCCCGATGGATTCCGACACCGCCGGAATGAAGGCTTGGAACGGTCCGGGGGACGCACCCAAGGCAGGGGCGCGCTCGAAGCGTTCGGCGGTCTACCTGGCGCTCATTGTGGTCGCCGTGGTCGTCGTGGTAGCGGTCTTTGTGACCGTCTTCGTTCTCCCGGGCCGAGCCCACACCCCGGCCCCCTCGGGGACCGTCCTGGTGCCCTCGGGACACTCGTACGACGTCTTTGGAGGGCAGTGGTCGGCGGTCTCATTCTCCCTCGCCTCGACCCAGACGCTCCGGGGGGCGTTCTCGACCACCTTCGGGATCACGGCGTATGTGATGACCAACATCCAGTACCAGCAGTTCGTCCACAGCGTGAACGTGACGGGATACCAGTGGGCGTCCGGCGAGGTCCACGCGGGGACGCTCGATGACAGCCTTCCACCGGGATCGTGGGATCTCGCGTTCATCGACCTCAACGCGCAGTCGACGTCCGTGCTCATCACCACCCCCGTCACGATCGGGTAGTCGGCATCGCCGCGGGGGCGGCGCTCGAGCTGGGCGAACCCGTCAGGCCGTCACGGCGACGCGCTTCGGGCGGTCCGTCTCGGAAATGACGGCCATGTTGATCGCCTGCTCCGCGATGTCGGCGGCGTAGCGGACGGTCCTCCCGAGGCTGTCGACGACCGTTCCGAGGGCGAGGAGCTCCTCTCCCTTCCGGGTCGCGACATGGTGCGTGAGTTGGTCAATCAGTTTCTGGTGGTCCGTCTGCCGGTCGATCGCCTCGTTCGCGGCCTCGACGTCGCGGGCGATCAGGGCACCGAACGACTTGTCGAGGATGGAGACGGCTGAGTTGGTCGCCTCCTCGAGCTCCTTCATCAATTTCCCATCGATCGCTTTGCCCGGGCCGAGGGTCCCGAGGGTGCCCGCGATCCGCTCCGCATGGTCCCCGACGCGCTCGAGGAGCTTCGCGACGAGGCAATGACTCTGGATTTCCGCGGCCTGGCCCCGACCGTCGGCGTCGCCGGGGAACGGACGGAGCATGTGGTACTGCTTCGCGACCATCCAGTAGAGGCGGTCGACATCCTGGTCCCGCTGCGCAACGTCGTGGGCGAGCGAAGTGCCGCCCGACTTCAGGGCGAGGATGGCATCCTCCAGCATCGCCCGGACGATGAGGTGCATCCGGCGGAGGCACTTCTCCGAGTTGAGCTCCGACGTATCCGAGAGGTCCTGGATGACGAGGGCCGTGCGGGTCTCCTCGATCACTTCCGGGCCGATGACGAGGTGGCAGAACTCGCGGGCGACGCGGCGGACGAACGGTCCCCGCGGCGGGTGGAAGCGCACCTCGATGAGTCCGAAGCCGGAGATGTACGCGCCGATCAACTTGCGGAGCAAATGATCGCGGGTGTCCTCCCCGCGCTCGTCGAACACCTTGCGGAGCACCGCGGGCTTCTCGTGCGGCTGACGGCGCACGGAGACGGAGCCGTCCACCTCGGTCTCGACGAAGATCGTGTCGCCCGCCTTGAGTCCCGAGCTGTGAACCCAGCGTTTCGGGAGAGAAACGAGGTACGTCGAGCCTCCGGCGAGCTGTAGCTTGCGGCCCTCCAATGGCATGGAGATTCCCTCACATCACGTAGTTTCGGGGGGGCTTAAAGATTCTTTCCGGTGAATATATAGGAATCGTATTTCGCAGAATTTCCTCCCTTCGCACGCGCTTGGGGGGCCACCGGAACTCACCGCCGGGCCGATGCCCTAATCCGCATGGATGTGCGATTTGGGAGCGTTCCGCCCGATTGGCCGGCGGCTTCGGACAGACGTGAACGACGCGACCGCGGAACGAAAACGGGCGGACAACGGCGCCGCTCCCGACCCAGCTCCGCGGTCCCGTCCGTTTCCGGGTCTCCACGTGGTCACGCGCGACCCGCTCTGCGCCGAGACGCCCCTGTCCCACCTGGACGAGTGGATCACGCCGACCGAGCGGTTCTTCGTCCGGAGTCACCTTCCGATCCCGACGATCGACCCGAACTCCTGGCGGCTCGTCGTCGACGGCGAGGTCGACCGACGCCTCGAGATCGGCTTCGACGAACTCCGCCGCGAACGGACTCGCACCGTCGTGACGACGATGGAGTGCGCCGGCAACGGACGCAGCTCCGTCTACCCACCTGCCGAGGGCGTTCGGTGGACCCAGGGTGCCCTCGGCACCGCCCGCTGGACCGGCGTCTCGCTCGGGGACGTGCTCGCGAGGTCGGGGATCCGTCCGGGCGCGATCGAAGCGGTGTTCGAGGGAGCCGACCACGGCCGGGAACCCGAGGTCCCCGAGGAGCTGACCTACGCGATGAGCGTCCCGATCGTCAAGGCGGAGCACCCCGATACGATCCTCGCCTTCGAGATGAACGGCGAACCGCTCACGGTGGCCCACGGATTTCCGGTGCGCGCCATCGTGCCGGGGTGGTACGGCATGGCGTCCGTGAAGTGGATCACGCGCGTCTCGCTAATCGACCACTCGTTCAAGGGATACTACCGAACGCGACCTTACACGTTCATCCATGAGGGCGACGACCCGAACGTCCTCCGCAAGCTCGTTACCACCCTCCAGGTCAAGTCGGTCATCACCGCCCCAGAACAAGGGGCCTCGGTCCCGACCGGCACCGTCGTGGTGCGAGGCGCGGCGTGGTCGGGAAACGCCGCGATCGCCCAGGTCGAGGTCGCCGTCGGAATTCCGGAAGACGCCGGGGGAACCGGGAGCTGGCAGACCGCGACCCTTGTCGGGCCCCGGACCCCGCATGCGTGGGTCCGATGGGAGCTCCCGCTCGAGTTCCCTCGTCCCGGGTACTTCGTGCTTCGGTCTCGGGCGACGGACGAACGGGAGGATACCCAGCCCTTGCGCGCCGAATGGAACTTCCGCGGCGTCGCGAACAACTCGATGCACGCTGTGCCCCTGATCGTTCGCCTCCCCCCTGACGGCCCTCCGAACGGGGGCCGGTTTCCCCGAGAAGCCAACCCCTAAATACCCTCAAACTCGGAATTCACCGTCGGCGAGTCGGTCCCTGATGGCATTCGATTCCGGCGCACCACCGAGGGGTCCGTGCTAGGCGAGCTGGTCAACAATCTCTGGGTGATCATCGCCGCGCTGCTCGTCTTCACGATGACGATCGCCGTCGGCCTCCTCGAGGTCGGCGAGCTCGGCGAGGCGCTCTACGCGAGCCTGATGAAGACCGTCCTGATGACGTCGGTCGGCCTGTTCGTCATGGCCATCGTCGGGTTCAACACCGCGTTCGCGCCGACGATCGGCGGTGGCGTGATCGGGAACCCGTTCTACCGACCCGGCCTCTTCCTGGGAAGCTTCGCGGCCAGCCCTGCGACCGCACCCGGCAGCGTCTGGTGGTCGATGGGACCGAGCTGGTTCAATACCGGGCTCGACACCGGCACCTACTTCCTCTTCGAGACGGCGTTCGCCGCCGTCACGCTCGCCCTGGTGGGGGTCGTTGTCCTCCGCAAGATGAAGCCGATGGCGCTCGTCGGCTACTCGGCCGTCTACTTCGTCCTCATCTGGAACCTGCCCGCCGCCTGGATCTGGAATCCGTCGGGCTGGCTCGCGAAGCTCGGGATGGTCGACTTCGCCGGAGGACTCGTCGTCCACGGCGCGGCCGGCGCGGCGGGTCTCGGCTTACTCTACCAATTCTGGAGAGAGGAGCGCGCGAAGGGATACAAGGAAAGCCCGCAGGTCCCGATCCACATCTCCCCCGGCTGGCTTACGCTCGCGATCCTCTTGCTGTGGGTCGGCTGGTTCGGGTTCAACCCCGGGAGCGTCCTCGCCTTCAACGACCAAACGACGGTCGTGGTGCTGACGACGTTCCTCGCCGCCGCCTCGGCGATGATCTCGGTCCTCCTGTTCCGCCACCTGTTCCACAGCCAGGCGCCGTCGCTCCTCGACGCTGTCAATGGGGTCCTGATGGGACTCATCGTGATCACGCCGATCGCCGGGTTCGTGAGCCCGGCGAGCGCGATGCTGCTAGGATTCCTCGGAGGGCCGCTGTTCCTCGCGGGGGAACAGTACTTCGCGAAGTGGAAGTGGGTCTCCGACCCGGTCGGCCTGTTGCCGGGACACCTCCTCGGCGGCCTCTTCGGTGTCGCGATGATCGCCTTCTTCGCGCAGCCCGAGTACTCGGGCGCTCTTCCGGGGGTCGCGAGCCTTCCGACTCTCCCGGCCGGGCTCCTCTTCGGCGGCGGGGGCGCGGCGGTCCGCCAACTCGGCATCGAGATGTTCGGCGTCGTCGTGGTGATGGTGGTCGTGTTCGTCCTGTCGTTCCTGACGGCGTGGGTCCTCGCCGGGACGATGGGCGGGATCACCACCGACTACCAGAAGGAAGGCATCGTCCCGTAGGCCCGTTCGCTCCCCATATACGGGCGAACTCCATCCGGGCTCCATGTACCTGAGCTACGTCGGATTTCGAGTCCGCGACCTGCAACGCTCGCTCCGATTCTACACCGAGGCGTTCGGCCTCGTTCCGGTCGACCCGAGCGAACCGGCACGGATCGACCCGAAGGTCCCCTGGGCGATCCTCTTGCGCGACCCGCGGTCCGGCCAGCGGATCGAGCTGAACTACTACCCGCCGACGAGCCCGTACGCCGTCCCGTACGCGCCCGGGGAAGAGCTCGACCACGTGGCGTTCCGGGTCGACAACCTGGCGGAAACCCTCGCGCGCCTCGAGAAGCTCGGGTACCATTCGGAGAACATGTCCCATTACGAGGGCCCGTTCCTGACGACGCCGAACTATCGGATGGCGTACGTCCGGGACCCCGACGGGATCCAGTTGGAGCTGTTCGATGCGCCCGGCGACGCCACCTACCGCCCGGACAAGTACTAGGCGGCGTATGGACGACGCCCTCCCCGCCCACGGTTCCGAAGCGCCGTGCCTTCGCACGGGCGACACGGGGGGGCCTCATGGGAGTTGAGTTCGAGTCGGTCTCGAAGCGATTCTGGCCGAACCGGACGCGGGCGCTCCGCGACCTCTCGTTCTCGCTCGAACCCGGTGAGGTGCTCGGGCTCGTGGGCCGGAACGGGGCGGGGAAGACCACGGCGATCCGCATCGGGGTCGGAGTGGCGCTCCCCGACTCCGGCGTCGTTCGGGTCGACGGCCACCCGCTCGACCGCGAGAAGGTCGCCGCGTCGCGGCTCCTCGGCTGGGTCCCCGAAGAATCCGTCCATGACCCGTCCGCCCGCGTCGAACCGCTGCTGCGCTACTACGCGAAACTCGCCGGGGGAGTCCTCCCCGCCCGCCTGGACGAGCTGCTCGCGGTCTGGGGACTCGCGAAGTACCGGCGCCGGCGCGTCCGCTCGCTGTCGCTCGGCATGCGCCGTCGTCTGTCGATCATCACGTCGGAGCTGACGAACCCGCGCTACCTCCTGCTCGACGAGGTGTTCAACGGCCTCGACCCGGAAGCCGTCGTCGCCGTCCGGGACTGGGTCCGGGCCCGGCGGGGCGCGGGTTGCGGCCTCCTCCTCTCCTCCCACAACCTGCGGGAGCTCGCGACCTTCGCGGACCGGGTCGCGGTCGTCCACGAGGGCCGGCTGCTGCGGATCCTCGACCGGGCCGACCTGCTCGAGCGGCCCTGTCGCGTTGTCCGGGTCCGCATTCCGAACCTGGACGCGGGCGGGGCGGAATTGCTCGCCCGCTTCGGGGCGGTCGAGCTGGTTCCCGGCGGAGCCGTGGTCCGGGGCGAGAGCATCGACGTGCCGAGCATCGCCGTGGCGATCGTGCAGGCGGGGATCCCGCTCCATGGCCTCACCCGAGAGGACGACGGGCTCGAACAGCTGTTCCTCGAGCTCGTCCGGGGAGCCTCGTGAGGGCGTTCCTCGCCGACCTCCGGCGGACCGTGCTGGCGCCCGCCTCGATCGCGACCCTTCTGCTCACGGTCGGTCTCGTCGCGCTGTTGACGGCACCGACCGGTCCGGCCGGCGGGCCGTTCGGGGGCAGCCAATTCGCCCTCTCCTACGAGTACGACCACGGTTTCGTGTTCCATTTCTACGTGTTCAACGCCACCGGGCAACCGGTTCCCGGCGCGAACGCTCAGGTCGAGCTCTCCTCGGGGAACCAGAGCACCACGCCCGCGGTGGGCGGCTCGGCCACCGCGGGTCCGGACGGCGTGGCGACCGTCACGGTGCCGGTGAACGACAGCAACTGGTCGGCCACGGTCGTCCTGATGAGCGAGTACGCGACATCGACGTTCCAGGGACTTTCCGTCTCCATGGTGCCCCCGGGGACGGTCGTCCACGGCCCGGGCACGTTCTCGCCGATCTTCGGCGGGCGCTACGGCCTGACGCCCGAGATCCTGCTGTACGACCCCGGCCCGGGCGGGTCCGCGCCCACGGGCTCGACCGTCGTCGTTCGGGCCAACTTCACGGGGCCACCGGCACGGGATTCCGTGCTCAGCTCGACTCCCGTCTCCTCCCCGGTCTCGCACTACTCCCTGTCGGGCTCGGCGCTTCCGCTCACCGCCAGCGAGATCGAGTTCGACCTCATCGGCCCCGACGGATCGACCATTTCCACGTGGGTCGCGCCCCCCAGCGATCTCGCGGTGCTGCCCTACACCGCGGCGTCCTGGGGCCAAGCCCTGAGCGAGCGCGTGACCTTCTGGGGCTTCCTGGCTCCGTTGCTCGCGGTCGGATTCGGCTACGCGGCGTACGCCCGGCCCAGGGGAGTTCGTGCGTTGGAGCCGATCCTCGCGCTTCCCACCACGCGCCTCGCGGTGCTCGGGCGGCGCTACCTCTCCGCGCTGCTTCCGCTGACGGCGGCGACCGGGCTCGCGACCGTCATCGAGTTCCAGGTCGACGGCCCCGACCCAAATGGGCTCGGCGCGGTGCTCGTCGCCGCGATCTGGGGGAGCCTCGCGCTCGAGGGAGCCGCGTTCCTTGGGATTGTTTTCTTGCTCGCCCACGTGATCCGGTCGGCCGCGGCGGTCGCCGCCCTCACGATCGCCCTCGACGCGTTTCTCGCCTACTTCGTGACCGCCGGGATCTGGCTCGTCGCCAGCCTCTCCGGCCACTATCCCAGCGCGGCCGCCATCAATGCCGCGGTGCTCGACAATCCGACCCAGCTCACGGCGGCGACGGTCGCGGCGTACTTCGCCGGGCTCGGTTCCCCCGGAATCCCCGCGCGCCCCATCTACGTCGTCGGCGCCGCACCGCCGAGCCTGCCGTCGCCCGGGGCGACCTTCGAGATCGTCGTGGCGATGGTCGGAATCCTGGCCATCGGAACGATGTTGCTCGCGGCGGGGCTCGCGCGATACCGGGACTGAGCGACCCCGGGAGGAGGGGCCCCGGCGCCCATCGTCGGGGCGTCCCCGGTCCGACGCGGGAAAGGCTATTCGGGCCATCGCCGCTCCGAAGGGCATGGCGGCGCTTATCGAGGGACTCCAGGCCGTGACGTTGCACGTGACCGACATTCCGAGAGCGCGCGAGTTCTACGCGAACGTGCTCGGGCTCGAGGAGGAGACCCCGCAGCCCCACGTTCCGAGGGCCGTGTTCAAGATCCCCGGAACCTCCACCAAACTGCTGATCCACGTGCAGGGCGGCACCGAGGGCGGCCGCGAGCCCGGCACGGTGAGCGGCATCTTCTTCCACTGCCCCGACCCGCTTGCCGCCTGCGTCCAGATCCAGCGGCATGGCGGGAGGATCGTCGGCGAGCCGTGGACGATGAAGCGCGGCGAGTCGAAGGTCGTCCGAGCGGTCATCGCCGACCCCGATGGCAACGAGATGATCCTCTCCTCCGAGCTGTAGTCGCCGACGTCACCCCGACCCGGTCGGCGGGCCTTCGCGCGAGGGCCGGTCCCCGGTCCCTTATCGGCCCTCGGCGCCTCCGCGCCACATGGCGCCGAGCCCTTCGAGCGAGTTCCAATGCCCGGTGTGCGGAGTCGTCCTGGCGGACGCGCGCGAACTCGAGGAACACCGCGAGGTCCACTTCGAGCAACGGGCTGTGGGAGAGAGCGTGCACCCGCTGCACGCCTGCGCGTTCTGCGGGGCGAAGTTCCGCACCCCCGAGGAACTCCGGGACCACAACCGGACGGCCCATCAAAAGTAGGCGAGCGCGTCCGCCGGAGGACGAGAAGTAGGGCCCCCGGAGGGGCCCGTTACATCTTCTTCTCGAAATCGAGGACCGTCGCGAAGATCGCCGAGTAGAGGTGGTTCGCGCCCGACTCGAACTCGAGCTGCCAGACGTCGCGGATCGCGAGGATCTTGTGGCGCACCCGGCCGACCTCCCGGCCGTCCGGCCCGACGATGCTGTACTTCCTTCGGATGATGTTGCCTTTCGTCGACATCATCGGGGCGCCGTTCGGCGCCAACCACGTCGCCTTCAGCCCCCCGATCAGGCTCCGCTTCATGTCGATCACACCGAAGCTCCCGCCGGTCGCCGCGTCGACCACATTGAACTGGGTCTTGTTCCCGCCGGAGCCCTTCTTGATCAACATCGCGACCTGCTGGGATTGATCTTTCACCGTGTACGTGTACTGCTGGCTCCGCTGGACGTAGCGGCCGACGTAGTCGCCCGCCAGCGACGAGACGGCCGACCCGAGGAGCGCCCCCGAGACGTTCTGAGCCGCATCGAGGCCGATGTAGCAGAGCGGCTTCTGTTCCTTGTCCATCACCCAGTAGTTCTTCCCGAGCGACAGGATCTGCATTTTCATCAGGAGCATCGGCTGGCCCTGGAGGGAGTTCACGATGTTTTGCGCCGCAGGGTTCATCCCGGCCATGCGGGGCAGTATGCCGAGGGGGGGATTCTCGTTTCGGTCGGGCGGGAGAGCCGCCCCTCCGTCCCGATGAGGACCGGCTCAGGGAATCGCCCGAAGGTGCGGGCGCGGCGGGACCGCTGGACTGGGGATCCGGAGCGACACGGCATGAGGCGGCGGAGCCGCCTTGTCCCATAAATTCATATCTCATCCCCGCGGCGTCCGTGCGCCCCCCGGATCTCCCCGGACGTGGCGGTCCACACGAACGTGGCGAGCGGGTCGCGATTGCGACGAATGTGCTCGCGAAGGGCGTACTTGAGACGGTGGGCGCTCGCCGACGCCCCGGGCCGGTCCTTCCGTCGGGAGAATCCGTCGATCAGACGGTCCATCAAGGTCAGCCCCACGCGATCTCGCGGCAGGGGATGGAGGTGGAAGCGGGGGTGACGACTGAGCCAGTGGTCCACCTCGGGCGGAACGGGCGACATCCGGCTGTCGACGAGAAGATGGACCTCGAGGACCGACGGGGTCTCGCGGTCCATCATCTGGAGGAACGCGCGGAACTCCCGGCCTTGGTCAGCGGGGGGACGGATTCCCGAGGTGAGGAAACCGAGGGTGGGAGGGACGATCGAGCGCATCCGCTCATCCGTCGAGAACGCGACGGCCCGACCTGGAGGGTTGACGTAGAGGCCCACGAGGTCGGTCACCGTCTCCAGGAAGCCCATCCCCCGGTCCGAGCCCCGGGGCGGCCGACGCCTCGCACTGAGGAGCCCGTGAGTGTGGCAGATTCTCTGTACCGACGACTTGCTCATTCCGACACGCTGGGCGATGCCCCGGACCGAGGTCCGGCCGTCGGCCGAGCCTCGGACCTCCGAGACGGCGCTGAGCACCTCTTGGATCCGATCGGCGGCGATCGCCGGGGGGCGGCCCGACCGGGGGGCGTCGCGGGTGACGCCGGCGACCCCGTGGGCCAGAAATCTGTGGCGCCAGAGGGCGACCGTCACGGGATTCGTACCGAGCTCGCGTGCGATGACCGTATTCGGTGCCCCGTCCGAGGCCCGCAGGGCGATCCGAGCCCGCCGGGCCACCCGAGGGGGCGTGGACGGGGATTCGGCGAGGGAGAGCAGTTGGTGGCGTTGCTCCCAATGCAGCCTCACGGCGGCCGACTTCCGCATGATCGACCGGATGTCGCAATCCCATAAAATATGTAACTTTTGGGTCACCGGGGCGGCTTCATAAGGCGAGGACGCCCACGATGACCCATGGGACGTGCTGGACCCGCAGGCCGACCTCGTCGGCCAGCGCCTAAGCCCGCGCCGAGCGCCGTCGCCGCTCGGGGCGGACACCGCCAGACTCGTCCTCAGGAGAAGTAGGTCGTATGGATCCGCTCGCGTCACTCGGTCTCGGACTGCTCGCCTTGGTCGCCGCGCTCATCAACGGCGCGGTCGGCTACGGCTTTTCGTCGATCGTCACGCCGATCGCCATCCTATGGTACTCGAACAAGGTCCTCAACCCGGCCCTCGTCATCGTCGAGGTCGCGGTCAACAGCACGCTACTGTTCCGGGAGCGCCGGTACATCCGCCAGACGTGGGCGCGCGCCCGGCCGCTCGTCTCGACCCTCTTCCCGGGAGTGCTCCTCGGCACCATCGGCCTCGCCTACCTCGCTGTGAACGACGTGAAGGTGATCGTCTACGCGACGCTCCTCCCGCTCGTCCTGTTTCAGCTGGTCGGATTCTACCGCCCCCTCAAGAACGAACGCCGGGGCGGGATGGCCATCGGGCCCGGCATCGGGTTCCTGTATGCGCTCACGACGATCTCGGGGCCTCCGCTCGCCTTGTTCCTCCGGAACCAGGGGATGTCGAAGAACGAGTTCCGGTGCACCATCGCCCAGATCCGGGTCGCCGAGTCGTCCTTGACCCTCGCCACCTACTTCGTCTTCAGCACCCTGTTCGGGTCGAACCTGATCACACTCCCCTCCCTGAGCCTTCTTCCGATCCTCGTGATCCCGGTGCTCATCGGGATCCCGGTCGGGACGCTGCTCCTGCGGGCGGTCAGCCCCGAGTTCTTCCGGCGGTTCGTGATGTCCGTCGACGCGATCCTCGTCTCGTACGGCCTCTCGAGGGTCCTCGTGTCCCTCAAGTGGGTCTCCAACGAGGTCGCCTACCTCGCGTTCGCGGCGGCGTTCGCGGTCATCGCGGGCCTCAGCTGGTTCTCCCTCCGGGCCGTCAATCAAACGACGGAGCCGCCGGGGGAGCTCGAGCCTCCCGAGCCGCCGGCGCGGTGGACGCCCGGGGAGCCGGCGGGGCCGTCCTGAGCCTCGCCGGCCCTAGGCCTCCCGGACGACCCCGACCTTCCGGGCCGAGAACACGAGGTGGAGGGGAACCTCGTGGATCCACCCGCTCTGGGGGCTCGCGGTCCGGAACTCCGCCGTGCCGTCCGGCTCTTCCATCGCCGTGACGGCGAACCCCGCGTTCGCTAGCTCGCGCACGTACCACGACAGCGGCCGATGGTAGGCCCGCGTGAGGAACTCCGCGCGGTCGACCGGTCGCCAGAGGACGAGGTCGTCGAACGGCTCTCGGTACCGTCCGACGCGGCGGCTCACCATCGTCGTGTACTCCTTTCGTTCCGACAGCCAGGAGGAGGCGTTCGGGGTGTCGAAGCACGGGTGGCTGATGCTCGCGACGAGTCGACCGCCCGGCCGCAGCACGCGCGCCGACTCGCGGATCGGACCGGCGGCGTCCGGCATGTCCATGAGCGACATGTTCGCGTAGACCGTGTCGAAGCTCTCGTCCGGGAGCATGGGGAGCCCGGCCGCGTCGTGCACGTGGTAGCGGATCCCGAGGGGCTGAGCGCTCTCCCGACGTTCGGCGAGCGCGATGACGGGACCCGAGGCGTCGACCCCGACGACGATGGCGCCGGCGCGGGCGAACCGACGCGCGAGGTAGCCATTCCCACACCCGAGGTCGAGGAGCTGCTTGCCTCGGACCGCTCCGACGAGGGCGATCAGGGGTGGGTCGATCAGTTCCCGGTGCCACATGTCCCCCAGGTCGCCGATCTTGGCGTCGTACCACTCCGCGAGCTCCGGCCAGTCCGCGAACTCGGCCATTCACGCTCCGCCGGCCGACCGCGTCGGGTCCTTTCAGGCTGGCGACCGGGGGCCCCGGATTGGCCTCGGACCGGCCGGCCGCGCCGCCTCGGTTCTCGAGGAGAATTTGCGAGGGCCCGGGCTCAAATACCCAAGGTTTGTCGCGCTCCGCGGTCGCAGCGATGGTCTCCGTAGTCGTCGCCCACGAGAAGTGCACCGGCTGCACCCATTGCCGCGACGTCTGCCCGGTGACCGTCTTCGAGATGCAGCCGCGCGAGAAGTTCCCCGACGTCGTCGACGACCCCTCCGTGGCCGCGAAGTTCCAGTTCCGCACCGAGAAGTCCGCCGTGATCGCGGGCCCGGACTGCATCATGTGCGAAGCGTGCCTGTTCGAGTGCGAGGGTGAGTGCATCACCATCGTCGACGACGAAGGCACCGTCCACCAGTCGACCTACAAGTAGGCGGCCCGGCGTCGGTGCTTCCGACCGACGATGACGTTCGCCGAGCTCGAGCGGGCCGCTTGGAATGACCCCAAGGTCGCCGTAGCCTACGCCGCGCTCTGGCGCGATTTCGTGGCGCCGTCGATTCCGCAGCTGCTCGACGCGGCGCTCGTGGGTCCCGGAGACTCGGTCCTCGATGTCGCGGCCGGTCCCGGGCCGGTCAGTGCGGCCGCCGCGGCTCGCGGCGCCCGCCCGGTGGCGCTCGACTTCTCGATGGCGATGCTTCGCCTCGGGGACCCGGCCATCCCGAAGATTCGAGCCGGAGCGGCGCGAATCCCCGCCCGCGACGCGACGTTCGACCGCGTGGTCTCGAACCTCGGCCTCCTCCACCTGCCCGAACCCGACGCCGCGATCCGCGAGGCCGCCCGCGTCGTGAGGCCGGGGGGGGTGGTGGCGTTCTCCGTCTGGGGACCGGACGCCCTGGCGCTCACGATCGTCCCCAGGGCCCTCGCAGACCTTGGTCTCGTCCGCCCGGGACCCGCCGGACCAGGCTTCTTTCGGTTCGGTGAGCCCGGTGCGTTCGAGGCGGCGATGCGCGACGCCGGCCTCGTGCCCATGGAGAGCTCGCGCGTCGCGTGGAACGGCCCGCTCGCCTCCTCGGACGCGCTCTGGCGGATGTTCCACGAGGGGAGCGCCCGAACCCGCGCGGCGATCCTCGCCCTCTCCGAAGCGGACCAGGCGCGGTTGAAGGACGAAGTCGTTCGCCGCGTCGAGTCGTTCCGCGAAGGCGACCGCTACGCGGTCCCCACCACGGTCGTCATCGGCCGCGGCCGCCGCCCGTGATTGGGTGCTAGTTCTCTCCGTCGATCGCGGTGGCGAACGCGCGCAACATCTCGGCGGCGGAGGCGAGGTGACGCTGCGAGAGCTGCTCGACGTTCACGCCGAGCGGGACCTCGACGAACGCCTCGCGAGAGGTGCGGACGACCTCGCGCCAAAGCGCGAGGGCCCCTGCGACGGAGCGCCCGGCCGCCCCCCCGTCCTCGCCGTTCAGAATCGCACGTTCGGTCGCTTCGGGCAGGTCCGCGCCGAGCCAGCGAACGAACTCGGCGTCGGCCTCGTCGGCGAGAGGGGCGACGGACACGAGCACGGTCGCGGGGGCGACCCCCGACTGGCGGCAGAGCGCGTCGTATTCGCGGACCAGCCGGGCGCTGGTCGTCGGGTCGAACGCGATCTGGGTCGTGAAGAATCGCGCGCCCGCGCGCGTCTTCGCGAGCATCCGGTGCGCTTCGCCGGTTCGCTGGGGGATCGCGATGTTGCCGACGGCGCCGCCCGCGGCCTCGATCGCCTCGCGGCACAGGCGGTTCGCCTCGAACACCGGTGGGCCGGGATACGGAATGTAGCGGCTCGAGCCTCCGACGAGGACAACGGCGCGCACGCCTCGCGCCACGGTCTCCTCGGTCCACGTCCGCATCGCTTCGGTGTTCGGGAGGTGCGCGACGACCTTGTTGACGACCGCTTCGCAACCCGCCGCCTCGGCGACGCGCCGAGCGAAGCCGCGGACGTCCCCCGACCGGTAGTACGGGCGGCCGTCGTGGTTCTCGTCGACGAGCTCGGGGACGTTGACCGCGTCGACGCGGCCGACCGAGCGGAGAAGCTCGACGGTCGCCGCGGACTGGGTCTCGACCCGGGCCGGCGGGGCGCGGGCGCCCGGGGGCACCGGCTCGAACAAGAGCGGACGCGCGCGGAGCGCGTCGGCGAACGGACGACCCATCGGAATCCCAACCCCCGGCCGGTTGGGGCGCGCGAGGCCGGCCGGCGTATCAACGTTGGGCCACGTCGACGGAGTTACGGTCGGTGCAACCACCCGTCGCCGGGGGAAACCGCGCTCGGATTCAGTCGAGCCGGAACAGTCGGCGCGCGTTTCCGCCGAGGATCTTTTCTCGTTCCTCTTCCGGGATCGGCAGCGTTTCGACGAGGTTCACCGCCATCGCGATCGACTCGAGGGGCCAGTCGGAGCCGTACAGGACCCGGTCCGCATCGCCGACGGTGGCGACGACGGAGGTGAGGAGGGAACGCGCCTGCTCGAACGTCTCGCGAAAGTATCGGACCGTCGGATTCGGGAGGAGTCCCGAGCAATCCGTCCAGACGTTGAGGTTCTTGTACACCAGTTCCGCCGTCTCGTCGACCCACGGATTGCCGAGGTGGCAGAGGACGAATTGCACCCTCGGCCACCGGACCGCGACCTCATCGACCTCGATCGGCCGCGCGAACTTCAGCAACCCATTTCGTTCCAGCGTGTCGCCCTGGTGAATCATCACCGGGAGCCGGTGCTGTTCCGCGAACTCGTACACCGGGTCCAGCCGCCGGTCGTGCGGGTAGAACGGGAGGTAGCCCGGGAACAGCTTGATCGCGGTGAGCTCCGGCGACTTCGCCCACAGCGCGAGCGCCTCCGCGATCTTCTCCTCCCCGCTCGTCGGGTCGACGGTCGAGACGAGGCGGAGTCGGCCGCCGCTCTCGGCGAGCAGGGACCGGCCCTCCTCCAACGTCGCCGCGACATTGGGCGCATGCTGGATCGCGATGGCGAGGGCGGTACCGACGCCCGCCCGGTCGAGCTCGGCGAGCAGCCCCTTCGGAGTGTACGCGAGGTCGGGTCGGTACGCCGTCCCGGCGAGATCGCGCCAGTAACGGGTCAGGTGGACGTGCACGTCGACGCGGGTCTTCGGCGGGTTCGCCACGACGACTCACACTCCGGTGGGGCGATAACCGTCGCCCGCGGGACCACGAACTCCGCCGGGTTGATAACCCGCCGCGCGCTCGCAGCTGCTCGGGGGAACGAGCGCATGACCGCCCCCGAGGACTGGCTCAGCTACCCCGATGCGCCCCTCCTCCGGACGCCGCCGCCGGGACCTCGTTCGGCCGCCCTGCTCGCCGAGCAGGCCCGCTTAGAGACCGACGCGGTCGTCTACGCGAAGTACTTCCCCATCGCGATCGCGAACGCGCGGGGCTCGACGGTCGAGGACGCGGACGGGAACCGGTTCATCGACTGGGTGGCGGGGATCTCCGTCCTCAACCTCGGGCACCGCCACCCGGCGATGATGCGCGCCCTCGCCGAGCAGTCGGAGAAGGTCTGGCACGCCCTCGAGCTGCCCACCGAGGCGCGCGTCGCCTTCCTGCGCGCCTTCACGGCGGCGCTCCCCGGCAAGCTCCGCGACCACGCCCGCGTCCTGTTCACCGTGACGGGCGGCGACGCCGTCGAGACCGCGGTCAACCTCGCCGACCACGCGAAGGGTCGCCACGGGACAATCGCGTTCACGGGAGCGTATCACGGGGTCCACGGCGGGGCTGTGAACCTGACGAGCGGTCGCCGCTACCACTCGACGTCGTCGTTCCTCGGTGGGCGCGTGGTGCGGGTCCCCTACCCCGACCCGTACCGGCCACTTCTGTCGTCGACCGAGGACCTCACCAACGCGACGATCCGCTACCTCGAACATCTGGTGCGCGACCCGCACTCGGGCGTCGACGAGCTGTCGAGCGTCCTCGTCGAGCCGATCCAGGGGGAGGGCGGCTACGTCGTCCCGCCCGACGACTTTCTCCCCGCGCTCCGGGAGTTCTGCGACGCCAACGACCTCGCGCTGATCGCGGACGAGGTACAGACCGGGCTCGGCCGGACCGGGAAGATGTGGGCGGTCGACCATGCCCGCGTCTCGCCCGACATCATCTGCGTCGCGAAGTCGATCGGGGGCGGACTCCCGGTCTCGATGGTCGCCTACCGGGACGACCTCGTCCCTTCCCTTCCGCCCGGCTTCCATCTCGGGACGTATCGGGGGAATCCGCTCGGCCTCGCCGTCGGGACGGCGGTCCTCAACGTCCTCACGACCACCGACGTCATCGCCCGGGCGGAGCGCCGCGGCCGCGGCGTTCTCGACCGGCTGCGGAGTGTGCAGGCCATGGACCCGTCGATCGGCGACGTCCGGGGGCGGGGGTTCATGATCGGCGTCGAGTTCGTCCGCTCCCCGTCGGACCGGGAACCGTGGACCGAGCGCGCGAAGGCGATGCGGCACGAGCTGTTCCAGCGCGGCGTGCTGATGCACACCTGCGGGAGCTTCGACCACGTGCTGCGGTTCATGGCCCCGCTGACGATCGAGGACGAGCTCCTCGACCGCGGCCTCGCGGCGTTCGGCGAGTCGTCCCAGGCACTCTCGGCCACGCCTCCCCCGAAGTCGCACATGACCGCGCCGCTGTCCGGTCCGCGGCCGGTCGCTCCGCCGTCGATCGCTCGTCCCCCGGCGGCGCCCATGCCCGTCGGGCCCCCACCGCCGGGCCGCACGCTGCCGTGACGGGCAGACCACGACGGGCGCCGCGCGCGGCGGCGAACGCGCCGCGGGCGGGCGACCCGCACGCGCGCATCCACCTCGCGCCGGTCGGCTTCGAGGTCGAGCGCGTCGTCGAGCCGATCGTGAACGACCGGGCGGATCGTGTCTACCTCGTCACGCGGGACGGGGACGACGCCGCCGCCCCGTTCGTCGCGGAGGTCCAGCGTCGCCTCGCCCGGGCTCGCTGGCCGGTCGACGTCCGGGTCATTCCGACGCCGATCTGGGACGTGTTCGGAGCCCTCGGGGCGTACCGCCGCATCTTCGAGCTGGAGGGACGATCGGACCGGAACGCGAGCGGGGTCGTCCCGATCCGGGTCAATGTTTCCACGGGTACCAAGATCACCGCCATCGCCGGCACGCTCGCCTGCATGCTCTGGCGCGGCGAGCCGTACTACGTCCAGGTCTCCCGGTCGTGGTACTCCGGACGAACCCCCCGGGTGCAGGCCGTCAACGATGTCGTCCGCTCGGTCGACCCGGTCGCCGTCTACGAGCTGCGGGCTCCGTCGCGCGAACTCGTCGACGTTCTCGACGCGCTCGATCGGGCCGGTGGGACGCTGCGCAAGCGGGACCTGATCCGTTCGCTCGGGCTCGACCGCCCTACCGACGGAGGACGCCCGCCGAGCCCGCAGGCGCAGCACAGCCGGCTCCGGCTGCGGCTGACGCCCTTGGAGAGCAAATGGGGGTTCCTCGCGGCCGACCCGACCGGGAGCCGCGGTCGCGTTCGGCTGACCCCGCAGGGCCGTCTGGCACTCACACTGTTCGGCCGATCGCGCGGCGACGATTCACCTACTTAACTCAATTAACCAGAAAGCAGGGAAATACCCTGGCTCCCGTGAGGGATTCGTGGACTCGGACGGAGCGGCGTCGGGGATGGTCGAAGCCTTCCGGTCGAGTCCGGACCAATCGTCGCAGGTGCACTGGGCGGCCTTCGGGTCGCGGCCAAAGCGACGAGCGCCGGTCCGACCGGGGCCTCCAAACCCCGGCCCGCGCCCCGGGACGTTGCCCCCGGGGCCGGGGGCGCATCCTGCGCCGCGCTTCCCGTAATTCTTGTCTCCGGTCGGCTCCGGCCGACCTGCGCACCACGCGGCGGACATCGCCGGGTCGTTGGTTCGGGGCTCCACCCCCGATCCCCGGTTGGGTCCGCACCGGCCATCTCGTCCGGCGCATGAGACGCAGAATCGGGCGCCCCGTCGCGTGGCCCTTTATGACGGCGAACCGTGTCGGGGGAGCCCCCGCGGTAGGAATCCATGAATCCAACCACCCACCGCGCCACTCTGGCCGTCCTTGTCGCGGCGACCGTGGCCGTGGTCGCGTTTTCGAGCGTCGTCGCCTTGGCCGGCGGCCCTCACTCGACGACCACTGCCAGTAGCGGTATCCGGCCGAGCGGAACCACGACCATCACGTCCTGTACCGAGGCCGCGCTCGCCGCAGCCGTCGCCAGCGGTGGGAACGCGACGTTCGGCCTCAGTTGCAGGCCCCTCACGATGAAATCGCCGATCAACATCACGGCGGGCCTCACGATCAACATCAGTTCCGGGGGCAACACGGTCGAACTGAGCGGAGCCGGTACGAGCCAGCTGTTCGTCGTGAAGGGTGGCCATCTCAACATCACGGGACTCTACCTCGAGTTCGGTCACGCGAAGGGCGCCGCCGGGAAGGCGGGATCGTTCGGCAGCAACGGGATCGGGGGCAGCAACGGAATGGCCGGAGCCCCTGGTACCAGCGGGACGGGCCAGTCCGGCACCGCCGCAACCCACGCCTCCAAGGGACACAACGGCACCGCGGGAGGGGCGGGAACCGCGGGCGGTAGCGCCCGCGGCGGCGCGATCTGGATCCAAAGCGGAGTCGTGGTGCTCAGCTCGGACACCTTCAACGTCAACACCGTGCTCGGCGGCAACGGCGGCGCGGGGAGCGCCGGCGGGTCCGGTGGCACCGGAGGGGACGGCGGCCCGGGAGGCAACGGCGGCAGCGGCACGTACGGCTCCGCGGGCGGCAATGGCGGCAGCGGCGGTGCCGGCACCAACGGAGCCGCCGGTGGCCACGGCGGAAAGGGTGGGAACGGCGGCGTCGGGGGAATCGGGGAAGGCGGAGCGATCTACAACGCCGGAACCCTGACGCTCATCTCGGACTCTTTCAGCTCCAATTACGCGGCCGGTGGCAACGGCGGGACCGGCGGTACGGCCGGCTCGGGCGGTAACGGCGGACTCGGAGGGAACGGCGGCATCGCTGGCAACGGCGGCACCGCCATCAACACGAGCGGCGGGCACGGCGGAACCGGCGGCCACAACGGCGGCGGGGGAGCCGCGGGCTTCGGCGGAGCCGGAGGTAACGGCGGCGCCGGCGGGGCCGCGGAGGGCGGGGCGATCTTCAACGCCGGTCAGTTGACCGTCTCGAGCTCGACGTTCACGGCCGACGCGTTGTACGCTGGCAGCGGCGGCAATGCGGGCAACGGGGGTCACGGCGGAATGGGCGGCAGCGGCGACACCGGCGGTGGCTCGGGGGCCGGTGGGGGCCAGGGCGGTCAGCCCCAGGCCGGAGGAACGGGCGGATCCGGGGGCTCCGGAGGTCCGGGCCAGCCGGGCGGCGCGGGCGCGGCCGGGGCGAATGGCGGCGCCGCGGGTCTCGGAGGCGCGGGAGGCGCTGCGAAGGGCGGGTCGATCTTCACGTCGCGGGCGGCGACGATCACGGGCACGACGTTCACGAGCGACCAGGTCAACGGCGGGACCGGCGCCAACGGCGGCACGGGCGGCTCCGGGGGCGACGCCGGCAACGGCGGTGCGGCCGGAGGCGGCGGCGGGGGCGGCGCGGCCGGGCCGGGGGATGTGTTCATGGGAACGGGCGGCGGCCTCGGCGGGACCGGCGGCGCCACGAGCCCGGGCGCGACCTCCGGCGTCGCGGGCGTGGGGGGTTCGGGCGCTCCGGGCGGGGCCGGAGGCGCGGGTGGGCTTACCGCCGGCGGATCGGTCTACTCGAACCTGACAGCCGGGAAGCTCACGCTCGCGAACTCCCAGGTCTCCTTCTCGGGACTGCTCGGGGGAAACGGAGGTTCGGGCGGCGCGGGCGGTTCCGGGGAATACGGGGGCTTCGGTGGGCCGGGCGGGTACGGCGGGTCCGGCGGGAGCGGCGGGTTCGGGGTCAGCAACAACACGTTGTCCGGGTATGACGGGGGATCCGGCGCCCCGGGGAACGCGGGGTCCATCGGCTCCGTCGGCGGCGCCGGCGGCGGCAGCGCGGCGGCGGGTGCCGGCGGGGTCGGAGGCGCGGCGTTCGGCGGCGGTGTGTTTGTCGCGGGCAACGCGAACCTCTCCAACGACCTGATCGAATCTTCGACGGCCGACGCGGGATCCGGTGGACCCGGTGGCGCGGGCGGCGCTGGCGGATCCGGCGGCTCCGGCGAACTGGGCGGCAACGGTGGCTCGGGCGGCGGCGGCGGATCGGGCAGCGTGAGCGCCGGGAACGGCGGCGGTGGCGGCGCCGCGGGGAGCGCCGGACCGGGCGGCGCGGGTGGCCCGGGCGCCGGCGGGTACGCGGGCGCGCTCGGCGGCGCCGGCGGCTCATCCTGGGGCGGCGGAGTTTACGCCTCGGGGAGCCTTTCGCTCACGATGACCAACTTCACCTCGGACGCGGCGACCGGAGGGGTCGGCGGACCCGGCGGGAACGGCGGGCCGGGCGGCGCGGGCGGTGCGGGTGGTGTCGGCGGGTACGGGGGGAATGGGGGCGCGGGTGGCTCCGGCATGAGCGGAGGCCACGGAGGGATTGGAGGGAACGGCGGGTCCGGTGGCCACGGCGGCGACTCGGGCGGCGGCGGGAACGGCGCGAACGGCGGCGCCGGCGGCAGCGCCTCCGGTGGCGGCCTCTACAACACCACGACGCTCGTCAAGAACACCGGCAATACCTACACGTCCAACTCGGTGACCGCGGCGTCGGGCGGCTCGGACAGCTGCTCGGGCGGCATCGGGACCGGCTGCGCCGGATTGAGCGTGGCGGGCGGAACCGGTGGTCACGGCGGCACGCGGGGCGTCGGAGGGGCGAACGGGAACGGCACGGGCCACGGAGCCAACGGCACGACGGGAACGACCGGCGGGGCCGGTGGGAATTTCCCGAACGGATCGGCGGGCGTGAACGGACCGACCGGGGTCGCTCGGTACCCGGACCACAACTAGCGGGGCTCCCTCCGAACTCCCCCACGGGGGTGAGGAGTCCCCGCGGGTGCGGGATCCGTTTCCCGGTTCGAGCCGCGTTCTACCGAATGGTTTGAATCCGAGAGCGCTCTCCACCGGCCCCAGATGTCTCTCGACCGCCGGGGTCGGCAACGCCGGCGGCTGCTCCTGGGTGCAAGCCTGGCAATGATCGGTGGACTCCTGGTCGTGCCGGGCGTCCTGGTCGCTCCCGCGCGGGCCGATTCCGCCGCGGTGACCCCCGGGCAGTGGTTCGCGTTCGACTACGACATCTACCTCGACAACGGGGTCGGCAACTACTCGGGGTACACCGAGCAGACCCTCGAGCACTACCGGTACCACGTCGTCAGCGTTGTCGGCTCGAACGTCACGCTGTTCGGGAGCGGCAACTGGCAGTTCTCGAACAACTCGGGGGGGAGCGGGAGCGGCAGCTGGTCGGAGACGTTCTCGTACTCCTCCGCCACCCGACTCTATCTCTGGGGGTTCGACGTCTTCGGAAACTACTCGAAGCCCGCGATCTGGTTCTGGGTCCCGACGCCGCTCGCGAACGGACAGGTGCTCCCGATCCTGGACGACAACTTCACCGTCCGTGCCCAGAGCACCGACGTCTGGGGCGGTCTCCCGCCCATCCCCCGGCAGGGGATCCAGCTCGAGACGACGGGCTCCTTCGTGCGGACCGACAGCTACGGGAACTTCAACGCCAACTGGGACGACACCTACTGGTTCGCGCCGAGCTCCGGCTTCGTCCTGGCGGAGACGTACGTCGAGCAGGACTCGAACTCCGCCGGCGACGGGTTCCGATGGCGCGAACTCGCCACGGTCACCTCGGCGAGCTACCTGATCCCGTACGACTGGGCGGCGCTGCTCGCCGTCTACGCGGGGATCCCGGCGACGGTGGCGGGAGCCCTCGTGTCGATCCGGTGGTACCATCGCGGGCCGCGCCACGTCCGCCCGACGCCGCCGCGGACCGGCCCCTCCGTGACCGTGCGGCGGGTTCGGAACGTGACCAAGTACCTCGCGTTGCCGACGGCCACGGCCTCGCCGTACGGCCCGTTCCTGCCGTTGATCGTCCGACGCGCGCGGCAGCGGAAGTGCCCGGTCTGGGTGGCGACGGACGGGACCCGGCTCGTCGGGGTCATGGTCCGCGAGCGGGAGGCGCGGGTCTCCGCCCTCTTCACATCGGATCCCGCCATCGCAAAGCTGTTCCGCTCGATGAACCGCTCGCGCGGGTTCTTCGCCGAGCTCCCGCCCAGCGCCTGGGTCCCGCCAGCGCAATCGGTCGACCGGTTCTCGGTCCTGACACTCTCGCCGGTCCCCGCTCCGACGAGCGCGGACCCGAGCGTCCGCCCGATGCGGCCGGAGGACCTCGCGGCGGTCCTCGTGCTCGCCAAGGCGGTCTACACGATCCCCGAGCCGAAGTGGCTCCGGCAGGCGTTCGACGACGGCGACCTCGGGTTCACGGCCTGGGACGGCTCGGAGCTCGTCGGCTTCGCCTTCGCCACGGTCGCGGGGGACGACGCCATCCTCCACACGCTGACGGTGGACCGGCGCTACCGCGGGCAGGGGTACGGCCACGCCCTGATGGCCGCCCGGCTGAGCGCGCTCGCTGCCCTCGGCGTGCAGCGCGCGCTCGTCGAGATCTCGGTCCGCAACGTGGCGTCGCTGGCGGTCGCCCGGGCGTTCGGCTTCGCGAAAATCGGCGAGACGACGTACTACTCCCGGAAACCGAAGCGGGCGGTCCCCGTCGACCGGAGGCCGTTCTGACGATGGTGCCCGCCGTCTGGGTGGCGAACGAACCGCTCGAGCTCGTCCGGCTCACCGAGGGTCTGGTCACGGTCGGGAATCCAGCCTTCCGGCAGCTCTGGCAGGACGGTCTCGCCGGGGGATTCGTCCCCCGGCTGCTCTGGGAACTCGCGGGTCGCCCGCCGGGCACTCCTGCGGAGGGGATCCGGGACGACAACCGGAGCGCGCTGCTCCCGGCGCACCGGACCGTCGTCGGGTCGCAGGAGTACGTCGTTTCCGTCAAGGGGTGCGGCGCGAAGTACGACGCCTTCCAACCTCGCCGACTCTCGCACGGGATCCTTCGCGAGATCTGCCACGACCCGGAGCTCCGCCGGTCGTTGGAGGGTCGCGAGGGCGAGATCCCGAACTTCCTCCTCGGGGAGCGCTGGTGGGGCTACGCCCCGTACGGGGGCCAGGCCGCCGACAACGCGCTCGTGAGCCTGCTCGCGAGCCTGCGTGCCGACGTCGACCAGATCGCGGGGTTCCACATCTGCCCGGTCGTCGCCGCCGTGCAGCTCCCGCCCGCCATCGCGGCCGTCGCCTCCCAGTTCTACTGGATGCGCCGGTACGACGGGGCCTACTGGCAGGAGGTCCGATTGATGCCGTCGAACGTTCGGCTGTACTTCCACAGCCCGCTCACCCTCGGCGTCGACCCCGCCCGGGTCCTCGCGCTCTACCAGCTCGATTCGCTGGAGCGGTGCGCCGACTTCCTGGAGCATCTGCTGGCGTCGGCGATCGCGGCCACGACCCTGCTCGCGCGCACGCTGCGCTACGACAGCGACCGGTCGCTCTACACGGGCCTCGATTTCTTCGAGGTGTACCTCGACAAGGACTCGGTCGTCGCCGGGGACGGGACGCTTCACTTCGCGGACCTCGAGGGGGTCGAGCCGTTCCAGGCGGAGAATCCGCACGCGGTCAAGGAGCGGATCTTTGGGCAGTTCTACCAGAACATCTACGAGGCGTCCTACGCGGTCGAGATGGTCGCCCGCACCGTGTGGAGCACGCTCGGGATCACCGCGTCGGAGTCGGACCGCCGGGCGTGGACCCTGGAACGCCTCGAGCACGCGGTGCAATCGGACCCGTACGTCCGGGTCCATCGCTCGGGCGAGCGCCTCACGTTGACGGTCGAACCGGCGGTGGATCCGGAGAAGACCTCGCTCGAGCTCATCTGGACCAGCGGGACGGAGGGGGCGGCCGTTGGACACTGACCGGGCGCTCCAGCTGCTCACCGCGCTGGCGAACGGACGCGACCCTGCGGCGACCCCGGGCGAGCTCGCCGACCTGGTCGAGCTCGGGGGGATCGACGAGGTCTCCCCCGACGCGCGGGCCGGACTGGCCGCGAACGCCACGGGCCTCGATGCGGCCCGGTCGGCGGTGCGGGACCAGCGGCGGGCCTTGGACCTCGCGTGGGGTCCGCGGACGGGCCCTCTCTCCGGGGCCAACAAGGGCGCGCTCGCGGCCGCGCAGGCGACGCTCCGCGCGGCCGTCGCCCAACTGGAGGCCGGCAGCCTCGCGCAGGCGACCGTCGCCGCGCTCGTCCCGAACTCCCCGACGGGATCGTTCGTGTCGCTGACGCTGTCCGGTCGCCAGACGCTCGTCGACCTCACCGCCTGGCGGACGCGATTCGGCCGCGTGGAACTGCGGGAATTCGACGAACGCGTCGACAGCCTCGGGCGGTTGTTGGGCTCCTGGGTCGGTTCGGCGATCCCGATCGCGGACGGGCTGGACGACGTCGACCAGAACTCCCGATTCCACTGGGGACACCCCGCCGTCCGGGCGAGCGCCCTCATGCTCCTCGCCCAGGGCGGCGCGACCTTCTCGCAAGAGTACCTCGCTTCGCGGGTCACCTACTTCTTCCGCCAGATCGGCCACCACGGAAAATCCCCGTCGGACGGCCTGATGGTCGCCTCCGTGCTCGCCGCCGTCAACGGCGACTCCGAGCCGGTCAAGACGGCGTTCCTCTGGATCCGCGCCGGCCTCGCGAACGGCCCCCCGTTCGCCGGCGCACCGTCGCTCCCGATCGACCTCGCGGCGGCCTGCCTCGCCGACCTCCCGATGGCGAGGACCCCCGAAGGGTTCGCCGGCATGGCCGAGATGTCGCAGGCCCTGGGCACCAACGACCCCCTGGCGGTCGCGATGCTGGTGCGATCCGGCTACTCCCTCGTCGACGCCGCGACGCGGTTCCGCGCGGCGACCGAGGCGCTGCAGGGACTCGGGTACACGGACGGGTCGATCCCGACCTCCGCGGCGATGCTCGCGAGCTCCCTCGTCGCCGCCCCGTCGTTCGCGGCGCGGCTCTCGGAGCTCGACCCGTGGGCGCGCGCCTCGTTCCCATCGCCCGCCGTCGCCGCGGCGCTGCTCGGCTCCCTCCTTCTCGCTCCCTCGGAGGCGCTCCTGCTCCAGAAGTACGCGGTCGGCCGGGTCGCCGCCGGGTCGTTCTTCGACGAGACCCCCGAGATCGACTACCTCGCTCTGCTCGTCGTCTCGGGGATCGTGCGCAGCGGCACCGCGGCCGAACAGCTCGGTCTCGCCCCGCCCTCCGATCGTCCCGAGCTCACGCCGCTCGGCGGCACGGGCCAGGGGTGGACCGTCCCCGACTCGGCCCCGCTCCCCTCGAGCGCCCCGGCCCTGGCCGTCGGGGCCACGGGGGCCGTCCTCCTCCCGGCGCTGTTCGCCGGCCAGGCGTACTGGCTGTACCAGGCGTACTTCGAGTACACCCGCCAGCACCCGGTCCACTCCAACCTGGTCCCGATCTACGGCTAAGATTTCGGGATCCACGCACGCCGCCCCGAGGTCTCCGGGAAGCGGAACCGCGGCCGCCGGCTTGGAATCGGTCGGGGAGAGCCCGCAGTTCCCTGCGGTCTCAGCCGTAATTCACGGAGATGAGCTTCACGTCCGTCATCTCCTCCATCGCGTAGCGGAGCCCCTCGCGGCCGATGCCGCTCTCCTTCACGCCGCCGAACGGCAGCGCGTCCCAGCGGAGGTTCGTCGGGTCGTTCAGATGGACCCCGCCGGCGCGGATCCGCCGGGCGAGGCCGAACGCGCGCTTGAGGTCGTTCGTGTAGACGGCGGCCTGGAGCCCGTACGGGGTCCCGTTCGCGATTCGGACCGCTTCCTCGTCGTCCTTGAAGCGGAGGATGGGCACAACGGGTCCGAACGGCTCCTCGCGCGCCACGCGGGCAGACTCGGGAACGTGATCGAGGACGGTCGGAGGGTAGTAGAACCCCGGCGACGCCGCGGGCCGGGCCCCGCCCGTCAGGACCATCGCCGACCGCTCGCGGGCGTCGGCGACGAGGGCTTCCATCCGGTCGACCGCGGCGGCGTCGATCACCGGGCCGACCTGGGTCGACTCCTCGAGCGCCGGGCCGACCTTGAGGCGGCGGGCGGCCTCGGCGAACTGCTGGGCGAAGGCGTCGGCGATCGACTCGTGGACGAGCAGCCGCTTCGACGCCGTGCACACCTGGCCCGAGTAGGCGAACGCGCCGCGAATCGCCGCCGGCACGACGACACCGAGCGGTGCGTCCTCGAGGACGACGAACGGGTCGCTGCCCCCGAGCTCGAGGAGGACGCGCTTCGCGTGGCGTCCGGCCTTTTCGGCGATCCCTTTCCCCACTTCGGTGGAGCCGGTGAACGTGATGAACCGCGTCGCCGGATGCTCGACCAACGCGTCGCCCACGGCGCCGCCGGGTCCGAGGACGACGTTCAGCACCCCCGCCGGGACCCCCGCGGCGGCGGCGTGCGAGGCGAGGCGGAGCGCGGTGAACGGCGCCGCGCTCGTCGGCTTCGCGACGACCGGGTTGCCGGCCGCGAGCGCGGGAGCGATCTTGTGGCTCAGGAGGTTGAGGGGGAAGTTGAACGGGCCAATCGCGACCACCACACCGACCGGCTCGCGGACGGTGAAGAGGAGTCGCGTCTCATTCCCGGGCGGGTGCGTGTAGGCGTCGGCGGGGAACGTTTCGCCGGTGAGGTGGCGGATCGTGTCCGCCGCGAACTCGAACACCCAGGCGGCGCGCGTCGCCTCGACGCGCGCGTCGGCGAGCGGCTTTCCGACCTCGCGGGAGATGAGGCGGGCCATCGTCTCACGGTCGTCCCGAAGGCGGGTCGCGAGCGTGTAGAGGATCGCGGCGCGGCGATGCCCGGGGGTCCCGCCCCACGACTCGCGCACGGCCTCGGCCGCCTCCACCGCGGCCCGAGCATCGTCCGCCGAGCCGACTGCAACGTCCCCGAGGGAGAGGCCGGTCGACGGGTCGATCACCGGGCGATACGTTCCGGTCGAAGGAGCGCGTCGGGCGCCACCGACCCACAGGTCGGCGCGCCGGTCGGCGGGGATCCCGTCGTCGATCACTCGGGACTCTCCGCTACGCCGGGTCGCCGTAGACCGTGTAGTGCCAACCCTTCCGGGCCTGTCCCGTCAGGTCGACGTAGATGTTCTTGGTGACCGTGAAATCGAGGAGCGAGTCCGCGCCGAGGTCCTTGCCGAACCCGGACTGCTTGAACCCGCCGTGCGGGGTCTCGGAGCCGAGCGGCAGGTGGTCGTTCACCCAGACGTCCCCGAAGCGGAGCGCGTTCGCGGCGCGCAGCGCCGTGCGGACGTCGTTCGTCCAGACGCTCCCGGCGAGTCCATAGACGACCGAGTTCGCGATCTCGATCGCCTGGTCGAACGTCGAGAACTCGAGCACATCGACCACCGGCCCGAACACCTCCTTCTGGGCGATCGCCATATCGGCGTGCACATCGTCGAACACCGTCGGCAAGACGAACGCTCCCTCGGGCGGCATCCCGCTGGGGGCTGAGCCGCCGAGGACGAGTTTGGCCCCGTCAGATTTCGCGCCCTCCACGAAGCTGAGGACGCGGTCGCGGTGGGACTTGTGGACCAGCGGCCCGAGGTCGGTGGAGCGCGAGAGCGGGTCGCCGACGCGGAACGTCCGCAGGCGCTCGGCGAGCTTCTCGACGAACCCCTTGCGGATCGACTCGTGGACGATGAGGCGCGTCGCGGCCGTGCAGTCCTGGCCTCCGTTGACGAACCCGCCGATGACGGCACCCTCGACGGCGGCAGCCAGATCGGCGTCGGCGAATACGACGAACGGCGCTTTCCCGCCGAGCTCGAGTTGGAGGCGCTTCACTGTGCCACTCGCCGCCTCCATGATCTTCTTCCCGGTCGCCGTGTCCCCGGTAAGCGACACCATGTCGACGGACGGGTGGCGAGAGAGCTCGTCGCCGACCTCGCCCCCGGGGCCGGTCACGACGTTGAGCGCCCCGTTCGGGAGGCCCGCGTCCTGGAACACGCGGCCGAGCTCGAGGCTCGTGAGCGGCGTCCAACTCGCCGGTTTCAGAACGACGGTGTTGCCCGTGACGAGCGACGGTCCGAGCTTCCACACCGCCATCATGATCGGGTAGTTCCACGGCGTGATCGACGCCACGACGCCGACCGGTTCGCGGCGGAAGATCGTCGTGCCGTCGCCGGTGTATTCGCCCGCGCTCTTCGAGTCGAGAACGCGGCATGCGCCCGCATAGAATACGAGATTGTCGACCGAGAACGGCAGGTCGGCGTCGGCCGCCTGCTTGATCGTTTTCCCCTGATTGGAGCTCTCGAGCTCGGCGAGGGCGGGGAGCCGCTCTCCGAGCAGCTTCGCCGCCTTCAGGAACACTTCCGCGCGGGCACGGGGAGGAAGGCGCGGCCACGGACCTTTGTCGAACGCTTCGCGCGCGGCGTCGATCGCCCGCCGGGCGTCCTCCCGGGTGCCCTGCGGCACGTCGGCGAGCTTGTGGCCGTCGAAGGGGCTCACGACGGGGACCGTCGCCCCGTTGGAGGCCGAGACCCACTCGCCGGCGATGAGCATTTTCGCTGCCATTCCGGACCTCGGCGGGCGAGCCGGACGAACCTCAAGACGGTGCCGCGCGGGAGGTCTACTGAATCCCCGTGGCATACCTTAACAAGGGGGTACGCGCTCCCCGCGCCCGGCCCGTCGGGGGGTCTTTTTTGTGATTCCGCGAACGCGAAACATCCTCGTGGTCGTCATCGTCGTCATCCTCGTCGTCGCCGGGATCGGGGCCTACTTCATCCTGAAGAAAACCTCGGCCTCCACCTGCGGTCCGAACGAGCGGAACTTCATCTGCGTCGACCAGGCCGAGATCCCCGACTCGCTCGACCCCGCCGTCACGTTCTCGACCCCCGGCTGGGCCGCGGTCCAGCAGGTCTACCAGGGCCTGGTGAACTACGATGGCGCGAGCGTGACGAGCTTCTCCGGCGTCCTCGCCCAGAACTGGACGCCGTCGGCGAACCCCGCGGAGTCGAACATCACGAGCTACTCGTTCACGCTGCGCAGTGGCGTCGTGTTCTCGAACGGGGACCCGTACAACGCCTACACGCAGTGGTACAGCCTCTACCGCAGCCTCCTGCTCGCCCAGGGGCCGCAGTTCATCCTCGAGCAGAACTTCTACTCGACGAACTTCAACCCGGCGAACCCGCTGAGCTACTACTCGAACATCACGAACGACACCGCGGCGAACACGACGCTCGCGAACGACCTCAACACGTGGGACTTCGCCAGCCCGAGCTCGAGCGAAGTCGCGATGATGTCGAGTCCGAACCAGTCGTTCCAAGTCGTCAGCCCGTCGGTGATTCGGCTCAATCTGGGCTACGGCTACCTCGCGACGAACTACACCTACTTCCTCGCCTCGCTGTCGGCCCCCAACTCCTACGCGGTCGATCCGGCGTGGATCGACGCGAACGGCGCGGTCCAGATCGCGACCCCGAACAGCTACGCCAGCGGCCACACGCTCGGCACCGGCCCGTTCGTCCTCAACGGCTACAACGGGATCGGCGGCGGCGGCTACACGCTCACGCCGAACTCGAAGTACTGGGGCGCCGCGGCGGCCGCCACCGAGTCCGGGAACAACAACCTGCCCGCTGCGAACACCTCGGTCGAGGTGATCTTCCAGGACGCGATCGACATCACGACGAACGACCTCACCTCGGGGAAGGTGCAGGAGGCGTCGTTCGCCTACGCCGGTCCGTCAACCATCCAGCAGCTCCAGGGGCACTCGAACGTCGTTGTCCAGCCGCTCTCCACGATCTACGGGGCGACGAGCGGCTCGTGGTGGATCTACCTCAACTCGTCGGTTGCTCCGTTCAACAACCTCTCCGTCCGGGAGGCGATCAGCCACGCGATCAACTACGAGCAGATCATCCAGAACGCGTTCGGGGGCTACGCGAGCCAATGGGTCGGCCCCGTCCCGCCGTCCTACCCGTACGACAACAACCACACGGCGAACGAGCCGTACTACGCGTTCAACCCCACGCTCGCGCAGCAGGAGATCCAGAACTCGCCGTGCGCGAACTCGGCCTGCGTCGGCAACTCGATCAATTACATGTATCTCAACACGGGCGCCGACTGGGCGGAGACGGCCCAGTTCCTCCAGCAGGACCTGAAGGCGATCGGCATCACGATCAACCCGGTCGGAGTGAGCCTCGCCTCCATCCTCCAAGAGCAGGGGGTCGACACGAACGGCCAGTGCGTCACGAACACGACGGCGAACGGCGGGCCGTTCTACATGGGCCAGGAGTTCTACACGTCCGACTACATCTCGCCCGACGACTGGACGCAGAACGACGCGCTCCACGCGGGGAGCGCGAACAAGTGCATGTCCGGTTACAACAACGCGACGGTCAACAACGACACGTACCTCGCGGCGGCAGAATCGAACCCGGCCACGCTCACGGCCTACTACACCAACATGACGACCCTGATGTACAACAACTACACCGACATCTGGCTCGTCGTGCCGACGGCGTTCGCCGTCTACTCGACGAACCTGCAGGGGTTCGTCCAGAACCCGATGGCGAGCGGCGAGCCGTTCGCGATCGGCTTCAATACCCAGTGGCTCAAGTAGCGGCGCCGGCCGGCGCCGCGACGGCCGGGGCCACCTCGAGGAGCGACTCGGGCGGGATGTCCCCGACCTCCTCGGCGCGGTGGCAGGCGACGAGCCGGTTCGGGATGCCGGGGACGGCGCGGAACTCAGGGTCCTCGACCCGGCAGCGCTCGATGACGAACGGGCAGCGCGGCGCGAACCGGCAACCCGGCTTCGGGTCGACGAGGCTCGGGATGTCGCCCTCGATCCGGTAGCGCATCCGCCGGCGGTTGGGGTCGGGCACCGGCACCGCCGCCAGGAGCGCCTTCGTGTACGGGTGAACCGGGTGCTCGAGCACCTCGTGGACCCCTCCGATCTCAACGAGTTGGCCGAGGTAGAGGACCGCGACGCGGTCGGCCACGAACCGGACCGCCGCGACGTTGTGGGTGATCAGCAGGTACGCGATCTTCCGCTCGCGCTGGAGCGCTACGAGACGGTTCAGGATCTGCGCCTGGACGGCAACATCGAGCGCGCTCGTCGGCTCGTCGAGCACGATGAGGCGCGGGTCGACCGAGAGCGCGCGCGCGACGGAGAGGCGCTGGCGCCCGCCCCCCGAGAACTCGTGGGGGTACTGGTCGAGGCAATCGGTCGGCAATCCGACGCTGGGGAGGAGCGCTTCGACCCGCTTTCGCGTGGTGGCGCGCGACAGCCCGAGTTGGGCGCGCATCGGCTCCCCGACGATCTGCCACACCCGAAGCCGAGGGTCGAGCGAGCCGACCGGGTCCTGGAAGACGACCTGGACATTCCGTCGCCACGCGCGGAGCTTGCCCCTCGGGAGGCGAGTGACGTCGTGACCGGAGAACAGGATCCGGCCACCGGTCGGCTCATGGAGCCGGGCGACGAGCCAACCGAGCGTCGTTTTCCCGGAGCCGGATTCGCCGATCAGGCCGAGCGTCTCCCCCTCGTTGAGCGAGAACGAGACGTGGTCCACGGCATGGACCGCGCGTCGACTGCCCCCCGTGATGACGCTGGTGAGGCTTCGCGTGAGCGGGAAGTACTTCACCACGTCCTGGACCTCGAGGAGGGCGGGCGCGTCGTTCACGGGAGGTTCGGGACCTCCTCGGGGAAGAAGCAGGCGCTCCGGTGCGAGGCGACGATCTCGACCTTCGACTCCGCCCCGACGATCGCGAGCGGCGGGCTCGACGCCTTGCAGGCATCGCGGGCGAGCGGGCAACGCGGGTGGAAGCGACATCCGGACGGCGGGCGCGAGAGGTTCGGCACCGTGCCGGGGATCGAACTGAGCGGACCGTCCGACTTGTAGCGGCTCGGCGCGGCGCGCAACAGCGCCTTCGTGTACGGATGCCGGGGGTTCAGGAACACGTCGGCGACGGGACCGTACTCGACGATCCGGCCCGCGTACATCACGCCGACCTCGTCGGCGGTCTCGGCGATGACGCCGAGGTCGTGGCTGATGAACAGGATCGCCGCCTTCACCTCGTCGATCAGCTCCTTCATCAGCGTGAGGACCTGGGCCTGGATCGTCACGTCGAGCGCGCTCGTCGGTTCGTCCGCGATGAGCAGCGACGGCCGCTCGCTGAGCGCCATCGCGATCATGATCCGCTGGCGCATGCCGCCCGACAGTTCGTGCGGGTACAATCCGAGGATCGCCTCGGGGTCGTTGATCCGCACGAGCCGCAGGTAGCGCAGCACCTCCTCGCGGAACTCGGCGCGCGTCCGCAGCTTGTCCTCGACCGCCTCCGCGGCGGCGCCGCCCGGGACGATCGACTTCGTGACGGGGTTGGTGACGGGCGGCGTCGACCGCACGGAGTAGTCGAACGGCATCGAACCGCCGCGGAACGACTTCACGTAGCCCATGTCGCGGTAGTGGCGGATCCGGATCGCCTCCGCCATCTGGTCGTAGACACGGAACGCTGGGTTGAGCGAGTTGAGCGGCTCCTGGAAGATCATCCCGATCCCGGTGCCGCGGACCATCGGGAGCTGGCGCTTGGTGAGGCGGACGAGGTCGGTCCCCCGGAACACGACCGTACCCGATCCGATCGTGGCGGGCGGTTCCGGGAGGAGTCGCGGGATCGCCTTCCCGAGCGTGCTCTTGCCGCAGCCGGTCTCCCCGACGATCCCGACCACGCGGCCGGGGTAGATCTGCATCGAGACGTCGGAGACCGCCTGGAAGACTCCCGCGCCGACGGTGTATGTGATCGTGAGACCCTGGACGTCCAGGACGGGCTCGGTCATGCGGCCGCGCCTCCCTCCCGGCCCATAGCGACCTCGTCGGTCGTCGCCTCGCCGCCGGAGGGTAGCGCCGAAGGGGTCTCGGCCGGCGGGTCGTGGCCGGCCGAGCTGCGGACGAACGCCCGGCGGGTCCGTGGGTCGAGGAGGTCGCGGAGCCCGTCACCGAGCAGACTGAACGCGAGGACCGTCACGAAGATCGCGACGCCCGGGCCTAGGACCTCCCACGGGTAGACGTTGATCGCGCCCGACGACTGGTAGAAGGCGAGCATCGCCCCCCATTCGGGCTGAGGCCCCGGGTACTTGCTCGCGACGCCGATGAACCCGATCGTCGAGTAGGTGACGAGGACGGTCCCGATGTCCAGCGTGAAGTAGACGACGATCGGCTCGAGGACGTTCCGCAGGACGTGGCGGATGAGGATCCGCCACTCCGACACGCCGGAGGCGCGCGCGGCCGTCACGTACGGCAGATGCTTCACCGCGAGCACCTCGCCGCGGACGAGGCGGACGTAGAACGGCCACCAGGTGATCGCGAGTGCGATCAGCGTCGGCCCAACGCCGATGCCGAGCGCCCGCGTGATCGCGAGCGCGAGGATGAGGCTCGGGAACGAGAGGAAGATGTCGGTGAGACGCATGATCGACACCGAGATGGCGCCGCCGACGGTTCCGGGGGTGTCGAAGAATCCGGCGATCAGGCCGAGGCCGCCACCGATGAACAGCGCGCTTCCCGCGATCGCGACGCCGATGCCGAGGTCGAGCGGGAGCGCGAGCATCACGTTCGAGAACACATCGTAGCCGGTTCCGTCGGTCCCGAACAGGTGGTGCGCCGACGGGCCGGCGTGGATCGCTCCGGTGAACTGCTGGGCCCCGTACGGCACGAGCAGCCGCGGGTCGACGGTCACGACGAGGGCGGTGAGGACGATCACCGCCACGAGGACGAAGCCACCGAGGGAGAGGGGGTTGGTCCGCAGGACGCGCCAGAGGACTCCCAAGGAGCCGTCGGAGAGGCGGGGACGCTTCGGGGCCGCCTCGGTCATCGCGGCCTACCTCCAATCGACGCGCGGGTCGAGCACCCCGTAGAGGATGTCGGCGATCAGGTTCGCCACGACGACGGCGGTCGCGAACACGATCACGACGGCGATCGCGCCGTCGAAGTTCAGCTGCGATCCACCGCCCCCGATCGAGGCGTAGGCGTACTGGCCGATCCCGGGCCAGGCGAACACCTCCTCGATGACGACCGTCCCCGACAGGAGTCCCCCCGCGGTGATGCCGAGCACGGTCGTGGTCGTGATCAGCGCGTTGCGCAGCGCGTGCTTGTAGAGGACCCAGAACTCGGTCAGGCCCTTCATCCGCGCCGAGCGAACGTAGTCGAGCGGGAGAACCTCGAGCATCGAGGCCCTCGTCATGCGCGTCGCGATCCCCATATTGATGAACGCCAGCACGGTCGCCGGCAGGACCAGGTGCGCGAACGCGTCGGCGGTGTAGGCGAGATTGCCGGCGAGGATCGCGTCGAGGACCGACATGTGGGTCCATTGCGTGAACGGCGGCGGATTCGTCGAGTACTCCCCGCCCGTCGGGAGGCCGAGCGCGGGACCCAAGAACACCGCGGCGAGCACCGCCCCGAGGTAGGTCGGCGTCGCCCACCCGCTCAGGTAGAACACCCTCACGAGGTGGTCGGCCCAGCGGCCGCCCGACTGCGCGGCGACGACGCCGAGCGGGATCCCGATGACCACCATCAGGAACAGCGCCGCGAGGACGAGCTCGACCGTCGCCGGGAGCGCGGTCGCGATCTTCGGGTACACCGGGTCGCCGAGAACGGAGGCGCCCCAGTTGCCGTGCAGAAGGTTGGTGAAGTACGTGAGGAACTGCTGCGCGATCGGCTGGTTGATCGTCGTCTCGCAGTGGCGAATCGTCGCGATGCCGGCGTGAGGGTACCAGGCGTTGCAGATGTCGGTGAGGTCGAGGTGGGTGAAGAAGAACGTCAGGACGATGACGCCGAACAGGACCGGGATGAGCTGAAGGAGGCGCTTCAGGACAAAGACGATCAGGTCGCTGGGACTACGCCCCAAAGCCGGCCCCGCCGTGGGGTCGGCCGGGAGCTCCCGCTATCCCCGTCGGCACCGAGTTTGGAACCTTGGACCGATATTAGAACGTGCCGAATTTGGGCGCCGACGCCCGATGGGACACCGAAGCCGCCCCGCTTCCCTGACGCCGCAGGATAAGGGGCTCAGGGACCTACTCCCGCGCGAACCCGATGGACGAAGCGCGGTACTTGATTCGGCCGTTCCAGGACGACGACTTCGAGCCGGAGGCGAGCCTCTCCCGCCTCACGATCCCGGGCTGGACCATGTCCGCGGACGAGTCACGCCGCGTGGACGCGGCGATCTCCCGGGCACCGATCGAGCGGGTCAAGACCGTCGTCGAAGAACGCGCGACCGCGACGCCGGTCGCGTTCGGGTACATCGGGAACCCCGTCGATAGCTACGACCCGAAGACGTTCTGGGTCGACGTCCGGGTTCACCCCGACCACCAGGGGCGAGGTGTCGCGCGCGCACTGGCCGAGGGGATCAATGCGGAAGCCGAGCGGCGCGGAGCGGTCCGGCTGTGGGCGGGCTCCGGCGCCGAAGACTCGGCCGGCATGCGCTTCTGGACGCGCCGGGGCTTCGTCGAACGACGTCGTCTCTGGGATTCGCGGCTGGAGCTGGCCAACGCCCAGCCCCCGGCGGATCACTCGAGCCGGCTCGCGGCGGAGGGGTTCACTTTCACGACGCTCGCGGAAGCGGGGCCAAAGCGCCGGGACCTGTTCGAGGAGATCTGCGAAGTGGACGTCGCCGTCCTGGGCGATGCTCCCCGGATGGGTCCGTTCACCCCGGAGGTGTTCCGGAAATTTGTCGAGGGATATCTGCAAGGCCCCGGGCTCATTCCCGAAGCGGCGTTCCTCGCGCAGCACGGGGGAAGGATCGTCGGCCTCTGCCTCTTCGAGCGGTCCGAAGGGGACCCCAAAACGCTGAACCAGATGATCACGGGGACGCTCCGGGCCTTCCGAGGCCGGGGGGTCGCCACCGAGTTGAAGCGACGCTCGCTCGCCTATGGTCGAGCGGCGGGCTACACCTACTTCCGGACCTCGAACGACTCGCAGAACGCGAAGATGTGGTCGATCAACGAGCGACTGGGATACCGTCCGGAGCGGGTCTGGATCCACGCCGAGAAGCTGCTCCCACCGGCGGGCCCCGCATGACCCCCTTCGACGGTGGGCGATGCGGCCACCTCCGGATTATATGTAGATAGATTGGCTCTCGACCCGAGTGAGCGGACGGACCTGCGCCGCCTGCGGGGCGTCGAACGCGCTCGACGATTCCTTCTGCTCCAAGTGCGGGGCGAGATTGGTCGCGCCCCCACCGGCAGCTCCACCGCCTACCCCGGTACCGCACGGGGCCCATCCGGCCCCCGTCCAATGGGGGACGGCGTACGCCCCGCATCCCGGCCACTTGGGCCACTGGCCCTTTGGCGGCGCGCCCAGCGGTCCACCCGAGCCAATGCGGCCGACGGAGTCGTTGGTCCTCTGCATTATTGGCGGGATCCTGATCCTCGCCGCGGCGGGGCTGGAGGTCGCCATCGGCACCGTAGTCCCCCAAAACGTTCCGTTCGGGAGCTTCGGAGGGACCCTGGTCCTCTCCGGGCTGTTTGGCATCGTCTGCGGAATACTGGTGCTGCTGTTCGGCGCCATGGTGTACACCCAGCCCCAACACCACGTCCTGTTCGGCGTCCTGATCATCGTGTTCTCCGTGCTGAGCCTCACGAGCTTCGCCGGCGGGTTCGTCGTCGGATTCATTCTCGGACTGATCGGCGGAGCGCTCGCCATCGCGCATCAGCCTCACCCGCGCCCCACGTGGATGCCGTACCTGCCTCCCCCGCCCGTCCTGCGCGTGTGCCCGAAATGCGGACGGGTCATCGACCCGAACGTGAGGTTCTGCCCGCACTGCGGCAACCCGCTCGGCTGAGCGACCCAACGGGCCGCCGCGCCCGGTGGCCGGACTGACCCGCGCCCGCTACGGGAGGTAGTCCCGCGGCAACGTCCGGATTTCGGCGAACGTCTCGTGGATCGTGTCGACGAGGACGTCCACGTCCTTCTCGGTGTGCGCCGAGGAGAAGGTGATCCGCTCGTAGTTGTCGGGGTGGGTGTAGATCCCCTTGTCCAGCAGCAGCTGGTGGTTCCGCAGGTAGAGGTTCCAGTCGATCTGGAGCGATTCGCGGTAGTTCGTGATCTTCTTGCGGCGCGTGAAGAAGAACTGGAGCATCCCGTTCACCGATTGGACGAGCACGGAGACCTTCGCGTCCTTCGCCGCCTGCTCGATCCCCTTCTCGAGCTTCGTCGTCATCCGGTCGAACCGCTCGTAGAGCCCGTCGCCGCCCCGCTCGAGGATCTTCAGGTTCGCAAGGCTTCCGGCGAGCGACAGGTTGTTCGCGAAGTAGGTGCCGCCGAACGAGATCCGCCCCGGGGCGATGAGGTCCATGAACTCGGCCTTCCCCGAGACCGCCGAGATCGTCACCCCGCCGCCGAGCGCTTTCGCCCAGCACGAGAGGTCCGGCTCGACCTTGTAGAGCGCCTGGGCCCCGCCCGGATGGACGCGGAAACCCGTGAACACCTCGTCGAAGATCAGGAGCAGGTCGTTCTCCCGGGTGATCTCCCGCAGGCGCTTGAGGTAATCCGGGGCGGGCGGGATCACGCCGGCGTTCGCCATGATCGGCTCGAGGATCACCGCCGCGAGCCGGTCGCGGTAGCGGCGAACCATCCGCTCGAAGGCGGGGATCGAGTTGTACGGCGCGACCATGACGTAGTCGGTGACGCCCGGGGGGATCCCGGCCGAGTTCGGGAGCGGTCGGGGATACTCGTCGAGCCCCGCGACGATCGGCGGCGCCTCCGCGCTGATCAGCGCGTAGTCGTGCTGGCCGTGGTAGTGGCCCTCGAACTTCAGGATCCCGTCCTTCCCCGTGACGGCCCGGGCGATCCGGATAGCGTTCATCGTGGCGTCGGAGCCGTTCGAGCAGAACGCCACGCGTTCGGTGTTCGGGACCATCCTATGGAACGCCTTCGCGACATCAATCTCGAGCTCGGTCGGGGAGGCGAAATGGGTCCCGAGCTCGGCCTGGGCGCAGAGCGCCTTCACGATCTCCGGGTGCGCGTGGCCGTTGATCAGGCACCCGTATCCGAGGTTGAAATCGAGGTACTCGTTGTCGTCGACGTCCCAGATCCGGCTCCCCTTGCCCTTCTTGATGAACGGCGGGCACGGGTCGTACGACGCGACCCGGATGAGGGAGCTCGTCGAGTTCGGGATGTACTTCTTTCCCTCCTCGAACAGGCGCGCGCTCTTGCGGAGCTTCGGGACGAGCCGGGCGATCGGGATGGGAAGCGGCTGGACCTCCTCCTCGTCGTCCTTCGGGGCCGCGGCCGCCTCGGCCTTGGGTGTCGGCTTGCCCGCCGGCTCCGGAGGAGCGGCGGCCGAACCTTCGGCGCTCAGATGCCCGAGCAGCTCGGGTGGGGCCCCGACGGGACTCCCTAGTTCCGGGTCCGATCCCGGGCTCCGGACCCCGGAAGGAAGGGCGAGTTTCGGCTCCGCCATCTAAAACACATCCGAGTAGGTTTCAGGACCCGGAGGTCCATATATATAGATGGCGCGGGGAGAGAACTCTTCGTAGTTCGCAGCTACCGTACACCACGCGAAACGCACACGTAACCCAAAGCATGATTCGCGTGGACATTGGCTACTTTGGGTGGCGATACTGGGGTAGAATGGAGGTAAATCACCTGTTTTGGCTTAGCGGGCGCCGGTTCGTGGGGGCGGGAGCGGGGGCTCGGGCGGCGTCACGGTCGTCTCGATGCCGCGCTCGGCCAACGCGGCGCGGAGCGGTCCGGCCGGCACGCACCGCTCGGGGGGCACCACCCCGGTCTGGGTGATCGCCCCCTCGACGATCAGCCGCGCCCCGATGGCCCCGGCGACGCCGACCGCGTACTCGGTCGCGGTGAAGCCCCAGTCGGGCCGCGGCGGGAACCGGGCCTGGGCGTGCCGTTCGACCTCGGCGCCGTTCGACTGCCCGTGAATCTCGATGTCGCACACCTCCCAGTCGAGGAGCGTGACGCCGGCAGGCGCGCCGAGGAGGTGTTCCCGTTTGAGGAGCGCCAGCAGGAACTCGCGCGGTACGACGGGCTGGCCGCGCACTTCGACGGGAGACTCCGAGCCAAGGCCGAGCTTCGCCATCGTCCGCAGGAGGTCGATACCGGGTCCTCCCTCCTTCCACTCGCAATGTCGAAGTCCCTTCTCCCGGAGGCTCTCGGGGATGGTCGCGGGCTCGGAATGCAGAGTCCGGTAGACCGTCGTGCGCCCCACCGGAGCGGGGAAGGCGAACTCCTCGCCGCCGCTCATCGGTGGGTATGCGCGATACGCTCCGTTCTCGAACACCATCGCCGCCTGGATCATCTCGTCGAGGAAGGTGCTCGGCGACCACGTGAAGACGATCTCCGGTCCATTCGGGGTCAGGTCCCGCCAGCCGTCGCGGATGACGATCGAGTCGACCCGTTCGAGGTCGCGGCACGCCTCGACCGCGAGGACGTTCGAGATGCCCGGGACCTGGCCGAGGCCGGGGATCGCAAGGAGACCGGCCTCGCGAAACCGCGAGTCCTGGGCGAGCTGGCGCCGCGTGGTGTGGAACAGGCCGCCGAAATCGAGGTACGGGACGCCCTCGGCGAGGCAGCCTTCCATGACGGCCAGGTTGAACGTGTACTGGACGGCGTTGACGCAGACATCGGCTCCCTTCAGGACGCGGCGGAGCGCGGCGGCGTCCCGCACGTCGAGCGCCTCCGCCCGCACCCGGTCGGAGCCGGTCGCGCGCGCCGCCGACTCGGCCAGGCCGAGGTCGAGGTCGGCGATCCGGATCGCGTCGAACCCGCCGGTCGCAGCGAGGTCCCGAACGGTGCAGCGGCCCGTGAGCCCGCCGCCCCCGAGGACGACCGCTTCCACGAACCGCGGGAGCGGCGCCCGCTATGTAAAACCGAGTCGACCTGCCCCGCCCGCGGGGCTGTTATGTTTCGCGAACGCTCCCCCGGGCGGTGAGAGGCCGCCACCTCGGCTCCGACCTCGCGCTGGTGGCGGACGGGCTGCGGATCGGCAAGCAGTACGGCTTCCACTCGCTCGAGGTCATGGCGGTCATCGCCTGGTACCTCGAACGTTCGATCTACGAGCGCGGTTCGCTGCGCTCGATTCCCGGCGGCATCGCATTCGACCTTCGGAACCCGCCACTCCGGATGGGCGCGTTCCGTGCCGCCTCGCTCGCGTGGGATGGTGACCTCGTTCCCCCCTCGGCGTGCACCGTGCATCCGAGTGACCGCGTCGAACCGATTCCCTTCGATTCCGTCTCCGCCGACTCCCCGCTCGAACTCCGCCCCGGGATTCGCATCGAGTTCACCGCCGCCGTCGGAGCACCCTCCCCAGGGCCTCACTCGGTGCGTCTCGAGCTCCGCAGCCTCGCGATCCCGCCGATCGTCTGGTTCGAGGTGATGGACCACGTCAAGGTACCCGAGGCGCCGGGATCGTGACGGCAACTCCGGTCGAGGCCCGCGGCTCTCCGCGGTCCGGCCCGTCCTCTCCGGATCGCCCTCCGGTCCGTCCTCGACTGGCGACCGGACCGTCCAGCGCGGCGATCCTCGGCTCCGACGGTTCCTTCTCGCTTCCGTGGAACACCCGCGGCGCCGCGATCGATTGGGGGGGCGTGTACGCGCAGGGGGTGCGACTTGCCGGGCCGTGGTCGCTCGCCTTCGGACCGGCCGGGCACGAAATTCCGCTCGGTCCCGCGACAGTCCGGTCGCAGACCCACGACCGTTGGATCGTCGAGTCGACCCACCAACTGGCGGACCTCGACCTCGTCGATACGGTGTTGCCCCTCCCGGACCTCTCCGGGGTCGGCCGTCGCCTCTCCGTTCGCTCGATGGCGGCGACCGCCGGGGATGTGCGGGTCGTCATGGACCTCCCGTTGTGGCTCGCTCCCGTTCTGATCGAGGGCGTGCGGCCGTACGACTTCGAGCTGCGGACCTCGATGGCGACGGTCTTCGCGCGCTCCCACGGTTGGGCGCTCGGTCTCGAGTCGGACCCGCTCCCCTCCACGCTGGCGATCGATGGGGTTCCGTGGATCGGCGGGGGATGGAGCGGGGAGGCACGCTCGCTCCGGGTCGAGTACGCCCTCTCCCTCGACCCCGGACGCGTGGTGCGTCTGGATTGGGTCCTCTGGGGCGGGCTTCTCGCCACCGTCGACGCGAATCCCGATGCGGGCCGGGCCGCTTTGGCGAGCCGGGAGTCGTGGGAGGCGCGGAACGAACGGACGTGGACGAGTTGGCGGACCGACATCCCGAAGCTGTCGACCCCGGACGACCCGGCCCTTTCGGACGCCTACCGGCTCGCGGCCGACGCCCTTCGCAGCCTCTACGCCGACCCCACACCCGACATGGCCGGGCTCGTCGCGGGCTTCCCATGGTACTCCGACCTCTGGTTCCGCGACATCGGCTGGATGCTCCCCGCCGTCCTCTGGTTGGGGGACGTCGACCGGGTCCGGAGAACCGTGGCGACCGCCTTCCGCTACCAGGCTCCCGCGGACCTGGGTCTCCTCGGCGCGACCGCGGGAGAGCTCCCCATGCAGCTGTCGGCCGGACCGGTGTTCCTTTTCGGAACCTCGGACACGACGCTCTATTTCCCGCTCATCCTCCAACGGCTGGTCGCCCACACGGGCGATGCATCGGTCGTCGAGCCGTTCCGGAAGGGACTGGCGCGAGCCCTCGCCTGGGGCAACCTGAAGGTCGACCCGAAGACGGGCTTGTTCACGAACGGCGGCGAGGTCGCCGCCATCAAGAAGGCCGCGATCGACATCGGACGCGTCCACTACGGAATCGACGCGTTCGACACGACGATCTGGGACTCCGCGGACCGACGCGACCACGCAATCGACCTGCAGGTGCTCTGGGCCGAGGCGCTCGACGCCTTCGCGGACCTGGACGAACTCTCCGGCGGTCGGGACGCGCCGCCGTTGCACCAACGGGCCGCCGCGGTCCGCGCCGAGATCGCCAGTCGGTATCGATGGCCGGCGGAGAAGTACCTCTACGACTCGCTCCACACGGACGGTTCTCCGCTCGCCCACGTCCGGCCGAATGCGCTCCGCGCGGTCGAGGCGGGTATCTTCGATTCGGCGACGGCCGGCGCCCTCCTCGACCGCGCCGCCCAGCCGGACCTCTCGACGCCGTGGGGGCTCCGGACGCTCTCGAGCTCCGACGCCACGTACGACCCGATCGCCTACCACGAAGGGCAGGTCTGGACGATCGCGACCGCGTGGGCCGCGGGCGCGTCGTTTCGGGCCGGGCGACCCGAGGCGGGTGTCCGCTACCTCGACACGATCGCGGCCCGGGTCCTCGAGGAGGACGGGTTCGCGTCGGAATGTTACCGCGGCGACCGGCCCGAGGCGTTCGATTCCTGCTTCCTGCTCGGCTTCAGCGTTGGGCCGTTCCTCACGACGATCTTCGAGGGGCTGTGGGGACTGCGTCCCGCGCTCCGCTCGCGAACGCTCTCCTGTCGGCCCCGCTTCCCGGCCAGTTGGAGTTCGGCCTCACTGACCGGGATCCGGCTCGGTGGGGGTCGCCTCGACCTCGGATGGCGACCGGGGGCTGTTACGGCGCGTTGGGCCGGCCCGTGGCCGCTGATGCTCGCCGGAGAACGGGGCTCGGTCCAGCTCGATCCGGACGCGGAACGGACGCTCGCCGTGCCGTAACCGTAGCCGGCTTCATATGGGCCAAGCGTTCGGACGGCCCGTTCGATGGCCGATGCGATCACCGTCCAAGGCCTGACGAAGCGGTACGGCACGCTCGCCGCTGTCGACGGGATCGACTTCACCGTTCCCGAGGGGAAGGTGTTCGCCTTCCTCGGGCCGAACGGCGCCGGGAAGACGACGACCGTCGAAGTGCTCGAGGGGTTGCGGCGCCAGACCTCGGGCGAGGTCCGGGTCCTCGGTCTCGACCCCTGGGCGCAAGGCACGGAGCTCCACAAGATCATCGGCGTCATTCCGCAGGAGTTCCGGTTCTTCGAGAAGATCACGCCGCGCGAAGCCATCCTCTACTACGCCACCCTGTTCAATGTCAAGGTCGACACGGAGCGTCTGCTCGAGAAGGTCGCCCTCTCCGACAAGGCGAACGCGCGCTTCGATACGCTCTCGGGCGGCCAGAAACAAAAGCTCGGCCTCGCGCTGGCGCTCGTCCCGGCCCCGCAGATCTGCTTCCTGGACGAGCCGACGACCGGCCTCGACCCGCAGGCGCGACGCGGGATCTGGGAAGTGATCCGTGACCTCCGCCGCGAGGGCAAGACCGTCTTCCTCACGACCCACTACCTCGAGGAGGCGGAGCTCCTCGCCGACCTCGTCGCGATCATCCACCAAGGGAAGATCATCGCGTCGGGCACGCCCGCGGAGATCATCCGGAAGTTCGGCCGCCCCGAGCGCCTCGTCGTGGAGGGTCCCGCGTCGCTCGGCGAATACCTGAAGCGGCTTGTCCAGCGGCCGGTGACCATCTCCGACGGCCGCATCGAGATTCACATGCGCGACAAGGCCGACGCCCTCATGGTCCTGAAGACGATCGAGGACAGCGGCATCCCCTGGAAGGGGTTCGCCACCGTCAGCGACACGCTCGAAGACGTGTTCGTCGGGCTGGTCGGGCGAATGGACGAAGGCGTCGTCGCTGCGGGGGCGAAAGCATGAATCCCCGGCGGGTCGGCGCCGACTTCGTCGTCTTCACGAAGGGCTACCTCCGCAACCCGATCGGCCTGTTCTTCAGTCTGATCTTCCCGATCATCCTGATCGGCCTGTTCGGCCTGATCTTCTCGGTCAGCGGCTCCTCGACCGTGACGGTCTACACCGAGAATCTGGACCACCACTCCGCGACGTCGGTCGCATTCCTGGCGGCGTTGAACCAGACCGGAGCGGTCAAGATCCAGGTCGTCGGCCCGGTGACGAACGAGTCGTTCGCGAGCTGGCTCGCGCAGCAAGGTTACCCGGTCGGCCTGATCATCCCGGCCGGCCTGGAATCGAGTTTCACGAATCATACGCCCGTCAATGTGACGGTGTTCACGGACCCTCAGGACGCCCAGTCGTCCGGCATCACGCTCGGCGCCGTGGAGGGCGTCGCGAACGGATTCAACCTGAAGGCCGTCGGCGGCACCCCGGTCCTCGGGGCGACGAATCAGAACGTCGGCAGCCAGGTTCTGAAGTACATCGACTACCTCGTGCCAGGCCTCATCGGGTTCTCGATCCTGACGAGCCCGATGTTCTCGATGGTCGAGATCTCCTCGACGTACCGGAAGGACCACCTGTTCCGGCAGCTGTCGCTCACGCCCCTCACCAAGGGCGAGTGGCTCGCGTCGAAGATCGCTTGGTACATCGTGCTGACGTTCGTCTCGGCGGTGATCATGATCGTCTTCGGCGTCGTCGTCTTCGGCTCGCACGTCGGGTTCACGCTCGGCCTGATTCCATTCCTCGCCCTCGGGCCGTTCTTCTTCGTCTCGCTCGGGATGCTGGCGGGATCGGTCGCGCGGACCCCCGAGATCGCCGCGGTCGTCGGAAACATCATCACGTTCCCGATGATGTTCCTCTCGGGCACGTTCTTCCCCGTCTCGGGGTTCTCGCCGTTCCTCCAGAACATCGCGCACGCGCTGCCCCTGTACTACGTGATCGACGGAATGAACCAGGTCATGCTGTTCCACAACAACACGCGGGCGCTCTTCGACATCGGCATCGTGGCCATCGGCGGTGCCCTGACCTTCATCGCGGCGATCGCTGCCTTCCGATGGCGGGAGGAGTGACGAGCGCACCGCCGGCCGATCCGACGGTGTTCCGCCGACTGATGGGGCGCTGGCCCACGGGCGTGAGCGTCGTGACCAGCCGCGACGGCGAGCGCGACTTCGGGCTCACCGTGAATGCGTTCCTCTCCGTCTCGATCGCCCCGCCGAGCGTCCTGGTCTCCCTCGGGCACGAGGCCGACTCGACGGCGGTCGTCGCCCGGACCGGCCGGTTCGCCGTGAATCTCCTTGGGCACGAACAACGGTCGCACAGCGAACGGTTCGCCCGCATCGCCACCCCCGAAGCGAAGTTCCAGGGGGTCGCAATCCACCGGACGCCGTCCGGACTCGCCGCCCTCGACGGAGCCGTGGCGATCTTCGATACGAAGGTGGTCAAATCGCTCGACACGGGGGACCACACGCTCTTCGTTGGGACCGTCGAACGAATGGAGACCGGACCCGAAACCGTCCCGCTGCTGTTCGTCCGCGGGCAGTACGCGGAGTCGGCGGGCCCCGACCTCCTCCGACTCCCGAAACCGCGCGTGTAACCACGGGCGGAGCCGTTATTCCCCGCGGCCCCGGTGCCCATCGATGGCCGACGTCATGGTCGCCCCGAAGCACGTCCGCCTCGCGATCGTCGGCAGCGGACCGGCGGGGCTCACCGCGGCGATCTACGCTTCCCGCGCGACCCTCGCCCCCCTCGTCATATCGGGGGTCCCGGCCGGCGGGCAGCTCATGCTGACGACCGATGTCGAGAACTACCCCGGGTTCCCGGAGGGGATCCAGGGACCGGACCTCGTCGTCAAGATGCGCGAGCAGGCGGCGCGGTTCGGCACCACCTTCCTCGACTCGAACGTCCAGCGGGTCGACTTCACCCGCCATCCGTTCGTCCTCGACACCGGGCTCTCGGGTACGCTCACCGCCGACGCGGTGATCGTCGCCACCGGCGCGAACGCCCGCTGGCTCGACCTTCCGAACGAGCAGCGCCTGCGGGGCCACGGCGTCTCGGCGTGCGCGACGTGCGACGGATTCTTCTTCAAAGGCAAGGACGTCGTCACGGTCGGCGGCGGCGACTCCGCGATGGAGGAGGCGACGTTCCTCACGAAGTTCGCCTCCTCCGTCACGGTCGTCCACCGCTCGGGGATGCTGCGGGCGAGCAAGATCATGCAGGACCGCGCCCAGAAGAACCCGAAGATCTCCTTCCGTCTCGGGACGGTCGTCGAGGACGTCCTCGGCGCCGACAGTGTCACGGGCGTCGCGGTGAAGCACCTCCCGTCCGGGAAGCGGGAGACGATCCCGGCGCAGGGCCTCTTCCTCGCCATCGGCCACGACCCGGCGACCGAGGCGTTCCGCGGCGCGCTGGCGCTCGACGACAAGGGGTACCTGCAGACGACCGACATCACCCGCACGTCCGTCGACGGCGTGTTCGCGGCCGGGGACGTCTACGACCACCGCTACCGCCAGGCCGTGAGCGCGGCGGGGCTCGGTTGCATGGCGGCGCTCGACGCCGAGAAGTGGCTCGCGGAGCACCCCTCCGGTACGTCCCGGCCGTCGGGCCGGCACTAGCGCGCGTCCCTGCGTCGGAAGCCTTTAAGGGGCGAAGGGACCGTCCGACCCGTCGAGGCCAGGTCGTGCCGGGAAAGAAGGGGCTGCACATCGAGTCCTCGGGCCAGCTGTGCATCTACTGCGGTGCCTGCGTCGGCGTCTGCCCGCTCAACTGCGTCTACCTCGACGAGACCCGGATCACCTTCGACGAGAAGATCTGCACCCGCTGCGAGGTCTGCGTCAAGGCGTGCCCGGTCGGCGCGATCGAGATCGGCTGAGCGCTCGGCTCGGGGGAATCAGATAGGCATGGTCGAGAACCTCACCACGGACGTCCTCGTCATCGGCGCCGGCCCGGCGGGCAGCATGACCGCCAAGTGGGCGGCGAAGAGCGGCGCCCGCGTCCTCCTGCTGGAGAAGCGCCAGGAGGTCGGCTCGCCCGTCCGGTGCGGCGAGGGGATGAGCAAGGACTGGCTGAAGGAGGTCGGCATCGTCCCATCGAGCCGCTGGATCAACGTCGAGGTCGAGGGCGCGCGGATCTTCTCGCCATCGGAGCAGGTCCTCGAGATCAACGAAAAGCACGCGGGCAACGAGGTCGGCTACGTCGTCGAGCGCGACGCGTTCGACAAGCAGCTCGCGATCGACGCCGCGAACGCCGGCGCCGAGTTGATGCTCAAGACCGCCGCGACGGGAGTCCTCAAGGAGAACGGCAAAGTCGTCGGCGTGAAGGCGAAGCGGTTCGGCGAGCCGTTCGAGATCCGCGCGCCGGTCACGATCGCGGCCGACGGCTTCGAGAGCCAGGTCGGCCGGTGGGCCGGGATCCCGACCAATATCGCGATGAAGGACATGGACTCCTGCCTGCAATACCGGATGACGAACGTCGACTGCGACGTTCGCTACTGCGACTTCTACCTGGGCTCGGTCGCGCCGGGCGGCTACGTGTGGATCTTCCCGAAGGCGGAGGGGCTCGCGAACGTCGGCATCGGCGTCCAGCTGAGCCAGATCCACGACATGGCGGCGGCCCGCACCTACCTCGACGCCTGGATTGCCAAGCACCCCGGCTACTCCAAGGGGAAGACGATCGACGTCGTCGGCGGCGGCGTCTCGATCTCCCCGCCCCTCAAGCAGACGGCCGGCGACGGCATCATGGTCGTCGGCGACGCCGCGCGGATGATCGACCCGCTCACGGGCGGCGGCATCGCGAACGGCTGCATCGCCGGCAAGATCTGCGGCGAGGTCGCCGCGCAGGCGGCGGCCGCGAAGACGCCCACGCGGGAGTTCTTCCAGGCCTACGAGAAGGGCTGGCGCGCCCGCTTCGAGGAGAAGCTCTACCGGAACTGGCTCGCGAAGGAGAAGCTCTGCACGCTCTCCGACGCCACGTTCGACAAGGTCGTCGACGCGCTCCAGGGCGTCAAGCTCCAGAAGCTTTCCGTCCACAACATCCTGAAGGCCGTCCACGAAAAGTACCCGGACGTCACCCGCGAGTTCGAGTCGTTCCTCTGAGCCTTCGCGTTCGTTCATGCCCGGAGCACCGAACCGACCCCCCGAATCGGCCCCTCCTCCGCCGCCTCCCGTCGCCGTCTCCCCCGAACGGCGGATCCTCCGGCGGCTCGCCCCGTCGCGGGTCGCCCTCCAGCTGGACCAGTGGAAGGGCGCCCCGTCCGTCGAGCTGATCGACCCGTTCGAGCGCGCCGAGGCCGCCTACGCGGCCGGCGAGCTCGTGGCCGCCGAGAAGGCGCTCGAGCAGCTCTCGGTCCGCTTCGCCGAGCCGCGCTGGCCGACGATGCCGTCGCCGTTCAAGGAGCTCCGCGTCGCGATCCCCGCCCCCATGCCGCCCCAGTGGGACCCCGACCACGCGGCCGACCCCGCCGAGAAGGATCGCCGCCGCCTCGCGCGGCTCGCCGTCCAGCAGGTCGCGCTCGCGAAGGCGACCGCGGCGTTCGCGGTCAAACGCGGCTGGCCCGCCGACGACCTGACCGCCCACGCGACGGCCGCGGAGTCTGCCCTCGCGGCGAACGGCGCCGACGAGGCGTTCTGGAACGAGGTCGACGCGATCTGGACGGCGGTCCGCGAGCGGGTGCCGATGCCAAAGCGTGCGGCTGCCCGGGTGGCGCCGCCGACCGCCGATGCGGAAGCGTAGTCCACCGCCCCGGGCCGGGACCTCCGGATCCGACGGTCCCGAACTCGAGGGGTTCGTCGAAGGCGTTCGCCATCGCCTCCAAGAGCGTCGAGATTCGGGCCGCGCCCTCCCGGACCTCGAGCGTCGGCTCACGGTCGCGAACGCCGCCATCCTCTCCGGGGACGTGGCGGGCGCGGAGCGGATCCTCCTCACGGTCTCCGACCGTCTCGACGAGGACGAGACGGAGCCGGAACTGCTCCAGTTCCCGCGCGGTCTCATCGCCTACGACGCGGGGGCGGACCGCGGTGTACCAACCCCGGAGGACGAGGAGCCCGTCGGAAACCGCTTGAAGATCGTCGAGCGGCTGCTGGCGGTAGCCGCTCGGGAGGGGGTTGAGGTCGCCGACCTCCAGAAGGAGCTCGCGTCGGCGCGCATGCAGTACATTGACGGCGATTGGCGCCCCGCGCGCGACCGGGGAGAGCGCATTCTCGACACGCTGGACCGACGCCGCGGGGCTCGCGCGTCGCGCGAACCCATATAGGGGCCGTCGCCGTCGGAACGCTCCGATGGTCCTACCCCGATTCGGAACGTTCTCGATCGTCGCGGCCGACCCGGCCGCGGGCCTCTGGGGCGTGGCCGTCCAGTCGAAGTTCATCTCGGTCGGGGCCGTCGTCCCGTGGGCCGCGAGCGGCGTCGGGGCGGTAGCGACCCAAGCACTCGCCAACGTCCGCTACGGTCCGGAGGGGCTTGCGCGGCTCAAGCGTGGGGAGAGCCCCGAGACCGTCGTCGCGAAGCTCACCGCCGCCGACCCCAAGCGAAATCAGCGCCAGCTCGGCGTCGTCGATGCGAAGGGACGCGCGGCCGCCTACACCGGTTCCGAGTGCTTGGACTGGGCGGGCCACATCGTCGGCGAGGGGTTCGCTTGCCAGGGGAACATCCTGTTCTCGAAGAACGTCGTCGAGGCGATGGCGCGGACGTACGAGTCCACGCCGGGCGACCTTCCCGAGCGGCTGCTCGCCGCGCTCGGCTCCGCGCAGCGCGAAGGCGGGGACCGACGCGGCATGCAGTCCGCGGCCCTCCTCGTCGTTCGCGACAAGGGGGGCTACGACGAAGGCTCCGACCGCTGGATCGACATCCGCATCGACGACCACCCGGCTCCGATCGAGGAGCTGAAGCGCGTGTTCCGGCTCTACGACCTCACTCTGCTCACCCGGGAGGACCCGACGACCCTCGTGCCGCTCGCGGGCGACGTCGCGCGAGCGGTGCAGCGTTCGCTCGGCCTGCTCGGCTTCTACAGCGGCCGGCTCACCGCCAGCTGGGACGCGCCCACCGCGAAGGCGTTCGAGAAGTTCCTGAGCGAGAACAACTTCGAGAACAAGGCCCGGACCGACGGGACCGTCTGGCCGAGCGTCTTGAACTACCTCGAGGAACGCGCGCAGGTCGAGTCGGCTCGGCGCACCACGACCGCCCCCGTCGTCGCGAACGCGCTCGACCGCGGACCGGGCGCGGCCCCGAAGAAGGAGGTCGACCCATCCCCGCCGGCGGCGCCGCCGAAGACGAAGGCCCACCGGTCGAAGTAGCCATCGCGCACACCGCCGCGTCGCCGGAGGAGGCCGCGGCCCTCTGGGCGGCGGTCGTCGTGGACAATCCCGACTTTGTCGACGGAGGCACGGACGGGAGCACGCTTCGATTCCGAGTCCGCGCCCGGAACGCCCGCAGCCTGCGGGCCACGCTCGATGACCTCCTCGCCGCTCTCGGTGCCGCGGACCGGGCCGCCACGGCCAATCGCCGTCGGTAGGACCTCGCTCGTCGACGCCGGTTCTCAGCGAACCGCCCGGACCAGTCGACCGACGCGGCTGACGACCTTCAGCCCATCCGAGCGATCCGCGAAGTAGCGCTGGTTGACCTCGTCCGCCCCGAGATCGAGTACATCGTGGAACCCGCGGCCCTCCAGCTCGCGGGCGAGCGCTCCCACCGGGAGCCAGCTGCGGAACGGTTCGCCCGAGAGGGCCACGCGCTCCGCGAGCAACCCTCGCGCCACTCGCTCGAGCGGGTTTTCCGCCCCCTCGGCGAAGTAGTCGAGCACCACCCCGCTGCCCGGGGCCAGGGAGGCGAACAGATCGGTCGTCCGATCGATGGCCGGGCGAGTCAGATACATGGTGACGCCGAGCCACGAAACGAAGGCCGGTGCGTCGCGCCGGAATCCACCGGTCTCGAGGATCCTCCCCAGGTCGCCGCGCTCGAAATCCGTGGCAACGAAGTGGACCGTCGGTGGGATCCCGATCCCACCCTCGCGCAGCCGGAGCAGCTTCCACTCCTGGGTCGCCGGGTGGTCGACCTCGAACACCTCCATCGGGGAAACCCCCGGCGGCTGCCGGTAGGCGAAGGTGTCGAGTCCGGCGCCCAGGACGATGTACTGGCGGATGCCCCGTTCTCGCGCCAGCGCGAGCTCGTCCTCCGCGAACCGGCTCCGGGCGGCGAGCCACGCCCGGAGCCCCGCGATGGGTGGGCTCCGAGCGAACGGCTTGGTCCGCTCCAGCCGGTCGACGGCGTCCGGGCCGAGGATCCGTAGGGCGAGCGGGTCGTCGAATACCGTCGGGTCGTCGAAGGACCGGTGGGCGGCCCGCATCATCGCGACCCGCTCCGCCGAGTAGCTCGGCTGGTCCGCCTTCATGGCACGGTCACGGAGGAAGAAGTCGAGGAATATCGTCGGCGAGCAGCGGGAGGATCTCCTCCGCCCGCCCGAGGATCCCGACGTCGCAGGCGGCGAAGACGGGTGCGGTCGCGTCCGGGTTGATGGCGAGAAGGGCCCGGGCTCGGCGCCAGGCCACCATGTGGTTCGGCGACCCCCGAACCCCGACCAGGATCCCGAGGTCGGGAGCGATGGAGCGACCCGTGAGCCCGACCTGGCGGGAGAGAGGCAGGACACCGGCATCCACTACGCGTCGCGTCCCGACGAGTCCCGCCGACCAGGCGACCGCGAGCCGTCGGAGTTCGGCGAGAAGGTCGGGCCCCGAACCACCCACACCCACCGAAATCACGATCCGGGCCCCATCGGGGTCGAGCAACGCGTCCCTCGGGTCCTGCCCGCGCCCTTCCAGCCGAACGGACCCGTCGGCAGCGACCGTGGGGCCCGCTTCGGTCGGCAGCCGAGCCCCGTCCTCCGAGGATCCCGCGGCGAAGGTGTGGAACCGGAGCGTGGCGAGCGCCGGCCGCGTTCGGGTTCGGATCTCGGCGATGATGCCTCCGCCGAACGACGGTTTCCCGAACACGACCGTCCCGTCGGGACGTTGGCCGAGCTCCACGGCGTCGCCGGTCAGGCCGAGCCCGAGCGCTGCGGAAAGGCGACCGCCGAGCTCGCGTCCGAACGCGGTTGCCGGGAAGACCACCGCGCCCACCCCCCGGTCTTCGCCGAGGCGTTGGGCGAGAGCCATCGCGGCCGTCCGCGCGGTCCAACGCTCGGTGACCGGGAGCTGGAGGAGCACGTCCGCTCCGGCGGCGGCCAATCGGCGGGAGTCCAACGGGGACGGCGCCGGCCCGATCCCGACCGCGACACAGCGCCTCGCCGGGAGCGACCGACGGCATTCGGTGATCGCCCCGAGCGATCCGGCGTCCATCGTCCCCGCGTCGTCGGTCACCAGGACCCAGACGTCCCCGTGGCGCGCGGCGGCCACGGGCGGGACCGAGACGGGCGCGGGGGAGCGCGCGCGTTCCGTGAGGAGCTCTCGGAGCGCGGCGACCGCTGCGCTCGCCCGCGCGCTGGGACTGCCCTCGGTGAACACGACGCCCCGTCGTGGGCTGGCCCGGTCGACGAGTCGGTCGACAACGGTCGGCGAACCCGCCAGCCCGACCTCCTCCGGGGTGAATCCGAGACTGGCGAGGTCGCGACGCTCGAGCACGCCCGACGTCGAAGCCGGGCGCTCACCGAGCTTCAGGGGCTTTCCGATCTTCTCGCCCACGGAGACGACGATGGGGGCGTTGGCGGCGAGCCGGGCCCACCCGGTCTCGGTCTCGACGGTCACATCGAAGGAGGTGCCGGAGTCCGACCGGGTGAGGCGCTTCGCCGGACCGACGAGAGAGTGGCCCAGGAGCGCCGCGAGCTGCGCCGGGACCTGACCGGTCTCCGAGTCGGTCGTCCGTTTTCCGGTCACGACGAGCCCGGGAGCGAGCGGTTCGAGGATGCGCGCGAGGACGCGCGCGGTGACGAGCGTGTCCGAGCCGGCGAGCGCCGTGTCGCTGACGAGGATCGCGTGGTCGGCCCCCAGTGCCAGCGTCTCGCGAAGGGCCGGCTCGACCGACGGGGGGCCCATCGAGACGACGGTGACTCGCTCGCCGGGCCGGCGCAGCTCGATCGCCACCCGGAGCGCGCGCTGGTCGAACGGGTTGAGGACCAGCGAACCGTCGTCGCGACGAAGCGTTCCGCGGGCGGCGTCGAACCCAACATGGTCCCCCTCGGGGACGACCTTCACGACGACGGCGAGTTCCACGGGGCACTCCGAGGGCGGCGGTACGTCCGCGAACGGATATCTCCCTCCGAAGGTCCGGCCGACGATGCTCGAGGCCCCGCCGCCGGTCGGAGCGACCGCGACGGGCCGTCGGATGGGCGGGACCGCCGCCTACGTCGTCGCGCTCGTCGTCTCCGTGTTCGCGATTCTGAGCCAGTACTTCCTCCCCCAATCGATCCCAGCCCTCGACCCGGTGTACGGGTCGTTCTTCGGCGACCTGTTCGTCGTCTACGGGATTCCGATCCTCGCCTTCGCCATCCTCGTCGGGTCCCGGCCCTTGGCGGGCTTCGTCGAGAACACCGGTCGGGCCGTGGTCCAGGGACTCGCGTGGTACGGGGTCCTGTCGCTCGTCGCTCTCGTGGTCCTGATCGCGCTGACGATCGTCTACCTCGCCATCGACCCGTCGGCCCTGAGCCAGCTCACCAAGGTGACCCCCGTCATTCAGAACGCGAAGAGCGACCCGTGGTTCTGGGTCGTGTTCTCGTTCATCATCGGCCTCGTCGAGGAACTGATCTTCCGCGGCTGGGTGTTCGGCTACTGGCTCGTCCGCTCCCCGAACCGCTGGGTCGCTCACGCGACGTGGACGAGCGCGCTGTTCGCGGGCGTCCACCTCTACTACGGCCAGACCTACGGCTCCGTCGCGCCGCTCGTCATTCCCCCCCTGTTCTTCCTCGGCTTCGCGTTCGCGGCCGCAGTCCGCGCTTCCGGGGGGAACCTGATCATCGTCGGCATCCTCCACGGCGTGAACGACGCGGTCGCATTCTACTCGCTCGTCAACGAGAACAGCGCCCTCGCGATCCACTACCTGATCATCCTGCTCGGCGGCGTGATCGGATTGGCTCTCTACCTGCGGGGCCGCACGCCCCCCGCGCCGGCCGCCCCGTGGACCGGCTCGGTCGCACCGCCGTACGGCGCCCCAGCCGACCCGTATCGCCTGCTTCCCCCGCCTGACTGGATCCCCTCGCCGTCCCCTCCTCCGCCGTCCCCTCCTCCCCCGCCCCGCGCGGACGGGGAAGTTGCTCGAATCGCAGCGTACGACCCCCCCAACACGCTGGGGAGACCCACGGACGCTCGCCCCGTCGGGCAGATCCTTCCGCTCTGACGGAATCTCGCCAAAATTCCACCAGCTGCGTTTCCCGCGATTATAATCGCCGACGATTGATGACCCACCTTCCCTTCCCCAACGCCGATGATGGACCGCCCCGCCCGACTCGACGTGAGCCGACGACGCACTCGGAACCCCGCGCTCCCGCCTCCCCGAACCACCCCGTTGTGGACGGCCGTGCTCTTGGTCGTCCTCGTTCTGCCGGCGGTCTCACTCGGCTTGCCCGCCAACGCGGGTCACGTCGCGGCGGCTGCGTCGGCGCGAACCGCGCTCGGCCCGGTCGGCGCCGGAGCCGACCTCATGAACAGTGCCCGCGCCTCCCTCGCGACGGGCCACGGACGCGCCTCCTTGGTCGGGCCGGCGCCGTTCCACGCCCGTCCGTCCGCGCCTGCTCCCACGCCGGTGATGTCGATGGCCTACGACGCCGCCGATGGGTACATCCTCGCGCTCACCCCGAACAATTCGGCCGCGGCGCCGTACTGGGGGAACCACTCGGACTCGTGGACCTACACCGGGGGCACGTGGACGAAGCTCTCGCTCCCCGTGAATCCGCCGAACCGGGGCGGGACCGCGATGGCGTACGATGCGAAGGATCGGTGTGTCCTCCTCTTTGGGGGGTACAACCTGAGCCCCGGCGGTTCGTACGGGCTCCCCAACGACACCTGGAGCTTTGCGAACGGGACTTGGACGAACCTGACCCCGAACGTGACCCACGCCCCCTCTCCCCGCGAGTTCGCTGAGATGGTCTGGGACGCCTCCGACCAGTACGTCCTGCTCCTGGGTGGCTTCGGCACCGGGGGGAACAACTCGGGCAACCTGAGCGACAGCTGGACGTTCGCCGGAAACGTCTGGACGCAGGTCAACACCAGCGCGCACCCGCCGTTCGAGGGCGCTCTGGCCTACGACTCGCACGACGGCTACGTCGTCCACTTCGGGGGAACGACCGTCGCCAACTACCGGACCAGTTACTCGAACGACACGTGGAAGTTCCATGCCGGGACGTGGCAGAACCTCAGCTCGGTCGTGCAGGGGGTCCCGTCGGGCCGGGCCGGGCCGATGCTCTCCGACGACCCCAACGTCGGTGGGGTCCTCCTATTCGGGGGGTTCGCGGGAAGCACCGGCTCGAGTTGGTTGTTCACGAACGACTCATGGTCGTACGCGAATCAGACCTGGACGCTCCTCTCGCGCGCGGCCGGGCCGAGCCCCCGCTACATGGCTCAGATGGTGTTCGACGCCGAGCAGAACGCGACGATCCTGTTCGGGGGAACGAACCTGTCGAGCTCCTACGGGGATACGTGGGCGTTCGGTGCGGGCGGGAACGCGTCGAGCGGCTGGAGCCAGGCCGCTCCGGTCCTCCGCTCGTCGCACCAGGTCATCGATGCGGGCGTATCGGTCACCTTCGCCGCGGGCTCGGTGTTCGGGAGCGGGGCCGCGCAGTTCAACTACACCGGGCTCCCGCCCGGGTGCGTATCGGCCGATGCGACGTCCCTGACGTGCGTGCCCACGGCGGCGGGAACGTTCACGGTCGGAATGACTGCCATCGTCGGAGGGGGGACGTCGGTCGCCCATACGACCCTGCGCGTCAACCCGGCTCTTCAGATCCTCTCGTTGGGGTCGGCGTTCCCGACGGCCGGGATCGATCTTACGCAAGCGGCCGCAATCTCCCTCGCTCTCGCGGGCGGGGCCGGGCCATACGCTTACAGCTATCCCACTCTGCCGCCGGGTTGCGCGACCAGCAACAGCTCCGTGCTGGTCTGCACACCGAGCGCGGCGGGTAACTTTGCGGTTGTCGCCAGCGCCGCCGATGGCTTCGGGGGGAGCGCCACGGTCACCGGGACACTCCCGGTGAACCCATGGCCCGCCATCGCTTCGTTCGGGTCGTCGGCCGCGAACGTCACGATCGGCAGCGCGCTGACGTTCCGCGCGACCGCCGAGGGCGGCACAGGGTACCTCATTTTCACCTACACGGGCCTCCCGTCCGGGTGCGACGGCGCGAACTCGTCGGTCCTGACTTGCGCGCCCACCGCGTCGGGCACCTACGGGGTGACGTTGGCGATCCGCGACGCGGTCGGGGGGCACGCGACGTCGGCCAGCGTGACCCTTCGCGTGAACTCCGCGGCGCGGGTCGGACCGCCCCACACGGTTCCAGGCTCGACCCCGACGCTGTTCACCACCTCGTTCGTGCTCGGGCTGCTCCTCGGGCTGGTCGTACTGGCGGCGGTCGTCGGGATGGTCCTGCGGGCCGCCCGCGAGAACGCCGAAGGCCGTCGGATCGTCGAGGAGCTGGCGCGCCGCGGGGCGAGGTCCGCCGCCCCGGACCCTCCCGACGTCTCGCCCTCGGGCGACCGCCCCGGCCTGCGATAGGTCTCGGACACCCGACCCCCAGCGGGACCCCGAGGCCGGCCCAGAGGGGATGGAGGTCGGGACCGGCGTGATCGACCCCACGTTCTGGGTGGGCCTCGCGACGGGGTTGGCCGCCTCGGCGGTCGGTGGGCTCGCACTCTGGTGGGTCGTCAGGAAGCGGCTGCGGGGGTCGGACCTCCCGCTCCCGGAAATCGACCCCCCATCCGTGCCGGGGACCGAGGGGCCCTTGTCCCCGAGCGCTCTGCCGCTCGGAGACCGGAGTACCGTGGCCGCGGTCCGCCCAGAAATCGCAGCCCCCCCCGAGTCCCCGCGCCCGGATGTCGTCGTCCGTCTCTTGTGGGAGGACGGACTTCGGACGTCGGAACGACTCCTGATTCACGTCGCACGCCAGGGGGTACTTGGCCCGGAGGAGGTCGCCCCCCGCCCTCTGTGCCAGGCGGGGATGATCGAGGCTCTCGGGGTGAGCCAAGGGGCGTTGACCGGAGTGCTCCGCCGACTGGTCGCCGGCCAGGTATTGCGAGAGTCGCGGGAGCACGTTCGCGGGATCGACCGCCGGGTCAAGGTCTACCGCCTTACGCCGGCCGGGGAGCGACTGGTCCGACAGATCCGGTCGCGCCGCCCGACGCTTGCGCCGTCTGGCCCGCCGGTCCGAAGTTTCCCGGCGCGCGACGAGTCGCTGCCCCGAGTTCAGATCGTACCGCCGCCCTGACGCGCGCCGGCGAGCCCGACCGGACCGGGAACCGGCTCCGGTCGGTCAGGTGTGGTACCGGCCCTCCACCCGCTCGAAGCTCGGGCCCCGCGGGTTGGCAACGAACGGCCAGGACGGGAACGTCGGGTGGGAGGCGAGCGCGGCCGCGTGGTCATGCGGGAGATGGATCCACGTCGGGCGGACTCCGGCGGGGGTGCCTCGGACGTAAAGCAGCGTCGCCCCGAGCCACCCCTGGTCGACGACCGGCCGGCGGAACGCCGTCCACGGAACGAACCAGGTCTCGAGGGTCGAGGCGAAGTGGACGCCGCTCGCCTCGAACCCGATCTTGCGGACGTCGAATGCGGCGCTCGTGACGCCTCCCGCCACGACGAACGCGAACGAGCCGACGACGACCCAGATCCACGGCAGCGGCGGCGTCCCGAGCGGGTCGCCCACCGCCCCGCCGACGGTCACGACGGAGGCGACGAGCAGGTTCGTGAGCGGGAGGACGGCAGCGCCCACCAGCGCCGCGAACAGGTAGATCGAGACGACCGTGCGGCGCGGGACCCAGACGACGCCCCCGGGCACCCGGGTCGTCGGCATCGGGTCGAGCGGCGGCAACGGGGGAATGACCCCGACGGGGCGGACCATCTCGGGCGGCGCGCCTGCCATCGAACCCTCCCGGGGTGGAACGCCTTCCAGCGCCGGGACCCCTGCGCTCGAGTTCTAGCCCCGTTCCCCCTCAAGAGCTTGCGCCCCCGCTCGCACTCGGAGCGCCCCGGTGGGCCTGCCGATCGGACCTCGCGCTGGGCGGCCGTCACCCTCTTGAGTGCCCCCCGGGTCCGACCAGCCGATGGACCCGGACGACGCGCGGGTGCGCGACATCCTGACGCGCGCCGAGACCATCGCGGTCGTTGGACTCTCGGACAAGCCCGAGCGGGATTCGAACGAGGTCGCGCGCTACCTCCAGTCGGTCGGCTACCGGATCGTGCCCGTGAACCCCGTTCTCACGGAGGTGCTCGGCGAGCGGGCGTACCCGAGCCTTTCCGCCGTTCCGGCCGATGTTCGTGTCGACATCGCCGATGTCTTCCGGCGGCCCGACCAAGTGGTGCCGGTCGTCCAGGAAGCGATCGAGCGCCGCGTCCCGACGATCTGGCTGCAGCTCGGGGTGGCGAACGCCGAAGCGGCCGCGAAGGCGGGGGCGTCCGGTTCGGTCGCCTACTTCGAGAACCGCTGCATCATGGTCGAGCACCGACGCCTGAAGGTTCCTCCCAAACGGAGACCTGCGTAGGTCGATGGCGAGCGCTGCGATTCCGGGAGCCGGCCTCCCGGCGCCGGTCGCGCCAGCGGTCCCCGCTCCCGCCCGGGTGGGCGACGTTGTCGACGACGGCGTGGTGCGAAAGGTCGGCGTCCGAGCGGCCCGATGGACCGTCCATGGGTTCGCGAAGGTCACCGGCGAGGTCGACGTCGACACCTGGGTCGTCGAGGGGACGGCTTCGGTGGGCGGAAAGGTGAGCGCGAGCGACGTCCGCGCGAGCGGCACGTTGGAACTCTCCGCCGACGCCTCGGTGGCCCACCTCCTCTCGCTCGATGGGAACGCGCATGTCGTCCGCGCCCTGCATGCCGGCGACATCGACGCGAAGGGTTCGCTCCGCGTCGGCGGCGCCGTCGACGTCGACCGCGCCGTCCTCTGGAGGGGAACGCTAGAGGTCGGCGGCGCCCTGAAGGCGTCGCGGCTCGCCGGCGAAGGCCGCCTTGAGGTCACGGGGGCGGTCGCCGCGAAGGAGGTCGACCTCGTGCTGGAGCAGTCCTCCACTGTCCGCTCGATCACCGCCGAGACGGTGCGGGTCCGGGTGCGCCATCGGCCACTCCGGGAACCGCCGTTCCTCACCGCCGAGCGGATCGACGCCGACATGGTCGAGCTCGAAGGGGTCCACCTCGACTACCTCCGCGCCTCGCAGATCATCGCCGGCCCGGGCTGCCAGATCGCGCGCTTCGATGGACGCGTCGTTCGGAAGCACCCGACCGCACGGCTCGGCCCCTCCTCCATCTCCGTGCGGCCCCACGGGCTCTGGGCCTGAACCTCGAAAAAATCAGCCCGCCCCTTTTTAAGGGGGGCGGGAGCACCATGGGGCGATGGCGGCTCCGGAGGGCGAAGTACGGGCTCCGAACGCCAACTTTCCGGAGATCGCCAAACGCGTACGCGCCTACTGGGAGTCGGCGGGCGTCCCCGAGCTCGCGATGTCGGGCCACCCGAACGGCCCGGTGTTCCGGTTCACCGAGGGGCCTCCGACCGCGAACGGGGCCCCCCACGTCGGCCACGTGATCTCGCGGACGCTCAAGGACGTCCACCTCCGCTACCGGCGACTGCGCGGCGACCGGATCGTCTCGCCGATGGCCGGCTGGGACTGCCACGGCCTCCCCGTCGAGATCGAGGTCGAGAAGCGCCACGGCCTCAAGTCGAAGAAGGAGATCGAGGCGTTCGGCGTCGGCCGCTTCTGCGACGAATGCCGCTCGAGCACGCTCGCCGTGGCGTCCGTCTGGGAGGAGATGAGCCACCGGCTCGGGTACTGGCTCGACTATCGGCGCCCGTACTCCACGATGAGCGCCCCGTACATCGAGAGCGTCTGGTGGTCGCTGAAGGAGCTCCACGCCAAGGGCCTGCTCGAGAAGGGGTACTACGTCCTCCCCTACTGCCCCCGGTGCGAGACGCCGCTCTCCTCGCACGAGGTCGCCCAGGGGTACCGCGACACGACCGACCCGTCGGTCACCATCCGATTCCCCCTGCTCGCGCCGGGCGAGGAACGGCCGGCGTCGCTGCTCGTCTGGACGACGACGCCCTGGACGCTCCCCGCGAACCTGCTCGTCGCGGCGAACCCGACGATTCCGTACGTCGGCGTGCGCTCCGCCGAGGGGGGAGAGGAGATCCTCGCGGAGGCCGCGGTCCCCCGGTACTATCCCGACGGGGCGGTCGTGGTCCACCGGTACGAGGCGCGGGACCTCGCGGGGCGCGAGTACGAGCCACCGTTCCCGTTCGCGGGCGAGGGCGCCGGCCGGTACCGGGTCGTCCTCGACACGATGGTCGACCCCGCCGAGGGGACCGGCTTCGTCCACATTGCGCCGAGCTTCGGTCCCGAGGACCAGCGGATCGGCGCGCGCGAAGGGGTGGGCGTCTACGACCCGCTCGATAGCCGCGGCGTGTTCACGCGCGCCGTCTCGCTCGTCACGGGAAAGTCGTTCAAGGCCTCCGACCCGATCCTCCTGAAGGACCTCGTGGAGCGCGGCAAGCTCGCCCGCAGCGAGACGATTCGCCACCCCTACCCGTTCTGCTGGCGGTGCGGGACCGCCCTGATGTTCCGGGCGATCGACTCCTGGTTCGTCCGCACGAGCCGCTTCAACGAGCGGCTCGTGAAGAACAACCGGACCGTCACGTGGGTGCCCGAGCATCTGCGCGACGGGCGGTTCGGCAACTTCCTGACCGAGGCGAAAGACTGGGCGCTGTCGCGCAACCGGTACTGGGGCACCCCGCTCCCCGTCTGGGTCTGCCCGGTTGGCCACGCGACGTGCATCGGCAGCTTCGCCGAGCTCGGGCGACGCTCGGGGCACAAGCTCCCCGACGGCTTCGACCCGCACCGCGTCACGGTCGATGCGATCCATTTCCCGTGCGCCACCTGCGGGGCAGAGGCGAAGCGCGAGCCGTACACGATCGACGCGTGGTACGACAGCGGCGCAGCGCCGTTCGCGCAGTTCCACTACCCGTTCGAGCCCGGCCCGTTCGACCCGACGGTCCCGCTCGATTTCGTGGCGGAGGGCCTCGACCAGACCCGGGGCTGGTTCTACACGATGCTCGTGCTCGCGACCGCTCTCTTCGACCGGCCGGCGTACAAGGTCGCGATCGCGAACGGCCTCGTCATGGACGACTCTGGCCAAAAGATGAGCAAATCGAAGGGGAACGCCGTCGAGCCGCTCGCGCTCCTCGACCGGCACGGGGGCGATGTGCTCCGCTGGGCATTCCTCACCGCCGACTACACGGAGGCGACGAAGCTCCGCGAGAGCGACATCGGCCCGAGCGCGGCGCGCGTCCTCGGCACGCTGTTCCACGTCTACGCGTTCTACAAGCAGAACGCCACGGCCGATGGCCTGCGGCCGGCCCACGAGGCGCCCAAACCGAGCGGCCTCCTCGACCGGTGGCTCCTCTCGCGGCTCGACACCACGGTCCGAGAAACGACGTCCGCTCTGGACGCCTACGACCCACGTCGCGGGGCCGCCGCGATCCGCTCGCTCGTCGACGACCTGAGCACGTGGTACCTGCGGCGTTCGCGCCCGCGGTTCTGGACCGACGCCGACCCCGCCGACCGGAAGGCGGCGAACGACACGCTCTCCTTCACGCTCGGTTCGCTCGCGCGGCTCCTGGCGCCGTTCACGCCGTTCGCGGCGGAGCACCTCTACCAGGAGCTGTACGGCCTCGGCTTCGTCGACCCGACCGCCTCGGTGCACCTGACCCGCTGGCCGACATCGAACTCCCACTTCGACGGCCCTTTGAACACGGCGATGGCGGCGCTGCGCGCCGAGGTCGAGGTCGGCCGCGAGCTGCGCCAGCGGGCGGCCGTGAAGTCGAGAATCCCGCTCGAGACGTTCGTCGTCTTCTCCGACGCCCTCGCCCCGCTCGGGAAGGCGGGCGACCAGATCGTCGCCGACGAACTGAACGTGCGCGTGGTGCTCCGGCTTCCGCGGCCGAACGCGGGCCAGTTCGGCCCTCCGACGTACGTGGTGCGTCCCGGGGAGAACGGCGTCGCCTATGCCCTGAGCGCCGTCCCGACGCCCGAACTCCACCGCGAGGGCCTGGTCCGCGAGTCGCTGCGGCGGCTCCAGCAGGCCCGCAAGGAGACCGGACTCGAGTTCACCGACCACATCGACCTCACGCTCCACGCCGACCCCGGTCTCCGGGAACCGCTCGAGGCGGCGAAGGAGCGGCTCGCGAGCGACCTCCTCGCCGACTCGGTGACGTTCGTCGCGGACGACCCCGGGGACGACCCGGCCTTCCGCTCCTGGGAGATCGAGGGACTGCGCCTGGCCGGGCGGATCCGGCGCCCCGTGGTCTAGTCGAGCGCCACGCGCCGAACGGCGCCGCCGGGAGACTCTTCCCCGAACACCTCGGCCTCGAACCGGCGCACCGTCGTCGCCGGGGAGAGCCACGCCTCGGGCGGGAGGCCCGCCTTCTCGCACGTCGCCGCGAGGAACTCGGCCGCGTCCCACCCGAACTCCTTCGGCACCTGCGGGAGCAGGAGGCCGCTCGCGCCCGACCGGTCCACGATGAGGCCGTCCCGCCCGACGGTGACCTGGCCGATGAGCGCGCGGCGCGGCGTCGCGTCGATCGCTTCGGGGACCGTCAGGACCGACACCTCGACCCGGAGCGCCTCGAGCTCCATCGCCCGTACGGAGCGGAAACGCGGGTCGTCGAGCGCCGCGGATCGCGCCGCTCGGGGGATGGCGACCCGCAGCGGGAAGACGGCGCTCGGGAAGCCGATGCAGCCGCGGAGGTCGCCGCTCGGATGGCGACGGAGCGTCACGAAGACGCCGCGCGGCTCGTCGAACACCGCCGGGAGCGGCACCGTTCGGAACTCGGCGGCCGCGTCGCGGCGCTCGGGGCGCTCGATGCTCGCCACGAGCGCCGAGCGGGCGAGCCGGACCGCCGCGGCGCCGTCCGACTCCGCGAGCATAGCGGGGCGGGAGCGCGCCGGCCCTTAACGCGACCCGGCGGACGCTTTATACCGAACCGAACGTCCCGCGGCGGCCCGTATGCCGTTCCCGGAAGCCGTCCACCGCCTCCTCGACAAGAAGATCTGCATGAACTGCTCCGCCCGCAACCCCCCGAAGGCGACGCAGTGCCGCAAGTGCGGCTACCACGGCCTGCGCCCCAAGTCCCGCGAGCGCTCGGGCAAGACCCAGTAGCGGGGTCAGTCCGTCCGCCGTCCCGCGGCCGCGGGGGCATTCCGGTCGGGGACCGGGGTCCCGCGCCCCATCGCGAGGCGCTTGCGGACCAGGAACTCGAGATTGCGGCGACCGTCGCGCCAGCTCGACAGCTTCGGGGCACCCCATCGCTCGGCGTAGCGGATCGGGACCTCCTTCAATCGGAGGCCGTTCAACAGCACCTCGAGCTTCAGCTCCTCGCTGAACGGCATCCCGTCCTGCGTGGCGCGAACCCGCGCGAGGACCTCCCGTCGGAACACCCACATCCCGCTCTGGCTGTCCGAGAGCGTCCCGCCCGCCGCGCGCAGGTACCGGTGGTACAGGACCTTGAGCACGAAGTTGAGCGCCCAGTTGCCGACCCGGTGCTCCCGGGTCATCGCCTTCGCATCGAGCTGCTCGAGCCGGTCGCAGGTGATGAAATCGAACCCCTCATCGAGGAGCCGTCGCACGAGACGCGGGATCTCGTCGACCGGGTACGTGGCATCCCCGTCGGCGGTCGCGATGACGTCGCCCGTCGCCGCGGCGAACCCGGTCTGGTAGGCGCGGCCGTAGCCTGGTCGGGCCTCGGAGATCACCCGGGCGCCCGCCTTGCGGGCGATCTCGGCGGTCGCGTCGGTCGATGCGCCGTCGACGACGATCATCTCCCAGTCGATCGGGTCGTCGTGGAACAGGGTCCGGTTCGCCGCGGCCGCGGCGTCCCGGAACGTGTCGAGGACGTGGCCGACCGAGGCGGCCTCGTTGAGCGTCGGGATGACGAGTGTCCCACGCATGGAACGGCGCTCAGAGTCGCGGCTCGCTTAAGCCGTTCCTCACGGTCGGCGGGGGGTGCAACTTCCCCCGCTTCCCGCCGGGACCCATTGGGGGAGCTTCCCGACGACCGCGGACACGGGGTTGTGGGCCCGGTCGTCGACGCTCGACGGCCTGTTCACGGGTCTGGGGACGGGTCTGTTCGCCGCGATGACCGACCTTCGCCGCGTCACTCCCCGGGAGGTCCGGTCCGTCCGGACCCGCGGGGCGGGGGTCTCCGAACTGGTGGTCGCGTTCCTCTCCGAGCTCATCGTGCTCGAGGACTCGGAACGGTTCGTCGCGCGGCGCGTCGCCGCCCACGTGACCCGCGGAGCCCAGTCGGTGACGGCCCGGGCGTACGGGGAGCCGTGGGACGCGGCGCGGCACGAACGCCGCAAGGAAGTGAAGGCCGTGACGATGCATCGCCTCCGCGTCTCCGCCTCCCCGCCGAGGGCGCGCGTGATCCTCGACATCTAGGCCGACGCATCGTTATCCCCGGGCCCGTCTAGCCCGGCCATGGCCCGACGGCCGACCCCGCCCAAGATCCACCTCAACAACCCGCGCCTGCTCGTCCTCGATTTCGAGCGCAGCTGGAAGTTCTACACGAAGGTTCTCGGTCTTGGCTCGGTGAGCGGGGACGGAAATCCGCCGTACGGCGAGGTCGGCACGCCGGAGCGATCCGTCGGCATCTTCCTGAGGGCCGCGATGGACGACCTGCTCGGCCCCGCCGTGGCGGGCGCCGGTCCGAAGGACGCGGTCTCGCTGATCTTCGAGGTCCCGGACGTCGACGAGCGATTCCGGGCCCTGCAGGCCGCGGACGTGGAGATCCTCATCGCGCCGACCAACCGGCCCCTCTGGGGCCTGCGGACCTTGCACCTGCGGGACCCCGACGGCAACCTCGTCGAGCTGTACACGCGGCTCCCGCCGCCGCCGAAGGCGACGCCGAAGCGCTCTACGGGATCCGCTCGCCGATCGCGGTGAGCGAGGCGCCGGGCTTCGGCAACTTCCCGGCCTTCGCGAGGATCCGCTCGAGCGCGGCGAACGTCACGAGGATATCCGGCCAGTCGGCGATCCCCATGTGGCCGATCCGGAAGATCTTGCCCTTGACCGAGCCCTGGCCGCCCTGGACGGCGACGTTGTAGCGGTCGACCAGGACCTTGCGGACCTGAGAGTCGTCCATCCCCTGCGGGTTGCGGATCGCGGTGACCGTGTCGCTGGCGTAGCGGCGGTCCGGGAACAGTTCGAGGCCGATGGCGTCGCACGCGGCGCGCGTCGCCTCCGCGAGTCGGTGGGTGCGCGCGATCCGTCCCTCGAGTCCCTCCTCCTTCAGGAGGACTAGCGCTTCGCGGAGGGCGAGGAACAACGGCACGGCGGGCGTCCAGGGCGTGTCGTTCGCGGCGATCGACTTGAGGTGCTCCGTCAGGTCGAGGTAGAATGTGCCCGGCGCGAGCTCGGTGCGCGCGCGCTCGGAGAGGTGCACCATCGCGAGGCCCGGCGGGGCCGCGAGGCCCTTCTGGCTCCCGGCGATGACCGCGTCGAGCCCCCACGCATCGATGGGGCACGGAACTCCGGCGACCGCGGAGATGCCGTCGACGAGGAACAGGGCGCCCGACTTCTTCACGTGGGAGGCGAGCCCCGCGAGGTCGTTCTGGAGGCCGACGCTCGTCTCGTTCAACACCACGCAGACCGCCCGGACATCCCCCTTCGCGAGCTCGGCGGCCGCCGCCTCGATCGGGAGGTGCTGGCCCCACGGCGCGCTCAACGTCGTCACGGGATCGCTGTAGCGCCGCGCGATCGCGTCCGTCCGCTCGCCGAAGTTCCCGTTGGTGAGGACGAGCGTCCGCTGGCCGTGGCGGAGAAGTCCGGAGTACACCGCCTCGAGGCCGGCGGTCCCGCTCCCCGTAAGGACGACCTGGTGGCCCTTCGTTCCGAACAGGACCGGGAGGAGCTCCCGGATCTCCTGGACGACGCCGTGGAAGTAGTCGCCCCGGTGGTTGACGGACGACATGCTCATCGCCCGCAGGACCCGGGGGTGGATCCGGACCGGTCCGGCGATGAGGAACGTCGCGGTCTCGGGGTCGAACGTCACGGGGCGCTCCGCTTCGCCTCGGGATTCACCCACGCTTGTAACGGCTCGCCCTGGAGCGCGCGCAGCGTCTCCTCGACCACCTGACGGCCGGCGAGGGACTGGCCCTCGCGCGTCGAGGCGCCGAGGTGCGGAGTCGCGAGGACCTTCGGGTGAGCGAGAAGCTTCGCGCGCGTCGGCGGCTCGTCCTCGAAGACGTCGAGCGCGGCCCCGCCGAGGTGGCCCGATTCGAGGGCCGCGAGCAGCGCCTCCTCGTCGACGAGGGGGCCGCGCGCGACGTTCACGAGCGCCGCATTCGGCTTCATTTGGGCGAGCCGGCCGGCGTTGATCAGATGGTGGTTCTCGGGCGTGAGCGCCGCGTGGAGGGAGACGAAGTCGCTCGACTTCAGGAGGTCGTCCAAGGGGAGCAACGTCGTTGCGTCCTGAGTCACCGTCACGAACGGGTCGAAGGCGACGGTCGTCACGCCGAACGCGGCGAGCCGCTTCGCGGTCTCTCGGGCGATGCGCCCGTACCCGACGAAGCCGACCGTCTTCCCCCGGAGCTCCCCACCGTTCTCGCCCCGCTTCCATCGGCCGGCCTTCGTCTCGACGATCCGGGGGTAGAGCCCCCGCGCGAGCAGGAGCAGAAAGCAGACCGTCAGCTCGGCGACGGCCACGGTCGCCGCGGTCGGAGCGTTCACGACCCGGATGCCGCGCGCGTTCGCCGCGGTAAGGTCGACGTTGTCGACGCCCACGCCGGCGCGGGCCACGAACTGCAGGTGCGGGGCCCTCTCGATCAGTTCCCGGGTCACCTTCGTCCGGCTCCGAACGAGGATCCCCCACGCTTCGGGCAGCGACGACTCGAGGGCGTCCGGCCCCGACGTCGCGTCGAAGACGCGGCACGGGCCGGCCCGCAATAGCTCGACGGCCGCCGCATCGATCGGGTCCGCGACGACGACGACCGGGAGCGGGGGGTCGGGCATCGGCGGCGGACGGAAATCGACGGGCAAAACCCTTCCCCCCGCCGCGACGGACCGACTCCCGCGCGAAAGATTGGGCGTCCCTCCCACACTGGGAGGGGGAGTCGGCGCTGGTCCGATGGACCCACGCGAACGGAAAGCCCGACGGCTCGACCGGGGACCTACGGCGCTGGTGGGGATCGGAGGGAGGGAGGAGCCGGTCGGACGCGCATCGACCCGAGCCGGCTCGTTGCAGGAACTGGGCCTACGCCGGGCGGGGCTTCGCCCGGACGCCCGGGCGAACTCGGTTTCGGACCCGGACGAGCCCGCGCCGCGATACGCGGCCGACGCGCTTGCCCGCTCGCTCGACATCGCCGCCGACGGTCTTCGCGCCGCGCTTCACCGTCGAGCTGGCGCGAACGATTCCCTTCTTCACGTCGCGGCCGACGGTCTTCGAGCCGCGCACGACCTTCGTCTCGACATTCTTTCCTCGTACCTTCATCGACATTCGGACACTTCCTTTCCGACGAGCGATCCGCGGGGGTTAACGGTGCCCTGAACTCGAATTGAGGTGCTTAGGGCTGCGCGACTACCGTCAGGGAAAAAGGCCGCCCTCGCGGTGTATCCCCCCCATCTCCCACTTCGAGCCGAGATTTTTTTCTGTCGCAAGCAGCCCTCCGAGAGGAGACATACTCGCCCGGGCCGGTGGTCTCTCTGCTTAACTCGCGACGTGCTCCGGCAGGGCATGATGTCGATCGTCGACCGCCCTGGTAAATCGAGCGGGCAAACTCATCGGCGCCGACTTCGCGCGCGCGTCCTTGGAGTCGGGATCGTATTGGCCATCATCGTCTTGTTGGCGCTCCCCCAAGTCACGTCTGGCGCGGCCCCCGCGGTACAGCTGCTTCCGCCGTTCGGCCGCGGAACGCATTACTCGTCCACCAGCGGAGGCGGCGCGGTCGGGGTGCCGGGCTGTAACGGGACTCAGGCAACGATCGTCCAACCATCGTTTAACCAAGGCGCCGGGTCTTTCCACTTCGCGGGAGTTGCCGGTGTGAACGGATTGAATTATTCCGGCTTCAGGTGCTCATTGAGCGAATACGTCCAGGGATTCGTCACGTACACGAGCCCAACTTTCGTAGCCCCGTCCTCCGGTCTGATGGTCGTGCGTGAGTACCTTCAGTTCGACTGGAACCTGTCATTCTCCACGTTGGCCTCGCCGAGTACATTCCATCGCGAGTGCTCTGCCTACTCTACCATCGAGTACACGACCGAGCTTTTCAATCCGAGCCTGAATCTCCTCGTAGGGTCGGCCACCGCCATCTTCGCGCCTACCGTTAGCGGGTGCAACTCCACCGGGACGATCCGCGGTCCCGGGAACGTTTCGATTCCCATCGTAGTCGCCCTGACGGCAGGCCAACACTACGTGTTCCTGGCCTCCTTGAAAGAATACCTCGCAGTTCGGGCCGGCCACGGGAGTTCGATCTCTGCTACCCTCTCCGTGGGTGCCACGGCGCCGGTCCGCTTGCAGATGGTAACTGTTCGGTAGTCGGCGGTTCCCCCGCGAAGTTCGGTCCCCGACGGGAATCGCGCAGCCCTAACGACGCGAATTCGAATCGAGGGGATTGGTAGGCGCGATCGCTGAGAACAGACCTTCCCGCCGCGCCGGGAAATCAACCCGCGGGCTTCGGACACCCGCGGGGTCGGGGCGGCCCGCACCGAGCCCGTGGTCCGATGTCGGGTCCGGTGGGTCGGGAGTCGGAGGTCAGCGGAGCTTCGGGACGGGCACGCGGGTCAGGGCGGCTTCGACGAGGGCCGGCCCCCGGACCCCGCGGATCCACGGCTCGGGCTTGACGATCAGGCGATGGGCGAGCGCGGGCACAGCGAGCGCCTTGACGTCGTCTGGGACGACATAGTCGCGCCCCTCGACGAGCGCGCGCGCCCGCGAGAGCTTGAGCAGCGCGAGGGAACCGCGCGGCGAAGCGCCGACCTCGGCGCGCGAATCGGTGCGCGTCGCGCCGACGAGGTCGACGACGTAGGACTCGACCGCGGGGTCGACCGTGACGTCTTCGGCGGCGCGCTGGATCGCGAGGAACTCGCCCGGCTTCAGCACGCCCGGGACCTCGACCTCATCGGTCTTTCGGGCGCCCCGGCGCGCGAGGATCGTCCGCTCCTCCTGCGCCGTCGGGTAACCGACCGCGAGGCGCATCAGGAACCGGTCGACCTGGGCCTCGGGGAGCGGGTACGTCCCCTCGAGCTCGAGCGGGTTCTGGGTCGCGAGGACCAGGAACGGCCGTTCCAAGGGATGCGTCGTCCGCTCGCTCGTCACCTGGTACTCCTGCATCGCCTCGAGGAGCGCGGACTGGACCTTCGGCGGCGCCCGGTTGATCTCGTCGGCGAGCAGCACGTTGGTGAACACGGGACCGGGTCGGAACTCGAACGTGCGGTGCTCGGAGTCGTAGACCTCCCCGCCCGTGATGTCGTGCGGCAGCAGGTCCGCCGTGAACTGAACCCGCGCGAAGCCGAGGCCGAGCGCGCGCGCGAACGACTTCGCGGTGAGCGTCTTCCCGAGGCCGGGCAGGTCTTCGAGCAGGATGTGGCCGTCGGCGACGAGGCCGACGGCGACGAGCTGGACCGCGACATCGCGGCCAACGACCGCGGTGTGGACGGCGTCGACGACCGCCGCCAGTCGCGCCCGCGCTTCCGCCCCGTTCACGGTCTCGGGGTCTCCCGACGGGGGGCGGAGCGCGGGGGGACTATAACCCCCGCTTCGACGGGCGAGTCTGTCCCCCGGCCGTAACGGTGCGGCGTCACGGTAGGCCGTCCGGCCCCCTCGGCTTCCTGACCCGGCCGGGGATATCGGACGCCGGGGTTGTCCTCACCTCATCCCTTGCGGACGACCCGTCCGCGTGCGGTCGAGAGGGACCCTTCGTCGGTGTCCGGGCAGCGTCTGCCGCCGTGCCGCGCACCGGGGCGTCGGTCATAGCGCTTCTCCCGCGCCGCCCGGTTCCCGCAACGCGCCGAAGAGCGCCCACAGCACGAGGGCGAGGGCGGCGACGATCGAAACGGCGGCGAGACCCACGGCCGCATTGGCGGGGGGAAGGGCGAAGGTGGCGAGCAGTGCGACGGCCAGACCGACCCCGGGAAGGAGGAGCGCGTCCACCGGCTCGGGGCCCCGTCGGGATTCCCGCGGCGTGTCGGAGTTCCAGAGGAGGACCGCGAGGCCGGCGAGTCCCGCCAAGACCACGACGATCGCCGATGGCGTCGCGAGGACCGCGAGGACACCGACCCCTGCGAGGACCGGAAGGATCCCGTACTCCTGGGCGGCGGGGGATCGAGTGGCGCGGAGGAGCAGCGAGACCGTCACCAGGACGAGCGGGAGCACGACCGCGACGAGCAGCGGGATCCGGCCGACGACTCCGATGAGGGCCGCGAGCACCGTCACGACCCCGGCGTCCCGGATCGACCGGCTCCCGAGGACGAACCGAGCGGCGGCCAGGTCGTCCGTCATCCGACGGGCCTCCGTCCGCTCGGCCGGGCGAAAAAGCTCGCGAGCGGGGCGAGCGACCAGTAGTCATCCCACTCGACGACGGGGGCTTCGCTCCACGCGTCCGCGACGCGCCGTCGGCGAACGAGGTTGAGAAGGCGGAGCGCACGGCGGTCGTCCTCGCCCGCGCGCCCGACGGTCGGGCCCAAGAGCGGGACGGGAGAGGGACTGAGGACGAACGCTGGAAACCCGCGGCGCCGGAGGTGGGGGAGGACGACGGTGGCGTCGTCGTCGGCGAGCGCCGAGATGAGGACCGTGGTCACCCCGGCCGGAAAGTACCGGCGCAACGAGACGCCGAGCCGCTCCGGGGGACCGGCCTCGGCGCCGACGGTGGCCGACTGCAGCGCGCGGAGGAGACGGAACCGCTGGCGACGACCCGAGCCGAGGGGGATCGGGGCGACGAAGTCGGTGAACAGCGCGAGCCCAACGCGGGCCTTCTGGGAGAGGAACGACTCGGCGAGACCGTACGCGCCCGCGCACGCAACCGAGGCGAGACGCGCGTCGAGCTCCGCCCCAAGCGTGGTCGGTCGGAGGTCGACGACGATGAGGAGGTCCCCGGTGCGTTCGACACGGAAATCGTTCGCGAGCATCCGGCCGACGCGGGCCGTCGCGCGCCAGTTCACCTGGCGGACCGTGTCGCCCGGGACGTGGGGCCGCAGTCCGAAGAACTCCCCTGCGCTCCCGAGCTGGCGGGCCCGGATCTCGCCGGGGAGCGGCGTCGTCCGTCGAAGCGGGGCGCGCGCGGCGCGGGCGAGTTCCGGCGGAAACCGCTGGACCCGGATCGCCTCGCCCCCGCAGGGGAGCATCCGTTCAACGAGGCCGAGGGGGTCGCGCCACGTGAGGCCGGGGCGAGGTACCGTGGTGAGACAGGGGTAGGGGGCGGCCCAGTGCAGGCGGAACTCGACGGCCGGCCCGACCGTCCGAACCTCGGCTGGGCTCACCTCGACGAGCGGCTCGGGGCGGAAGAACTCGGGCAGGAGGCCGGAGGCGAGGCGGGCGTCGGGCACCTCGAACCGTCCTTCGATCTCCACCGACTCCCGGGCGCCCGACGCGCTCCACGTGAGCTGCGATTCGCCGTCCGAGCGCTGCGCGCCGAGCGCCGCGGCCACCGGCCCCAGCAGGAGCGGGAGGGCGAGGAACAGCGGCACCGGTGTACGGGCCGCCACCGCCGCGACCGCGAGCGCGGCGCCCGCCGCGAACAGGACCAGTGCCCTCGGTCGGAACCGAAGCGGCGCCTTCGAGCTCGGCGAGCTCACGTCTCCCTCTCCAGTCGGTCGAGCCGCTCATCCAGCCAGGACCGGAATCGGACCGCGTCGAGGGTCATGATCCGCCGCTCCTCATCGGGGTTCATCCCGACCGCCGCGGACGGGTCGCGGCGGTGTTCGAGCGATACCACAGCGGCCACGATCGCCTGTCGGCCCAGAGGGCCCGACCGGAACGAGTCGCGGAGGAGCACCAGGGTCGACCCGATCACTTGCGGGGCGGGCGCGTACCGAGGACGGACCGAGGGCGAGAGGACGAGCACGCCGGCGATCGAGGCCAGCGCGACGCCGCTGACGGCGAGCTCGACCTCCAGCCCCGGGTTGGCGGTCGCCGCGACGGCGAGGAAGGCGGCCACGCCACCCAGGCCGAACAGTACGAGCGCGGCCAGCTCGCCTCTCACGTCGGTCTCCCGACGTCGAGCGCCGCGAGGATCCGTTGGAGCGCGGCGCGGGCCCGGACCCCATCATCGCGCGTCATCGCGTGCACGGAGTAGCGAGCCTCCTCGAACAAGGCCGTCAGTTCCCGGGCCGCCGCCGGAGGGAGGGCGAGCCGCTCCACCGAGAGCGACTCGAGCTCCCGCGCGGTCCGCGCCTCGGCGTTCTCGATCTTCGGGTCGATGGCGACCAGGAGCCGGGCGTACAGCGCGACGATGACCGCGCGCGGGTCCGCGTTGGGGTCGGACTCCAGCTGCTCGAGAGTATCGGCGATCTCGGCCCGGGTCCGCTCGGCGATGGTCGGAGCGGGGACCACTCGCGGTCCCGAATTGCGAGGTCGGAGTGCGACCGCGAGCGGGATCGCCACGAGCACGACGACGACCGCGATGCCCAGCACGACCACATAGCCGGTCCACCCCGGGACGGACCACGAGCCGAACGTGAGGTTCCCCAAGGGTGCGCCCATCGGGGGTACGGGGTGCGGGGGCGGTCCCATCATGCCATTCCCGTTGGGCCCGGACGCGGGTGTGTTGGCCGGCGGGTAGGCGATCAGGTGGCTGATGGCGATGAAGCCGAGGAACAGGAGGAACATCACGAGGAACACGACCATCGAACGGCCCATCGACTGGGCCCCCGAGGGGTCCCGGATCCGTTGGACCACCCGGTAGACGATCCAGATCACCACCAGGGCGATGACGACGCCCGAGAACACCTGGAGGGCGGAGTAACCCACGGTGAAGCCGGGCTCGCTCAGGAACGAGGGCGAGGGAGCGGGGGGCCCGGAGAGCAGCGCGGCCGCGACGCCGATGAGCACGGCGGCGAGGATGAACACCAACGCGAGGGGGGACGCGCGCGGCCGCGGCGGGGGACCCGTTGCCACGCCGGAGCGAGTCGCGGGCTCCATATCCGCGTTTCACGAGCGCGGGAGGGGGCACCCGGGCGATCCGCTGGGATTCGAGCGGTCACGCCGGGGCGGTGGCCGCTTCCTTGCGGCGGAGGAAGTAGACGCTCCGGCGCTCGTGGCCCGGCGAGACGACCGCAAAGTCGTCGACGAGGTAGCCGGTGTCGAACGCCGCTCGAAAGGCATCGCGCGTCGCGTGGCGCCACGAGCGGAGGTTGGCGGGGGAGTGCTCCCGAACGAGCGCGACATCGAAGGGGATCTCAAGGTGAGCGGACTCGGCCGATGGTTCCTGGACCGCCGAGGGGACCCGGAGGCCGTGCTCGTCCACATCGGTCTCTAGGATCGGCGTCGAGGCCGCGAAGCGGGCCTCGTCCTGGGCGCGGTCGGTCTTCGGTGTCTCGATCCGGGCCGCGACGGACGGCTCGGCGATCCTCCAGACGGCCCGGATCCGGTCGGTCTCCGTCTCCTCACCCTCGGCCGACCCGAGCCGGCCGTAATAGTGGGCGAGGTAGCGGTCGGGCACCGCCCCCAACCGGTGGACGAACAGGAACGCGGCGCGGCTCGACAACGGGTCGAACGCCCACCGCACCTCGTCGAGCCCCTGGCGGAGCATCTCGTCGCGCTGGAACAGTTTCAGCCGGAACCCGAGACGGTGGTTCTGGTACTCCGGACGCACCGTGGTCTGGTAGGATTGATGGAACAGTTTCTGGCCGTCCCAGCCGAGGAACCCCGCCGTGAAGCCGGCGAGGTAGATCTCGGCGAACGCCCCGACGACGAGCCCCCCGTTGTCCTGGATGACCCGCAGGAGCGGGGTGGGGGCGGGGTCCTCGGCCGAGCCGATCGAACGCTGCAGCTCCTCGAGCGCGCGGAACTCCTCGGGCTTCTGGAGCCGGCGGAGCTGGAAGTCCTTCGGCGCCGGAGCGGGTCCCCGGGAGGCCACGGCCGTTCGACGGACCTCGGGTACATAACCCGGGCCCGGGGCGGGGCGCGGACCTAGCGACGGATCCGCAGGTCCGCCTTCTTGTCGAGGTAGCGGAGCTCGTCGTTGGGGGTCAGGTCCCAGAGCAGGTCCTCGAGCTCGGGGAGGTTGCGGAGGAACTCGGCCTTGCTCTTCGTGACCATCAGGTGCTCGAACTTTCGGCGGGCGATGTAGTAGGCGCCGACGAGGTAGCAGCCGATCATCACGATGATCGGACCGGCGACGACGAACACGAGGTTGTAGTTCGGACCCCCGGTCGCGCTCTGGTCGGTGGCGGAGTCGATCGAGGGGAACGGCGCCGTCTGGCTCAGGGGGGTGAACGCGCCGACGGCGAGGACCGTCAGCAGGATCCCCGCCGCGAGGAAGATGATGGACAGAAGGAACCGGTACGTGCGGACCCAGCGACGGAGCGCGCGGTCGAACGGGACCTTCTCCGCGACCTCGGCCATCCGTTCCGCTGGGAGCCGGTGGCTCTTATGAAACTACGCCGACGTTTGGCGGGGCTTTGGGGCGCCCGTTCGGGGCTCCATCCGTCGCGCGGGGAGGGACGCGCTCTCGAACACAAGGATTATACCTCACGCGCCGCGAGACCGATGCATGTCCGGACCTCCGGCCCCGCCGCCTCCCCCGATGGCGCCTCCCTCTCCTGGTCCTCCCCCCAGCTGGGCTCCGCCGCTGCAAGCCCACACCTGGGGCTCACTGCCCGGCCCCCACCGCGGCCCGACGATCGAGCTTTGGCCGTTCCTCGGCTTCTGGCTGCGCTCGGGCGGCTTCCTCCTGCTGTTCCTCGGCACGCTGATCGCCGTCCTCGGCGCTACCCCCGGGGCCGGGTGCTACACCAACCACGCCTCGTGCGGATCGGGCTTTTACGGACAGGCCGCGAACGCCCTCCTCATCGCGAAAATCCTCTGGGTGCTTGGCTTGGGCGGGCTGGGCGCGGGTGCCGGGATCCGGCTGCATTGGGGGATCCACATGCCCCTCAACCCCTCGGCCGATGAGGTGACATGGCTCCTGGCCGCCCGAAGGGCGAACTGGACCATGCTGATCCTCTCGGTCGTGCTCCTGCTGATCCTCCTGCTGATCTCGACCACGGCGCTCTCGGGCGTCCCCTTCGCCTGAGCCGAGCGATCCCCGGGTCCGGGAGCGACGGGACCGGGCGCCGACTACTCGTCGGTCCGCCCGAACCCGCTCGGCCGCTCCGGCTCGTCGTCGTCGGACGGGAGCGCCGACCGCGGCGGGCGGAGCTTGTCGAGGGTAGCACGCCCGAGGCGGCGGTACATGCTCGCGGCGACCAGCGCCGCGAACGCCGCCGCGACGATTCCGCCTGCCGCGCCGAACGCCGGGCCGAGCGCGACGAGGAAAAATCCGACGGCGCCGAACGCGGCACCGGCCCCGGGGCCTCCGCGCCGGCCGGCGTCCGTGCTCGGCACGGGGAGCGAGAGCACGCCCCCGGCGACCCCCAGGAACAGGATCGCGACGGACTGAGCAAGGGCGACGGCGAGCGAAGCCCCCGAGAGCGAGGGCGAGGCGAGCGCTTGCGCGACGACGGCGAGGATCAAGATCCCGGCGACTCCCGCCCGGAACCCGAGGGCGTAGAACGGTCCGCTTCCGTCCGAGCCGAAGTAGACCGACTTCAGGATGAGCCACTGGGCGAGCTCGGTCCCTCCGACGAGGACGGCGAGGTAGATCGCGACGCCCCCGAGCTCGCCGAGCGGAAGGGAGGCGAGCAGGAAGAGGAGGGCGACCGCGAGGGGAATGCCCGCGAACAGGCCCGCCGTGTAGCCGATCATCTCTTTGCGCTCGTCGAACCGGCTGACGGGGACCTGCGGCGCCGCGTACCGCCCGACCTCGTACCAGACATACCCGGCGGAGAGGGCGATCCCGACGACGGCGCCGAGGGTTAGGGAGAGCTGAACCATGCTACGTTCCCCGGCGGGCCCCGGTCAGGAAGCCGGTGTGGCCCAGCATGTCGAACGCCGGGCGGGTCCCCCCTTCACCGACGTGGAGCTCCCGCTCGATCAACTCGACGCTTCGGATCTCCTCGAAGGCGTGCTCGCGCAGCGACCGAACGGTCCGTTCGAGCTGGTTGTACGTCGGGGTGTAGGTCGCGACGCGCCCGCCCGCGCGCAGCGACTGCCCCAGCTTCGGGACGACCTCCCACGGTGCGGGAACGTCGAGGACGACCGCATCGTACGGTCCCGCCGGGAAACCGTCGGCGCCGACGTCCCTCTTCTCGAATCGCACCCGCGCAGCGAGGCCGGCGCCGGCGACGTTCTGTCGTGCGACCTCGAGGAAATCGTCCCGGCGGTCGAACGAATCGACGCTCCCCGTGGGGCCGGTCGCGTGGGCGAGCACGGTCGTGAGGGCCCCGCTCCCGCTCCCGGCTTCGGCGACCCGCGTGCCGGGTCCGACGCCCGCCAGGAAGAGGAGGAACATGGCGTCCTTCGGGGTGACGATCTGCGCCTTGCGGCGGAGGTTCGCGAGGAGGTCCGCGAGCGCCGGTCGATCGATCTGGAACCGCGCACCCGCCCACTCGAAGACGGTGCCCGGCCGCTGGCCAACCTTGTCCGACAGGTCCACCACCCCGCGGCCCGGCACCTCCGTCGGGCCGGCGCGGAGTTCGAGAAGGACGCTGGTGCCACCCGGTCCCCGGAGGACGACGACCTCCCCGGCGCGAAGCTCGTCCGAACCGACCATGTACTGCGCCTCGAGGTCCGCTCGACGCGCCCGGGTCCGCCACCCGGGTTCGCCGATTAACGTGAGCGGCGTGCAAACGCCGTCGGACCGATCCCCCGGTCCCGACTGCCTTTTATCGCTAGGGGGCTCGGGTCCCTCCGGCCACGGGGCTCGGAGGAGCTTCGCGAACGGTGTCCGGTCGTCGGATGCGGGTATAGTGTAGTCTGGTTATCACGTAGGCTTGCCAAGTCTACAACCCGGGTTCAAATCCCGGTGCCCGCACTCCCCGACGCGCCGATTCCTCGTCGGTCCCCGGCACCCTCCCCCGCCCGGCATGAGGTTTATCCTCCCGGGTCGATGCCGAACGGATGCCCCGCCTGCGGCGCGTGACCACCGCAGGGCGGCGCTCGTTCGAGTACGTGGCCCGCGGCCACGGCCCGGCAACGCTCCTTGTCCATCCAGGTGGCCCCGGTTTCACCTACCACTACCTGAGGCCGCTCCTGGGTCTTGCCACGAGTCACTTACGGGTCATCCTGTTCAATCCGCGCGGGGTCGGCGGAAGCTGGGGACCGAGGCAGAGCGACGACTACACGGTCCAGAATCAGGCGAGCGATGTCGAGGCCCTGCGCCGCGCCCTGGACATCGACGAGCTCCACCTGCTCGGGTTCTCGGCCGGGGGGTTTGCGGCGCTCGAGTATGCCCGGCGCTACCAGTCGAAGCTCGCCTCGCTCCTGATGTGCGCGACCGCGGGCAGCGCCGAGGAGGTCCGGCAATCGAACCGGTTGATGCTCGGCGCGGCGAGCCGCGCCCAGCGCAAGCGGCTCGCGGAGCTGACCAAGGCGAAGGCGTTCGACTCGGACGAGTACGCCGAGCTCAGCGCGGAGATCGGTCAGCCGTTCCAGTCCCGATTCCTGACCGGCGTTCCGAAGGACCTGAAGGCGTCGAAGATCAGCCGCAAGGTCTACCGAGCGATGATGACCCGGACCGGCGACGAGTTCCTCGTCGACGGGACGATCGCCCGCTGGGACGGCCGGAAGTACTACTCCAAGATCGAGGTGCCGACCCTGGTCCTCGTCGGTCGCTACGACTTCTTCCTCGAGGCGTCCCGGGAGATGGCCGACCGCATCGTGCCCGCCCACCTCCGGGTCCTCCCGCGGAGCAGCCACCTCGCCCACCTCGAGCAGCCCCGCGAGTTCCTCAACGCGGTCCGCGAGTTCCTGCTCGACGTGACCGGCGACTGAGCCGGGTCGCCTAGCGGACGAACAACCAGACGACGTTCGCCGCGGCGAGCGAGACCACCATCACGGGGAACGCGAGGCGCAGGTACTGCCCCCAGCCAACGGCGACGCCGGCCTTCCGGTACACCCCGATCCCGACGACGTTGGCCGACGCCCCGATCGGGGTCCCGTTGCCGCCGATGTCGCTCCCAAGGGCCGCGGCATAGACGAGCGGCCGCGTCGGAACGCCCGTGCCCACGCCGACGGCGGAGATCAGGGGGGCAGCGGCCGCCGCCAGCGGGACGTTGTTCACCACGGAGGAGAGGAGCCCAAACGACCAGAACAGGAGCGTGCCGGTCAGGAGCACGTTCCCTCCGCCGGCCCGCTCCAGACCCGTGGCAAAATCCCCGATGACCCCCGTTTGCACGAGCGCCCCGACGAGGACGAACAGCGATGCGAAGAACGCGAGCGTGTGCCAGTCGAAATCCCTCAGCACCGCCCGGATCCGCGAGGGGCCCGCGAGCAGCAGCGCCGCCAGGCCGCCGGCAACCCCCACCACCCAGACCGGGATCCCGATCGACGGGCTCACGGCCAAGACCGCCAGCATCCCGACGAACCCCCCGATGCCGATCACGAGCGGAGGATTTGCGGGCGGAGGGTCGCGGGGCTCCACCCCGCCCGCCGCCGTCGGAGGGTGGGCCGTTCGGGTCGAGCGCGAGAAGGCGATTACGACGACTGCGAGGGCGGCGAGAGCCGGGAGCGCCGCATGGAGGAGGAAGTCCCCGAAGGAGAGCTGGAAGTACGTCCCCAGGATCACGTTCGGTGGGTCGCCGACGAACGTCGCGGCGCCCCCGGCGTTCGCGGCCGAGATCTCGGCGATCAGCAGCGGGACTGGGTCCACGCCCATCACGGCCGCGACCTCGAGCGTGACCGAGGCGAGTACGAACAGCACGCTGATCGAGTTCAGGAACGCCGAGAGCCCGAAGCTCGCCCCGACGAGAGCGAGGAACAGGGCGAGCGGCCGGCCGCGGAACCGCAGTTCGAGGTGCTCCGCGATCCATCGGAACAGGCCGAGCTCACGGAGGAGCGCGGCGAACAGGAACAGCCCGACGAGAAGGCCGAGGGTGTTCCACTCGAGTACCCCGCCTTGCCCGGACCATCCCGTGGGCAGGAGGCTCCCGACGGAGACGAGGCCGAGACCGACGACCACCAGTGCGGCCAGGACGGCGACGACCAGCTGGTAGCGCTCCCGGACGACGAACAGGATGTACGCCCCGACGAACAGGACGAGCGCCACCGCCGCGCGGGCGTCGATCATCGGGCGCTAACGGCCCTGGGGAACGCCGTACCACCGCTCGAATCGCTCGATGTTCGGGTCCGACCCGAGCACGAGGATCGCGTCGCCCGGCTGGAACGTGAAGGACGTCGGCGGGTTGAGGACCGTCGCGTACTCTCCCTTGGCGTCGGGCCGGGCATACCCGACGACGAGGCAGTCACTGTGCTGCCGGACGAGCTTCTCCGCGTCGGGGAGGGCCTGGCGGGAGATCGGCGTCTTCTCGCTGACCAGGAACTCCCGCATGTCGGCACCGTAGGCGCCGGACGTCAGGTCTTCGATCGCGCTCGCGACGTCGGGCCGGAACGCGGCGTTCGCGCAGATCCGGCCTCCCACATCCCCGGGGGAGGCGACGAACGTGACCCCGACGGTTCGGAGCGTCTCCTTCAGCTCCGGGCGGTTCACCGAGACGACGACGCGGGCCTTGGGGGCGAGCGCCCGTACGTTCAGGGCCGCGATCAGGTTCTGGGCGTCGTCGGCGGAGCAAACAATCACGGAGTGCGCCGCTTCGATGTTGGTGCGCTTCAGGATCTCGACCTCCGCCGGGGGTCCGTACGTCACGAACAACTGGTCCTCGCGCGCGAGTTCGCGGATGTTGACGACCTCCTCCGCCTGCTCCGTCACGACCGCGACCTTCTGATGTTCCACGAGGAGCTCCCGGACGGCCGCGCGCCCGACCGCGGTGTAGCCGAGCACGACGACATGGTCGCGCAGGTCGGTCCCCAGCGTCCCGAGCAACCGCCGCTCGCGCTCGTCGCCCACGACCTGGGTGATGACGGTCAAGAGATAACCGAGGAGGAACAGCTGGGACGCGGCGATGACGATGGTGAATTCTCGGGCCGCTGTCGTCGTCGGAAGAACGTCGCCGTAGCCGATCGTGGTCAGCGTGATGATCGCCCAGTAGAACGACGTGAGCGCGCTCACCCCCCCCTGGAGCAGGTAGAATCCGGCGGCGGCAAACGTCCAGATCCCGCCGAAGATGGTGAGGAACGGGCCCAGGCGGCGGAGGAGCTCGCCGACGAATCGCCGCCGGCGTCCGGGCACGGCTCGTCGAGACGGAACGCCTCGGAAAGCCTTTCGGGCGTTCCGACGCGCGACGGCCGCCGCTACCTCGACGACGGTGCGTGAATCAACCCACCAACCCTGGGGTTCGCTCCGAGGTGGGCGGGGCCTTCGAGCACCGTCGGCTGTCGACGGCCGCGCTGGGAGGGACCCCTCCCGCCCTCGATCGGCCCGCAACGTTCATTCCGTCCCGCCATTCCCGCCGCTGAACCGATGGCCCCCAAATCGACCGCTCGACCCGCGTACTCGCCGCCGCCGGAGTTTCAACCCAATCGAGCGGCGCCGATCGGGCGCTACCCCCTCCTCGAGGTCTTCCGGGGGCTGACCGAGACGCTCCCGTTCCGAAAGTATCCGGGGGACGACGCCGCCATTCGACGGATCATCGATGGGACCTCGGTGCACGTCTACGATGGGCTCGGATGGATGTACGTCGCTCCCCGCAAGACGCCGGTCGAGGTCAAATCGGCCGGCTTCCAGATGGTGGAGAGCCCCGACGATGTGATCGTCGTCGCGCGCAACCACCTCACGAAAAGCCCCCCGATGTACCTCTATCTCGACATCATCCACGAATTCCTGCACATCCTGCAGCGCAAGCAGGGCCGGGAGCTCTGGACGGGTCTGAAGGTCCCGTACGTCGACCGGCCGACCGAAGTCGAGGCGTACAGCTTCTCCATCGCCGAGGCGCGCCGTCTCGGCGTGCCGGATTCGTATCTCCGCAAGTATCTGTTCGTCACCTGGGTCGGGCGCCGGGACTATCTCCGCCTCCTGCGCAACGTCGGCGTTTCCGCGCCCGCCCGCAAAGCTCGCAAGGCTCGCTGAACGGATTCGCCTCGCGGGACGCCTCGTCCCGGTCGGGGTCGACGGGACTCTTCCATCCCGGGACCGGCCGCTCTAGAGTTCCATGGGACCCGGCAGCGGCGGACGGGAGGTCGGCGGCTCCGTCAGGATCGACGGGTCATTCGCGCCGAACAGCTCCCGAGCCGAGACAACGCTTCGGAACCCGGGGAATGCCCGGACCGCGGCGGACGAGGTCAGAGCGAGTACCACGACGACGGAGATGAAGATCGAGTACCATCCCGAACTAATCAACCCGAGTCCGAGAACGAGGGTGAGGATGACCGTCGCGCTGGTCAAGCGCGCATTCATCAAAACGGTCACCGGGCCGGCCCGTTCCTTCCCGAAGACGCGGCGCACGACGGGGAACAGCGAGGCGACTTTCAGGGCGGTGGCGGCGAGGAGGAGCCCGAGGAGGAGCGGCCAGTGGGCCAGGACAAACTGCGGGTCCACCCGCAACCCGACCGCGACGAAGTAGAGCGGGATGAACAGCGCGAACGCGATCGGCCGCAGGTTCCCCAGGTAGGACTTCCATGCCTCGGGCGGGACGAGTTGCGAGAAGATCAACCCCATCAGAAAGACGAACAGGATACCCGGGACGCCGACCAGCGCCGAGAGGAGCGCCAGGATCGCAAGGGAGAGCAGCAGCGACCGGGCTCCGATGTTCGTGAACTGCTTCGGCTCGCCTCCCTCCACCGCTTTCGTGAGGCGCGGGAGCAGCAGGGCGGCGACGGCGAGTGCCCCCAGTACCCCGATCGTGAACAGGAACCCGGGGGTGGTCAGGACGGTGGCGGTCGTGGCGGTGGCGTCCTCGGCGAGGTTCACGCAGAGGGTCGAAGCGAGCACGAGGCGGCCGAGCGGCAAGTTCGCGAGGTCGTACTGCTGGAGTGTCGTGTAGGTGATCGAGATCGAGGTGTCCGCGAGGACGGTCGCGCCGATGACGCTGACGAAAAGCGGAGCGTGGACGACGAAGTACAGGAGTACGAACAGGCCGAGGAACGGCCCAACGAATCCGGCGATCCCAACCGTCAGCGCGGACCGGAGGTTCGCGCGGAGGAACCCGTAGCCCGTCTCGAACCCGGCGAGAAAGACGATGAACAGCCCGCCGAGGATGATGATCGAGTCCGTTCCGACCGGGAGCGCGAATCCCACGACGGCGACCAGGACGATGCCCGCGATGATCTCGAGGGCCGTGATCGGGAGCGAGGTCCATCGCGCGACGAGGGCGGTGACCACGACCGCCGCGAAGACGAGGACCAGGTCGAGGTCCAAAGGGTTGAGGGTGACCATGGTTCCCGGCGATTCGTCACCGCGAGACGAGGGGGTATAATTTCTTGCGGCTCGGAAAGTGCGTCTCGAAGGCCGGCCCAGCCTCGGACTGGACGCCCAACCGCCGGTGGCGAGTGCGACTCAGGGCCGTGCGACCGCATCGACGATTCGCTGGGGTTCGGCCATGATGGCGTGGCCCGAAAATCGCCCTTCGAGCGACTCCGGAGTGGGCGGCTTTGCCCGAGAACTCGTTTCTGAGTACGGGTTCTTGTGCGGAGCGTCGAGGTTCTGGATGGCGCCGTTGACTCCAGTCCTCATCGCGCGGGCGCTTCCGTTGGGACCGGCGGCCCGACACGGTCGCGATCCCGATCACGGCGGCCGCGTCAGTCCCCACCCAGACGACAGGCACTTCCCAACGCGTCGACGTGGGTTTGAACGCGAGCGTCTCGGCCCTCTCGAGCTGCCCGCTCCGCCCAATCGCCCCGGAAGAGGGCTTCGACGGCCGCTCCGTTATCCACGAAACGGACTCGGAGGATTGGGGGTAGGCGGATAGTATGGCGCGGAAGCTCGTCGCGAACATGCTCAGCACGCTCGACGGCGTCGTTCGGTTCGAGGCGGTCCAGGCTGCGATTTTCTCGTTTCAGGATGAACTGGTCGAGGCGGAGTTCGCCTCGAAGATCGCCGAGGAGGATGCGATGCTCTTGGGACGGAAGACCTACGAAGAATGGCTCGCATTTTGGCCGAACTCGGACATCGAGCCCTTCGCCAGTCACATCAACCGGGTTCCCAAGTACGTGGTGTCCCGCACCTTGCCCTCGGTCTCCTGGCCCACCCCCGGCAAGGCGCATCTGCTGGCGGGCGACCTTCGTGACGAGGTCCAGACGTTGAAGCGGCAGCCCGGCGGGACCATCGGTGTCCATGGGAGCCCTACGCTCGTCGGATCGCTGATCCAGGCGAACTTGCTGGACCTTCTGCGACTTGCCGTCTACCCCGTCGTGGCCGGTACCGGCGCGCGGCTGTTCGGGGAAGGTTTCCCAGCCGAGCGATTTCGATTGGTCGACTCGCTATCCGGCCCGAGCGGCATAGCGGTCCTGACCTACCAACCGCTCGGACGGCTGGAGCCGGCGAAAACCAGCGACATCGCCCCGAAGCCCGAATAGGGCCGTGCAAAGCGCACGGGCGTCGCCCGAGAGCCGGTTGGTGCGCAGGTCGATGAGTTTCTGGGTCATGAGCGGTTTTCGGGCAGTGCCGAAGTAGACGACTTTGCCCGAGAATTATTTTCTGTGCCGGACTTCACGTGCACGGCTCTGGCTCTCGGTGCGGGATGCGTTGGAAGGCAGAGCCGGTGGGGATTGAGAGGGGTGCGTAGAACTGGGAAAGCCCGCCGAACCATCCGGGGGTCCTTTAGCCACCCTTCGCGGGCCGTCCCGCTCGGTAATCGACCTCGCAAGCCGTCCTGAAGATGGCCCAGGTGGCCGCCACTTGAGCACGAAGTTCTCCCTTCGTTGGATGGTCGGGCGTGAGCCAGCGCTCGGTGACGAGCAGATGGAGCCGGGTCCGCCCTCGGCCCATCGCGCTAACACGATAGTCCAGCGACTGCTGATCGGTTTCGTCGATCTGATCGAGGTGCCAGGAGCGCGGCGGATTGAGACGCACCAGGTCGACGGCGATCGCGGGGTCGCGACCCTCGTCGACCCCGCGACCTCGGGTCACGCGGATGCGGAGCACGCGACGCGCCGAAACTCGGATCACATGAAACGTCGACGCCCTCGAGAACCGCGAGTCAGCGGGCCGGTAGTCCGTGCACCATTCGTACACGTATCGCGATGGGGCGCGTATCACGAGGGACAAGCGAACCTGGGTGGTACCGTACAACCGGTGGCCCCGTTCGGGCATCGGGAGCAGAAATCGGGGATTCGCATTAAGCCCGGTGTACGGGAACGGCCGCGAAGCGGCCCCGTTTGGCGACGGCGTTGCCTGAGAACCAGGTTCTGTGTCGCACTCAGTGGGCGGGGCTCTCGGTTTCTGGGCGCGGGTGCTAGTTTCTGGGCAGGGGGGCGTTTAGGGGCAAAGCCGGAGTAGACGGCTTTGCCGAAAAGGCGATTTTGCCCTAAAATTCGCACCGTTTCCCGAATAATCCGCTTGCGCTGCGAGAGCGTCGCCGAACTGTGCATCAGATTCCCGTCGCGTGCTTTGCTCCCGTACGCGGCGCGCCGTCGCGGGTGGTGGACCCGTGGGCGACGGGTCTGCGAGTGGGATGTTCGGGGGCTAAAGCTCGAAGCAGAAGTCTGGTCCGGCATTACACTTGAGGCGCATTCTCACGGAATGTGGGGCCCGAGCATCCGCTTACCGTCGTATAGGGACGATGTCCCCCCCCCTCACGCTGCTAGAGTCTGCGAAGTCCGGTACGGGGGCGAGTGGATTGGGCTAGCTGAGAGTGACCGAGGTGAGCGACGAGTGAGGCCCAATCGTAGCGGTGCCGGTCGCCGTCGGAGCTTTCGTAATGTTCCAGGTACCGCCTGAATGAGTATCGAGATTCACCGACACCTCGAAAGTCCAGGTTTGCGTCCCAATAAATGGTCCGACCGGGGTCACCGAGAAGACGAGCGCGTAGGACCCCGAAAGCGGAGTTGTGGTCGTGGCGTTGCACGTCGTGACGCTTACCGAGGCGATGGGGTTACTTCCAGTCCCAATAATGCCGCCTTGGGTAGAGATCACACTTCCCTCCAACCTGATTTGGCTGTCGGCAAACAAAGAACCACCCGCGCCGAGTCCCCCCCCAGGGCACGTCGTCGCACCCACGGCGGATCCTGTCAGTGACCAACGCACCGTGACAGTCGATGGAAGGCTACACGTGGTCCCGACGCAGGTCCACGTGAACCCAGAGTCCCCCGCCGCCGACCGTTCCTCGAAATTGTGAACCCCTGAGGCACCGGTCGACTTTGAGTCGATCGACTCCGCAACCGCCCCCGTAGTGAGCGTGAACGACGGGGTGACCAGGACGGTGTTCGTCCCAGTTCCTGTGCTTGATACGGTGGTGGTGGAAGTGGTGGCTGAGCCGCCAAACGGCGCGGAGAAGAAGGCAAAGGAGGCGCTTGCCCCGGGGACTAGCAGCACGGTGATCGTGAGCAAGGTGCCCAACGCCAAGATCCCACGACCTCTGCCGACACCCCACATTCGCCGCACTCGCTCCGCTTTCCTTTCGCTCATTCACTCCTCCCTTGCCTTGTCGGGATGTAGCACGAGGGGATTCATGCGTATTTATGCGTGGTGAGGCTTTCGGCCCCAACCGTCCACCGATTTCCTATCGGAATTCTACCTCGAATGCGCATTCATCCAAGAAACCTTGGGACACAGCTAGTCTCGAGCATCCAACTACCTGCGGCTGCTCTCAGCCCGATTCAAAGACTGCGGTGCAGTCGTTCGCGTCCGTGGGCGCGAGACCTGCCCGAGAAATCGATGCTCTGGCCGAAAATGGCCGCCCGAAAAAAGGTTCTCGGGCAAAGCCGGAGTAGACGGCTTTGCCCGCAAACGCCACAGTCGGGGCAAGTTCTTGTGCAACCGGCTGACTTTTTGGGCAAGAGGGGGGCCTCCGCCCCGCCACTCGGCCTCACGCGACGCCCCGATCTCGGCTTCCTTTCCCCCAAACCCCCGACACCACCGGCGCGGCCCCCGTTCTGAATCACAGCGACATTGCAGGCGGTTCGGGCGATGACCTGATTTTGGGCGAGAGGAGGAGCGACGGAACTCTGTCAGCCAATCGGCAGCCTATTCAGGATTCAGGACGTCCTGTCCCTGGAAATGGCGGGCGGGATTCGGATCATTCATTCTAGCGCGGAGTTCCGCTTCAAGCCACTAGAAGATCGACCCGAACCCTTGCAGCCGCTGCCCTACCTAACGCTCTGGCTGACCACCGCGCTTGAGGATAACGACAATCGAGCGGATCCGCAATCGCACGGCTACGTGCTTTCTTGGACCGCCCGGCTCTTCCTGTTCGGCGGTGCTGCGAAAGAGCTCGGGAAAATCGACGAACCGCTCGTGGGCCATGAAGTGATGCTAGCGGGGGGCGAGCTACGGTTCGCCTTTCGGCTCTCATTGCGGTCGACGGTGACAAGCGCGCTCGGTCGCCTGCAGGGCCGGGGCCCGCCCGGCCAGCTGGAGCTTCGTGTCACGATGCTCGAGAAAAGGACTGGCCGGCCGGTGGAGTTCGTCGGCTACTTCGAGGTCGGAGTAAACCGAATCTCGTTAGAGTTTGTCCAACTCAAATTCAATACTCTGGAGCCGGTAAATCTGAAGGTCCCGTACTTGGGGTCTGAGTAGCGGTTGCTCGTGTCAAATGACCACTTCCATCCCATCACATCCCCGTGACAAGCGTAGCGGATGCAGCGAAGCCGACCGGGTCACCGCGTGCAAGTTCGCCAGAGTCGTGGGGGCAACGGCGATCGCTGCGCGGCTGCACGCTGTACAGCCGAGATTCGAGAAAATCGATGCTCAAGAGAGGACGCGAAGTCGAACGGGCCATGAATCCCGTGAGGAGTTGCATCAATTCCACTACCGCGAATGATGCCAGTGCGCCGTTGAAACTGACTACCTGTGCCGGATTCACTGCTCCTTTCACATACTCGGGTCCTCGACCTGCGGACTCAATAGCTAGCTTCTCCGGCGACAGCATACCCGAGCACCACATGCAATGGCCTCCTGGAAGGTAGCGATGGATGTGGCCCGCGACAGCAGTGGCCCGGTGCGGACCCTCGCCGTCCGATATTCGGGTACCCATCCCGATGTCAATCAGAGGCACGACGTACCTCCAACTGACCTTCTGAAGTTCAACACGGGAGGCAAGGGTATCCACGCAACTTACGATTACGTCTGAATCCCTCAAAGCGCGAATACCGTTCGTCGACGGAAACCTTTCGCCAAACGCTTCAACTCGTACATCTGGGTTGACACCTTGAACGAGCTGTTTCATTACAGCTGTCTTCGGGCGATTCAAGTCCGCCGGTCCCGCCCCCACCAGTCGCGAGAGGTTACTCGCTTCTACCGAGTCATCGTCGACAAGGACAATCGTCCCTACCCCGATATGGGCAAGTTGCTGAACGACGTGAGATCCTCCGCCCCCAAGACCCACAACCGCGACTTTGGAAGCTGCTAGGATGCGCTGACCGGCCCTGCCTATCAAGAGTTCCTGCCGGTCGTACACTTCCTCCCGCTCGATGTCGGGGCCTGCTCGGTCTGGGGTCAGTTTCAGCGGTGATTCAGTCCACCGGGCCCTCTCGACACGCTTGATTTCGAATCCTCCTCCGGGCGTCGGGTACGACACCACACCTCCTATCGAATTCTCACGACCGATTACGAGACTCCCATGAGGCCTGAACGGGACGAGACTGCGAAAGCGTGGAAGGAGGACTCGCGCGCCCGCTTCATCAGTGTGCGAAAGCGCCGGTTGGTTCGACCAACCGTGGGAGTGAATGAGGAGAATTCCTAGCGCTTTTTGGATGGCTTCTGAGGCGACACGCGCTGTCATCCCACTGCTCCATGCGGTTCCCTCTCCGGTCAAGCGATAGTCCGCTTCGGGAACCTCCAGGAGGTCAGATACCGTCACCACGGGGCCGGACTGCGTAAGGAAATTGCCCGCCAATGCGAATACCACACGTTCGGCGCCAGGGGGAGCGGGTCTTGCCAACTCCTCAGTCAGTCGATCTCGAAACGTGCTTGGAAATCGAACTTCTACTCTCCCCCCCTCTCTGAGGACATCTTCGCCAAGCGGTCGTGGACCGAGCCGCGCCTGCGACTTGCGCGGTTTCTTGGGTTTCGCTTTGGAACTGGACATCTCGGTCTTCCGACGCGACTGATTTGGTCCTGTGAGGCCCTAGTCCGGCTGGCGGAATCGCCATAGTCGGCGCATGACGTAAAGTCCAACTGACTCAGAGGAGACCCAGGGACAATTCGCCGAGAAGCTCGCTACTGCTTCACCGTCGACTGTCACCCGACTCATGTTCCGGGGGGCTCGCCCGCTGGCGAGTGTGATTGTCGGATCGACCAACACGTCAGGGGCAACAGTCGGACTTGAATAAACGAGCATGACAGGCGTCGTGGCGGGGATGCAGCCTTTCGGAAGAAGCACATCCTTCAGCTTGAACACTCGGCGTCCGTCTGGTAGAGACTTCTCGCTCACTCGGTCGGGTCCGAAGAACCCGAGGAGCTGCTCTCGAGGTCCCGAGTACGGATCCGAGGCCATCGATCAGCTGACAGGAGTCGGTGGGAAGTCGACGAATACCTCGTGTTGGTGGATTTCGACGTGTTGCGTGTTCTCCACCGGAACGAGGTCGGTGCCGCGCTTTTCGAACAGGTCTGAATTTGGATCGAGGCCCGCCGCCGCCTTGATCTCGGCTCCAGTCACGTCGTCGGTGTGGAAGGGACCGACCGGCTTCTCGTTGACAATGACGGTGATGTCATGAGAATGGTGAGAGTCGGCCGCAGCTTGGTCCGGCGCCATGCAGCTTCCATCCCGTTCGGGTTGATAAGCTGGCGACTGGGCGAGCGAAACCCTTCGGCTGACCACTGGCCGCATCCCTCAGAGTGACTCCCAGTTGCCGGAGCTTGAGGTCCGATGCGGCCACCTCAGGCTCTTCGCAAACCCCACCTCCGAGCCGACGCTGGACCAAGGCGGGCGATACGGACTCGCCACAGCCGTCGGTCGATCATCCTCAGTTGTCCTCCGCGGGGTATTCGGGCGAGAGTTCGGTGGGACGAGTCGTTCGGGATTGGGCAATTGAGCCGTGGCTCCCTGACGAGGTAGACGCGGGCCCCGGACCCTCGGAGATGCCCGGTAGTGGAATCCCATTCTCGAAGGACTCGTGAATGAGGACCTGAATGTTGTGCGCGAGGACCTTGCAGAGAAGCTCGTTGAACTGCGCGATGGGATTTCGCGAACTGATGGTCTCCCCCAGCCGCTTCTTCATCGCTGCAAAGGTAGCCTCGACGATTTCTCGCTGGTAGTACCGCTCGAGGTAGGCGGACGGATCGGACTTGAATCGATGCCACATCTGCTTCCAGAACGGCGTCCGGTTCCCGCGGTGCTTGCCTCGGCCGCGGCTGTTCTCCTTGAACATGATGTAGGCCGTGCCACCCGCCTCGCCGACTGCCGCGAAGTTCTCGCCGGAGAGGTAACCCTTGTCGGCGTAGACCTCCTTCATCACGAACCCTCCCGCGACGAGACCGTCGATAAGGCCCGGAAACTGAGGACAGTCGCCCGCATGGCCGTCGGTTACGATCACCTTGGGAATGATCTGGGTCTTAGCCCCGACCACGATGTGCCCCTTGATCCAGACGTTGTGCGAGGACGCGCCGTACCTTTCCCGACAATAATCCCCGAACGAGGTCGTCCTGAAGCCAGACGAGTCCACGGCGAAGCAGTCCTCGACCGACGCCAGGCCCAGCGCCGACTTCGCGATGAGGTCGTGAAGTATCGGGCCGACCTCGGGCTGACGGAGAATCAACGAGGGCATGTTGTGGGAAGGAGTGCAGGTGATCCTCTCCTCGGCGTGCGAACGCTCGTAGAGCCCGTGGGCGACTCGGAGAGGTTGCCTGTAGTAGACCTTCTCCACCGCGCAGAAAAGGACGTCCCTCAACGGGAGTCGTGGGCGGCCGGTTCTCCTAACCGGACGGGGGTCCTCGACATCCTCGACCAGTCGAGCAAGGACTTGCCCGAAAAGCTCCAGCTCGGCGTTCTGCGCCTTGTTGTAAGCGTGCCAGTTCTGAGGGTAGGTTGGCCGGGGCCGGCGGGCCTCCAGAACCTCCGAGGCGGGCTTCCTCGTTCCAGCGTTCCGAAGCCGGACGGACAGGATGTGCTTACAGGGGAGGGAGTGCGTCGTGAAGTCGGGACACGTGCACTTCCAACGGCCCCCGTCGTGATTCACGAGGTAGACTCCCGGTCCCGACTGCGCCCGGACGGCGTAGACCGACCCGGTGACCTTCTCGATCGCGCCGGGGAGATGGGCGATTGCCTGCCCCCTCGCGACGCGATCGTGCAGCTCCGACATTCCGTTCTCCTCGCGTTTGGGCTGTGCCCACATACCCACATATGTGGGGAGTATTTAGACCTGTGGATATGTGGGTTTACACAAGGACCTAAGTACGCCGTCGGCCGTGGTCCGTGGGAATATGGGGCGAATCGACGCAGTGCTCCAGGAGGATTTGGAGAAGCGCTTCCGGATGGAGGTCGCCAATCGTTACGGCGTCAGGAAGGGGAACATGCTCCGGGCCATCTCCGAGGCGATCGAGCTGTGGACCGCAACCGACAAGGCGCGGTCCGATGCGAAGAAACTCGGCAAGACCGTCCGAAACCCGAGGGAGTCGAACGGGATCAAGCAGCACGCAGTGGAACTGCTCGCCTCGATGGGTGTTGCGGGCAGGGACGTCCTGACCGACATTGGAGTGGACACCACTGTCCCGGATTCGATTCGAGAGCAGGCCCTGAAGGCCCTCAAGGCTCACGCGGATCGGTAGGCGCGTCGACGGTGCGCCTGCAAGGGCGGCAATCCGAGGTCTTTTCGGGCAGCGCGCAGCCGATTTCCAACCGCGTCATACGCTCGCTTTGTCGGGCCCTTGGACGCGAGCTCGAGGCCTGGCAGGAAAACCTCGGTGAACTGGAGAACGGTCGCGCGGGGATTCGTTGCGACGAACTCAAGAATGCTGGGTTGGGGTATCGCCCTCAATGCCAACAGCGCCGCTAGGGTGACGCGCACATCTCGTGGAGTGGGCCGCAGCGCGCGCCAGCTCGCAGAATGAGCTGCCAAGGGCGAACTATGGTGCGCCCGGAGGTAGGGGCGGTGGGGCGGCAGGCGCGGCAGGTGGCGGTTTTACCCATGACATGATCTCAACCAACTTACCTGGCCTAGAGAGTTCCGACACCAAGAAATCGATCCACTCCTTCGTGTAGACATAGTCTTCGTGGGCTCTGTCGTAGACGCAATGGTTCGTGTGACAGTTCTCAGGGTGGTCGTCGTCGGACGACGGCCTCACACCATAGAAGCGCCAGCACTGGGTATGGACAGCCATGGTCATCTTGACGCTTGTTCCGATTCGCTTCTGGACCTCAGCCACAACTTGCCATGGCTTCACCAACCCCTGGTTTACAATGGGGAGTTGCGACCGTTTGATCATCGCGATCGCGTGGTCCACCTCGGGGCTTTTACCCGGTTCGTACGAGATGAACCGAACTGATAGCGAGTCGCGAGAAAGGTTGTTCTTCAGTTCGGGAATAAGGAGGATTCGGAAACTGAATTCGGGACTGTCGTATTCATCCTGAGTAAGCGAGGTCCGGAATGTATCGACCCACTTCCCAAGATCTCCCGGGAGGGGCTTGATGAGTTGGCGGAGTGCTTCACTCGAATGCGCGGCACGTAACCTTGAAAGCTGGAGGGGGACGACGAGGCTCTCGTTAATCGCGAACTTCGGCCCAAATTCCTGTTCTAGAAGCGACTCGAAGTTGAACAACATTGACTGACACTCCCCCAGGACGTGCAGGTCGAGTTCCGGCAGGTTCCGATGCTCAATCTTATTTCGAAGTCCAATGATGAACCGGAGGTTCCGAGTAACTGGCGTTTCTTTCCCTTGCCAGTGCCGATTCACGCATTCATCGAGTTCCCAACGTTTCGGTTCACCGTCAATCAGAATGAACCGTCTGCGCTTCCCTCGATAGTAGGGCTTCACCTTGTCCCGGGCAAAGACGGCGTGAAGCAAGGCTGTCCAAGCGATCTGCATCAGGACGATGTAGCCGTGGGTCCTGAATGGGGCCGCCGGGCGGTTGTAGGTCTCGACCGCGAGGAGTGCCGAGTGCCGTGCCTTCTCCAGGAGCTCCAGAGATTGGCGGGGGAGCCTCATAGACACTCACACTCGGAGGGCAGTCCAGGATGATAACCCGGAGCGGACAGTGCTCCCGCCGGGGAGCCGCCAGACCGCTTCCTTCGACAACCTCAGGAGCCGCCTGCCGCGGGCTCGGAGTGAACCGAGTCCTGCTCGGCAAGGGTGCCTGAATCAAGGCAGACTACGACGAAGACCTTCCGGCCGAGGTAGACCTTCGGGCAGTCGATCTTGGCGCCGTTTCCGAAGCGGGTAACGCGCTTTTCAAATGAGCCGGAGAACCCCTCGATGCTCAACACTCTCTTCTCGCGAGCTTGATTCGGCATACGTCTAGCGTATATACATCGTATATATCATCCCGACCGTGCTGGGCCCCGGCTATACGTCAGGGGGGTCGTCCCTCCGGCCGTTAACAGGCGGTTCCTCGACGAGCGGACTTGCCCAACGAATCGGTGTCGAGCCCAGAAGAAGCCTCAAATCATTGGGGTCGAGAGAACTCAGAGACGTGGCGAACGGCGAGACTCAAGTCGGAGTCAACTTCGGTCGCGTCCCGCGCCGGGTTCTAACACTTCCCGGAGCGCGCGCGACGCAGTCGGTCAGCGCGACTGCGCGATCGGACGCCTGTCGGACACTACCCGCGGCCCAGAATTTGCCCCGACGGTACTGCGAGTGATTGAATCTGTCCCAGGTAGAGCTTCAATGAAAAATCAGTACTTCGGCGACGTGAACGACTACAAAAAGTACGGTCTGCTCCGACAATTGGGCAAGGAAGGGGCGCGTGAGCTCGCGGTCTGCTGGGCTCTGACTAACGATGACGGACGATCCGACGGCAGTCGAATTCGATACCTCGAGGATCCTGCTACATGGAGAAGACTGGATCCCCAGGCTTTTGATTTCGTCAAACGGCAGGTTCTTGAGAGGGGTGAAAGGTCGGTCGACGCATTCGAAGCCACCAGGCTAATTCCACGGTGCAGATTTTTCGGTGATTTGCTGCCGGACGACGCGAGCTCCAGAGACGCCTACTTCGCTCGATTCCTCGAAGAGGCAAGTGGAGCCGACCTTGTGTTCTTCGACCCAGACAACGGCCTCGGGATCACCAAGATCGAGCGAGGCAAGCGGGGATCGTCAAAGTACGTCTACCCGTGCGAGATAGCTACGGCCTGGGAGCGCGGTCACTCGATCCTATTCTATCAGCACTTTCCTAGGCAACCTCGCGAACCCTTCCTCACGAAGCTGCTTGATGCAGTATACGGGCTGACCGGGCTCAGGATGGCCCTATTCTTCGTCACTTCCCATGTTGTATTCGTGCTTCTCCCGACCCCGAAACACGAGCATTGGCTTCTGACCGCAGCGGAGAGCTTCCGGAAACAGTGGGAGGGCGTGGTCCGTCTAGAGATCCGCGACCTACTCCAGTCTCACAGCCAGCCGCCCTTGGGCCCGCCGCCGCTCACCAACCCACCCCCAATCGAGGCGTGATGAGCCTCGATTTCGCCCCTGTGTCTCTACCCACCGGCAGGCCAGAGGGTCTCCAGGACCTCGTACTTCGGGTTCGACCAATTTGACGTGCGCGCCACACAGCGCTTCACCGAACTTACCAAGCCGCTCACATCCGGAATGCCGGATTCCACTACCAGCTCCTTGACCCACGGTGCGGTGTAGCTCTCGATTCGCTCGAAAGTCTCGCGGCCTCGGATTCGCGCGTGTGCATAGCCGTCGCCGTGCAGGGTGCTCCCGGTGTTGAACGCGGTTAGAGTGATCTGAGACCCGCGGCGCTCAATGAGCCGATCCGATTGAACCTCAATTACTACATGCGCACTGCCAACGTAGGAGCGTGCGGAAAGGAATCTCGCCAAGTCCTTGTCCGTTGTCCAGAAGAAGACACGGCCGTTGACAATGCGGTACCATTCCTCTGGGGTCAGACCCGGAGACAGGCACTCCGCGAGCTCATCCGGGGGCATCACGAGCTGGTCTCGAATCACCGCGTTTGGGAGGCCTGGACGTCTGATTGTGACGCTCGTTCTGCGCCACTGCGATTCGATCGCCTCTCTCCTTGGCCCGGAGTATCCGTAGAGAGTGAGGAGAGCGGAGGTAGGGAGAAGGCCCCGTGCCTGGATACTCGGCCAGCTGCCATCCTCGGCCATGTGGTAGACGGCGGGGTGTTCTCGGACAAAGTCATCTACGCGCACGGCAGGTCTACCACGCACGCCTGTCGATGACGCTCCGGTTGTTGAACCCAGTTGCAATCAGCGAAGCCGGAGTGCCGGTGACCCGTTCGACCTCTTGGATGAAGCTGATCGTGTCCGGCATCAACTGCTCGAAGCGAATTGCCTGACGATTGCGCTTGTCCAGGTAGTCGGAGAACGTGATCGCGAGGTCCGTCGGCGAGTTCAGTTCGGCCGCCCGCTGCAGCTGGTCCCACTCGAACTCTCCGAGTCTCCGTTGGCGTCGGGTGGTAGAGGTCTTCTCCGTTCCTCTCAGCTCGGCCTCGTCGATCCCTGACCGACTGGCGAGTTCCGCGTACGTGATTTCGCGTAATGGTCCCGATGTGCCATCGCTGGGATTCTCAACTCGGATGGGATAGGTCCGGCAAACCATCACGACGCGACGAACGCGGGAATGGGGAATCCCGGCCTCGGATAGGCAGCCCATTACGGTCGTGTCCCGCGAGGTGACATACGGGTAGGTTCCGTGAAACAGGCTCAGTCCGGTTCCCTGGGTACCTTCCAACAAGGCACGGCCCCCGCGGGCGAATGAATCCTGTACGACCTTCCGCGCACTACCGATGTAGGGTCGCAGCTCTTCGACATCCCGGGCGAAGGTGACCTGCTGGCCGCGATCCATGATCCTCCTGGCCGTCGCAGCGCCAACCCCCTGGCCGGTTGAGCCGATATCGGCCTTCAGTTTCGATTCCCGCGCGACATCCTCGTCGCTGATGACCATCGCCCCTGCATCGATCGTCAGCCTGCCGGGCTTGACCTCGCACTCCCGGATCTCCTTCAGAAGGACCGGAATTCGCAAAACTGCCCCCGGACCAATCAGGAGCTTGGCGCCGCTCGACAGGGTTCCCGACGGCAAGTGGTGGAACACGTAGGGAGCTGGTTCGCGGAAGACCGAGTGTCCTGCGTTCGGTCCCCCAACGCGTATCAGGGTGTCGTACTCTCGTGAAAGGAAGTCGGCGATCTGGCCTTTCCCTTCGCTACCGTACTGTCCACCGACCAGGACGTCGACGTACCCCATCCCTGCGCTAGGTCGAACGCCGAGGTGAGAGGAGGTCCGGGTAAGTACGTCTTCAGCGGTGCACCGATTCGTGTCTACGACCAAGTCGGCGACGCTTGCGAGCTCTTCGATATGCTGCTCAGTCGGGTTTGCGCGGACTTCCGAGAACGGGTAAGTCTTGCCTGACCCCCCCTTCTGCCGATCAACGTAGCGGTGCTCGAGTATCTCTACGGGCGCAGTTAGGTGAACATGCGTAATGAGTGATCCGTACTCGTCTCTGAACGAGCGGACCTGTCCGAGGGTTCGGACCGAATCCACAATCAGAGTGGACGCACGCGGAGCGGGTGACCTCCAGGTCCTGAATTCCTCCAAGACCCAGAGCTGCTTCGTCTCGCGATCTAGCCGGTCGCCTTCCGATTGGAGCGCTTTTCGGTCACTCGCGGCCGCGGGTCCAACGTTCAATTGGAGCACGTCCCTCGTCCGGAAGATGGCCGACTGGTCGGCTGCTGCAATCGACTTCCCAAGTGTGGACTTCCCGGATGAGATTGCCCCAGAGAGTAGGATGATACGGTCGGTCATCCGGCCTGCTTCGCTCGTCGTCCTACAAGCGTCCTGAACAATCGCGGGTTGCGAGCGGGCCAAAGGACCCGGTCAGCTCTCGAATCCGGGTCGGGCCTCTCCCATCTGTATGCGGTTTCGCCGAAACGACGTGCCAATGGGGTCTTAGTAGGCGTCCGAAAGCGGATCGGTTTGGTCGGAGATGGCCTCGGAATCCGAGACTTCGCTGGCCGCGCTACTCGAGTTCGAGCCCCCTAGACTCTCATCAGACTCGGCGTTGCTCGATTCGAACGTCGATCTCCGATGGAGATAATACGCGCTGATGCAAACGATGGCGCCGCCGGCCACAGCCGTCGTGGCAATCTCTGAGTAGAGGTAGGATACTCTTGTCGTGGGAGGGGACTTAGCCGAGCCGTGGCCACCCGGAGTGGTAGTACCATTCGAGACTACTGACTGGGGCGTCCCCGACGAGGTTGACGGGCCCAACACGAGCCCAACGGTTAGGTCAACGACCCACCGCGTGAAGAACTGACAAGATGCCGTTGAATTGTTGGTCGGATTGCCGCACGTCGCGTCGAAATGAACCACATACCATGCCTCAAAGTGGCCCGAGGTGTTGTTGAGCTGCACGCCGGAATCAAAAACGCGCGGTTGAGGATCCGTAAACTCCGAGGTGAAGGTAGACGATTCGCAGATGTTGGCCCACGCGTTAAGCAGCCATTGTTCCCCGACTGTCTCGTTGGGATAGGCGGCCTGACCCGATTCGTTGGGCTGCCCGATACCAGGGGCCAGTTTTTCATACACGCCAACATAGGTCTGATTCAGGGTCGTGTTGCTCTGGATACTTGCGCAAGCAGGGGTTTCTCCACCGCGCGCGGAATACTGTGGGGTGACTCCTAGCGCCGCAGCCGGCACTTGATCAGAGACTGTTGAGGACGAGAAAGTCAAGAGAATCACGAGGCCAATCGCGATGAGGACGCCACATTGGCCAAGCGGAAACCACCCCTGCCGCCCTCGAGTGTCTGTGCCATTCCCCATGCGGTTCCTCAAGCCTCGCGCGGTAGATGAACCAATGCCCCGAATATTTCGAAAACCTTAGGCACGAACTCTATCTCTTGGTGCGCGAATTGAGACCGAATGAAGTCCCTGACTACGTCCGAAGGTCGAGTGATTGCCACCCTCCTTGCCGCCGTGGCCGGGAACGAATCGGCCCGTCTCCGAGTTTCGGGTGTTCCGCGGACTACCTATCAGGCGGTTCGAAGACGCGCTTTCAAGTCCGGATGGCTTTACGAGAGGTTCGTCCCAAGCCCCGAGGCAGTCGGGGCCACGGGAGTGAGCATCGAGCTCGTGCAACCATTCGCTGAAAGATGGGCCAATCTCGTTCGCGTGTGGAGACGCGATCCGGATACAGTCGTTCTCCAGGCTTCGCCGGAGACACTCCTGCGCGTCACGTATCTCCGCGACTCAAAGGTCAGCCCTGCCGATCTCGCTCAATCAAGGGCGGGTATGTCCAATCGACGATGGTGGGAAGTTCGCTCTTCGTCCGATGCGCCGAACATTCCAATCTACTTTGACTTCGAGGCTGCCTGGTCAAGGCGCATTCAGCAGCCAACGACGGTGTCATATCCCATGGGGTTGCCGAAGAGCCCGGTCGGCGTCGGACGTCCCCCGCAGAGGGACATCGATGAACTCGTCTCGAAACCCTTCGCAGTCGAACCTGATGAAGGCTCTGTTCTCCGGGCGAGACATCTGTACCTCGCGAGGAGGCAGCGCAAGATTCTGGAACTCGGGTGGGTAGCCCATCGAGTGCTTCCATCTCTGCCGGATCTCCCACCCTACCGAGGCGGCCGGGCCGAGCGATTCGTCTTCTTAACCGGGAGTCTGCTCGCGGGAAAGTCGTTATCTGAACTCCTCGGCCGATTGGCCCACGCGAGGCAAATCACTCCGTTCCTTGCGGCCAGCGGCGGTGGCAGAGTCCTACTGGGCATGTTGGCCCCAAGCCCGGTTCGCCTTGCGACAGCGGGGGCGTCTGCGGTCGAGTTGGTCGCGGAATCGCTGAAAGAGATTGAGGTCGTGCGGGAGTCCGTGGACACGTTCCTCCCGGTCATAGATCATCGGTACGACCGGCTCACCGACCGAGCGTCAGACGCGCCGCCGAAGTAGGGCGAAGCACCGAAGAAACGTCGGTTTTGACGGACGTGAACGGTTCCAACGACCGACCGAGCGTCGCAGGAGGTTTCCTACACGCGTGCAGGTGCGGGAGACGAGCGGGGCATCCCAGTGGCTGTTGATCGTGACCGCCAATCTCAGCGATTGGCAGCCACTACGTGACGGTTATGTAGAAGTAGAAGTACGACCACTCATACGGACTTGTCGCCGTCATGTAAAGCAAGATCACGCCGTGCCACGTGCCAAGTGTGCTCGTTGAGGTCGTATTGTAGTAGATTGGTTCGGGGACATGCGTCCCCGTGGCGCAACTCCCTGCCCAGTTGGTACCGGAATTGGGGAAGTAGCAGTTCGTCAAGGTAGGGCAGAACGTTGATCCCCCGTTGCAGTAACTACCCTGAGCAGCCTCGGTCCCTTGTACGTTAAACGCACTATTGGTCGATATGGTTCCGGTGTCATACGTAAAGTAGATCCTGAACGGAAGATTTGCGATCTCCAGAATTCTTGCAGTACTCCCGCCGTAATAGAGGAAGTAGTAGCTCTGGACTAGCGTGGGGCAACTCGATCCCATGCAGGTCTGGGAAAACGCGCTGTTTGGAAGTCCAGCGTCAGTCCAGCTTGTCCCCGCCCACCAGGCAAGCGTGGTGTAGCCAAAGAAGAAATCGTCGGTAGGGATTGACAGCCCGTTCGCCAGGTGGTGAACTTCTTGATAGTTTGCCATGTTGTAGTAGCTCGATCCGCTGCAGGTGGTGGAGCTCGTTGTTACGAATCCGGAGGCACTGTCGGATACGCCCGAATTGTTTGCGTATAGCGGGGTACCGTTCATGTTCTCAGATCCGTTGTAAACCCGGAACTCGAGGTGGGTCCCGCTGAGGTACATGAAGAACGTGTACCATGTCCACTGAGTCAGACCCTGATACCAGGTCGCCTTCGCGGTGCCCGAAGTCCCGCAACCCGCTGATCCTCCTTGGTAGTTCACCTGGTCCCAGGTGATGGCCCACGTCGAGTTCGGATTGGTCCCGGTTCCATTGGTGTAAGACGTGATGCCGACTTGATCGTAGTAGCCGGCGTTATCGAATGCGTTGAGTGTCTCGATGTAGACGTCTCCGACGTTCGTGGGGGAGCTGGGGATCCACAGCGATGTGTACATGAGCTGTACAGTGTGAGAGGCGCTATAGTCGGTCCCACCATACAACCCCGCGAACCAGTAGTGCGTGTTCCACATAGTAGCAGGGCGGATCCCAGTCTGCGGAACCGAAGTGAGAGCGGGCGAGCCGCTCGACGAGCCGGGATCCAAGAGATCCCGCGGAGCGGATGCGTTCGTCAGGGTTGAGTTAGGGGCGAGCGTGTAGGTCGCTCCCGGCGCGCCCGGGGCCGGCTCATTCGAGGAGGCATTCGACGAGACTGTCGGTGTTCCGCTGGAGCTGGAATTTCCGGTTGACTGGCAGTTCGCGCCAGAGCAGGCCGCCACCTGATGAGATGTTGGACTGTTCGGCGACGAGATCGCTCGGGGCGATCCTGATAGCGGGTGGATGCCCAAGCCGCCGATTATCAAGAGCAGCACCAGCGCCACACACGCCGTGGTCAGCGCGATTCCCGTGGCCCTGTTGAACGCCATCAATGGGACTTGTCGGCCCGGTGCTAGTTAAGGCAGGCTGTGGAGCACCTCGGAGATCCGGTTGAATCGATACTTAAGGCCGCGCGCGAATGATGCGCATGCGTACGTGTCCACCTAATATTCCTTGGCGCCTTCTCGCGCCCGCCTCAATCCATCCCAGGCGGTGCCGTGGGACCGATTCTGAATTACTGAATGCCAGATCGGAGACCGCACCCACGCCCCCAGGTCGTCAACGGGAGAGGTTGCGCGGCTGGCGGTGGCGGGCCCAGTGGAGGGCTGGGCGGGGTGCCCCTACCTCCCGAGCTCGATCGAGGGGATTCGGTTGAGCTTCAAGGGGGCGGGGGCGGCGGGGCTACCGGCCGAGCAAGATGAGTCAGTGCTCCAGGGTGGTGGACCTTAGAATTCGACGAGAGGACGGCTCGTGCGCCAAGCACACGGGCTTCCGTCCTGCGGAGGGCCTCAGGGCCCCACCTCAAAGACGTCCCTCGACAGGAGTTCTTGTGCGGAGAGGCGGGTTTCTGTGCGGAATCGAGTTTCCGGGCAAAGCCGGAGTAGACACAAAGCGTAAATAGCGACCCCAAAGTGGGCGTGCCCTTGACGGCCGCGGCTCTGCCGGCGGCCCCGTTGGGCACCCACGTGACCGAGAACAGCTCGGGAGGGGCCTTGGGGGAGGCTAGCTATACTCGATTCGAACGCGCTCGCATCCTCGGTGCGCGCGCATTGCAGATCTCCCTGGGCGCTCCAATCTTGACCGACGTGCCCACCGACCTGATCGACCCGGTCCTGATCGCCGAGGTTGAGTTCGCCGCGGGTGTCATCCCGATCACCGTGCGCCGCGGCGCGCGGTAAACCCAGCGCTAGAGCCCGGCGCTCTCGAGCGCGAGCTCGCACTCGCACGTCTTGGATCCCGCGAGAGTCGGAAGCAGGCGCCCCAGCACGTCCTGCATTCGGTCGACGTTCTTCGCCATCGTCTCGACGATCTCCTTGGCGTTGACCGGTCGGTCGGCCCACACATCGAAGTCGGTGACCATCGCGAGGCAGGAGTAGCACATCGCCCGCTCGCGGGCGAGCGTGACTTCCGGCACGAGGGTCATGCCGATCACGTCCGCGAAGCCGCGCAGGAACTTCGACTCCGCGCGGGTCGAGAATCTCGGCCCCTCGACGCAGACGTAGGTCTTGCCGGTTGCGAACGAGTGTCCCGCGCGGGCGCCGGCGTCCGCGGCGTGGCGCGACATTTCCGGGCAGAACGGGTCCGCGAGCGAGACATGGTAGACCCGGCCCCCATCGAAAAATGTCGTCGGTCGACTCTTCGTGAAATCCACGAATTGATCCGGGAGGACGAAGGTCCCCGGCGGAAGCTCGGCCTGCAGCGAGCCGACGGAACTGACCGTGAGGATGCTGTCCGCACCGAGGGACTTGAGGGCGTCGACGTTGGCGCGGTAATTCACGCGGTGCGGGGGGATCGTGTGACCGACCCCGTGGCGCGGAAGGAAAAGGATCGTGAGGTCGCCCAGGTGGCCTTCCATGATTGGGGCCGACGGGGCGCCCCAAGGCGTGGCGACCCGGTGCATCGTCCGCTCGCCGTCGCCGAGGACGCGGTCCACGCCGGACCCTCCGATGACACCGATCACGCGCCGTGTCCCGCTCACGAACTTGGCTCCGGGCTGGCGACGTGCACCCCGGCGCGGTGGAGCAGCCGGGCCATCGTGACCTCTCCGCGGGTTCGCTCGACGAGCGCCCGCGCCGTGTCCTGCTTCGGCTTCAGCGAGACGATCGCCCGCGTGGTCTCGAACCCGAGCAGCGTCCGGTAGATCGATTCCATCACAGCTAGAAGTTCCCCGGCGCGGGCGACCTCGCCCCGGGTGAGCTCGGCGAGGACCAGTCGGCGTACCTCGCCGACGACGTCGCCCATCCCGAGGAGGTAGCTCTCGGGGGGCACACCGAGCTCGTCGGGCGTCGGGAAGTCCGTCCCCGCCATCACGGCGATCAATAGGAGAGCCTCGACACCCTCTTGCAGGGCGTCCTCCGCAAGCCCTTCGTCCCCGGGGTAGGAGGTCGGGAGGTCGGCCGAGAGTCGACGGAGCTCGCGCCGCACCTCCTTCGCCTCCGACGCGCGGGCGCTGCCGGCGTGGAGGCGCGTCATGGTCTGCTGGGAGAGGCGGCGGAGCACCCGTGCTCGCTCGTGGAGCTCCCGGCGCCGCTCCTCGCGTTTTGCGAGATGACGTTCGATCGCGCGCACGGCGCGGCGCGGGACCGGGGATGCGTCAGCGGTACGGCGTGAATCGGACGTCGTCGTCCCCTCCATCGAGGAGGCCCAGGCGGACCCCGGCGTCGAGCCAGCCGTGGGCGTAGCTGGCGGCGGCGAGCGCCCGGTCGAGGTCGCCGCCGTCGCGGAAGTGCCGAGCGTCGGAGAGGTAGGCGCGGGCCATGCCGAGGAAGTCGTCGGACGCGCCGACGAGGAACGAGCGCGGGGGCGGGGCGACCTTCACGCGCTCGAGCGCCTCCGCCGTCAGCTTCAGGTACTTCTCAACGAGCGCCGCGTCCGCCACGACCGGTCGACCCGCCTCAGCCCTTCGGGACCTTCTCCCAGTCCTTCAAGAACCGGGCGAGGCCGAGGTCGGTGAGCGGGTGCTGGACGAGCTTCTCCATCACGCCGTACGGCATCGTCGCGATGTCCGCGCCGATCTTCGCCGCCTCGAGCACATGGACGGGGTGCCGCACGGAGGCGACGAGCACCTCGGTCGAATAATCGTAGTTCTGGTAGATCGTCACGATGTCGTCGATCAGCTCCATCCCGTCCTGGCCCTGGTCGTCCAGGCGGCCGATGAACGGGCTCACGTACGCGGCCCCGACCTTCGCTGCGAGGAGCGCCTGGTTCGCCGAGAACACGAGCGTCATGTTGACGCGCGTTCCCTCCGAGGCGAGCACCTTGGTCGCCTTCAGGCCCGGCGCGGTCATCGGGATCTTGACGTAGATCGACGGGTGGATCTGGCGGAGGTGGCGACCCTCGGTCAGCATCGACTCGGTCGTCGTGCCGACGACCTCGGCGGAGACCGACGGAACTCCCAGCGCGCAGATCTCGCGGAGCACGTCCTCGAACTTCCGTCCCTCCTTCGCCACCAGGGTCGGGTTCGTCGTCACCCCGTCGAGAATGCCGGTCTCCCACATCGTGCGAATCTCGGCGACGCTGGCGGTGTCGAGGAACAGCTTCACGTCCGACTTCCTCCGAACCCGGCTACCGACCGGGGCTACTGAACCTTGCCCCTCGATTTGAGAAGCGTCCAGGCCTCCTCGAGGCAGCGCTCCTTCGACATCCCGTACCGGTCGATGAGCGTCCACGGGTCGCCGGACTCCCCGAACACGTCGGGGACGCCGACGCGCCGGACCGGCACCGGCGCCTCCTCGGACGTCGCGCTCGCGACGAGGGCGCCGAGGCCGGTCAGGACGGAGTGCTCCTCCATCGTCAGGATCGCGCCCGTCTCGCGGGCAGCCCGGAGGAGCGCCTTCTCGTCGAACGGCTTGATCGAAGCGAAGTCGAGGACGCGAACGGAGACGCCCACCCGGCCGAGCTCCTCCGCGACTTCGAGGGCGCGGGCGACGAGCGCCCCGACGGCCACGATCGTGAGGTCCGAGCCCTCTCGCAGGGTCGCCGCCTTGCCGATCTGGAACGAGCCATCGGTGACGGTCGGCAGGTTCTCCCGCGTGAGTCGGACGTACGCCGGCCCCGAGAACCCGACGATCGCCCGGACCGCCGCTGTGGTCGTCGGCGCATCCGCGGGGACGATCACGGTCATGCCGGGGAGGCCCCGCATCAGGCCGATGTCCTCGACCATCTGGTGGGTTCCGCCGTCGCCCCCGACGAGGAGGCCCCCGTGCGTCGCGACGATCTTGACGTTCGCGCCGTTGTAGCAGATCGACTGGCGGACGAAGTTGTACGCCTGGCCCGCCGCGAAGATCGCGAACGTGCTCGCGAACACCGTCCGCCCCCCGAGGGCGAGACCCGCGGCCATGGTCATCATCGTCGGTTCCATCACGCCGACGTTGAAGAATCGGTCCGGGAACTTCTTGCCGAACACCATCGTCCGGGTCGACCCGGAGAGGTCGGCGTCGAGCACCACGAGGTTCGGGTCGCTCGCCCCGAGCTCGGCGAGCGCCGCGCCGTAGGCGTCGCGCAGGCTCTCGGTCTTCTTCGGTTCCGCCACGCCGCTTCCCCTACGATGCGGCGAGTTCGGCGAGGGCGCGGTCCCGCTCGGCCGGGCTCGGCGCCTTGCCGTGCCAGGCGTGGGTGTTCTCCATGAACGAGACGCCCTTCCCTTTCACCGTCTTCGCGACGATGGCGGTCGGGCGCCCCTTCGTCGCGCGCGCGTGATCGAGGGCGGAGAGAAGGCTCGGGAAGTCGTGGCCGTTGACCTCGAGCGTCTCGAAGCGGAACGCGCGGAGCTTGTCGGCGAGCGGCTCGATGCCCATCAGTTCCTCGGTCGACCCGTCGGTCTCGTAGCCGTTGCGGTCGACGATGGCGACGTAGTTGTCGAGCTTGTAGTGGCCCGCCGCCATCAGCGCCTCCCAGGTCGGTCCGGCCTGGCACTCGCCGTCACCGAGGATCGCGTAGACGCGGCTCGAGCGTTTCGCGAGGCGAGCGTCGAGCGCCATCCCGACCGCCATCCCGACGCCTTGGCCGAGGCAACCGGTCGACGCCTCGATCCCGGGGAGCTTCTTGCGGTCGACGTGGCCCTGGAGCCGGCTCCCGACCTGGCGAAGCGTCGCGAGCTCCTCGCGCGGCAGGTAGCCGCGGAGCGCCAAGGCGGAGTAGAGCGCGGGCGCGGCGTGCCCCTTCGAGAGGACGAGTCGGTCGCGGGCGGGGTCGTCGGGATGGTCGGGGTCGATGCGCAGCTCGTGGAACACGAGCGCAGTGACGATGTCGGTCACCGACAGGCTTCCCCCGGGATGCCCACTGCCAGCGGTGGCGGTCATCCGGAGGATGTCCGTCCGGATCTCGCGCGCCGTCGTCGCGAGGCGTCCGAGGAGCGCCGGGTCGACGTCGGACGGCATCGTCGGGCGCGCCATGTCGGGGGACGCTATTTAGCGGTTGTCGGGCGCGCGGCCTTCCGTCGGGCCGGAGCGTCGCCGTCACCGACGGCAGACAGAACCGGGAGGAGGGTCCGTAGGGCCGCCAGGTCCCGCGAGTACGCCGCGTATCCGTCGTCATCGAGTGGCGTTTCGAGGTAGCCGGGCGTCTCGGCCCACCGCGCGTCGTTCAGCAGCGGCCGGAACCCCTCGAGGCCGATCTGCCCTTTCCCGATGTTCTCGTGCCGGTCGAGGTGCGCACCGAGCCCCGCCTTCGCGTCGTTCAGGTGGAACGCCCGGACCTCGACTTCCCCGAGTTCCGTGCGGAGTTGGTCGATGAACGCGCCGTACGACTCGGGCGTTCGGAGGTCGAAGCCGGCGGCGAACAGGTGGCAGGTGTCGAGGGTCACTCCGATCCGGGAGCGGTCGGCGACCCCGTCGAGGACCGTTCGCAATTCGGGGAGGTTCGAGCAGAGCGCCGTCCCTTGCCCGGCGGCGTTCTCGAGGAGAAGCCGCAGGGGTCCGGGCGGCGCTTTCGCGAGGACCCAGTTGAGGCTCTCGACGATCCGAGCGAGACCGGCCGCGGGGCCCTCGCCCATGTGGGCGCCCGGATGGAGGATGAGGGCGTCGACCCCGACCTTCGTCGCCCGTTCGACCTCGTCGAGCAGAGCCTTCCGGGACCGGGCCAGCCCCGCCTTCTTCGGCGAGGCGAGGTTGATCAGGTAGCCGTGGTGGACAGCGGTCGCCTTGAGGCCGACTTCGCGGACCGCCGTCCGAAACTGTTGGGCAGCCTCGTCGGCGACGGGCGGCCCCGCCCACATCTGGGGGCTTTTCGAGAAGATCTGGATTGCTTCGGCCCCGATCGCCTTGCCCTGGCGGGGGGCGTTGCCGAGCCCCTCGGCGATGCCGATGTGCGCCCCGAGCCACACGAAAACTCCCTCGAACGATCCGCGCCGCGAACTACCCGGCCACGTCGTGCCCTGCGGCTAGGGGAGGAGAAGGAGGCTGACAGCTTTCCACGGTTCCCGTAGGCTCGCGCACTTCAGTACCGCGCGGAACGCCAGTGGGCTTAACTTCCGGGTTCGGAATGAGACCGGGTGTTTCCCCACCGCTTTGGCCGTCAGCCGGGCCATCGACCGGGCCGAAGTATTTAACGGCTCGCGAATCCGAGTTTTTTGACGGGGGAAACAGGTATCCCCCCGACGTCCCTCGACGCGCGCTCGGCGGTTGCCCGGCCCACGACCGCCGTCGTAGGGGCACCCTCGGTGAACCAGGATCCGTTCCCACCGATCCGGGCCTACGACGTCGACCTGTGGCTCGATTTCGCCTCCGGGGCGTTTCGCGGAACGGTTCGGGTCGAACTGGGCGAGAAGGTCCGCAGCTGCCGATTGAACGCCCTCGACCTCGAGGTCCGAGCCGTCGACCCCGCCGTCCGGATCGACTCGGTCCCCGCCGATGAGGAACTCGTCGTCGACCTCCCGGTCGTTTCGGACACGTTCTCCCTCGCGTTCTCCGGCCACGTCGCCGACCGCGCGCTCCTCGGCCTCTACTGGTCGCGATACGGCCGCGCCCGGATCGTGGCGAGCCAGTGCGCGGCGACGGGGACGCGCCGCATCTTCCCGTGCATCGACCGCCCCGACCGGCGGGCGGTGGTGCGATTCACGCTGAACGTCGACGACGGGCTCGAGGCGATCTTCAACACCCCCGTCCTCACCCAGCGCGTCGAGAACGGGCGACGGACGATCCAGTTCGCGCCGACGCCCTCGATGGCGACGTACCTGGTCTTCCTCGCCGTCGGCGTGTTCGACTGGTTCCCCTCCGAGGGCGGGAAGGACCGCGTCCGCGTGGCCGCCCCGCCCGGCCGCGGACCGTCGGGAGAGTATGCCTGGACGGAGGCCGCCCAGATCCTCCCGGCGTTCGAGTCGTACTACGGGATTCCGTACCCGCTCCCCAAGCTCGACCTCGTGGCCGTTCCCGAGTTCGCCTTCGGGGCGATGGAGAACTGGGGGGCGATCAGTTTCCGCGACATGCGGCTCCTCGTCGACGCCGAGACGGGCGCGCGGCAGAAGCGCGAGACGCTCACGACGATCGCCCACGAGATCGCCCACCAGTGGTTCGGCAACCTGGTCACGATGCGGTGGTGGACCGACATCTGGCTGAACGAGAGCTTCGCGACGTTCATGGAGGAGAAGATGATCGAGCGGCTCCACCCGTCGCTCGGCCTGTTCGACGATTTCCTCCTCGATTGGGGCTCGTACGCCCGCCTCGGCGACTCGCTCGAGTCGACGCACCCGATCCACGTGCCGGTCCACCACCCGAACGAGATCGGCGAGATCTTTGACGAGATCTCCTACGGGAAGGGCGCGAGCGTGCTCCGGATGGTCGAAGCGCTGCTCGGCGAGGAGGAGTTCCGCGCGGGCGTCTCCGAGTATCTCAAGCAGCACGCCTACGGGAACGCGAGCAGCGAGGACCTGTGGGCGGCGCTCGAGCGCTCCTCGGGCCAACCGGTCGCCCCGCTCCTTTCCGAATGGGTCCGCCGCCCGGGCCTGCCGCTCCTCGAGGCCGACTCGGTCGGCGACGACGTCGTCGTCCGGCAGAGGCGGTTCCGGATGAGCGGCGAGCACAGCGACGAGACCTGGCCGGTGCCCCTCGGGGTGTACCGCGACGGCGTCGTAGAGCGCAAGCTGTTCTCGACCCACGAGACGACGGTCCCACGGAACGGAGCGACGCCGTTCCACCTCAATCCGGGGGGTCTCGGGTTCTACCGGGTCCGCTACGACGCGAAACTTCTGGGAGAGCTTCTGGAGGCGTTCCCCGGGCTACCTCCGATCGACCGCTGGGCGGTCCTGGTCGACCTGTACGCGTTCGTCATCTCGGGGGACGCCACCCTGGAGGAGTACCTCCGCTTCGTCTCCGCGAGCCGCGACTCGACGGACTACCTGATCGTCCACGAGCTCGCGAATCAGATGGCGTCCGTCCGGCCGACCCGGATCACTCCCCTGGGCGCGCTGATCGCCGACACCGAGCCGTTCCAACGCCACGGCCTCGGATTCTTCCGGGCGCAGAACGAGCGGCTCGGCCTCGCTTCGCTCTCCGGCGAACCGGACACCGACGGGATCCTGCGGGAGCGCGTGGCGCTCGGGCTGTTGCCCTACGACGATGCCTTCGCCCGCCGGCTGGCCGGCCATTTCGACGAGTACGACCGACTCGACCCGAATCTCCGCGAGCCGGTCGCCTACGCCTACGGCCGCGTCGGCGGAGCGAAGGCGCGGTCCGTCCTGCTCGACCGGATCCCGGTCGCGCGGAACGAGGGCGACCAGATGAAGCTCGAACGCGGGCTGGCCGGGCCGACCGACCCCGCGCTCCTGCGCGGCGCGCTCGACGCCCTCGAATCTTCGACGATCAACCGCGCCCACGTCTCGGTCCTGGTCTACCAGGTCGCTCTGAATCCGGCGGGCCGCGCCGTCGCCTGGGAGTGGATCACGCGCCGGCTGCCCGAGCTCGCCCCGTCCTATCGGGGGACCGGGCTCGTCAGCGAGATTCTCCAGTGGGCGTTCCCGTTCGCGAGCTTGGACCTCTCGGATGCCGACGCTCGGGCGCCGTTCGAGGCGAAGCCGCTGCCGGAAGGCGAGCGGGGTCTTCGGAAGGGGCTCGAATGGCGGCGTCTCTTCCGCCAGGTCCGGCGGCGCCTCCACCCCAGCGACTAAGGGGACCGGGCGCGCGTCCCGGGAGTCGGGCGCTTCGACCAGGTGCCATCGCCCTTCGCCCAAATGTACCACGTGCCGTGCGCCTGGCTGAGGCGGACCCCGTCGCCGTCGTAGAGGTTCCCCTCGGCGAACGCGAGGTGTCGGCCGCGGCGAACGACCTCCCCCCGCGCCCGGAGGCGCGCGCCCTTCACGGCGGGCCGCAGGAACTCGATGTACAGGCTGGTCGTCGCCGTGACCTCGTCGTCCCGCAGCGTCGTCACGACGGCGCCGCCCATCGCGGTGTCGAGGATCGTCGCGTAGACGCCGCCGTGCACGACGCCGTTAACGTTGAGGTGGCGTGCCTTCACTTCGCCGGAGACGACGCAGATGCCCGCACCGGTGCCGACCGGGTCGACGGCGAAGCCGACCGACTTGTGGAACCCGCCGAGGCCGCCGGGGGTGAGCCAGCTGGGCGGCGGACGGACCGGCTTCGGTTCGGGAGCGGACCCGCTGGCCATCGTTCGCCGACGAAGCTCCACGGCTGATAAGTAGTCCGTTCCGTGGTCCGCCCTCGATGGCGCGCCGGCCGGTGGAGGCGTCGTTCGAGGCGGCGCCGAACATCGCGCTCGTCAAGTACTGGGGGGTCCGGGACGAAGCGCTCGGGCTTCCCTACAACAGCTCGCTGTCGGTCACGCTCAACCGGCTGAGGACCCGGACGACGGTCCGCTTTGACCCGAAACTTTCCAGCGACCGGTTCCTCCTCGACGGCGAGGCGCAGTCGGGCGGTCCCCTCACGTCGGTCAGCGGCTTCCTCGACACCGTCCGGGCGATCGCGCGATTCGAGACCCACGCGCTCGTCCGCTCCACGAACAACTTCCAGACGGCGAGCGGCCTCGCGAGCAGCGCGAGCGGGTTCGCCGCGCTCGCAGGAGCCGCCTCGCTCGCGGCCGGCCTCCATCTCTCGCCCGCCGACCTTTCGCGGCTCGCCCGGCTCGGGTCGGGCAGCGCCTCGCGCTCGCTGTTCGGTGGCTTCGTGGAGTGGCGCGCCGGGACGCGCTCCGATGGGCGGGACTGCTTCGCTCGCCCGCTCCATCCGCCGTCGCACTGGCCGAGCCTCGTCGACCTGGTCGCGATCATCGCGGACGCGCCGACGAAGCCGGTCCGTTCGTCGGTGGCGATGCAACGGACCGTGGCGACGTCCCCGACCTACGCCCAACGGCAGCGCGAACTCCCGCGGAGACTGCGAGCGATGAAGCGGGCGATCGCCGTGCGAGACGCGCCGACGCTGTTCGACCTCACGATGGAGGAGTGCGATAGCTTCCGGAACGTCTGCGAGACGACCGTCCCGACGCTCGACTACCTCGTGCCGGCCTCGCGGGCGGTGCTCGCGGACGTGAGGGCCGCGAACGAGGAGAACGGTACGACGCTCGCGGGCTACACCCACGATGCGGGCGCGCACGTCCACGTGTTCACACTCCAACGTCACGCCGGAACGCTCCGGCGCCGTCTCGCCCGCATCCACGGGGTCGCGAAGGTGCTCGCACTCTCGCCGGGGCGCGGTGCCCGCCCGATCCGCCGGTGGCGCGCCTAGGCCGGCCGCCGCTTCGCCTTCTTGGAGGCGCCCTTCGACCCGCGCTTCTTCTTCTTCCCGCGCTTCGGGACCGTGTAGACCTCGAGGACGATGTCGTCGGGGTCAACCCACGTCGCGCTGACGTAGCCCGGGGCGAACTCCGGGTGCTCCTCGGTGCGGAAGATCGGATAGAGCTCCGACTTGGCGAGCCGGTCCTCGACGGCCTGCACGCGCTCCGCCGACTCGACGTGGAACGCGAGGTGCTCGGCGATAACCTCCTCCTCCCCGGTCGGGGCCCGTCGCTTGACGCGGGGCGAGCGTTCGTGGATCAGCCAGACGGTGAGGTCGCCGTCCGTGTAGGCGACGTACCCGGTGTCCTGGACGAACCGTCGGAACCCGAGCTCTCCGAAGAACCGGTCGTAGAACCACGTCGTTCGGGCGACGTCGCTGACCTCGAGGGAAACGTGACGGAGAGCGGCGGTGGGCGCCATCGCCCGGCAGACCCCCCGGGGCTCTTAACGGCGGAGCGCGGCCGCGTTCAGCCGAAGCAGTTCAAGAACAGTACGGCGAGCAGGAGAAGACCGGGGGCGTTGTTGGCGAGGTCCCCCGATGCCCCGGACTCGGCGATGACCCCGAGGATCTGGAGGAGGAGCGCGAGCCCGGCGAGGACGAGGAACAGCCGACGGCGCGCCGGCCCGAGGGGACGCGCGGCCGGGTCCCACCATCGCGAGGTCAGGACAACGATCGCGACGACGGGCGCGAGGACGACCGCGTCGAACGCGAACGGCAGGAGGAGTCCCTTGACGTCGATGAGGAACCCGACCAGGTAGACCATCGTTAGCCCCGAGACGACGAGCCGGACCGTCTGCGGCTGAAGCCATCTCGGTGGCGGCGGGGGTGCGTCGGAATTCCCCTCGGGATCCGGCTTCGGCGCGCCGCGCGCGCTCAGGGGCCCGGCCCCCTACAGGATGTGCCGGTCGAAGTCGGACGGCGGAAGCTCGAGGCCCATAGCGTTCGTGAGGGGCGTGACCTCCTGAATGAACCGCTCCCGCGCCTCTTCGTTGGTCCAACGCTTGAGGCCGAGGGCGATCGCTTTGCGGCTCGTCTCCGAGTTGGAGTGGCCGAACATGTCGAGGGCGCGCGGGTACCACTTGTTGACGGCGGCCTGGGCCTCGGCCTTGTCGCCGTAGTACTTCGCCTCGTCTTTCGCGATGCGCCGCAGGACGGACGCGCCGAAGTTGAGGTGGAGCTGCTCCTCCGAGAGCATGAGCGGCATCGCGCGAGCGAGCGGCCCGTACGAGCATTCTTGGAACGCCCGCAGCTGGTAGACGCCGACCCGGTCGACGAAGCAGGTGAACGCGCCGACGTCGCTCCAGCGGTCGAACTTCATGTTGAACGCGTCGAGCTTGTGGTGGCCTTCCTCCTTCCCGAGGAGCTCGTCGATCATCTTCTGGCCCTCCTCGCCAAAGTCGCGGAGGATCCGGCACGCCTGGAGCCCGTGGCGGGCCTCGTCGGCAACGATCCGCGCCTCGATCCACCGGTCTTCGAGGGTCGGGGCCCGGTCGAGCCAGGGCCGGTGCTGTTGGATGGAGGCGAACTCGGTGTCCGCCTGGACGACCATGAGCTTCACGAGAAGCTTCCACATGTCGGCGGGGACCTCCTCGGCGGTCTCGTACTTGCGGACCCCCGCGGCGCTGCCCCACAGGATCTCGCGAACCGGTTCGATGGTGCCGCCGTCCTTCAGCGACTTCGGGACCGGGGCGCCCAGGTCCGTGCGCGGCCCGTCCGACTTCGCCATGCGGTGCGACCTTCTCTAGACTACCGGCCCTTAAAGCTCGGTTTCCGCTTTTCGACGAACGCGGCGAGACCTTCCTTCGCGTCCTCGGTGACGAACAGGCGGTTCTGCAGCTCGCGCTCGAGCGCGAGGCCGCCGGTGAGCGGGAGTTCGACGCCCTCGAGGACCGAGCGCTTGATCAGGCTCACCGCGCGCGAAGGCCCATGTGCCAGGGCCACGGCGTACGCGTGGACGTCCTTGACGAACGATTCCTTGGGGTACACGTAGTTCACGAGGCCGATCTGGAGCGCCTCGTCGGGGGTGATCAGCTTGCCGGTGATCATCATGTCGAGGGCGCGGGACGTCCCGATGAGGCGGGGCAGACGCTGCGTGCCGCCGGTGCCCGGGAGCACGCCGAGGGTGACCTCGGGAAGCCCGAGCTTTCCGGAGTCCTTCGCCATCATCCGCAGGTCGCAGGAGAGCGCGATCTCGAGCCCGCCACCGACCGTGTGGCCATTGAGGGCCGCGATGACGACCTTCGGGGTCTTCGCGAACTTGTCGAGCGTCTCCTGCCAGTAGAGGCAGAAGTTCGCCTTGAAGTTCGGCTCGCTCGCCTTGAGCATCTCGATGTCGGCGCCGGCGCTGAAGAATCCGGGGGTTCCGCTCGCCAGGATGAGGACCCGGGCGTTGTCGTCGAACCGGAGCTCCTCGATCGCCTGGTCGAGCTCCTGGCGCATCTCGTTGTCGTAGGTGTTCGCCTTGCCCTTCGCGATCTCGATGTAACCGACGTGGTCCTCAACGCGCGTCCGGATGTACTTGCCTTGCATCGATGTCTCGCTCCGAGAGGGGTCGGGCCAACGGAGTGCCCGCGATAAAGCTGACGCGCGCGACGCGCACCCCCGAACTCAGCGCGACCCGCGCGCCCGCCGCTCTTCGACGGAGCCGTCGGGTCGGCCGATCAGGACCGTATTCGCGAGGCCGACGAAGAGACCCGTCTCCACGACCCCCGGGAACCCGTGGAGCTCGGCGTCGAGGCGACCGGGGTCCTCGAGCACCCCGGACGGACGCACATCGAGCACTTCGAGCCCATTGTCGGTGCGGAACGTTCCCTTCCCGTCGGCGGCCGGCCGGACCGTTGCGGGGAGTCCGCGGCCGTTCAGTTCGGCGAGGAGCGAGTCTCGGGCGTACGGCACGACTTCGACCGGGATCGCCGAGCGGGACCCGAGGTGCTCCACGAGCTTGCTCGGGTCGACGATAACCAGGAACTGTTGCGAGCGTCGTGCCAGGTACTTTTCCCGGAACAGCGCCCCTCCACCACCCTTGGTCAGCGACAACGACGGGTCGACCTCGTCGGCGCCGTCAATCATGAGGTCGAAGCGATCTCCCGCGGCCAGCGCGCGGATTGGGACGTGGAGTTCCCGGGCGAGGGCCTCCGTCCGCTCCGAGCTGGCGACGCAGGTGAGGCCCCCTCCGTCCGGGAACCGGGCGGCGAGCGCGGAGACCGCGTGGGCAGCCGTGGTGCCCGTTCCGAGGGCGACGCGCATCCCGGGTTGAACCCGACCGACGGCCGCCCGGGCAGCGGCCGCCTTCTCCGCCTCGTGCGGGTCGACCATCGGCCGGACGGGGGTGGAATGCCCTATAAGCGGTTCGTCGGCCGGAGGAGGCCAGCCGCCGACACCCCAGACGCGAACGAGAGTGCGGCGCCAAAGTTGAAGGGACTCCTCCGTGTGGGCCGCGACCATGGGCGCCACCGACCAGCCGGGTCCTCGCCCGGTCGTACTGTCGGTCGGCGGCTCGGTGATCTTGAGCGCGGACAGCGCCTCCGATGCCCCCTACCTCACTGAACTGGCCGACGTGCTCCGGGAGTTCGGGCGGACCACCCCGCTCGCGGTCACGACTGGCGGTGGCCGGATCGCCCGGGAGTACATCCGGCTCGGACGCTTGCTCGGCCTCACGGAAGTAGAGCTCGATGAGGTCGGGATCGCGGTGACGCGAATCCATGCGCGATTGCTCGCCGCGCGCATCGGCCCGCCGACTCCGCTCACCCCCGCCGTGACGACCGAACAGGCGGCCCATGAGCTCCACCGCGCCTCGCCGGTCGTCCTCGGCGGCACCGAACCCGGGCACACCACCGACGGCGTCGCCGCGATGTTGGCGGTTCGACTAAGAGCGGCCCGGCTCGTTAACGCGACCAGCGTCGCCGGCCTTTACGACCACGACCCACGGACCCATCCGGACGCGCAGCGGCGGGAGCGTCTCGGCTGGGAGGAGTTCCGGGCGATCGTCCACGAGTCGGCCGGAGAGCACGCCGGCCAGGAGTTCGTCTTCGACCGGTTCGGGGCCGACCAGCTCCGCCGCGCCGGCATCCCGCTCGCGATCGTGGACGGGCGCGATCTGCCGAACCTTCGGAAGGCGCTCGCGGGGAAGCCGTTCCTCGGCACTTCCGTCGAGTAAGGCGGCCGGCCGTCTCCTCCGCACAAGGGTTTTCCCTTCCCGTCGGTCGGCGCGCGCATGGTCCGCATCGTCCTCCTCGGCCCGCCGGGCGCTGGGAAGGGGACGCAGGCGAAGCAGCTCGCGAAGCGGCTCGGGATCCCCCACCTCTCCACGGGGGACCTTCTCCGCGAAGCCGTCCGGGCCAAGACCCCTCTCGGGCTCGAAGCGGACGACTACATGCGGGCGGGCAGGCTCGTCCCTGACGACCTCGTCCTCCGCATCCTGCGCGAACGTCTCGCGCGCCCGGACGTCGGGCCCGGGTTCATCCTCGACGGGTATCCCCGAAACGTCGCGCAGGCGAACGAACTCGCTCGCATCTCCCCCGTCGACCGGGTCATCTCCTTCGACATCCCCGAGGGGGTGCTCGTCGAGCGGCTCACGATGCGTCGCTCGTGCCCGGCCTGCGGCACGGTGTACAATCTCTCGACGCGGCCCCCGCAAACCGCGGGGGTCTGCGATAACGACCAGACCGCCCTCCTCCAGCGCTCGGACGATACGGCCGAGGCGGTCCGCACCCGGCTCGGAGTCTACCGGGCGGAGACCGCACCGTTGCTCGAGCATTTCCGGCGGCTCGGGCTCTTGGCTCCGATCGACGCGACCGGGACCCCCGAGCAGGTCGCGGAACGCCTTCGTTGGGCCCTCGAATCGCGGTCCTAACGAGGCCCGCGCGCGAAGCCTTATAGTCCGAGCCTCCGTCGACCCGGCATCCCGGCTTAGCTCAGTGGTAGAGCGGGGGACTGTAGTCAGGACCGTCGAAGTTCGGCGGCCCCCGTAGATATCCTCAGGTCGCCTGTTCGAGTCAGGCAGCCGGGACCTGAGGTTCCGCGGCCGGTCGGGCGCCGGCCCTACTTAGCGGCCTTCTTCAGCGGGGAGGTAAGTTCGACGATGTTCCCGTCCGGGTCGAACACCTGGGAATTCCGAAGACCCATCCGGGGCCGGTCGGTCGGGGGCGAAGCGATGGCGACTCCCTTGGCCTTGACGCGCTGGTACTCTTGGTCGGCATCCTTCATCTGGACCGCCAAGCCGAGGCCCTCGCGTTTCCACGCCCGCGGGGTCGGTCCTGCGAGCCCGCCGACCGTCCTCCCGAAGGCGTGGTCGAGGATCACGAGGACGCTCTTTCCGCCCGTGAACTCGGCGTAGGGGTTCTCCCCGTCACCCTTCATGCCGAGCGTGTCGCGGTAGAACGAAAGCGACGCCTCGAAGTCGCGCACGTTCAGCATCGGACCGAAGAACTTCGGAGCAGCGGCCTTCATCGGACCGACGAGCCGACCGGGCTATTTCTACCGGCCGTTCCGTACATGAGTCAACAACACTTGGGAACACCCTCGACGATGGCCGCCTGGCGTCAGCGTCGGCGCGACACGGCGATGCGCGCCGCCCGACGCGCGGAGGGGATCGACTGGCTCGCGGCAGGACTGACGAACGCCGAGGTGGCCGCCCGGTTGGGAGTGAGTCGCGCGGCCGTGTCTCACTGGGTGCGACGCGCGAACCTTGGGGGGCCGGAGGGCGTTCGGCCCATTCCTCGGAGGGGGCGCCCTCCGAAGGTCGCCCGCGCGATCTCGTCCACGCTTCCTCGGTTGCTCGCCCGGGGTCCGCGTCGATTCGGGTTCTCCAGCGATAACTGGAGCCGGATCTGGATCCCGGAAGCGGCTTCGGCGGCTTGGGGGGTCCGATACTCCCGCGGGACGAGGCACCGTCTCCTCCTGGCCCAAGGATTCCGATGGCGTCGCACCGGCGGGGGATCCGCCCCGGTCGTGCAAGGGGCGGGCGACCGTGGATCCGGATGGTCGCCGGGTCCCCGCGTGTTGCGGCTGCTGCGGCCCCACCGTCGGATCGCCCGAGGCGGGCGGCGCCGTTCCGGGACGACCGTCACCAAGGAACGCGGAGCGCCCCGGCGAGGAACCGGTTCACCGGATCGGTCCGGAGGGCGGCGTCGAGGAACTTCTTCCGGAAGCCCGGCGCCGTCACCTCCGCGTCGGAGAACTTCAGGGACGTGACGAAGTCCTTGCGGCGAAGGTCGTCCGCGAACTCGTGGTTGGCATCGTAGCCAGCGGGGACGCGGACGTACGCCTCCTCCGACGTGAGCGGGGCTTGGAGGATTGCCCGTGACCAGTCCTTCGGCTTCGCGACGATGCGGTCCCGGATCTGCCCGAGCCCCGCGGCGGACGGCTGCCAGACGCCGGCCGAGACCATGCTCTCCCCCGGCTCGAGGTGAAGGTAGACGCCCGGGAGGTGCTCCTCCGAACTCACGGACTCCGCGTGGGCAAAGTGGATGCCCACATTGGTCCGGTAGGGGGACTTGTCCCGAGAGAAGCGAACATCGCGGTAAATCCGGGAGACGGAGCCGCCGTACGGTCGGGCGTCGGCGACGATGTGCGGGCTCATCTTGGCCATGCCGGGTTCGACCTCCTTCACGAACCGTACCGCCGGCTCGAGCACCGTCGACTCGTAGCGCGGCTTGTTCGACTGGAACCACGCGCGATTGTTGTGGCGTTCGAGATCGCGGAAGAATCGGAACAGGTCCGGCGAGAACGAGGGGGCCGAGGTCGCGGTCATGGTCGTTGCCCGCCAGACCGGGGGTCCTTTTCTGCCTGCCGAGGGGGCGCGAGGCGATAGGCCCGGATGCGGTTGTCGGGATTTGAACCCGAGTAGGTAGCTTGGGAAGCTACCGTCCTAACCACTAGACCACAACCGCGCAGCGGCGGGGGAGCGGCCGCGGCTCTTGAGATTTGTCGAGCGGAGATTACAGGAGGAGGCCGACCGACTCGGAGGGGATGGCGGGCGAGCGCGCCACGAGATCGGCGTTCGTGATCAGCCGCTCCGCCTTCTCGCTCACGAACCCCGCTTCCTCGAGCACCCGCCGGGCCCGTCGGACATCGTCCGTGGCGATGGCGGCGAGGATCCGAGACCCCTCTCGGGCGACCAGGATGGCGATGCTCTCCACGTTGACGCGAGAGGCGGCGAGGATCTCGAGCACCTTCAGGAAGCTCCCGGCCCGGTCCTCGAGGTGGACGACGATCGTCTCGTGGAGGTCCACGGTGAATCCGGCGTCCTCGAGGATCCGGAGCGCCCGGTCGGGGCGGTCGGTGATCAATCGGACGTTCGAGCGGGACCCGCTCGAGTCGAGCGAGATGGAGGCGATGTTGACCTTCTGCTCCGCGAGGAGCCGCGCGATCCGGGCGATCTGCCCCGGGCGGTTCGGCATCCGGAGCGCGATCTCTTTCAGTGCCATGGCGGGCCGTTCCGGCTCGTCCGAGCGCGCCGGACCCAATACCCTTGCGTCTGTACCGGAGGAACGGGGCGCAGAATCGCCGTCGTCGCCGCGCGCTCCTCCGAGCCTATTTATACCGGGAGCCGGCTAAATTCCGCATGCTTGGGGCGTTCCGTCCTAGGCCGGTCCGCCATGGGGGTTCCATATGCTTCACTTCGTCGCCGGCGGTACCGCCGAAGGCTGCGGGGTAACCAGCGCGGCGTGGTCGCGGTCATCGGGACCCTCCTCGCGCTACTGGTATTCTTCGCGCTGTTCGGCGTGTTCCTCACCCAGTACCTTCCGCTGTGGATGAACGAGAACGAGGTCGCCTTCACGAACTCCGCGGAGGCGTCGTTCGCCGAGCTGAAGTCGAACATCGACCTCCAGACGGCGCTCGGCTCGCCCCCCGTGTTCCAGACGCCGTTCACGATGAACTCCCAGGGCGTCCCGCTCATCGCCCAGCCGACGATCGGCGTGCTGTCGTTCATCCCGTTCACCCCGGGCGTGTTCGCCAACGTCTCGATGAACCCGGGCCCGGGCAACAGCCACCTGTTCTGGCAGAACGTAACCCTCGGCACCGTCTCGATGTACCTGCCGAACCGGTACTTCACGCCCCAGATGTTCTCCTACGAGGACGACGCGGTCGTCCAGGAGCAGACGGACACCACCCAGATCCTCGCCTTCCCGCCGACGCTGACCGTCAACCAGACGGGCAACCAGATCGCCGTGACGATGTCGCTCGTCCAGCTCCTCGGGAACGCCTCCCAGGTGATCACGACCGGCACCCAGCAGGTGTCGAGCCACTTCGTCTTCACCCAGACCTACGCGAGCAACGGCACGGGCCTCCCCGGCTCGCTGAACGCTTCGTTCGCGATCGGCACGCACTACCCGTGCGCCTGGGCGTCGTACCTCAGCCAGACGCTCTCGCAGTCGAACATCGCCGCGAGCCACTTCGCGCTGACCCCCAGCACGTGCATCGCCTCCGGCGGGAACGTGGTTCCCGTTTCCCTCACGTTGACCGCCATCAGTTCGTTCACCCTCGTCTTCGCCGAGCTGAACATCGTCGCTGGCGTCGGGGTCGAATGAGGGACGATCGGTGAGCGCTGCGTCCTACCGGGTGAAAGTCCCGCGGGCGGCGCCCCGGGCCGCCGAGAACCCGCTCGCCGCCCCGCGGACCCAGGCCGAGGAGAGCCCGTCGTCCGAGCTTCCGGGGACGTTCATCACCGCGATGCCGGCGCTCGCGGACCGCGACATGCGCGAGCTCGAGGTGACGGCGGTCAACCCGCCGTACAGCTACGCGCGGATCAGCTACCACGAGCAGAAGAAGGAGTATCTGTACGAGGTCATCGAGCCCCAGCTCTCCCAGCACGAGCGCGAGCTCGTCACCCACCTGAAGGGGACGCTCACGCGGATCCTCGGCTCGGAGGTCGCCGACCTCTCGATCACCGACAAGCGCACCTACCTCCGGGGCGAGGTCGAGGGCTACCTCAAGAGCCGCCAGATCAGCCTCTCGCCGATCTCGACCGAGCGGGTCGTCTACTACATCGTCCGCGACTTCGTCGGCTACGGCCCGATCGACGCGCTGATCCTCGACATCCAGGTCGAGGACATCAGCTGCGACGGCGTCGGCGTGCCGCTGTTCATTTTCCACGGAAAATACGAGAGCGTGAAGACGAACGTCGTCTTCGACGACGAGGACCAGCTCAACTCGTTCATCGTCGCGCTCGGCCAGCGCTGCGGGAAGGCCGTCTCCGTCTCGAACCCGATTCTCGACGGCACGACGCCCGAGGGCCACCGGGTCCAGGCGACGTACGCCCGCGAGATCACCACGCGCGGCGCGAGCTTCACAATCCGGCGGTTCAAGGAGCGACCGTTCACGCCCGTCGACCTGGTCCTGACGGGGAGCGCGTCGGAGGAGATGATCGCCTACTTCTGGCTCGCCGCCGAGCAGGGCGAATCGCTGATCATCTGCGGCGGCCCCGCCGCCGGGAAGACGAGCACGCTCAACGCGATCGCGCTGTTCATCCCGCCGACGTCGAAGATCGTCTCGATCGAGGACACCCGCGAGGTGAACCTCCCGCACGAGAACTGGATCCCCGGCGCGACGCGGAGCGGCACCGGCGACCGCGGCGCCGACGGGAAAGCCGCCGGAGAGGTCGACATGTTCGACCTCGTGCGCGCCGCGTTGCGGCAGCGCCCGAACTACATCATCGTCGGCGAGGTCCGCGGCCGCGAGACCTATACAATGTTCCAGGCGATGGCCACGGGCCACACGACCTACTCGACGATGCACGCGGACAGCGTGAAGTCGATGGTCAACCGCCTCGAGAACCCGCCGATCAACACGCCACGGATTCTCCTCTCGGCGCTCAATAACGTCATCATCCAGGTCCAGGCGCGCACCGACAAGGGCGTGGTCCGCCGGTTGAAGCAGGTGCTCGAGATCGTCGGCTTCGAGCCCGAAACGAACGAGCTGATCACCAACACGGTCTACGAGTGGGACCCCGGCACGGACAAGTTCGTGTTCAAGGGCCACTCGTTCCTGTTTGACAAGATCATGGAACTTCGGAACTTCACCCACGACGAGATGGAGGCCGAGTTCCAGCGCCGCGTCGCCGTCGTGAACTACCTCGCGAAGAACAAGGTCAACGACTACCGCCAGCTCTGGAAGCTCGTCTCGGCCTACTACAAGGACCCGAAGGACGTCATGGCGCGCGTCGAGTCGAACGCGGTCATCGTGCCGGGGGCGGCGTAGATGGCGATCGACCCGCGCCCGGTCGAGGTCGCCGCGGTCGAGGGGACCCGGACGATTCGCCTCAAGAAGGGCGAACAGCCGACCCATTCCCCCCTCACCCCGTTCGAGTCCTGGGCGTGGAAGACCTTCCGCGAGCGGGTGACGAACCGCCCACCCGACCCGCTCCTCGATGAGCAGCTCCTCAAGGCCCACATGCGGATCCGCGGCGACGAGTACCTCGCGAAGGTCTACGCGACGACCGTCGTCGCGGTGATCGCCCTCGCCGCCGTCGGCATCGTCCTCGCCGTCCTCCTCAGCACCGCGGGCCTCGCGTTCCTCGGCATCGGGCTCGCCATCGTGCTCCCCGTCCTCGGGGGAATCGGCTCGTTCTTCGCCCTCAAGGGTGCCCCGGGCGGCAAAGCGAAGTCGCGCGGCAAGGCGATCGACCGAAAGATCTCCTCGTCGATGAGCTTCGTCAGCGCGATGGCGTCGGCCGACGTCAACATCGACGCCATCTTCAAGGAGCTCGCGCGCCAGAAGATCTACGGGGAGGTCGCCGAAGAGGCGGCCTGGATCACCCGCGACACCGAGCTCCTCGGGCTCGACATCCTGACCGCGATCCGCAACGGCGCGACCCGCACGCCGTCGAAGCGGTTCCAGGACTTCCTGCAGGGCGTCGTCACGACCGCCACGAGCGGCGGCCAGCTGAAGCCCTACTTCCTCGCGAAGGCCGAGCAGTACGAGCGCGAGAACAAGCTCGAGCTCCTCCAGCGCGTCGAGACGATGGGTCTCCTCGCCGAGACGTTCGTGACCGTCGTCGTGGCGTTCCCCCTGTTCCTCGTGATCATCATCGCCATCTTCGCGATCATCGGCGGCGGCGGGGCGTTCATGATCACCGTGCTCTACGGGATCATCCTCGGCATGATCCCGATGTCGCAGATCGGGTTCATCTTTTTCATGTATTCGCTGGCGCAGGAGGCCTAGTGGCGACGGCGACGGTCCTCAAGCCCGCTCAGTTCGCGGACAAGCTGGGCGACGTCAGCGAAGAGGCGACGATCCCCAAGGAGACTCTCGTCCTCATCGTCGGGCTGATCGCCGGCATCGCCCTGATGGTCGTCGGCGCGATGGACTACCTCGGCGCGCTGAACGTCCAGGTCCGCCCCGGGGAAGGGGCTGGCACGAACCCCGCCCTCGACTTCCTCGTCCTCGGCATCTCCGCGATCTTCGGGCCGTACGGCTTCGTCATGACGGCGAAGCTCCGGAGGATCCAGAAGATCGAGGAGCGCCTCCCCGACTTCCTCCGCGACGTCTCCGAGGCCGGGCGCTTCGGGATGACGCTCCCGGACGCCATCATCGTCGCCTCGCGCGGACGCTACGGCCTCCTCACCGAGGAGATCAAGAAGATGGCGAGCCAGCTCGAGTGGGGCGTCCCGGTGGCCACGGCGCTCCGTCTCTTCGAGGAGCGCGTGCCCACGCCGCTCGTCAAGCGCGTCGTCTCGATCATCACCCGCGCGAACGAGGCGGGCGGGAACGTCGCCGACGTCCTGACGATGGTCGCGCACGACACGCGGGAAGTGCAGCTCTCCTACCAGGCGCGCCAGATCTCGATGCTGACCTACGTGACGGTCATTTACATCTCGTTCTACGTCTTCCTCGTCACGATCTACATCATGGCGGCGGTGTTCCTGCCGCAAATGGTCGTCGCGGGCCAGGGGATTTCCTCGAGCAGCCTCGCCGGCGCCGGGGCCGTCAACCTCCAGTTCAGCTTCGTCCCGGTGCTGTTCATTGCCTTCATGCTCGCCGTCATCGTCCACGCCGTCGGCGACGGGATCATGGCGGGGGTGCTGTTCTCCGGACGCCTCAGCGAGGGGCTCCAGCACGCGACGATCATGCTGCTGTCGGGATGGGCGATCATGCGCTTCGTCGTCCCGCCGCTCTCCTAGAGGTTCCGATGGCCAGCGAATCCGTGCAGCGAACGACCTCCGACGTACCGGGCCGCAAGGCCGCGCCGCGGCGGAAATCGACCGGGACGTTCTCCCCGTGGCTCAAGATCGGCGCCGCGCTTCGCAAGGGGACGAGCGAGCCGCGTCCGGTCAAGCTCGCGCGCCTCGGCGTCTCGGGCCAGGGGGCCGAGGGGCTCGTCACGCCGATCCCCCCGCTCGACGACCCGGCGCTCCAGCTCCTCGAGCTCGACCCGATCCGGGAAGGGTTCTCCTACGTCCGCATCACGTTCCACAACCAGCGGAACGAGCACCTCTACGAGGTGATCGAGCCGCCGCTGTCCGAGATCGAGAAAGAGCTCCTCGAACGCCTCAAGGTCCTCCTCGTCGACCAGTTCGAGCCGCTCCCCGAGCTCGACATCGATACGAAGCGCCGCGAGCTCCGCCGGATGGTCGACGACCAGTTCCACGAGTGGGAGATCTCCCCGAGCCCGACGACGAAGGGACGGATCATCTACTACCTCGAGCGCGAGTTCACCGGCTACGGCGTCGTCGACGCGCCGATGACCGACAGCGAGGTCGAGGACATCAGCTGCGACGGGGTCGGCATCCCGCTCTACATCTACCACCGCAAGTACGGCTCGATCCGCTCGAACCTGAAGTTCGAGGATGCGCTCCGCCTCGACAGCTACGTCGTCTGGCTCGCGCAGCGTTCGGGCAAGCACATCTCCGTCGCGAACCCGATGCTCGACGCGACCGTCCCGGACGGCTCGCGTCTCCAGGCGACGCTCGGGATGCACGTCACGAAGCGCGGGAGCTCGTTCACGATCCGGCGCTTCCGCGACAACCCGTTCACGCCGGTCGACCTGCTGAAGTTCCGGACGATGAGCCCGGACATGATGGCCTACCTGTGGATCGCCATCGAAGCGGGCCAATCGATGATGGTCTGCGGGGGAACGGCGTCCGGCAAGACGACGACGCTCAACGCGACGCTCCTGTTCATCCCGCCCCAGATGAAGATCGTCTCGATCGAGGACACGCGGGAGCTCAACCTCCCCCACGAGAACTGGGTCCCGTCGCTCACGCGCGCCGGGTTCGGCGCGAAGAACCTCGTCAGCGGGAAGGCCCCGGGCGAGATCGACATGTTCGACCTCCTCGCCGCGGCCCTCCGTCAGCGCCCGCAGTACCTGATGGTGGGGGAGGTGCGAGGTGCCGAGGCGTTCATCGTCTTCCAGGCGATGGCGACCGGCAAGACCTGCTACACGACGTTCCACGCCGAGAGCGTGAGCGCGATGGTCCACCGGATGGAGAACCCTCCGATCTCGCTCCCCCGCTCGCTCGTCTCGGCGCTGAACCTGGTGCTCCTCCAGCGCCAGGTGAAGGTCGGGAACAAGATGACCCGCCGCGTCCAGAGCCTCACCGAGATCGTCGGCCTCGACCCGGAGACGAACGAGCTGATCACCAACTCGGTCTACTCGTGGAACCCGGGCGACGACACGTTCCTCTTCTCGGGCCACTCCTACGTCTACGAGCGCGTCGCGATCGTGAAGAACCTCACGATGAAGGAGATGGAACGGGAGGTCCGCCAGCGCGTCGAGATCCTCGAGTACCTGAAGTGGCTCGAGGCGCGCAGCACGCGCCAGAACCCGTTCACGCACCGCGAAGTAGGCCGGCTCGTCTCCTTCTACTACAAGGAGCCTCAGCAGGCGCTCGCCGAGGCCCGCGCCGCCGCCGCCTCCGGAAAACCGCCATCGAAGCCGGGCGCGTAGGCGCGCGGCGTCGTACTTTTCCCCCGCTCCCCTTAGCCCGGCGATGCCGGGCCCGGTCCCGTTCGCGCGCCTCGTCGGCCCGAACGGCGCCCCCGTCGTCCTGTACGAGGCCGACTCGGTCCGGACGCTCCCGAAGCTCCTCGCGAAGGGATCGGTCGACTGCGTCGTCACCTCACCTCCGTACAACCGCAAGGTCGCCTACGGGAGCTACGACGACGACCGGCCGCGGGCCGAGTACCTCCGGTGGATCGGCACAGCCGCCGACTCGGTGCGGCGGGTCCTATCGCCCGCCGGGTCGTTCTTCCTCAACGTCGGCGGCTCTCCCACCGACCCGTGGCTCCCCTGGGATGTCGCCCGCGAGGTCGGCCGGCGCTTCGCGCTCCAGAACGTCGTGCACTGGGTGAAATCAATCGCCATCGACCGGGAGCTCGCGGGGAAGGACGCCGGGCTCACGCGCGATCTTGCGGTCGGGCACTACAAGCCGCTCAACTCGAAGCGCTACCTGCACTCGGGCCACGAGTACGTCTTTCACTTCACCCACCGCGGCGACGTCGAGCTCGACCGGCTCGCCGTCGGCGTCGCCTATCAGGACCCCTCGAACGTGGACCGGTGGCGCTCGAGCGGGTCGAACCGTCGCTGCCGGGGCAACACATGGTTCCTCCCGTACCGGACGATCCGCTTCCGCTCGAAGGACCGCCCGCATCCGGCGGCGTTCCCCGTCGAGTTGCCCGAGCGTTGCTTCCGATTGCACGGCGTCGGGCGCCTGCGCCTCGCCGTCGACCCGTTCGTCGGGATCGGCTCCTCCGCCGTCGCCGCGGTGCGGCTCGGGATCCCGTTCGTCGGCTTCGACGTCGACCCCGAGTACCTCGCCACAGCGGAGACCGCTCTGCGGGCGGCCGGCGCCATTGTCCCGCCGCCGACCCCTTCGACCGTCGGCGAACGCCGCCGAAACCCGAGCCTTAAGTACGCCGGACCCGAGTTTCCCCTTGGAGCGACGTCGTCCGGATGGCAAGCCCCGCGCGAACCCGGCCGGGCCCGGACTCCACCGGCCGCCAGCCGTCGTCCCCGGCCGAACGGGAAGCGCTCGACTACCTTGGCCGCGAGATCCGGCCAGTTCTGAGCCGGGGCGAGCACCGCGTGCTCGCGCGCGCCGTCACGACGGCGGTGACCTCGGGCTCGGTCAGCGACCTGGCACGATTGGGGGAGCGGCAGCGGCGCGAACTCCTCGATACGATCGAACAGCGTCTGTCCCGGGGTCGGCCGGCCCCAACCGCCCGAGCCCTCGTTCGGCTCACGTCAGTCATTTCGGCCGCCCCGAACCCCGACGGTCCTCGCATGCGCGTCGTCGCGTCGCCCGCTCGGTAGTCCCGGGTTCGCCCCCAAGGGGCTCCGTCCCCGACCTGCGTTCGCTCGACGGCGATCGTGTTCGTCTTCGCCGCCTCGTGCCGGAGCGCGAGGACCGGGGTGCACGGGAGCGAGCCGTACTATGCCCGCACGGCGTCCATCGTCGGAAACTCGAGCCGGACCACGCGCGACGGGTTCCAACCCCCGTCGAGGACGACCGGCGGACCTTGGACGGCGAGCGTTTTCCCGCCGAACTTCTCCCGCGCCGGGCCGAACAGCGTCCGGTCTTCGTTCGCCTTCTTCTCGTCGTGCCGGTCGATCTCGGTGATCACATAGGCGGGCAATCCGGGGGCCTAGACTCCCGCGGCGCTACGCCGCGATTGCATTCGAGCGGAGCGGCGGCCGTCCGAAGTATCCGGTCCTTCCTAGACCGCTCTTGGGGGCCTTCAAACCGAACTCCGGCGACGATGGGCCGCCGGTCGGGTCGAGGATCGCGCCGAGCCGGATTCTTGACGAGTGGGGGGGGCATCAGTTCGCCGGCCGAACGGGCGGCGAGGGGATTCGCGACGTCACCCCACGACGGACTCGCGCGGAGGAACGACTTTCCCCTCAGTGACCGCTGGCCCGCCGATGCGCCCAGTTCGATTGGCCCTGATCTCGGTTCTGGTCGCCGGCCTCGTGGTCGTGGCGGTTACCACGGCCGCGCTCTGGCCGAAACCCGTCAGCTGCGGATCTGGTGGTGGGGCTCAATCGAACGGCGGTCCCCTGCCGGGTGGCGGAAGCTGGGCGAACGCGAGTGTGGCGACCGTCATGTTTCCGGGAGGAGCCCACGTCTCCTTCAACTGGTCGACCCCGGACGGGTCGGTCGCGACGTTCCGGGTGGTTTCCCCCGCGGGCGCTCAACTGTACGGCGTGACCGCGGCGAGTGGCTCGGGGACGTTCACCGCCGGCTCCTCCACTGGATCTGATGGGGGCTACGGGTTTGGAATTGGGTTGACCCCAGCGAATGAGACCGTCGACTACGAGTATGCCTGCACCACGCTCAAATGACCGACATGACCCCCGCCGGAGCCGACGCCGGTTCGTCGGCGCGGGAGGCTCGGGAGGCAGCGCCGGCAGCTCGGGAATCCGAGCCGGACCGAGACTCGGCATTCCGCCAACTGGAGGCGAATGAGCGCGACCTCCATTCTGCGCTCCTCGGGATTCTAGCGTTTGTCGTCGTCTATGCGTCGCTCGCGATGCTCGAGTGGATCGCGTGGGCGTGGGGAACGGGACTGTACGCCCTCCAATCCGAGCTGCCATTCCTGGTCTTCTTCGAGCTGGCGATCGTCTGCCTCGTCGTCGCCGGACTTTCGATGAGCCACCGACGTCGCCTCGAGTTGGAGCATATTCGCCGGCAGCTTCTGCATGGCCAGGAGGGGGGTCGGGGTTTCCACTCCCCTCTGGCGCACGCGGAGATGAACGCCGGCGTACTCCGCGGCCTCTCGCGCCAAGTGGACTCGCTCCTGCTCTGGCTGCCGTTTGCCATCGTCATGACCGTATGGATTGGACTGATCCTGTTGGGGAACCTGCTGGCCAGAGCGACGAACTCGACACCGCTGGACCGGACGCTGGGCTTGGCCATCATCCTCATTGGGGTCCCACTCGCGGTAGCGATCTTCGGAGTGGGAGTTCTACTCGCAATCCGCAACTCGACCCGGCGCCAAGTCCGCCTCTCGCGAGTTTCCCTCGAGTGGTGGAACGCGGAACCTCCAACCCCCGGAACCGGACCGGCCACCCAGGGCTCTGAAGTCCCGGGTGGCTCCACTCACCTGATTCCCATCCACCCATCCTTCGCCGTCGCGAGACTTCGGCGGCGTCGGAGTGAGGAGCGGCGGGCCGTCCTCGTAACCGCGGGGGGGGCCCTCCTCGCGATGGCCGCATTGGCTGGCGTCGCGGCTGGCTTGAGCTCCTACATCGCCGGCCCCCGCGACTGCTGCTGGGGTCTGTATGCTCCATTCACGGGGGTCGTTTTCGGAATCCTGCTGGCGGGCTTCCTACCGCCTGCCTACGTGGGGATCCTCGTCCTCCGCCGAGCTTCGGACCCTCGTTCGACCGGCGGCGGGCGGGACGAAGTCGGATTGGCCGGCAACCGGATCTCAGACACCATCGCCTGGTTCGTCCAAGCGGAAACCCTCCGAGGTGGGCTCCGCGAGGACGCACGAGACGCACTCTGGCTGGCCTGGTTCGCGACGGCGTGGTCGATCGGCGGTCTGTTCCTTCTTTGGACCTTCGGCATTCAGCCGGTCCGGATTTTTCCCGAGGGGGTCCCTGGTCTCGAAACGGGCCCGTTGGCTGCACTCGTCATCGGGGAGTCCGTCGTCGCTCTGGTGCCACTCGCCCTCGCAGCGTTCGCCACAGCGCTGTGGATGCGCCGACGTCGGGATGATCTGGCCTCCGAGGACGAGTCCCGGTCCGTGCTCCAGGCATACGCCGCCCTCGAGCAGGGCTTTTGGGAACGGTTCTAAGGAGCCTGATTGCCGGACCCACTCGAACGTCCAGACCTTTGGGTCGTGGCCCGACTGTTGGAGGCACTCACCGAGGGTGGAAGCCGGATGAAGCGCACGCCGCTCCAGATGGCGACGGGCGTCAACTACACGGTCTTCAGCCGCTACCTTTCCTGGATGGCGCTTCGGGGCCTCGTGGATGTATCCTCAGAACCCGACGGCGCATCGTGGGTGACCCTCACCCCGAGAGGTGCGGCGGCGTATCGCTACCTCCGCGAGGGCATCGACAGGCTCGTCGGCGCAACGTGACACAACCGCGTATCCTGTTGCCGGCCCGCTCGTCGGGGTAGAACCGGCCCGTCGCCTACGACCGTTCGAGCGTCGCCGTGAGGCAGTGGGCCCCGCCATACGCTCCCGTGAGGTTCTCGAGGGGAACCTGCGTCGAGTCGACCGCGAGGTCCCGGAACTCGGGCTTGTTCGGGAAAAAGCTCCCTTCGGCCCTGAGCTGAGAGAACTCCCGGGCCGCTCGCAGGTAGAGGCGGCCGTAGCGCGCCGGCTGGCGCTCCGCCGCCCTCCGGAGGTTCGCAAGGACCCGCTCGGCGTTCCGCCCCACGTCGGGCACGACGATGGTGCGGTCCTTCGTGGTCAGGAAGTTCGTGGCGTAGCACAGCTGTTCGAGGGTGGAGATGCCGACGACCCGGAAGCCGTGCGTCTCCTCCAGGTACGGGAGGAGCCGGGTCTCCCGGGACCTATGGTAGGCGCCCCCCTCGCGGAGGTAGATCTCGACCCGCGCGGCCTCGAGCATCTCGCGGTGCCCGACGGCGATCCCCTCGCCCGGGAAGTTGAGGTAGGTGTCGAGATGCATGTTCACCATCGGGTCCGGCGTCGGGAGGAGCGGGTGCCGCGGCTGGTGGACGACGCCGACCTCGGGGAAGCCGAGGCCGTGCTCGAGCACCTCGCGAACTCCGGTGGCGTTCGTGCGGTCGCCCGTTCCGAGGAGCGCGAACTCCCCCGCCGGTAGGAAGTCGCCCCCCTCGAACGTCCCCTTCACGACCTGGGCGACCGGCCGCTCGCCGGCGGCCCGCCACACGAAGGAGGTGATCTCGGTCTCCCCGCGCCGCTGGGGCTTGGCGAGCCGCCCGATCACGATCCCGCGGTCGGTGACCGCCTGCTGGTCCCGGAGGAAGAACAGGTTGGTGAGCGGCTTTCGCAACGTCGGGAAGGAGGAGACGGACCGGGTCCCGCGACCCCGCTCGAACCGGATCGTCGGGGAGAGGACGAGGATCTGGACGAGCTGCTCGCGGTCGAGCAGGCGGACGTTCTCGCGGAACTCCCGCCGCGCGCGGTCGGAGCCGGGGCCGTTGAACCGGACGGTCGCGAGCACCCGGTCGACGAGCTCGCGCGCCACCTCCGCGCGGCGTCCCGCCGCCTCGAGCAGCAGCTCGTCCGGGTTCAGGACGTGTACGCCGAAGCCGGTCCGGAGCGTGTGGACGAGCTCCTCGTGTTCCCGGCGGGCCTTTTGCAGGCTGAACACGCGCTCGTAGAGGCTCGTGTACGGCTCGAGAAGCCCGAAGAACGCCTCGAGACCGGGGGGACGCGCTGCCACCCGTCGGAGCGGGTGCCACTCGGCGAGCGCCCGGGCGGTCACGTCGACCTGAGTCGTATCCGTCCCGGGGGCGCATATAGATGTCCCGGACCGCTCCCCGTCGCCGAGACGCGGCGGATCGCCCGGGCCGGCCGCGTCCGGGTGCCCGCGGCGCGCCTAGGGCTCCGACTCGGGGGATTCGACGATCTCGCCCTCGAGGGCAGCCGAGGGAGGGCCGCGGCGGGAGCGCAGCACCAGCGCGAGCGCCGCGATCGCGAGGATCCCGACGATCGCGACCACCGCGACCCCCTCCTCCAGGGCCGAGAGGCCCGCGCTGGGGGGGCCAAAGTTGGTCGGGGGCGCTATGATCGTGAGATTGGCGAACGCCGACATCGTCGTGCCGGCAAACGTGCCGTTCACCTCGACCTCGACGACCCCGGCGGTCGAGCCCCCGACGACCGAGACGACGCCCCCGCTGCTGCGGTTCAGCGACCCGAGCGCGGCGGGGGCGAGGGACCATTCGAACGACACGCCGGTGAGCGCGTGGCCCGTGGAGTCGGTCGCGCTCGCCGCGAACTGGGCGCTCGCGCCGAAGTCGACGGTCGCGGTCGTCGGGGAGACCGTGACCCTGCCGAGCATCACCGGGCCCGTCGTGACGTTCAGCGAGAGCACGGCGCTGGTGACGCGGTTCGCCCCGGCGTCGGAGACCGTGACCGTCACGTCGAAACTGCCAGCGGCGCTCGGTCGACAGGCGTCCTGGGTCGCGTTCGCGCTCGCGCAACCGGTCGGCAGCCCGTTCCAGACGATTGCGTAGGGGACGACCCCGCCGGAGATCGTGACCGAAAGTGTCGTGTTCGAGCCCGCGGCCACCGGATTCACGGTCGCTGTCGGGGCGCTCACGAGTAACGGGACCGGCACGCTCACCGCACCAAGCGCCCACCAGCTCCCCGTGCCGAACCCGCCTCCCTCGCCGGGCGCGTCGAATCCAAACTCGTAGCCGTCGGAGCGGTCATCGACGAACGCGACGCCCGCGCCGTTCGTCGGCCCGGGCCCCACGAGCGAGGTTACGTTCGTCCAGACGCCGGATCGGTACGTCCACGTGTCCGCGAGCTCAATCTGGTTGCACGATGTGAAGTTCGGGCCGCTGATGCAGTGGTACCCGTAGCCGCCGAACAGGACGTCCGCCCCGAATGCGGGGCTGTAAACCGCCCCCGCCGTAGCGCGGATGGGTGGGCTGTGGGCGACGGCATGGAGGCTCCACGCCCCGGCCACCCAGGTCCACGTGTCGTTGCAGAGCCCCCCGATGCTCGACCGGCTGCAGACGCCGCCGAACAGGACGACGCCGAGGTCGGTGGGGTCGTCCGCCATCGTCGCACCGCTCCGGGTGGAGGGGGAGAAACCCACCGGCGTCGCGTTCGTCCATTTCCCGGCATGGAACGACCAGGTGGCGTTGAAGTCCGAGATTCGCGCGGCCCCGCCGAAGAGGACAACTTGCTGGCTCGTGGAGTCATAGGCGGCGGACGCGGAGACGGCCCCCGAGGGTCCTCCCGCGCTCGAGGTGAGGTTCGTCCAGGTCCCGTTCGCCCAGGTCCAGGTGTCGTTGTAGTAGACCACCCCGAGAGGGCCTCCGACGATCGCCTCCCCGCCCCACAGGACGAGCTCGTGGTCGGCCGGGTCGTCGGTCAGGACCCCGGCCACACGACCCGGGGGACTTCGGGACGGATGGAGCAGCGTCCACGCTCCGTGCGCGTAACTCCAGGTGTCGTTGAGACCGGAGCCTCCGAACAGGATCACGCCGTCGGTCGCCGTGTCGTACGCCATCATCGGAGCGAGACGTGGCGTCGGGGAACTGGCGTTCCCGGCGGGCGTCCACGTCCCCGCGACGAGGGTCCAGGTGTCGTTGAACGGGGTCTGGTTGAACTGGTCGTACCCCCCGAAGAGGAACACACCCCCGATGCCGGGGTCGTCCGCCATCGCCGGGATGACCCGCGAAGAGGGCGCGGTCGCGCCGGTCGCGAGGCGTGCCCAGGTTCCGTTGTGGAATCGCCAGGTGTCGCGGGGCTCGGCGGGTAGGAGCGTGCCGTTCGGAGGGGGGAGGTACCCGCCGAACACCACCGCGCCGCCGTCCGTCGAGTCCGTGGTGATCCCCCCATCGATCCGGGGTCCAGGGGTGCCGACCGCGACGGAGGTGAGGTTCGTCCAGCGGTTGCCGGTGAACGTCCAGGTCTGGTTCGGGTAGGACTGAGCCGCCACTCCGCCGGAGAACAGCACGACGCCGCCGCTGCCCGCGTCGGCGGCCATCAGGGGGTAAGAGCTCGCGGCGGGGGAGGAGGTCTGGTTGCCCGTGACGTTCGACCAGCGGCCCGCGACGAGCTCCCAGGTCCCGTTCACCGCGGCGTTGGTTCGGTTGAAGCCTCCGAACAGAACGGCCGCGGAGTCGTTGGCATCGTAGGCGAAACCCCCGCCGTAGCGGGGAGGCGGAGCCGGGCCGAGGCCCGCTCCGATCTGGGTCCAGGCTCCTCCCCGGAACGACCAGGAGTCGTTCGCGACCGTGAAGTTCGTCGAGACGAGGACCGCTCCACCGAACAGGACGACCGCGCCGAGAGCGGGGTCGTAGGTCATCGAACCGAGCTCCCGGGCCGGGGGCGATGCGGTCAGCGAACTTGTCCGGTTCGTCCACGTTCCGTTCGCGTACGTCCACGTCGAGCCGGGGTCGAACAAGCCCCCGAAGCTCAGGACGAAGCCATCGACCGGGTCGTAACACATCGAAGGACCGTAGCGGACATCAGTCCGGCCGAGCTGATGCCACCCGCCCAGTACGGACGGAGCGGCGTTGCCCATCGCGCGGGGGGTCTCGCACGTCAGGGGGTCCCAGCAGCCGATCCGAGCCGGCCAGCCCTCCGGGAGCGGCGCGCGCTGCGCCGGTCCCCCGCCGTCGGCCAGCGACCGTTGCGCGGCGCCCAGCCGCTCCGCCGCGATCGCGGCCGAATCGGCAGACGGGGACGCGGGTGCGAACGCACCGGCCGAGGTGGGGACGACGGCGCCGGAACCATGGCTGGCGACGTGGGTCCCTGCGAGCCCGGAAACGAGGAGGAGGAGAAGAACGACGACCGCGAACGGCGCCCGGAAGGTCGGATGGCCCGGCACGAGAGGGTCGAGTGGCAGGCTCCCCTTTAGGGTTCAGGAGCGGCCCGGTCCGCAGTACAGTGGAAAATGGCGGGTCCGGTTCCCACCAGGAGGAGGCGGGGCCAGCCGATCCTCAGGGAGGGGATTCGGGCTCGTTCCCCGGGGAGTGCCACTGCTTCATCGGAGTGCGGCGGACGCCGGCGATCCGCGCCGCGGCGTTCTTCGTCCCTTCGACCGCCCGGGCTCCGGCGGATTCGATCGCATCACCCGTGGCGTTCGCGAAACGGCTCGACGCCGAACCGATCGCTCCGCCGGCCCTCGAGACGGCCGAGCCGACCTGGTGCGGAAGCGCGTGCAGTTCGTGGTCGATGGACCGGCTGAGCGCGGTGAAGTCGTCTCGGATGTCCTCCATCGCGTACTTCGCATCCTTCGAGGTGAGCTTCCCGAGCCGGTCGATCTTCTCGTCGATCGTGCTGATCTCGGTCGCGAAATCGCGGCCGAGGCCCCCGACGGCTCGGCGCATCTCTTTCAGGTGCTCGCGGAACTGGACCTGCTCGTCGGTGTCGGGCATCGTCGGAACTCCAAGGATTTTACCCCGACCATCGGGTATAACCCTATGTCCCGAGTGGAAGGGGGAGTCGCTACCCGCCCATTCGTCGGTCGGACTTCCGTCGGCGGCCCTTCGCCGTGGCGGCTCCGGGCGCGGGCGATGCCGCCACCGGCCGCGGCGCGGGGAGCGGGTTCACCGGCTGACGGATCGTCTCCGAGGTTCCGATCCACCGGACGAGGAGCTCGACGCCGAGACGATTCGGGTCGGTCACGACCATCGTGCCTTCGAGCGTCCGGGTGATCTCCCTCGCCGCGGCCTCGTACTCCGGATGCTCGGACCGGATCAGGATCAGGGAGAACTTCAGGGGACGAACGGTCGCGAGCTCGCGCGCGCGGCCGAGCGCGGCCTCCATCGCCATCGGGAGGTTGCCCGAGCGGACCGAGCCGTCCGAGTCGGTGTACGCCTCCGGCAGACCGTCGGTGACCAGGTACACCTCGCGCCGGGTCGCGCGCGAGGCGCGCAGGAGGAGGAACGCCGTGCGGAGCGCCTCCGCCGTGTTCGTGAACGCCCCGGGCGTGCACTCCCACAGCTCGACGAGGTCGAGCAGGTCGACGCGGTTGTCGAACGCGACGACGTCGATCGTGGCGTCGGGGTGCCGCCGGCGGATTGCCACGTAGAGCGCGAGCAGCGCCTTCTTCGCCGCCGGGAGCTTCTCTCCCTCGGCCATGCTGCCGGAGCGGTCGAACGCGAGCACGACGTGCACGCGCTCGCTCGTCACCTCCCGATAGACGTAGCTCGTCGATTCGTCGATGTGCCGCAGCCCGGCTTGGCGAGCCGCGAGGATCGAGCTGGGGAGATCCAGGTGGGCGATCTCCTCCGGTTGACGGAGCCGCGCCTTCTCGTAGACCCCGGTCGACGCACCGCCGGCGAGCGAGAGGCGCGCGTCGGCGGGGAGCTGGCGGGTCTCCTCCTCGAGCACGAGGCGGGCGAACCGCTCGACGAGGCCGTACGTGACGGCGAGGGTGCCGTCCTTCTCGGTCACGAACCCGCGCTCCTTCATCTCGCGCTCGAGACGGCGGGACTCGGCGTCGCGGACGCGACCCCGTTCCTCCTCCTCGGCCCTCCGGCGGGCTTCCTCCCGCTCGGCGGCGAGGGCGCGGCGCTGCTCCTCGGCTTGGCGGCGCTTCTCCTCCGCCTCGCGCCGGAGGTCGCGCTCGCGGGCGCTGAGGGTCTGGTCGACCCGTTCGGTGAGCTGCTGCCGTTCGTCCGGAGTCAACCGGGCGATCGCCTCCCCGAGGTCCGAGGAACCGATCGACCGACCGCCCTCCCCCAGACGGGCGAAGACCACCGACCGCGCGCCCCGAACTTTCGGGGCGCGGGTCGGCGTTCGGCCGAACAGCGACCGGAACCAAGCGATGAGGCGAGCGAACCACGCGCGCAGTCGTGCGACGAACGAGGGCTTCTCCGGTTGCATCCACGGAGCGTCGGGGAGCAGAAGCGCGCTGCGGACATCGTCGACGAACCCGTCGTCGATCTTCGACCAGTCGAGCCCCCGGGCGCGGCGACGCCGATCCTCGGCGTTCGCGAGCTCCGCCGCCAGCTCCGCCTCGGTCCTTCGCCGGACCGTCTCGAGCTCGCCCTCGCGCCGGTCGTACTCGCCCATCACCCGCTGGACGCGCCGCGACGCCTGGCGACGCAGGCGCTCGCGGAGCGCCGCGATCCGCGCGGCGAGCGTGCTGTCGCGGGCCGCCTGCTCGGCGACGAGCGCCTTCGCGGCGTCGACGCCGCCCTCGGCGAGGGCGCGGACCAGCGCCGCCCGGTCGACGAGGTCGAGGATGTCGGTCGAGCCGACGTCCTCGGGGAACTGGGTGCAGTCCGGGAGCTCGATCGCGGTCTCAGAGGCGGGCGTCGTCGTCCGCGTCCTCTTCCGAGCAGGTGAACAAGGAGTACCGCTCGAGAAGCTCGAAGGTCCGGAGGGCGGCGTCGACCGGCCGCAGCCCGGGCGGACGACGGCCCCGCTCGCCGACGTAGGAGGTGAACGCCCGGAACTTCGGGAACTCGTTCCCCGGCACGGCGACGGTGTCGACCAGGGCCGGGTCGTTCTTCAGTCGCCGACCCTCGGAGACGACGGCCTCGCCGTCGGACTTGTTCTGCTTCAGGACGTTGCCGTAGAACCGGCACCAGTAGACGCCGCTCGAGCGCTTCAGCGCCGGCTCCAGATGCTGCTCGACGAACTCGCGCACGCGCCGCTCGTTCTGGTCGAACGAGTCGCCGCTGCGGGCGCGGATGCGGCCCCGCATGGCGTGGAGAAGTCCCGCCTGGACGTCCTCGACGCCCGCGACCGGGTGGTCGTGGAGGCTCGCGATGGCGGCGGTACGCGCCGCAATGTCGATGAGCGTCCGGTTCGACCCGACCTCCCCGATGTCGGGGTTGTCGTCGGACGCCTTCTGGCGCCACGTCTCGATGACGCGCACACCGGCGTCGACGAGGATCTCGGGGACGAAGCTCGTCCCGTCGATCGCGGCGGCCAGCTGCACGATGCGGCGGTTGGCGGCGTGCGAGGCGTTGTAGGTGACGTGGAGGCTCGTCAGGCGGTCGGAGAGCGGGTCGTTGATGTTGTCGAGGTCCGAGAGGTTCGATGTACCGACGGCGACGAACATCCCGGGGAAGCTCTCCCGGGACTTGGACGGGGTGACCGTCCCCTCCTGCAGCGCCTGGAGGAGCACGTTCTGCGTTCCGAGCGGGAGCTTGCCGATCTCGTCGACGAGGAGGAGGCCGCGGTTCGCCTGCAGGAGCTTCCCCGGCTCGAGCACGAGCGGGCTCATCGGGTCGCCGATCTCCTCGAGCCGTCGGAGGTTGATGTTGCCCGTCAGGTGGTCCGGGAACACTTCGCTGCTCCCCTGCAATCGGGCGAAGCCGTAGCCCTCGCGGAGGCGGACCTGCTCCGCGGGCACCTTCGTCGGGTCGATGGAGGCCGGGTCGAACGCCGAGACGTCGTTGCCCGGCGCGAACCGGCGGCGGCAGATCGGGCACGGGGGGAACCGCTCCGCCGCCTTCGGGTCGACGATCGAGAGGGGATGGTCGAGGACGGGGCAGTTCGGGACGACCCAGGCGTCCTTCGGGAACAGTTCCCAGACCTCCTTCGCGAGGTTCGTCTTGCCGGCGCCGGACGGGCCGAAGAAGAGGACGTGGGACCCAGCGACCAGCGCGGTCGTCAGGTCTTCGTAGGTGTTGGACGGGAGGACCGTCCGCGGGAACAGCGCCGCGGTCGCTTCCTCGCGGCTCATGCCGCCGCGCCGGCCGGCGTCGAGGCGCCGGAAGATCTCGGTGCGCAGGCGCTCGTTCGGGGTCTCGACCGCGACGCCCCGCTCCTTCAGCTGCTGGGCCGTCGCCTTCGTCCCGGCCGGGACGGACGACCTCGGGGCGGCACCGCTCGCCGTCGACACGCGCGGCCGAGCGAGGCACGCCATATGTAATTTGGGGACGCCACCGACGGTGGCGAACCGGTTTTCTCTCGGCGGCGGATCGTCCGCGCCGCCAGCATTAAGTAGGGAACGCGGGTCGGCGGCCCGCGCGACCGATGGCCGAGAAGGAGGCCCAGCCGAAGAAGACGACGCTCGCCCGGACCGTCAAGGACAAGTGGCGGTCCAAGCACTGGTTCGTCGTCCGGGCGCCGTCGCTGTTCAACCACGCCGAGATCGGCGAGACGATGGCGAGCGAGCCCGAGCAGATCATCGGCCGGACGCTCGAGACCACCCTCCAAGAGATCACCGGCGGCGCCGACGTTGGCAAGGCGCACATCAAGCTCAAGTTCCAGATCGAGCGGGTCTCCGGGGAGAAGACCGCCGAGAGCCGATTCATCGGCCACGAACTCACGACCGATTACGTGCGGCGGCTCGCACGGAGGAAACGGTCCAAGATCGACACCTCGCTGATGGTGACGACGAAGGACGGGGTCCAGATCATCGTCAAGCCCGTCGCGGTCGGCGAGCAGCGCCTGCAGACACGCCTCCAGGCGGAGCTCCGCCTGCGCCTCCGCTCCCTCCTCACCGAGGAGGCCGCGAAGAAGACCGGCGCCGAATTCGTGCGGGAGATGCTGGGCGGCGAGCTGGGCAAGATCCTCGCCCACGGCCTCAAGTCGCTCTATCCGCTCAAGAAGATCGAGATTCGTCGCTCCGTCGTGCTGGGGACCATCGAGGTCACCGCGCCCGGCGAGCTCGCTTCCGAGGCGGTCGGTGGCCCCACCCCCGAAGTCCCGATGGCGGTCGAGACGGCCCCGAGCACGCCCGCGGACGCTTGAATCGGAGTCCGGGATGGTCCCCAGGGCCCCCGCCGTTCTCCCCCGTGTCGGGGTGGCTCAGCCTGGTAGAGCACGGGACTCATAGCGGGACGGCCACGCCGTTCCGGGAGAGATCCTGGGGCCGGGGGTTCAAATCCCCCCCCCGACACCCACGGCGGTTTCTTCGTCGAGAGACCGGGCCCGGACGATCGGGAATCCGTCGGGGGAGGAACCAACCGGACGGGCTCCCGGGCCGGGACCTCTCCCGGCGCCGATACCGACCGCGACCGAGAAACCCTGGGGCGGGCCGGGACACCGATTCTAATAGTTTCCGACTCCATTCTATCCTTGTCCGGCCCGAAACATGTTCGCCCATGGCGCCCTCCATTCGGAATCCCGCCTCTGGAACCAGGGAGCCTCCGAGGTTCGCGTCAGTTCGGAGCTCCACTACGGGCGCCCGATCCCTTCGGTTTGGCGGGACCGGGGCGACCAGCAAAAGACTCGGCAGAACGGGCCGAGAACTTCCGGGGAAGAAAGCAGCGGGCTGGCCGCGAGTTTTCCCCTAATCTTCTTCGGTGCCGGACTGACGTTCGTGGGTTTCTACCTCCGGTCCGAGGACCCCGGTGCCTACCTCGCGCGGCTCCCGGTATGGGTCCCCTTCCTGCTTCTCGGGCTCATCGCCCTGGGTGGCGGAATTCTCTCCGTCTTCGCGAGGCCGAGCGACATTCCGGGCACCGTTCGCGACGACGGGCCAGTACGGGACCGCGGTCCGAGCCGGGACCGCGACCCTCCTGCCATTCCGGCACGACGGTCAACACGGCCAGGGTGGCGATTCGAGAATCCCCCGACACGGTCTCGCTCGCCGGTGAGCGCCGCACCGGTGGACCGACCCAGCCGACGAGCGTTCGCTCCGGCCGATGGTGCCGGCGGACCAGAATCCCGGCGCGCCGCAAGGCCCGAGGACAACTCCGGGCCCCAGTTCGATTTCTCGTCCCTGCTCCAGGAGCTCGAATCCATCGATGCCGAACTGCGCGGTGCTCCAGCTGGGCGGCCGCCTTCGCCGCGGAGACCTGCCGTCGAATCTCCGGACGATTCCGACGGCGGGCCAGCGGAATCCCTTCCGGAGGGGGCAATCAGCCAGACCAACGAAGCCCCCAGCGTTCCCCGGATGGCCCCCAACCGACCCGCGAGGGTGCCCCCACCCCTCCCGAACCTCAACTGCGTCGGGTGTGGTTCGGCAATCACCGAGGTTTCGCCGGGCGCCGTCTGTGGGGGGTGCGACCAGCCCCTCTGCTCGGAGTGCCGAGGTCGGGCGGAGGCGGAGGGCATGCCAGTTCGGTGTCCGTTCTGTTCCGCACTCGATACCCTCGACGCCCCGGCACTGAAGGCCGTGGTCCCCGCGCGCGATCGCCTGTGACCGGGTGCGGATTCTGTACCGGTTCGACCCTACCCTAGCGTTTTCGTCCCCGCAGCTCCGACCCGAGCGAGCGCGTGGCCCCGCCGTGGAAGAGCGGCGCGCGACACGGCGCGCGCTGGGTGGAAGAAGGGGTTGGCTGCGGCGGCTAGTTCCCCCGGGGCTCGTGCGGCCCTAGTCCCCCGTAATCCCTACGTTGGAGGTGGTCGAACTCGCGGACGTCCCGACTTCGTAGAACACGTTGGTCGTGATCGCGTGGGTTACCGTCGTCGTCAGGGAAACGGTGAACAGAACCGGGGCGTTGGTGCCGACCGTCACGGCGAAGTTGTCGATGGGGTTGGCGAAGAGGGCGGTTCCGGGGAACGTGAGTTCCTCGAACCAGTCCGGAGTGGCAGTCTGGCAAGCCACGGGGCCCGCGACGAACGCGTTGGCCGTCGGGCCGACGGAGGTGACGCTTCCGCTCGCGGTGCAGGTCGTCGCCGTTGTCCACACCAGATTCACGGTGGGCGTGCCGGTGGCGTACGACGTGCCGGTCGCCGAGGTGACGCTGTAACCGTTCTGTCCCCCGGTGGTGATGGTGGAAACGAACGACGCCAACGCCAGGCCGCCGACCATGGCGAGCATGACGGCGATCGTCCCGGTGTAGACCGTTCTCCGGCGCAGTTTCAGTCCCATTGTTCTTCCTTAGCACCAGACAGGGGTCCGTGCGAAATAATACTCGATTCGAGTGGTATAAGAATCCCCTAGGCGGAGACGCACCGTCCCCGAATATCCCCCGACATGGGCGGGCGGCTCCCAGCGCCGTGGACCACCGACGGCGCCCTGGAGCCGGAGAGGTGTCCGGCCCACCTGGAGCGGACACGATCCGATGGATGGACCTGATCGCACCGGCGATCGTGAGTCGGGCCAAGGAGAGACGTCAGACGACCGTCTCACCCTGTGAGGGAGGCGTCGCCACGGAACCACGAATGGCTGCTTTCCGCCGAATCGGTGGAGCGGGATGGCCCCGATCGGCCCGCCGGAGCCGGCCGCAGCACCGACCGGCCTCGAACGCTGGGTTGCTAGGTGCTTCGACAGCCTAATTAGATTACTAAATGTGTAATGTTTGCACTATTTAGAATACTAAAAAGACGACCGCTTATGTAGGGTCCGCCCCTGGTGGGCCTTGAGTGAGGCCCCATGTTGCTCAACGGAAAGACGGCAGTGATCTACGGCGCCAACAACCCGACCGGAGCATCGGTCGCACGCGCGTTCGCGAGGGAGGGGGCGACGGTGTACTTGGCCGGTCGCTCGAGGGAGCGGCTGGAGCCGGTGGCCCGCGAGATCGTGGCGGCCGGCGGGGCGGCGGAGTTCGCCGAAGTCGACCCGCTCGACCTGAAGTCGGTCTCCGACCACCTCCACCAGGTCGCCGTCGATCACGGGACGGTCGACATCAGCCTCAACTTGGCGTTCGTCGGGATGGAGGGCGCCGCTCGCCTCTGCAACCTCACCCACGAGCAGTTCGACGCCGCGACGTTCACCCGGATTCGCTCGAATTTCGTGACCTCCGCCGCCGCGGTGAAGGTGATGGCCTACCAGGGCGGGGGAACGATCCTCGCGACCGCCGTGCCCGAGAAGCCCTCCCCCTTCGGCACGTCCGCGGGCCAGGCGATCGGCAGCGCCGCCATCGGGGCGCTCTGCGAACAGTTGCGCCTCGACGTCGGGTCCTTCGGGGTCCAGATCGTCTACGTACCCGATGTCGCGGCCTCCGAGGAGGAGCTGATCGAGAAGCTCTTCGTGGTCCTCGCGGGGCGGCCGACCACCTCCCCGTCCCCCAGTGGGATGCTGATGGGGCCCGCTGCCTCGACCGATTCCCCGCAAACGGAAGCGCCCGCCGGCGCGGCGACCGGCTAGGCGGGCTGGCACAACGATCGACCCGCGACCGATAGACGGCCCCGCATCCCGAACACGGTCTCTCGACTCCCTTCCGGGTCGTGGGGCAACCTCTTCCGACCAAGTTCGACCCACCGCTCCGGATCCGAATTTTTCGTCCGAGCAACCCCCGACACGCCAGGTCGGTTCACCCCCCACGCGCCCCGTAGGTGAGCGTGGGACCACGCGTCCGAGTGCCGTCCGCGTCGCAACGCTGTGACCCCGTCGCTCCGGGCACGACCGGGTTGGCGGCCGATGCACTCTTTGCTACGGGCCCCTGGCTTCCCCAACGCGATGGGAGCGGCCGGGGCCCGAAGCGATGCCCCGACCTCGGACCTCGCGCGCTTCCGGCATCGCGGCGTGCTCTGGGCCGTCTTGTTCGTAGCCGCCGCCGGAACGATGGGCCTCCCGGCGGGATTGTCGGGGATCGTGGACGCAACGGCGTCCGCGAATTCCCTCGCGGGCGTTCCCGTCCCTCCACCCGGCCGCGCTCTCGGCGCACCCCCGTCGGCCATCACCCCCACGCTCCCTTCGGGCGCCGCAGGTCACGCGGTCGAGTCGATGGCCGCTGCGAGCGCGAACGCCAGCGCGTGGTGGCCGTGTCGGTTGTGCGGGCCTCCCGCGCGAGCCAACTTCACGCTCGTCTCCGACCCGCGGAACGGGGAGCTCGTCCTCCAGGGCGGGTACGCTAGGGCGACCGGCTACTCGCCAGATGTCTGGACGTCCCGCAACGGCCACTGGACCGAGTCGTTCGCCTACCCGAACATCGGTCGTCGGCAAGGCGCGGCGGCGGCCTACGATCCCGCCATCGGTGAGACGGTCCTCTTTGGTGGGCTCTACGGATGGGACTACAGCGACACTTGGCTGTTCGACGGCACCAACTGGACCCAGCCGGCGTGCTCCTCGACCTGCCCGCCCCCCGCGCGGTTCGGGGCGAGCATGGCGTACGACGCTCAGGACCAGTACCTGCTGATGTTCGGTGGTCGCGCCTGCGTCGATTTCTCGTGTCCCCTCAACTCGAGCTTGTCCAACGACTCGTGGATGTACCGCGCCGGCGCCTGGACGCAGCTCGCGCCGCCCGTCTCCCCCTCGCCCCGGGCGTGGGCGTCCATGGTCTACGATGCCCGCGACGGCTACGTGGTCCTGTTCGGCGGAGAGAACGGCGGCCTCCTTTCCGATACGTGGACCTTCCGATCCGGAATCTGGACCAATGTCACCTCACTCGCCGGAGGGGCACCCGCCGCTCGGGCGTACGCCAGCGCCACCTACGACCCGATCGGGGGGCGGGTCGTCCTCTTCGGCGGCCGGACCGCCATCGGCCCCACCAATGACCTCTGGCAGTTTGCCGGGGCCGCATGGAATCCTCTACCGGTCCTGCCCGGTCCGATTCCGGCACCTCGAACCGGTGCGGGACTGGCGTACGACCCTACCGCCGGGGACCTGGTTCTGGTGGGCGGCGCCGCCGGAGGGGGCGCCAAGGATCTCGGAGACTTCTGGGAGCTTCGGGGGGATCGATGGACCGTGTCCCCGGTCCACCAGTCGGCCTCCAGCGGCCAGGTGATCGCCTACGACGCCAAGGACCACGAGCAGGTCCTCTTCGGGGGTGGCACGATCGGCCTGCTCGGGGACGCGACTTGGAGGTTCCAAAACGGGGCCTGGAAGGACATCTCGAACCTGAGCCCCACACTCCCGAACCCTCGATTCTCCACCCAAATGACCTACGACGCCCGGGACGGCTACGTGCTCCTGTTCGGGGGGTACGGCTGCTTTTCTCCGGGCTGCACCGGCGGCATCTTTGGGCAGGGCCCGCTCAACGACACCTGGTCGTTCTCGGGGGGAAACTGGTCCCCGATCACGACTCCCGTCGCTCCCCCGACGACCGAAAACGGCGGGTTGACCTACGACTCGACGGACCAGGAGGTGGTTCTCCTGACCGAGTGCTCGTGCAGCGTTTCCTCACCGGTCACGGAGACCTGGACGTACGCGGCCGGGGTCTGGACGAACGTGACCGCCAACCAATCCGTCCAACCCTCGTTCGGCAGCGGGGGTGTTTCCATCGCGGACTCCCCGTGGGACAAGGGTGTCATCCTGTTCGGCGGTCAAGGGTTCAACTCGACCTGGCTGTTCTCCAACGGAAGTTGGAGCAATATCACGGGTACCGTCGGTCCGGGTCCGGCCTCCCGGTACGACGCGGGCTTCGCGTTGGATTCGACGGAGGGCTCCCCGGTGCTCTTCGGCGGGTTCCTTCAACCCGTGTGCTCGACCTGCTTGCCGACCGTGAACGACACGTGGGTGTTCCATCACGGCAGGTGGGTCAACGCGTCGGGCGGTTGGGCTCCCACTCCGCGCGGCACCGGTCAGGTGGCGGACGACCCGGCCGACCGCGGCGCCCTGCTATGGGGCGAATCCGGGGGACTGAACGCCGCCGACACTTGGTGGTACGGCCCCCCGCCGAACCTGACGGTCGACCCCCGGGCTTCGCCCCCGGTGGTCGATGCCTCGCTGCCGGTCCAGCTCTTCGCGGGGGAGTCGGGGGGAGTTCCGCCCTACCTGCTCAATTGGACCCAAGGAAACCGAACCTTGGGCTCGACACCCACGCTGACGGAGCAGTTCGGAGCCCCCGGGCACTACGTCGTCGGGATCAACGCCTCCGACCGCAACAACCACTCGGCGAACGCAACGACCTCCGTCGACCTCGTCGCCAACCTGACCGAGACCGCCAACGCCTCGTCGACTCAAGACGCGGCGGGCGTCGCGATCCAGTTCGCGGGGTCCCACAACGGCGGCGTGGCGCCGTTCCTGACGATCTGGCGCTTCGGGGACGGTGCCTGGAGCAACCGCTCGAATTGCTCGCACGTTTTCCAAACGTCCGGCTCGTACACCGTCTGGTTCTGGACGAACGACAGCGCCGGCGCCTCCGTCGGCACGCCCATCGCGCTGACCGTGACTGCGGCCATCTCCACCGCCGTCACGGAGTCGGCGAACGTCACGGATGTCGGAGTGGCGGTCGTCTTCAACGCGACCGCGATGGGCGGCGTGCCCCCGATCCAGTCCTCGTGGAATTTCGGAGACGGCGCGACCGCGATCGGTCCATCGGCATCGCACATCTTTCTCGCCCCCGGACACTACGTCGTGCAGTCCTGGGCGAACGACAGCGTCGGCGGCTCCGTGACGGCGTCGATCGCCCTGACGGTGAATGCTCGACCCGTCGTCTCTCTGGTGAGCAGCGGACCGCTCGACCTGGGGCAGACCCTCGGCCTGCAAGCCAGCTCGGTCAACGGCTCCGGGACGATCGGCTACTCGTGGCAGGGATTGCCCACGGGGTGCGGGACGTCGCCGCTCGCTCGGATCTACTGTGCTCCCTCGACCGCCGGCGGCTTCGTTGTGGTGGTGACCGGGACCGATGCCGTCGGCGTATCGGTGGCTTCTCCCGCCGTTGCTGTGACGGTGTTTCCGATCCTGAACGCCACGCTTCACCTCGCACCCACCTCGATCGACCTGGGGCAGGCCGCCAGCCTCTCGGTGAATGTCTCGGGAGGGGCGCCGCAGGATGCGATCACGTTCAGCGGCCTTCCGTCGGGCTGCCCGAGTGAGAATGCCACCTCGATCCGCTGTGTCGCCGGGGCACAGGGAACTTTCCACATCCGGGCCCACGTCACCGATTCCGTCGGCGGCAGCGCAAACGGCTCGGCGTCCCTCGTGGTCAACCCGGGACTCGCCGTGTCGGGGTTCTGGGTCAACACCTCGTTCATCAATCTCGGCGACAACGTGACGTTCACGTTCGCCGCCATCGGCGGGAGCGGCGCCCGATCGTACTCGTACACGGCCCTGCCCCCGGGGTGCGCCTCGTCCAACACCTCCCTCCTCTCGTGCCGCCCCTCAGCCGCCGGAAATTTCACTGTGGACGCCCTCGTGGCCGACGCGGCCGGAGAACACGCGGGCGCGAACGTTTCGCTGTTGGTGTTGCCCGCACCCGGCGGTGGGACGACGGCGACCGGTCTCTCCGGAGCGATACCGTACGAGCTCCTGGGCGCAGTCGGAGCGGCCATCCTCGCGGTACTGCTCGTTTGGCGGCGATATCGCCGACCCCCGACGGGCACGACGGGCGCCAGGACGGAGGCGGAGCAGGACCGGGAGGTGGGGCACGATCCGGGCGTTGCGGAAGCGCACCTGGATTCGGAACCCACGGAACGCGGGAGCCCGCTCGATCATCCCAATCGGGGTCGTTCCCGTCGGCCTGCGACCGGATAGGAGCGGCCTCGGGAGAGGCCCGAGTCGCAACCGGACCGAGGTATCGCGAGCCGTATCGCGGCTAAGGTTGAAGAGCGGCAGCCCTGTGCGCCGGCACGGTGGCCTGGCCCACCCCTACGGGGGGTGGTCCGGTACGCCATACGGACCGGGGACTCGGGGGCGCGCGCAGTGTCGATGTCGTACCGACGGTTCCCAGGGATCCGGTGGATTCCGATCAGCGTCGTTCTCCTCGTGCTCCTGACGGGGAACGGGTTCGCCTTGTCTCCCCCGGGGAGCGCGCCTCATTCGCCGGGCACCGCGACCTCGGGCGCAACGGAGCTACGTGCGGTCGGCCCCGCCACGTCGCCGCCCGTCAACGTGACCCTCACGATCGGGAACCGGGCCGCGAACATCTCGAGCCAGTTCTTCGGCACCACGGTGAACAACGAAGTGCGGATGTTCCGCGGCGAAGCGACCGCGGTGAACGCCACCCCGGCGCGGGTCCTGGTCTGGCCCGGCGCCATGGCGGGCGAAGACTACGACCCGCTCACCCAGACCCACTACGACACGTATTCCGGAATTCCCAAGCACGCCCTCACGAACGAGAGCCAGTTCGTGCAATTGTGCAAGGCCACCCACTGCACCGCGATCGTCCAGGTCCCCGCCGAGATCGACAACGCCAGCTTCGCCGAGGCCGTCGTGAACTACACCGAGGTCAACCTGAGCTTCACCCCGGCCTACTGGATGATCGGCAACGAACCGGAGCTCTGGTCGCATTGGAAGCTCCCGTGGAAGGACTGGGCGACCCAGTCCAGCGGAGGCCCCGACCCGACCCAGTTCGGGCACGAGGTCGTCGCCTACGTGAAAGCGATCCGGGCGGTGGACAGCACGACCCCGATCCTCGGCCTGCCCGCCTCCGGCTGCACCTGCGGCTCGTGGACGTTCCCGCAGTGGATCTCGGGCGTCCTGAACGTCACCGGCTCGAAGATCCAGTCCGTGGCGTTCCACGAGTACCCCGCCGGCTGGCTTGGGACCGGGGACGGGAGCCTCGAGGACTTCTACGGGACGATCCAGAGCGCCGCGGGCATTCCGCCCCGGCTCGTCGCAGCCCGCGCCGCGGTCACGTCGTCGTGCCCCGGTTGCAACGTCTCGGTCTTCATCAGCGAGCTCGGCGCGGCGCTGTCCTGGTCGGCGTACGGCCAGTATTCGATTGGCTTCTCCGGGCCGTTGAGCCTCGCTTCCCAGATCACCCAGTCGATGGACCTGAACCTCACGAACGTCGACCTGTTCGCGACGGAGCTCACGACCACGAACTCGTGGTTCAACAACACCGGCCACGCCCGCGTGGACTACTCCCTCTACACCGGGATCCTGAACCACCTCGGCACCGAGGCCTTCCCCGTCAACATCACCGGGCTCGGGAACACGATCTACGGGATCGACACCATCGCTCCGGGCGATCACGGCCGCCGGGACCTGATGGTCGTGAACGACAACATCACCCATTCGATCTCCTTCGCCCCTCGATTCGCTGAGTCCTCGGTGAGCGCGCCCGTCGAGGCGTGGAGCTGGAACGGTTCGATCCACGCGACCGCCGGAAACGGAACCACCTGGGTGGAGCCGTACACCCCGCAGCCGGTCCCGCACGAGTTCTCCGACGGGCTGCCCGGGAACTACACGCTGCCGCCGCAGAGCCTGGTCCTGTTCGAGATGTATCCGTCGGGCGCGACGTACGTCCGCGTCCTCGAGAACGGGGTGCCGGCCCCGACGGCCTGGTACGCCAGCGTCGGCCCGCAGTTCTACGGGACGACCGCCGACAACATCTCGCTCCTGCTCCCCGCGGGGTCGTACCCCGTCGCCTCGGTGCCCATTCCCCTCCCGATCGGCGGGCGCGAGCGCACCCCGATCGAGCAGCTGGCCCCCAACGCTCCCTCGCCGTTCCAGGTGAGCGGCTCCCACGCGAACGTCACCGTCACCTTCCTCACGCAGTGGGCCGTGAACGCCTCCGCCTCCCCCGCCATCGGGGGCACCGTCGCGCCGAACGTCGGGTGGTGGAACTCGAACGAGTCGTTGAACCTCACGGCCACGCCGACGCTCGGCTACGCCTTCGTCGGCTGGAGCGGATTTGGTCCGGGAAACTACAGCGGGGGGGGACGGACGGCCACCCTCACCCCGACCGGTCGGGTCTCCGAGAAGGCGCGGTTCGTGGTGGGCAACCAAGTCGTCTTCGAAGAGTCCGGGCTGACCGCGGGGACGCCGTGGTCGGTGGACGTCCGCAGTTTCACGTCGACCTCCATCTCCAACCTCCTTACGGTCTACGAGCCGAACGGCCACTTCGGATTCTCCCTGAGCAATGTCGCGGGATTCCGGACGATCCCTCGGAACGGCAGCTTCAGCGTCGCGGGCGGGTGGAGCCTCGTCCACGTGCGGTACGACCCGATCACGCCGCCCCAACCGCAGTACCAGGTGACGTTCCAGATCGCGGGCCTCCCGTCCTCGATGACGGTCGCGATCACCGTGCGGAACGTGACCGAGACCACCGGCTACTTCGTTCCCCAGTACCAGCTCGGGAACGGCACCTACGCCTACCGTGTGGGCGCCGAACCGGGGTACCACGTCGCGGTGCCGGACAAGACGTTCGTCGTGAACGGCGGCTCGCTCGTCGTCACGGTCCCGTTCGTTCCGACCGTCTACACGGCGACCTGGGAGGCGGCGGGAACCCACCCCGGACTGAACTGGAGCGTCGTCGTCAACGGCTTGACCATCGTCGCGAGCTCGGCGTGGGTGTCGACCTCGTTGCCGAACGGCACCTACCCGTACGCGATCGTGTTCCCCGCCAACTACACCGCGAGCCCCTCGACGGGGGTCCTGTCGATCGGCGGCTCCGGGGTCCAGCAGCCGCTCGCGTTCTCCCTCGCGGAGTACCGAACCTGGTTCGACGCTTCGGGCCTCGGCTCGACGACCGCCTGGTCGGTACGGCTCGGGAACTCGACGCAGGGAACCTCGACCAACCGGACGGCGTTCCTGGCGGCCAACGGCACCTACACCTTCGACGTGCACGCCCCGACCGGCTACTACGCGGTCCCCTCGCACGGGACCCTGACGATCTCCGGGTCGATGCCGTCGACCCACATCCAGTTCTATCCCGTCTCCGAACTGCCCTCGGCGGCCCTGGTCGCCGCCCTGAGCTCGGGCGCCCTCATGACCTCGATCTGGATCGGCGGGTCGATCTTCGTCGGGTTTGCCGCCGTCCGCGGGCTGCGGCGCCGGGACGGTTGATTCTCCCGATGGCCGGGAGCGGACGCGGGCGACGCGTACCGCGCCCTCGGGAGCTGTGATCCCCCTGCTCCCGCTCGACAACCTCGAAGACTTCGTCCAGTCGCTCGGGATTCCCGTCGGCGGGATCCTCGTCGGCCTCGCGCTCGGAGTCGCGTTGTTCGCGACGGCGGATTGGCTCCGCCATCGTCCTGCGAAGTCGGTCGTCGGCACCGTGCCGATCCGGATCGTCCCGGACCCCTCCGAGGCCGCCGCGACCCCCCCCGGAACCTCGGCCGTCCCGTCCGCGCCCGTCACGGTGTCGTCTGCGGAGGGGTCACGTACCGTGTTCCTGCGGGGGGCGGGGCTCTCGCCGAACGCCCCCCTCCCCCGGGCGCGCCGGTTCATCGCAATTCTAGTGGGGTCGTTCGTGGCCCTTTCCACGATCGAGCTCGCGCTGTTCTCGCGGCTGTTCCTTCCGTACGACCATCTCGTCGGCTATGCCGGCACCGCTCTGTTCTGGCCGACGCCGTGGCCGGGGGTGTACGCGGTAAACTCGGCGTCGCAGCTCGTTCCCGACTACATCTTCCCGATGTACCTCGCCGCGATGGCAGCGTTCGTCATCGCGAGCGGCCTCCTCTACCGCCGCCCCGCGCTCCCGCGGTACCGCCGGGCGCTGGCGGTCGGGCTGATCCTCCTCTACGTCGGCGTCGAGGTGATCTTGGACGCGGTGTTCTTCACCGTCCCGGGTCAGAGCGTCAAGAACTTCGCCATCGTCGTCCGCACGATGACCGGTGGGGTGTTCCTCTCCGGCCTCGCCTTCTGCGCGCTGTTCCTGCCGACGCCGCAGCGGGTGAAACCTCGATTCCGTCGCGACCCGAACGCGCTGCTCCAGTTCTTCGGGACGGGGATCATCGCCATCGCGGTCGCGGGCGCGGCCTTGATCCTCGTCGACCGCTACCTCGGGGACGATGGAGTGCTGCTGCCGTTCACGCTCCTCCTGCTCCTGCCGCTGGTGACGCTCGAGACGTTCATCGCCCTCAATCGACCGCAGTACTTCCGCCAGCTCCGCCGCCGTCCGCTCCCGCCGCTCTCCCGCTACCATCCGCCGGTGTCGATCGTCATGCCGGCGTACAACGAGGAGCGGTGGATCGCCGAGGCGATCCGGTGCGCCGACGTCGCCGCGGGCAAGTACCCGGGTCCCGTCGAGATCATCGTCGGCAACGACGGCTCGACGGACCGGACCTCGGAGATCGCCCGCACCGCGATCCTGGGCCTTCAACACGCGAAGGGGATGGTCGTCGACCTCCCGCACGCCGGGAAGTCGAACGGGCTCAACGGCGCGCTCGCGCTCGCGACGGGGGACATCGTGATCCGGCTCGACGCCGACACGTTCGTGTCCGAACGCTTCGGGTTCGCCGCGATCATCCCGCACTTCGCGGACCCGCAGATCGGCGGGGTACAGGGTTCGATCCACCCCCGCCAGCGCACGGGGTGGACCCGCAAGCTCCGCGCGCTCGAGATCGCCTGGGGCCACTACTTCCAGCGACCGGCCGTGATGGGGGCCCGCTCGGGCGAGGTGATCGACGGCCTGTTCTCCGCCTTCCGCCGCAAGGACCTCGTCTCGCTCGGCGGCTGGGTCCCGTGGAACGGCGAGGACACCGAGCTGTCGATGCGGATCCAGCGGCTCGGCTACCGGGTCCGGATGGAGTTCGGGGCGCGGGCCTACGAGGACGTCCCCGAGAACTACGAGGCGCTCCGGCGGCAGCGCGTCCGATGGGCCCGCGGCATGCTGATGGCCAACGGCCAGCACTACCCCTCGCTCGTCGGGAACACCCCCGAGTTCGCCGGCCTCGGCGTGTTCCTCTGGTTCCTCACCTTCGCGCGCTCGGGCGTGCGCAGCCTCGTCTACGTGTTCCTGGTCCTGCTGCTGCTGCTACTGGGCGTCCACGCGCTCATCGACGTCGCCTACCTGCTGCTGCTCGCGCTCGTGCTCCGCGCCGTCCCGCTCGCCTACTTCCTCGGGAAGATGGGGCGCTGGGACATGCTGGTCTGGATTCCGTTCTTCCCGATCGCGAGCGTGATCAAACAGTCGTTCCGGTTCGAGGCGTTCGGGCTGATGGGCCCCGAGGCGAATCACGAGTACGCCTGAGGCGCGGTCGCCGTCGGCGCGCCTACGACCGACCGCTCGCCGCCGCCGAAACGCGGCCGACGGTGGAGACCATCGGCACGGGATGCAGCGAGTTCCGCGTGGACCAGCCCTCGAGGGCGCGGAATAGTTCTCCGAGCTCCGCGGTCTTGGCCGTCGGATGGTACTCGACGCGGGGGGGGATCTCGCTGAACGCCTGGCGGGCAAGGAACCCCATGTCCACGAGCGTCTTCAGTCGGTCCGAGAGCGTCTTGGGCGAGATGCCGAGCCGGGTTTGCAGCTGTCCGAACCGGATCGGGGCACCACCGGACTCGGCGAAGGCGTGCAGGATGTCGAGCATGCGCGGGCGCCCGAGGACCGAGAACAACTCGGCCACATGACAGCCGCCCGACCCGCGGGCGGACGGTGCCTCGCCCGAGCGCGTGGGTGCCGGGGCGCGGCGCGGTGCGGGCATCTTGGACCCAGTATAGAAAGGGAAGCATTAGAAGTTTCGTATCGTGGCAATGCAGAGGGTGCGGGCCGCCGCGCCTTGAAACTATCCCGATGGTTAGCGACTTTCATAGTATCCAGTGGGTAGTCTAAATACTTCATATTGTATAGTATTGGTCGATGTCCGCTGCGTCCCCCGCCGCCGCATTGCGCTCCCCTGGGCCGAGCGACCCCGCCGCGATTCTCCGCTTCGGAGAGCTCGCCTCCGAGGAGCGGCTCCGCACCGCCGTCGTCGCCCTCGAGCAGAACGGCATCTCCACCACCGTCGTCTCCACGCGCGCCGAGGCGGTCCAGGCCGTGCTCGACCGGATCCCCTCCGGCTCCGAGGTCCTCGATGCCCCGTCCCAAACGCTGGTCGCGTTGGGGCTCGACGTCGCCCTCGCCGATCCCGCGCGCTTCCACGACATCCGAGCCGAATTGATGCGGCTTCGGGAGGAGAAGAAGTCGGACGCCCAGCGGAAGCTCGGCGCCTCCCCCGACGTGATCGTGGGAAGCGTCCACGCGATCACCGAGAAGGGACAGGTCGTCATCGCCTCCGCGACCGGGAGCCAGCTCGCGCCGTACGTCTCCGGCGCGGGGAAGGTCATCTGGGTCGCCGGCACCCAGAAGATTGTCGCGGATCTCGACGCCGCCTTCCAGCGGGTCCAGGAGTACACGCTCCCGCGCGAAAGCGAGCGGGCGATGAAGGCGTACGGATTCCCCTCGTTCGTCGCGAAGTTGCTCGTCGTGAACCGCGAGTTCACCCCCGGGCGCATCCACCTCGTGCTGATCCGCGAGAACCTCGGCTTCTAGGCGTCTCCGACCGGGTGAGCTAGTCCGCGGGAACGGTCGATTCCGAGCGGAGCGCGACCTCGAGCCGGTCCTTGAAGCCCGCCGGGCCGACACGCCCCAGCCGGACCGTCGCGCCGCCCAAAGTGGCGAGGGTACGCCGAATCCCCCGGGCGAGGGGAACGACAACGGTCGCGAGGTCGACGCCGCGCTCCCACCACGCCCGCTCGAGGCAGAGCGCCCCCGCTGTCCGGTCGAACGTCGGCTCGATACGTCCGACCAATCGGTCCCCGACGAGGACGGGGAGTACGTAGTACCCCCAGCGTCGGTCCGCCGCCGGCTTGTACACTTCCCAGAGGTACTCGAAGTCAAACAGGGTCCGGGCCCGTTCCCGGCCCGCGACGACGTCGAGGGGTGCCACGAAAACCGCCTCGGTCTCGGCGGTGAGTGGTTTCCAAAACTTCGGAGTTCCGCCGCTCTCGACCTCCTCCAGGATGGGCTGCCATTCCGTCGGAAGCACGGCGGGCGTCCGATCTCCTTCGACCTCCACCTCGACGAGGCGGCCGGCCTCGACGAGCCGTTGACGGATCTGCGCCTTGGTGAGCTTCGACCGCCCGCGCCCGTCCTCCTGGGTCCGCAGGTACGCGATCCCGTACTTGCCCGTGAGACCGAGCCAACGAAGGGTCTCCAGGGCGCCTTCGTCCCGCGTCACGTCCCGTGGGAGGGGCTCGGCCATCGCCCCGAACATCCGCTCCGTCCGGTCGTAGAACTTTCGATTCCCTTCCCGGTGGTGGACGAGAACGTCGAGCTTTCGCCAGAGGTAGTAGAGGGCGAGACCCTCGAGCCGACCGGCACGGTAATCGGCCGTTCGCGCCCCCTCGGGGTAGTCACGGGATTCGTGGGGGCCGTTGCGGTCGATGTCGGCGAGGACCCGGCGGACGACGGCCGCATTCTCCCGGCCCCACGTCTCCCATCGGACGGGGAGTCCCTCGTTCTGCACCCACGACCAGTGGAGCCCGAGCCGCGCGCGCGGCCAGATTGACATCGCCCCCCCGTGCTCGAAGGCGATTCGCTCGCCGTAGAGCAGCGCCTCGAGGTCTCCCGCTCGGTAGCCCGCGACCCGGCTCGCGAGCACCAGGTCTTGATTGCGGCCGACGACGTCGAGCGGGTCGACCTGAATTCGGCGGGTCTCCACCAAGGCGGAGCGGACCCCTTCTCGCCCCCGCCAGCGTCGGCCGGGCCAGAGCCCTTGAAGCCCCAAAACCATCCGGCGCTCCGTGATTTTCGAGACTTTCATGACGCGCCGATTCGGGGACGGCCGACCATGGCGATAAGGCGACCCGGGCGGCGGTGCCCCGATTCATTAGGCGATGCGAGGTTCGTCCGGCCGTGTTCGCACCGGTCGACATCCGCGAGATCACGGCCTACAATCGCGCCGTGCTCGCCCGCTACGAGCGGGCGCTCCGACGCCTCACCTGGAAAGAGTCCGGTAAGGACCGTGGGACAGGTCACCTCTCGCTGCGCGACACCTACGTGCACATCGTCCAGGTCCACGACGGCTGGCTCAACTTCGTCGTGCCGGCGCGGTTCGGCGACATGGAGGGGCGGCCCGACCCGTTCGAGTTCCACTCCTGGAAGGAGATCGGCGCATGGGCGGATTCCGTGTTCCGGGAAATCCAGGCGCGAACCGCTGCCCTGACCGCACGTGAGCTCCGTCGCGTCGTCCGCGCCCCGTGGATGCCCGGCCGATACACCGTGTCGGACGCCTATCTCCAGGTGACCATGGAGCAGGCGCACCATCTCGGCGAGATCATCGCGGCGTTCTGGCAGATGGACCGGGCTCCGCCCGACATGACCTGGATCGACACGCGCCGGAATCTTACCCGCCGACGGCCGCGGTGACGGGACGGGGGAAGGGTCGTTCTACCGGGGAGCGGGTCCCGACCGGCCCTCGAGGCGCTCGAGCTTGCCCGTGCGACCCACGCTGATCTGCGGACGGCCGCGGTAATCGGAGACCCACCCTTCCACGATTCGGATCCGGTCGCCCACCGCGACGCTGTCGACCTCGGTCCCCCAGAGAACGAGCGAGATCTCCCCGGTGGCGTCCTTCAGCCGCGCGTTCCGGACCCGCTTCGGCGTCCCTTCGCGCGTCGCGACGTCGCGGACCGCCTCGAGCTCCGAGACCGTCGCCTCGATCGTCGCGACCCGCGACGGTCGGAGGTCGGAGATGAACGTCGCCGGCGGTCGGCTCTCCGGCATCGCGAATCGGAATGGTTCAACGCACTTAAGGCGTGGACGCGACACGGCGTTCCGAACGCCGGAGGCGAAGGGTGGACTCCTCCGAACGACACGCCCGATGACGACGCTCCGAACCCTCGCGGTCCACGACATCGTCCAGCGGGCGTACCCGCGGCCGCCCCCGGAAGAGAAGGAAGAGGTCGCGATGGCGACCGGCCGGGCGATCGATGGAGCGCTGACGGAGCTCGCCTACGAGCTGCGGCAGGGCCGTCGCCCCGGCGGGAGCGCGATGGTCGCCCGGGCCGGTACGATCCTGGACGACGCCCTGGCGGACGCCGCCGTGACGATACCGGCCGAGGAGCGGGACCGAATCCTCGGGCAAGTGCGGGGCGTCCTCAAGGTCTACCGGGAGAGCGAGATCTTCGGACTCGCCCGGCCGAGGACCCGCGTGATCGTGATCGGGAACCGGGTCGGCATCTACGCGCAACCGGATTTCTGGGACGGGCGAAGCCGGTTTTTCGAGTTGAAGAGCTACCGAGCGATCCCGATGCCGCCGGACGTCGCCCTCCAGATGCGACTGTTCCAACTCGCCTACCCAGGGTTCGAGTCCGTCCTGCTCTGCCTCAACCGGCACACCACGCCGGTCGAGGTCACGTCGGCCCGCATCTCCCCGGCGAGCGAGTCCGAGGCGGCCGCGGCGATCCGACTCGCCTACGACCTCGGCCTCGAGTTCGGCGAGGAGAAGGTGCGGGAGTACATGACCGGACCGTTCGTGCCGTACGAGCCGCCGCTCCCGTCCGGATAACGCCTCGCGAGCGTCCCGAGACGTACCGGAGGATTGCCAGACTACAGCATGACTCGTCGGAGGAGTGTCTTTGACCTCGGAGCCGGTGACCTCGACGAGAATTCTATGACCGCAACCAACGCAACAGGCTCGGGGACTGGGAACTGGTGGGCGGAGAACGCGGTCTGGTTGAAGACGGTCTTCCGGATCGTGTTCGGGGTCATCTGGCTCATCGACGGCTCGCTCAAGTTCGCGCCGGGGTTCGTCGACTCGTTCGCCGGGAGCATCTCGCCCGACGGCCAGCCCGGGTGGCTCGCGCCCTGGTTCAACTTCTGGGCGTCGCAAGTGGACACGAACACCGCGTTCTACGTCTACTTCGTCGGCAGCCTCGAGCTCGCCCTCGGGCTCGCGCTCGTCTTCGGGTTCATGCGGAAGGTCGCCTACGCGGGCGGGGCGATCCTCAGCCTGTTCATCTGGTCGGTCCCGGAAGGGTTTGGCGGACCGTACGGTCCCGGCTCGACCGACATCGGGACGGGCGCGATGTACGCGCTCCTGTTCCTCGCGCTGATCGTGATCAACGCGACCTACGGCCCGAGCCGCTTCAGCCTCGACGCCCTCGTCGAGCGGAAGTTCCCGAGGTGGCGGATGCTCGCGGAGTTGGGTCCGGCGCGATTCGCGCCGGGCCGCGACTGAGCGAACGGCGGCGCCCGCCTACGAGGGGGGCGAGTCGGGCCGGCGGGGCAGCCGGACCGGCCGTTCCCCCGTGACCAGGTAGACGACCCATTCCCCGATGTTGACGGCGTGGTCGCTGAGGCGCTCGAGGTAGCGGTTGATCAGGATGCACTCGGCGCCGGTCCTCGGCGTGACGCTCCGACGCGCCATCCCCTCGATGATCAGCTGGAACAGCTCGTCGTGGAACCGGTCGACCGCATCGTCGTCGGCGTGGATGTGCGACACGCTCGTCGAGTCCCCCGCGAGGTAGGCGTTCACCGCCGTCCGGATCATCCCGACCGTGAGGTTGCCCATCTCGCGGAGCTTCGGGAGGCTCTCGCGCCCGTCCCCTTCGCGGTGGAGTTCGTGGGCCGACTCCGCGATGTCCTTGGCGTAGCGGCCGATCCGGTCGAGGTCGGTCGTGACCTCGAGCGCGACGGTGATCGTCCGCAGGTCCTTCGCCACCGGCGCGTGGAGCGCGATCGTCTCGACGCAGTTGCGGACGATCCGCTCCTTGAGCCCGTACACCTCGCGGTCGATCGCGCTCACGTCGCCGACGACGCCCGGGTCCGGGGCATCGAGCCCGGCGACGGCGCGCTCGATCGCCTGCACGCTCAACGTCGCGATCGTCGTCATGTTCTCGCGGAGCGTGTTCAGCTCCTCCGAGAGCGCCTTGCGCTCCACCCGCCCGCCCATCGTCATTACCCGAACCTCCCCGTGATGTAGCTCTCCGTGAGCTTCTCCGCCGGCCGCTCGAACAGGTCGCGCGTCGGCGCGACCTCGACGAGCTTGCCGAGGTAGAGGAACGCCGTCCGGTCGGCGACGCGCGCCGCCTGTTGCATGTTGTGCGTGACGATGACGACCGGCACCTGGTTCTTCAGATCGAAGATCAGGTCCTCGATGCGCGCCGTCGAGATCGGGTCGAGGGCGCTCGCGGGCTCGTCCATCAGCAGCACCTCCGGCTGGACCGCGAGGGCGCGCGCGATACAGAGCCGCTGCTGCTGGCCGCCCGACAGCTGGAGCGCGCTCTGGTCGAGCTTCTCCTTGACCTCCTCCCAGAGGGCGGCCTTCTTGAGGCTCTCGATCACGAGCCGGTCCATCTCGTCGTGCGAGTAGCCGCCATGGAGCTTCAGCCCCGCCGCGACGTTCCCATAGATCGACATCGTCGGGAAGACGTTCGGGCGTTGGAACACCATCCCGATCTTCCGCCGGATCTCGGTCGGGTCGTCGGCGTAGACGTCCGCGCCGTCGAGGAGCACCTTCCCCTCGGCGCGCGCCTTCGGCTGGGTCTCGTGGATCCGGTTGAGGCAGCGGATAAACGTCGATTTTCCGCAGCCGGAGGGGCCGATGATCGCCGTAGCGCGCTTGTCCGGAAACGACAGCGAGATGTCCTGGACGGCGTGGGTCTTCCCGTACCACGCGTTCAGGTTCTCCACCACGAGCTTGTCGCCGGTCATGCCGTCCTCCCCCCGAACTTGTTGCGCAGCGCGAGCCGCGCGCCCACGCTGATGAGGAGCATAATGAGGACGAGCATGAGCGCCGCGCCCCAGGCGAGCTGCGTCGTGTTCGCATACCCCCCCGCGGCGGAGTAGTAGATCAGCACCGGCAGCGACGGCGTCCATCCGGAGAGGCCGGTGATGGCCCCCGTCGTGAATCCGGCGGTGAGGAGGAGGGGGGCGGTCTCGCCGCCCGCGCGGGCGACCGCGAGCAGAGCGCCCGTGATGACCCCGCCGCGGGCGGCGGAGAGGACGATCCGAAGGATCGTGCGGTGGCGCGGGATCCCAAGCGCGAGCGACGCCTCGCGGATCGACACCGGCACGAGGCGCAGCGCCTCCTCGCAAGTCCGCGCGACGACGGGGATCATGATCACGGCGAGCGCGACCGCCCCCGTGTAGCCCGAGGTAATCGAAAACGAGCTGATCCATCCCTGCTCGGCGAAGAACAGGAAGATCCCGAAGACGAACACCCCGATGACGATCGACGGGATGCCGGTCATGACGTCGGCGAGGAACCTCGCCGGGCGCGCGAGCGGCCGGTCCTGGAACTCGGAGAGGTAGATCCCCCCGAGGATCCCGACGGGGAGCGCGATCAGGGAGGCGACGACGACGAGCAGCAGTGTCCCGAGCAACGCGTCCTGGATCCCGCCCACGGGGCAAGGGGTCGTCGGCCCGGGGTTGCACGGTGGCGGCGGATTCTGCAAGAAGAAGGCCGGGGTGATCGCCCCCGCGCCGTTGACGAAGCACTCGAGGAGGATGCTCGCGAGCGGGAGGAGCGTGATCAGGACAGCGGTCGCGCAGAGGCCGAGGAGTACCGCGCTCTTCACGCGGCGGCGCAGTCGCTTCGGGGGCCTCACGGCGCCGATCCCCCCATCCGGGTCATCGACCGCAGCATCAGCCGGGCCGCGACGTTCACGAGCAGCGAGAGCCCCATCAGGATCAGGCCGAGCTCGATCAGGGCGGACTTCTCGAGCGGGAGCGCGTTCCCGAAGTTGATCGCGATCTTGCTCGACAGGGTCTGGCCGGGGTCGAACAGCGAGGTGGCGAAGTTGTCCGAGTTGCCGATCGTCATCGTTACGGCCATCGTCTCCCCCATCGCCCGGCCCAGCCCGAGGATCGCCGCCCCGAAGATCCCCGAGCGGGCGTAGGCGAGCGGGCCGAGGCGCGTCGCCTCCCAGCGGGTCGCGCCCAGGCTCAGCGCGGCCTCCCGCTGGCTGTCCGGCGTCGCGCGGAGGGCTTCCCGGCTCACCGAGGAGATCGTCGGGAGGATCATGATCGCGAGGATGATCGACGCCGTCAGGACGCTCACTCCGCTCTGGCTCCCGGCGTGCGAGGCGAACAGGGGGGTCCAGCCGAGGTAGTGGACGAGCGCCGGGTCGACGTTCGAGCGCATGTACGGGACGAGGACGTAGAGGCCCCACAGCCCGAACACGACCGACGGCACGGCCGCGAGGAGGTCGACGACCGAGGCGACGGGCGCCCGCAGCCAGTCGGGCGCGAGCTCAGCAAGGAAGATCGCCGCGCCGATCGACAAGGGAACCCCGATGAGCATCGCGATGACGCTCGTCTCGAGCGTCCCGGCGACGAACGGCGCCGCGCCGAACGTGATCGGGGAGGTCGGGGAGGCGCTCGGGACCCAGAACTGGCCGATGACGAACCCGGGGCCGAATCGTACAATCGCCCGCCACGAGGCTTGGGTGATGATGACGATCAGCAGCGCCGGGAGCGCGATGAGTACGAGGGCGGCGAGGGTCGAGAGACCCCCGAAGAACCGGTCGACCACCCCGGTAAAGCTCCGTCGCCGGTCCGGACCCTGCGACGGGGAAGGGGTTGCTCCGGCCGGCTCGGCGGGACCCGTCGCGGGGAGGGGGTCCGTGCCGGTGCCGACCGGTGGTTCTGCCATGCCGAGGCCTTCCGACGTGGTTCCCCTAGTGCGACGTCAGCGCATGACCGTTGTAGGTGATGCTGCCGATCGCCGCCTCGTCGAGCGTCACCACGTTCGACGGCAGCGGCACGTAGGAGAGACCGACCGAGTACGTCTGACCCGTCGTGACCAGCCACCAGAGGAACGCGACGGTGCCCTGCGCGTGCGCCTGGCTCTCGCTCGAGCCGTAGACCGCGCCGAGGTCCAGGTAGACCATCAGGTAGGAGAACGTCGCGATCGGGTAGGTCGTCGCTCCCACCTCGTTGAGGAGGGAGACGCTGTCCCAGCCGGCCTCGGCGTTCGCCGCCGGGAGGCCCGCCACGCTCGCCGCGGCCGCCGCGGTGTTCGTCTCGTTCGGCAGGATGTAGTTGCTCGCGGGGTTCTGGACGGCCGCGTACGCGAGGTTGTTGGTGATCGCGTAGGCGAGGTCGACGTAGCCGATCGAGTCCGGGTTCGTCTTGACGTCGCCAGCGACGCCGAGCGAGCCGCTGCCCTTGATCCCGACGGGCCAGGTGACGGAGGTGCCCGAGCCGACCTTCGTCTTCCACGAGGAGTTCTCGAGCGTGAGCCAGCTCGTGAAGACGTACGTCGTGCCGCTCGAGTCCGCGCGCTCCACGACCGTGATGTTCGCGCTCGGGAGCTTCGTAACGGGGTTCAGCGCGACGATCGAAGGGTCGTTCCACGTCTTGATCGTGCCGAGGTAGATCCCGGCGAGGACCGTGCCAGAGAGGTTGAGCCCCTTCGCGAGCCCGTTGTTGTAGATGATCGAGACGCCCGCGACGACCTCGGGGATCGTGAGGACGGTCGAGCCACCCGGTAGCGTGCTCACCTGGGTCGCCGAGAGCGGGGCATCGGATGCCCCGATGTCGACGGTCTTTTGGCTGAGGTCCGTGACGCCGGCTCCGCTGCCGACGCCGTTGTAGTTCACTTGGCCGCAGGAGTACTGGGCCGACCAGAGCGTCATCAGCGGCTGCACGAGCGTCGAGCCCGCCGCTTGGACCGTCTGCCCGGTCCCACCGGGGCACGGGCCGCTCGACTTCTTCGGCGAGAGCCACCCGGCGGAGGCTCCGTACGCGAGCACCACCACCACGATCACCACGACCACGATCACCGCGTACATCGCGGCGTGGCTCGACGATCGCTTCGGGAGCTTGCTCTTGTCGGCGTCGGTCGGCGCGTTCGTTCCGTTTGCGTTGTTCGCACTCATTCCGTTTTTTCCTCCTCGGGGAGTTTCCTACTTGGGGAGAGGGAGGTCGGCGGCCCGGCTGTCGGAGGCGAGCGTGGGGCGCACGGTCACGCGGTCCGACGGCGGGACGGCCAACTGGGCGATGTCCTGGGCGTAGGCGGTGATCCGGTCAAGCGACTCGATGAGCAGCCCGAGGTTCGCGATGACGCTCGGTGGCATCGGGGTCGCGAGCCCGCGGCTCCAGAACCGCTCGCGCAGCGCCGCGGCGGTCTCATGCAGCGCCTCGCCGGCGTCGACGACGAGGTTCGCGTCGGTCGGGTCGCGGGCCTCGGCGACCCGGCAGGCGAGCTCGAGGTGGTTCGCGACCTGCGCGTGGTAGGACGTGAGGGATCGGTAGGTCGAGTCGGGGAGGTTCGCCTCGCGCAGGCGCGCCCCGCGCTCGGCGATCAGGACGGCGTGGTCGGCCGCGCGTTCGAGCGCCCGAGAGAGGAACAGCGGCGCGAACGTCTCCGACAACGCCGAGGGAAATCCGCTCGAGCCGGCGTCCGGCCACGGGCGCAGAACGAGGATCCGCTCAATCAGCCAGGCGTGGCGGTCGACCTCGTCGTCGCGCTCCCGCCAGTCGCTCGTCCGGGCCGCGGCGTTCGAGTCGACCCACGAGCGTCCGGCGTTGCGGATGCGGTCGAGGACGACCTGCGCCATGCGGCGGAGGACCGGCCCGACCGCCAGGTCCGCGCCGCGGCTGACATCGGCGACGACGATCAGCTCGCCGTCGTCGCTCACGACCTCGGGGCGGATGGTCCGTCGCACGAACTCGATCACCGCGCCACGGGTCTCGGCGGTGAGCGGCCCATCCTCCCGGACCTCGAACCGGTGAGCGCCGGACAGGTAGGCGCGGAGCAGCTGGCGGAACAGGTGTTCCGGCGAGCCGCCGGGGGGGACGTGGAGTTGCGCCGTGGCGAGGGCCGGCAGCTCGCGGCCGTCGCGGACCAGGATGGTCCCGTCGGGGCGGGTGGAGACGAACACCGCCCCGCCGCTGGTGAGACCGCGGCGCGCGACCCACTGGCGCGGAAGGGCGATCCCGACGCTCACCGAGCCGAGGCGGTGGAGCTTCCGCTCCTCAACCTCCGACCCGAGCTCGGCCACCGCGGGGCGGGCCGGGCGGGTCGTCGTCGACGTCGTCGCGGCTCGGGCCATCGACGGGGGGAGTCGCTCGGGGGGATATATAGAATTATGATTTAGGCTATAGACGCATCCATAGGACGATAGAGTCCGCCATATCTCATAGAGGCCACGGTCCGCGGCGGCCCCTCGGTTCTCGAGCGGGACGCTTTGACCGCGTTCCTCCCTGCCGAGAGCCATGGGCACGCCCATCGCGGGAACCTACCCCCCGCCGCTCGCCTCGGGCGACCGCGACGTCAAGGCGTTCGCGTTCAGCCCCTGGCCGCTCCGCTCCCGCCACTTTCCGAACGAGGTCCGACAAACGTTCGAGGGTTGGCCGAGCGCAACGTTTCGGACCCGGACGAAAGAGGCGATGGAGCGGCTGGGGTTCAGTGTCGCCGCCGAATCCGCCATCCCGCTCTTCCACGCCAAGGCGCCGCGGGAGGGCCACGCTCCGAAGCCGCTCGTTGGTGTCTGGGTCGGCGAGAGGAACCTGCGCCTGGACCTCACCTTACGGAAGCGCGCCGACCTCAGGATGGCGGGGTTGGCCGTCCTCGCCGTCGCGCTCGTGGTCGTCACGCTCGCCGTCTCGCCTCTGCGACCGTACCTTGTTCTGGCCGCCCTGGCGGGCGGCATGATGTTCGCGGGCGTGATCAGCGCCTATACCGGTCGGGGGGCGTTCGACAGCGACATCGTCTACGTGGTCGCGGAGACCTCGCCGAACCTGGCGCCGGGAACGACGCTGACCCCCGACGATCCTCTCACCCTCGAGGTTCGGTCCGGTTCCGCAAGGGTCACGACCGCGAACTGGGCGGCCAAGCACTCGAGCGGTCGTTCTCTCAAGAAAGTGAATCCTGCCGACCTCGGGCTCACCGGAACCCCGTCCGAACTGCTGAAGCTGATCCGCGGCTGAATCCGGCCCCCGCCGAAACCTTTGTCGCCAATCGCGGGTGTCCCAACTCATGGCGACCCCCCTCCCGACCGGGACTCCGAGCGCCCCGGCTCCGCCCCAACTCGGTGCCACTCCGTACCAGTTCATGGCCGGGTCCGTCACCCAAAAGCACCTGCCGAACGAGGCGCGCGATCGCCTCGAAGCGTGGTCGTACTCGATGTTGGTGGCGCGGGCGAAGGACGCCCTGGTGGGGCTCGGGTACACGCTCTCGGCGTTCGACCCGATCGAACTCCCCACGACGGTGAAGGTCGCGAAGCACCCGCGGACGCTCTACGGGACGATGGTCGGCGAGCGCGACCTGCGCCTCGACCTCGCTCTCCGCAAGGCCGCGGGCCAACGCGCGGTCGTCCTCTTCCTCATCGCCGTCGGCCTCGGCGCGATCGGGATCTTCGCCGTTCTCTCCTACGGGCGCCCGTACGCGGCACTGAGCCTGATGGGTGCCGCGATCGTCGGTGTCGCGGGTGTGATCAGCTTCTCCGGCCGGGGTGCGTTCGACAGCGACCTGATCTATCTCGTGTTCGAGACCACGCCGAACGCCCCGGAGGGCACGACCCTCACGAGCGAGACGCCGTTCACGTTCGACATCTGGGCGGGAAGCGCCCGGGTCTCGAGCGCGAACTGGACCGCCAAGCACTCGAACGGGCGGGACTTCCGCGCGATCCTCGCTTCGGCGTCGCCGCCGTCGGCGACCCCCCACGACCTGTTCCAACGGATCCGCGGCTGAACGCGCCGCTCCGCGTTCAGACCGCGAGGAGCAACTGCTCCAGGAGGCCGACTGGCGGGGCGCCGGTGGAGAGGAGCCGGTCGTGGAACGCCCGCTGGGAGCCGTGGAAGGTGGAGGCGAGCAGCCGGCGGCGCGCGTCGAGGATCCGCAACTTCCCGAGGGTGTAGCAGTAGTACTCCGGGTTGAATGTGCCGCGGATCGCCTCGCGTTCGGCGGGCAGGCGCTCGAAGTGCGCCCGGTCGATGAACAGCTGCGTCGCCTCCTCCACCGACATCCCGCCCGTGTGGAGCCCGATCGATGCGAGGAGCCGGCAGTCGCGCAGCAACGCGTCGTGGAGCTGGGCCGCCTCCGCCTGCCAGCCGCCGGCGTCGAGGCCGGCCTCGATCGCGAGCTGCTCGCAGTAGTGCGCCCACCCTTCCGTGAACGACGGGGAGAGGTACACCTTCCGAGCGAGGGAGCCCGTCGAGTGCCGGAAGTGCAGGAACTGGAGGTAGTGGCCCGGGAACACCTCGTGGATGGTGATGTTCTTCAGCATCGGCCGGTTCAGCGAGCGCAGCCACTCCTCCTGGCGCGCGGGGGTCCAGGCGGCGTCGACCGGAGTCACGTAGTAGATCCCCTCCTCCCCGCCCACATCGAACGGGCCGGGCGGGTTCATGCTCGCGGTGGAGAGCGCGCGACCGTACGACGGCGTCTCCTCGACCCGGCAGATCGCAGGTTCGGGGATCGTGACGAGGTCGTGGGAGCGGACGAACTCCTTCGCCTCCGCGACGAACGCCTGCGCCGTCGGGATGAGCTCGGCCGCGCTCGAATGGTCGAGGAACAGCGTCTCGAACCGCGCATGGACGTTCGCGGCGCCCCCCGAGATCTCCTCGAGGCGCGCCTGGTTGCGCAGCCGGTCGGCCTCTCCCTCCCGCCGGATCTCCTCGAACGGCGTGCGAATGCCCTCGCGCACCCACAGGAGCCGCTGGTAGCGCTCCGGGCCTAGCGCGAAGTCGTCCGTCGCCTTCGGGAGCCACTCGTTCCGGATCCGGTCGAGGAAGTCGGTGACGGCCGCCTCCGCTGGCTCGCGGGCCCGCTTCACAGCGTCGCCGAGGGCCGGAGAGGACGAACGCGCGAAGGCCTCGGCCTCCGCGAAATGGGTCGGTAGCCCGCCGCCGATGGCGAGCGAGAGCGTCAGGAACGGCTTCGGGAGCGCGACCTCGAGCCGTCGACGGCCGTCGTCGAGGAGCCGCGGGGCGGCCTCGAGGGTGCGGACGATCGCGCCGACCCGGTCGGCGACCGGCGCATAGGCCCGGACCATGTACGAGGTGAGCGAGATGCCGCCGACGTAGACCATCGGGTTCCGGTCGAGGTCGCGGCTCTCGAGGATGTCGAACCGGGGCGACTCGAGCAGGAGCTCGAGCAGCATTCGGTCGATCGCACGGGCCTCGGACAGCTCGGTCGCCGGCGTGCCGCGGAGTCGGGCGAGGAGGCGGTCGACGCCCTCGACCCATCGGTCGGTCGCGGTCCGCGAGAGCTCCGGGACGCGCCCGTCGTAGTCGTGGAGGCCGAGGAAGACGGCGTAGCCGGGCTGGAGGGTGAAGAAGTGATCGACGACGTCGCGCTCGAGCCGGTCGAACTCCGTCGACGTCCCGCCCGCCCCCTGGTGCTCGGCCATGCTGAGGGGAGAACGGAAGGGGCACTCCATATCAGTCCGAGCCCCGCGGTGTCCGATTGGACACCGAATCGACGCCGGCTGGGGTCCCTAGTCGTTCCAGGTCATCCGACACGTCGGGCAGAACGACCCGCTCATCTCGGAGCCACAGAGGAAGCATCGCGTGGACCCGGCCAGAGGACGATGGGACGAGCCGCCCGCGGCCACATCGGCCTCGGGAAGTCGGGGCGGGGGCCCGATGGAGAGAGGTAGTTCAAGCGAGGGGCCGTCGAATGCGGGAGTCAGGGCGGGAGTCTCGGCCGAGGCCTGGGACTCCGCTCCTTCCGGGGACGACATCTCCTGGGCCGTCGAGGGTGACGTGGGTCCGAACTCCGACTCGGCATCGTCGGTCTCGGCCGGTTCCGGCTCACCGACGATGTCCGGGTCCCCATCGACTTCGGGCGCGCGGTGGGGGTAGATGTCGGGATCTCCGGAAGCCTCCTCGCCAACGGGTTCGCCCGCCCCGGCCTCCTCGCCCTCCTCCTTCGGCTTCCGGAGACGTAGCCGTCGGAACAGGCCGGCCATCGGCCGCGGAATGTCCCTCGGAGTTTAGCGGCTTCGTTCGAGCTGCGCCTTCCATAGGACAGCAGGCTTTTCTCGGCGCTCCGGGTCGCGCGCCTCGATGCCGACCGGTCCGAGCGAGAAGTTGCGCGAGCTCGGGATCGCTCTTCCCCCACCGCCGAAACCCGTCGGAGCCTACCGTCCGGTCGCCGTCGACGGAGACCACGCTTGGGTCTCCGGACAGATCCCGGTGGTCGACGGTCAGCCGCTCCACCCCGGCGTGGTCGGCCGCGACGTCACGGTCGATCAGGCGAAGGCGGGCGCGGAGCGCGCCGCCCTCCAGGCCCTGAGCGCCCTCCAGCACGAGCTCGGGGATCTCGACCGGGTCCGCCGGATCGTCCGCGTCGGAGTCTACGTGGCCTCGGCCCCCGATTTTGTCCGCCATGCCGACGTCGGGAACGGCGCGACAGAGCTCCTGGTCCGGGTGTTCGGCGACGACGGGCGGCCGGCCCGGGTCTCGATGGGGCTCGCCTCGCTCCCGCTCGGCGCCTGCGTCGAGGTCGAACTCCTCGCCCGAATTGCGTGAGGGTCGAGCGGTGGACGCGACGGAGTGGCCGGGCGTCTACCGCATCGGCCGCGACCTCTACACGCGGAACGCCGTCCCCGGCGAGTCCGTGTACGGCGAAGACCTCCGCTCCGAATCCGGCACCGAGTACCGTCGGTGGGATCCGTGGCGCTCGAAGCTCGCGGCGTACCTCGCGAACGGCGCCCCGGCGCCGCTCTGGCCCGGCGTTCGGACGGTCCTCTACCTCGGCGCGGCGCATGGGACGACGGTGAGCCACCTTTCCGATGCGCTCCCGGACGCGATGGTGTTCGCCGTCGAGAAGAGCCCGCCCGTGTTCGCTCCACTGCTGGCGCTCGCCCGACGCCGCCGCAACATCGTGCCGATCCTCGCCGATGCGCAGCTTCCCGAGCGCTACGCCGCGGACGTGGGACCGGTCGACCTCCTCGTCCAGGACGTCGCGCAACGCGACCAGAGCCGCATCTACCGGGAGAACGCTGCGGCGTGCCGGGCCAAGCGCGGAATCCTGATGTTGAAGATCCGGTCCGTCACCCAGCGGCTCCCTCCGAACCGGGTCGTCCGGCAGTCGCGCCACGAGCTCGATGCGGCGGGGCTCAAGGTCGGCGAGGGAGTCGACCTGGGACCGTTCTCGCGCGAGCACGTCGCCCTGTCGACCGGCGTCTAGCCATCGTTCATCGTTCGGCCGGAGGTTCCGGTCAAAGTAGTTCCTTCCCCGCTCGGTTCGACGGTGGTTGCTGTGCGAACGCTCTCGTCGCGCACCGTGGACGTCTCTGTCGCCGCAATGGTCGTCGCGCTCCTGACCCTCTCCGGGGGTCTCGGGATCGATCCCTCGTCCTCGGGTCTCCCGACCCATCGCGGGAGCTCGGCGCCGAACTCCCCGGTCGACCTTCCTCCTCCGCATTCTCCGCAAGCTCCACCGACCAGCTCGGCGGGGATCGCTCTACCGACCGCTCGATCAACGTCCGCTCGCGCCCTGCCGATGTCGCGCGACCTCGCGGCGAGCGGCCAGTCGAGTGACGGGTTGACCGTCGCCATCGTCCGGCCACCGGTCGACATCGACGTTCGGGCGAACGTCACGCTCACCGGAGTCGCGCTCGGCGGCGTGGGGCCGTACGACGCGTTCTGGAGCATGGCGACGGGCGAGGTCAGCCCGGGCTGGTCGATCGGATGGACCGCGCCCGACCAGCCCACCCGGGTGTTCGCCCTGTTCGAGGTTCGCGATCACCAAGGCTCCGTGGCGGAGGTCCAAGCACCGATCTCCGTGGTGGCGACCCCGTTCCTGGAGCTGTCCGGGCTCGGCGCGGTCGGGGACGTCGGAGTCCCGTTCCTCTTCTCGGTGAACGTCACCGGAGGGGTCGGTCCGTTCGATGTGACGTGCTCCGTCGTCGATGGAGCGTCGAACGAGACCACCGCCGCTCCCTCCGACGGCCGGTTCACGGCCGCCGTGGTACCCGACACACCGGGACCGGTGTGGGTCGTCGGAACGGTCACCGACGCCGACGGTCGCAGCTTCTCGGCCGTGACGCCGATCGGCCGCGCGACGCCCCCTCCGGTGCTGTCGATGGCGAATGTCCCGTTCGCGGAGGTCGGTTACGTTACGTCCCTCCCACTCGCGGTCGCCGAAGGGACCCCCCCGTTCGCGTGGTCAGTCACGGTCGCCCCGGGGGTCTCGGCGGTCACGCCCGCGACCGGGACCCTCGCCTCCGACGGCGCGATCCCGCTCTCCGCGACGTTCGATGAGGTCGGGCTCTTCTCGATCCCAGTCGCCCTCGTGGATGCGTCCGGCGTGTCGGTCGCGACGAACCTGACCGTGAACGTCTCGGCCGGCCTCAACCTCACGATCGCTCCCGGCGCGAGCCCCTCGGTCGTCGGGTCGCCCCTCCCGCTCCGGGCCACGATCTCCGGTGGTCTTCCTCCCTACGAGTACCGGATCGCCCTGTCGGACAACGAGCTCTCCGAAGGGAACATCTCGCAGGTCGGTCCGATCGATTGGACGGCGACGCCGGTCGTCGCGGGCTACCTCACCGTGCATGCCTCGGTCCGGGACAGCACCGGTCGGGTCGCGAACGTCACCTTCACCGTTTACGTCGCTCCGGCCGGCGCGGTCCTCTCCGGTGTCGCTCCCGGATCGGCGACGGGGACGCTCGCCGCGCTCGCGGCCGCCGGAGGCTCCGTCGCCGCACTCGTTGGCGCCTTCCTGTTCCGCCGCTGGTGGCACCGCCGGTCGCCCAACTTGCCCAAACCCTCGCCGGATGGGCCGGGCCATACCGTCGTTCGGGAGCTCCTCGCGGAGGCCGAGGACGGGCTCGACCGCTCCACGCTCGAGCTCCTCGCCGAGGAGCGCCACATCTCCGCTGCGGAGCTCACCGCCGGGATCGCCGCCTGGCAGCGCGCCGGCCGCGTCCGGGTCGACGACGACGGGGACGGGCGCCAGGTCGTCCGGTGGGTGCCGCCAACGGCCTCCGACCCGGACCTGGGCTCGGCCCCCGCCGGGAAGGCGGACGAGGAGGCGCTGTGAGCGCCTTCGGCGGATCGGTCGGCCTGCTGCTCGTCAGCGTCGTTCTGTTGGCCGGATTCGCCCCGCTGGGCGGGACCGGCGCCCCACGGTCGGCGCCCCCGAACGAGCTCCGCTCCGCCGTGTCGAACGGTTCGGCGGTCGGCAACTTCTCCGCGGTCGTCGCCCGCATCGTCGTCCTGCTCGGCGCCGCGGGCGGCGGCCTGCTCGCGATCGTCTGGGCACGCGTGGCGCTGTCGTGGTTCTCGAACGATGTGACGAAGAAGATCCAGGCGAAGGACCGCGCCCGCGACGCGCTCGTCGGGACCCTCCTGTTCTCGGCGGCGCTCTCCGGGCTCATCTGGGGGCTCGCCCGCTGGGTGCTGACCGGCAGCTAGCGGGGGTCGAGCATGACCTCCGTCTCGGACGCCGTCAACGCGGTCCTGTTCGCGCTGTTCGCCGCGCTGACGGCGGCGCTGTGGGCCGTGACGCTCCCGACCTACAACGACCTCCTGGTTCCGGAGATGCAGCCGTCGTCCCTCTACCCTCCGCTGCTCGGCGGCGGGGCGGGGGGGAGCTCGTTCCTCGCCCTCGCGGCGCCGTTCTCCGCGTACCTCGTCGCGAACGTCGTCGACCCGTCGGTCGCGCTCGTCGTGCTCGCCCTCGGGGCGGTCTACCTCGCGCGGGCGGTGACGACGACGACCCGCGCGCGCCTCGAGGGACTCCTCCCGCGCCTCGTCGTCGCGGTCGTGCTCGCGAACGTCGTGGTGCCCGTCGCCGCGGCGATCCTCGACGTCGCGGGAGCGATGTACCCCGTCGTCGCGAACTTCGACGGCGGTGCCTGGGAGTCGTGGGGCAACCTCGCCGGTACGGGCGGGCTGCGGTTTTCCTGGGACAACGGGCTCCTCGCCTTCGTCGTCTCGTTCGCGTTGTTCTCGCTCGTGCTGCTCCTCGCCTTCGCCGTCGCGGCGCGCGATGCGCTGCTCGCCGTGCTGATCGTCCTCCTCCCGCTGTTCACCCTCCTCGGCCCGATCCCCCCGCTCGCGCCGCTCGCCCGGCGGTCGTGGATCCTGTTCGGCGAGCTCGCCTTCGTGCCGATCGTCGTCGTCGTCCCGCTCGAGCTCGCCGTCGGCGCGCCGTCGATCCTGTTGCTCGTCGCCTACCTCGGCGTCGCCGTCGGAGCGCCGTCGCTCCTCAGCGTCGCCGGCACCCAACTCGGCCGGCTCGGGTTCCCGTCCGGCGGCTCCGCCCTCACGGGGGGCGTCGAGCGGGGGCTGGGAGCGGCGTCGGTCGGAGTGACCTCGCTCGCGCGACCGTTCGGCTCCGTCGTGCGCTCCTCGCCCCGCGGGAAGGTCGCGGTCGACGCGGGCCGCGCCCTCGCGCGCGTCCCGATCCCGTACGCCGCCCCGCTGCTCGCCGCCGAAGGGCTGGGACGCGGCGCGGAAGCGCTGTTCCGGCACATCTCCGACGCGCGCCTCTCGCTCGCGTCCCACCGGTTCGGCGGGGTTGACGCCGGCCATCCCGAACACCTGTCGGACCACCGGTGAGATCGTGGCCGACGGAGTCTCCCCGAGCGTTTCGATCCCGCTCCCCCGGCCGGTCGACCGACGTCTCCACCTCGGGCCGTTCCCCTCGGCGCGCGACGCGCTAAAGTTCGCCGGCTACGCCTGCGCCGGCCTGGTCGCCGTCCCCTTGGCGGGCCCCGCGGCCGTCGTCCCGTTCGCCGGGCTCGGGTTCCTCCTGGCGGTCTACCGGCGGGACGGGCGCGCGCTCGACGACCGGGTCGCCGGCTACCTCGCCTGGCGATGGCGGCGCCGGTTGCGCCACCGACCCTCGGGGGACGCCGGGTCGACCTCGGCCGGCGCCACCGCTCTCGTCGGCGGCGGCCGGGTCGCGGCCGTCGTGCGGGCGGGGGGAGTGCCGGTCGCGTTCCTCCCGCCGGACGACGCCCGGTCGTTGTTCGAGGGGACCCGTCGGTGGCTCGATGCGCTCGACGGAGGGGTCTACCTCGTCGCCGACGCGACGCCGTTCCGGGCGGCGCCGTTCCGGCCGAAGGCGGCGGCGGGACCCGCCGACCGCGCGGCGCGCGACGGCTACGACGAGGTCGTCCGACTCCTCCTGCGTCGCCGCCGGGCGCGACGGGTCGCGGTCGTGCTCTGGGAGCCGGCCGACCCCGCCGGCGTCGCGCGACTGGAGGGGCGGGTCCAGGCGACCAGCGAGGCGCTGCGGGGGCTCGGACTAGCGACCGAGCGGCTTCGGGGCGCGGAACTCCGGTCGGACCTGGCGCGACTTGCGCTCTCGGGGGGGAACGGACGGTGAAGTGGATCGCGGCGTTGCATCTCCCCACCGGCATCGATGCCGTCGCCACGGCCGGCCTGTTCGGCGCGGTCGCCGGCGCGGCCTCGGTCGTCGAACCGTACTGGACGGGCCTCTCGGAGGCCCTCGCCACGGTCGCGGCCGTCGGATGGGTCGCCCGGGCCCGGACGGAGGCCGGCGTCCGGCGTCGGACGTGGGTTCCGCCCGCGATCGCCGGCGTCGCGGTCGCCTTCGCCCTCGTCGCCCCCTCCCCGTGGAACGTCGGGCGCGGCCTCGGATTCGGCGGGGCGGCGGCTGTACTCGCCTGGGGCGCGCGGCGGGGCGTCCGGTTCGGGGAGGACGGAGCATGAGGGACCCACCGACCCACGAGTCTCCGAGCTTCGTCGTCCGCCGCGGACGACTCGACGGACCCGTGCTCGTCCGCGTTCTCCCGAAGGAGGTGCCGTTCGGCTTCCTCTCCCGCCTCCTCCCGACGAGCAGGTCGTTCGAGGTCCGGATGCAGCTCCACCCGATCCCGCGCGACCGCGCGATCCGTACCGTCCGGGCCGCCGGGGCGGTCGCCGACGCGGAGATCGGCTCCGGCGCGTCGGAGGACGTCGCGCAGCTCGAGCTCGAGTTGGAGAGCGCTCGGGACCTCGAGCGGCGCCTCGCCGCGAACGAGCAGCGCCTCTACCGCGTCGGGCTGTCGTTCCACGCGACCGCCACGACCGCCGGTCGGCTCGAGCGCGAGCGATCCGAGTTGGTGCGCCGACTCACGGGGCTCGGGTTCGGCGCCTCGATCCCGCGGTTCGAGGCGGCGTCCGCCGCCGGCCCACCGGCGTTCGACGGGGGCGAGCCCCGGCCCCCGGGCTACTGGCAGACCCTCCCGACCGACGGCGTGGCGGCGTTCTTCCCGTTCGTCGAGGAGGCGGTCGCCGAACCCGGCGGCGTCCTCGTCGGCCTCCTGCTCGACGACGCGGCCCCGGTCTTCCTCGACCGGTGGCGCCACGCCAGCTACTCCTGGGGCGTCTTCGGCGCGACGGGCTCGGGGAAATCGTTCGCCGCCGCGCTCCTCGCGCTCCGCACCCGGTGGATGACGCCCGACCTCACCGTGTTCGTGGTCGACCCGCTCGGCGAGTTCGCGGGCCTCGCCGAACCCCTCGGCGCCACCGTCGTCGGCGTGGGGCCGGAGGCGCCGGCGCGCTTCCACCCGCTCGACGTCGACTCGGTGGGCGGAGATCCCGAGGAGAAATCTGCGCGGGTCGTCGCCTCGCTGCGCGCGCTGTTCCCGTCCCTCGCGGATGAGGAATCCGCGGCCCTCGACGCGGCGGTCGGCCAGCTGTACGAGCGCGAAGCTCGCCCGACGTTCGCCGCGCTCTCGGAGATCGTCCGCGCCGGTCCGGCCCCCGGTCGGCTCGCGGGATTGCTCGAACCGTTCGTGAACGGATCGCTCCGCTACCTCGACCGGCCCACCACGGGATCGGTCGGCTCCGGCTCGCTCATCGTCGACCTGCACGATGTCCCCGCCGAGCACCGGGCGTTCCACCTCGCGGTCGCCCTCGACGTTCTCTACGGGCGGATCCGCCGCGACGACCGGCCGAAGCTCCTCGTCGTGGACGAAGCCCACCTGCTCGCTCACGACCGGGCGACCGCCGACTTCCTCGACCGGCTGGTCCGGCACGTCCGCCACTACCGGACCGGCGTGCTGCTGCTGAGCCAGAACCCGGACGACTTCCTCGCGACCGAGGGCGGACGCTCCCTCCTCCGCAACCTGCGCGCGACGCTCCTCCTGCACCTCCCCGAGGTCTCGGACGCGAGCCGCCGGTTCTTCTCGCTCACCGAGGCGGAGGCGGGATGGCTCCCGAGGAGCCGACTCCCCCGCGAGGCGGGGTACTCGGAGGGGTTGCTCCGGTTCGGGCCGTCGCACCTCCCGATCGCGGTCGTCGCTTCGACCCCCGAGTTCGAGCTCCTCCGCCGGGCCCTCGCCCCCCGGGCCCAGCGGGCCGCCGGGTCCCCTCCAACCGCACGTTTATGAGACGGGGCCGGGGCTGAGACGGACGTGTCTTCGGAGCCGGTCGCTACCTCGGACGGTCCTCCGCGGCGGCGCCCGAGTTGGAACCTCGCCGCGATCGTCCAGGACGTCGGCGGGAGGCCCATCGGCGACTTCCAGGAGCCGGGGCGCGCGCTCCATCCGTACTCCCAGGCGCACCTCACGCCGTCGGCGGCCCCGCGGGCGGCCGTCGCCGCGCCGGAGGAGTCCTACGACCCCGTCTCGCGAGTCTATCCCCCGCTCGTCGGTCCCACCGGCCGCTCCCTCCATGGGACGGAGTCCGAGCACCACGCCCCGACGCTCGCGAGCGTGGCGTCGGAGCCGGTCGCGCGGGTCGGCGTCGCCGCGCACGCGCCCGGACCCGCGCACCGACCGGAACGGATCTACCTCCACTACCTCCTGCTCCACCTGGACCGGCTGAACGACTCCGCCCTCGCCTACCTCTACCAGTCGGTGGTCGAGGAGCGTCAGCACCGCTCCGGAGCGTTGTCCCGACCGCGCGCCACGCTCGCGGCCGAGACGGCCGAGCCTCCCGAGGCCGCCCCGCCGGCCGCCTGAGCCGCAGGCCGCGCTCGCCGCAGCGTCCACACCTGCGCCTCCGAGCGGCCCGCGCCCTCCGACTCGAGGACGCCGCGGATGCGACGCGCCCGAACCGCATCCCCGACCACGAACAGGGCGAACGTGCCGCGGTCCCGAGCCTTTTGGAGGTTGCGCCGGATCCGGTCCGGTCGGACCGCGCCGCTGACCTCGGCCTCCACGTCGACGTCCCGCCCGCGAAAGAACCGCCACGCCCAGCTTCCGCGGGCGGCGTCGACGAGCCGCGCCCACTCCGAGGGGGGGCGGTCGGCCGACGGCGGCAACAGGCGGACCACCGCGTCGGGGAGCCGGCGGTCGAACCTCCCCTGCCGGACGAGCTCCAAGCGAGCCCCCTTCCGGGCGAAGATCCCGAACGCCGTGTAGAGCAGGGCGCGGTGCTCGGCGCCCTCGTTCGCCGCCCCCGTCGGGGCACCGACCCCGAGGTAGCGCGCGCCGGCCGCGGTGAGGTCGTAGCGCTCGCTCTCCCGCCGCAACCATCCGCGCTCCACGAGTCGGCCCAGCGTCGGACCCAGCGTCGCCGGGTCGATGGCGATCTCCGACATGGCAGCCAACCGCTCGGCGATCGCCGCCAGGTCCGCCGGCCCCGCGGCGAGCGCGAACGTCACCGCGTCATCGACCTCTCCGAGGGGAGTCGTCCCGCCCGCGTCGAACTCTCCGAACTCCTGTGCGGTCGCCCGAACGCACGCGTCCCACGCGGCGCGTCCGTCGGGTGGGGGCGGCGGCACCCGGATCGCTCCGCGTCCCCCCGAATCACCCGACCGGGCGACGAGCGCCGTGCCGTCGGGCAGGGTCTCGAGAACCCGCTCGAGCGAGCGGTCGAGGCCGAGCCATCCGACCGTGGCCGCCGCGACGGGAGCCGGGACCCGGAACACGACGTGCGTGCCGGCCGCCCCTTCCGCCGCGGACCGCGCCTCGGGAGCGAGGCGCGCCGGGTACTGCGTCGCGAGGAGCATCCCGACGCCAAACTTGCGGCCCTCGGAGAGCACCTCGCTCACGAGCCGGGGCGACAGCGCCGACGCCTCGTCGACAACGAGCGCCACACGAAGAGCTCCGGGCTCCGAAGTGCCGTGCGCGGCGAGCGCGAGGTAGACGTGGGTGGCGAGCAGCGTGGCGGCGAACCCCGCCGCTTCCGGACCCAGCTCGGCGAACGGCAGCCGCCAGACGATCGACCGCCCCTCGGAGAGGACCTCGACCACGGGCACGCCCGCTCCGACCGGGTCGAGCAGCCGCACGAGCTTCGGGGTGAGCGCGACCTTCGCGACGCGCGCGGCCGCCGGGGCGAGGAACTCGGGGTTGCGCCGGAGGAGCACCGGCAGCTCGTCGAGGAACGCGGCCGCAGCCGGGAGGTGCGTCGCGAGCCGGGCCGCGTCGCGCCGCCGCGGGTCGGTCAGGAGCGCGTGGAGGTCGGCGAGACCTCCGCCCTCCTCCTGGACGAGCCGCACGAAGACGTCGAGCGTCCGCTCGAGGCGGAACCCCCAGTAGACGTCCCCTCCCTCCCCCGTCAGGCGCTTCAGCGCCGCGACGAGGTGCGCGGATTCGCGTTCCCGCGCGGCCGGGTCCGCGCCGCCGGTGAGGAGCCGAACGCCGGCGAGCACCGGGAGGTCGGCGCCCGCGTCGATGGCGAGCATTCGCGCGAGCGCCGTCGGCGGGAGGCGGGCCGCGATCGACGGCCCGAGGTCGCCATGCACGTCGATCGCCACCACCGACCGGCCCCGACGGATGCGGTCCGCCGCCAGCTCCGCGAGGAGCGTGCTCTTCCCGGATCCCGAGGCGCCGACGACGACGACGTGCCGCCCGACGGCCGCGTCGTCGACGGTGATGGCGGGGGGCGGACCGAGGGCGATCTCGGCGGCGGCCGCGTGGCGGAGCCGCTCGAGCGGGCCGGCCGCGAACGAGCCGACGCGCCCGGTGGTCCAGGCTCGGCGACGGCGGGACGTGTTCGCCAGCTCACGGACCGCGACTTGGACCCCTTCCGATCGAAGGCGCGTCACGATGTCGGCGGCGGATCGGTGGAGGAGCCCGGGCGCCGGCCCGTTCCCGACACGCACCCGCAGCCGGACCCGCGACGCGAGTCGGCCCGTGCCGGTCGAGAACCAGTGGCACTGGCGGGCGCTCGTGCCCGTATCGTCCCCGTTCGGGAACTCGATCTCGGGAGGGTCCGGCGGGGACCTGCCCGGTGGATCCGACGCGGCGGTCCTCTCGACGGGCGCTGTACCCCAACTGGTTCGCACGACCACGCCGAACCGGTCGCGGGCCATTGGGGTCCCGAACACCGCCGGCCCGACCCGGACGAGCCGTCCGGGCACGGTGCTGGCGGCAGCCTCCACCACCTCCTGCGCGACGGATCCTCCCGGCACGACCACGACGCCGGGGAGGTCCGAACGGCGGGCGACGAGCCACGCGGTGCCGAATGGCGTGGCCGTAGCGAGCGACGCGAGCCGGCGCAGGAACTCGCCCGACCACGGGTCGCTCCGCGGCTCGAACCAGACCGGGTCCGCCGTCGGGACCATTCAGGCCGCCTCGGGGGCGACGATGCGGTCGATCGACTCCCGAAGGTCTCGGAAGCCGGAGACGGTGGCGTAGTGGCGAAGGGTGGCGGTGCTCACGACCGCGCGGACCGGGCGGTCGACCAGCCAGAGTCGGAGGCACCAGACGGTCCGGCCGCTCGGCAACCGGTAGGCGGTCGCCCAGGGCCGGTTCCCGATCGACAGGGGGACCTGGACCCGGCCGAGCTGGCGCACGAGCGGGCCGGTCGGGGCGGGGAGTTCGGCGAGAGAGAGACGAACGGGTTCTTCGGAGCGCCCTCGGGCGCGTACTGACGACGACATCTGTTGCCATCCTCCCTCCCGCCGTCGGACGACCGGCCGGAGGGCGTGGGGCGACGAGCCTGGGGCCCGTCCGGTCGGCGAGACGCGGACGACCCGGCCGTCCTCCCTCCCTGGAGATCCCAGGTTGGGGACGGGCCGTCCGGTTCCGGTGGATCGCACCGGGAAGATCGCGAAGCCCTCGGCCCTACCGGCTTCGGAAACGCCGTCGAATCCCGGCGGCGCTCCCGCTCAAGGCCAGGCGGTGGTCGGAGCGTCCCCGTGCCCCGACCCGCCGAGGGGTCCGGTCGTTCGACCGTTCGTTCCCAGGGCGACCAGGGGTCGCGCGGGGCGGACGGCCGGGGGATGTCCGGGGGGCGGGCGCTAGTGAAGGCACGCACGGCGCAAGCGCGGTACGTGGCTCCGTGGGGTCCGCTCGGTCCCGGTTCTGTGTCGGGCGACAGACCGGCCCCGAGAGGTCAGCCGTTGCGCCGCCGGCGCACGATGAAATCTGACGCGACACGAGCTTCGGGTGAGAGCGCTCTCGAGCTCCCTCCCCGAGCGACGGGGAATCGCCTCTCGATGTCAGAAAGAGAAAAGGCCGGGGTTGGAAGGGTCCCCCGCACGCCCGAGACGCGGTGCCGTCTCCTTGGGGATGTTGGGGGACCCTTCCGGGGTGGTTGCAGGGTCGAGTTCGTTCCCGTGGTATTTGAAGCGCGGACGGGAGGCGGCGAAACGGTCCCTCGTGGGGCCGTTTCGCCGGTGGGGGGCGAGCCTAGACGCGCCGGGTCGTCGCCCTCGGGTCGGAGATCACGATGCGGGGGAGCTCCCCCTGGATCGCCGGCGTGCGGGCGACGGGGGGCCGCTGGCCCGCCGCGCGCGGCAGCAGCCATCGCTCGCCCCACGCCCGCAGTTCGCGCGCCGACGGGGCGAGGCCGAGGCCCATCTCGGTGAGCGAGTAGACGACATGGAACGGCCGGGTGCTGATGACGGTGCGCTGGACGACACCCGCGTTCTCGAGAAACTTCAGCGTCGCGCTGAGCGTCTTCGCGTTCAACCGGGCGTTCGATCGCAGGAGCTCGCTGAACCGCTGCGGGCCGCCGAGCAGCCGATGGACGATCGCGAGACGCCATTCGGTGCCGATGACGCCGACGGCGGCGAGCACGGGGCACAGCGACGCCTCGCCCGGCGCGCAAGCGCCGTCGGGAGCTCCGGACGGTGGGACACGGTGGGGTGATTCTCGATAGGACGTGGTGGTCCTCATACCCGGAGAAGGCCGCGGAAGCATATATAGTTACAGAGGCTCATCAAATCGGAATATTCTATCTGATTACCTAACGCTACTGAAAAGTCGCGCGCTGGACGATGCCCGCCCGAACCGCGAATCCCTTTTCCCTCGGGACGGCTCGGCTCGTCGATGGCGCTCGAGCGGACCGAGATGACGCTCAGCGTCGAGCAGGAGGCGGCCCCGCCCGGCCAGCCCCCCCGACGGCTGCGCCTCGAGGCGCGCTTCCGCGTCGGTGCCGGAACGCCCAGCGCCACCGAGCTCGCCGAGGCGGTCACCGCCCTCGATCGCGAACTGGCCGAGGCCACGAAGCGTGCGGGATTCTTCCCGACGGCACCCCCGCGCGCCGAGCGCTCGGTCTCCGACCTCGTCGAGGCGTACCGGCCCCGACAGCCCGAGCTCGTCGAGTTGTTGCTCGCGGAGGGCGAGGTGAGCCCGGGCGAGGCCGAGTCGCTCCGCCAGTACCTCGCGGGACCCCTCGGTACCGCCGCGCCGGCGCGCCCGCGCGCGGACGAGGTGCCCGTCACCGACCGCCCGATCGCGGCCGCCCCCCTCGAGAACGACCGTTCGCCGAGCCGGGCGCGACCGGTCCGGGAATTGCTCGACCTGTACCGCATCGAATCGCTCCGCCAGGCCGGCGCGGTCCGGGCGCGGCGCCAGATCTCCTTCGAGGAGTACATGGCGCTGAAGCGCCACTTCGCGCCGACCGAGGCGGCCCCGCCGGCCCCTTCGGACGGCTAGAACGCCAAGCGGCGCAGCGCCGGAGCCGCCACGGCGGTCCCCCCGGCGAGGAGCACGAGGGTGACGCCGTCGCCGATCCCCGTCGTGAGCAGCGGCGCCACCCCGAGCACGGCTCCGAAGGTCACCGCCCCGAGCGCGCGCCCCGTTCCTCGGAAGACGTAGGTGTTCGTCAGCGTCCGCCCGACGAGCTCGGGAGCGGTCGTCGCTTGGAGGTAGACGAGGACGCCCTGGTAGAACACGACGTCCACCGCGCCGACCGCGAACCAGAGCGGTGCGCCCGTTGCGCCGAGCGGCGCCACGAGGACCGCGGCCGCGACGAGGAGGCCCTCGATCGCCGTGACCGCGAGCAGGAGCTTCCCGAGACCGGCCCGAGGGTTCGCGCTCCCCAGCGCGACGGATCCCGCGATCGTGCCGGCGGCGAACGCCGTGAACAGGATCCCGTAGGTCGTGGCGCCACCCGGCGTGTGCCCGTTCGCGACCGCCAGGATGAGCAGCGCGGGCGCGGCGCTGGCGAACCCTTGGACGGCGGAGAACGTCGCGAGAGAAACGAGGGGCCGTTCTCCGGGGCGGACGAACGCCCGGAACCCGTCGCGGAGTCCGTCATACCATCCCTTCCTGCTCCCGGCCTGGGGGACCCGAACGGGAAGGCAGAGGACGGCCGCGGCGAAGTTGAGCAGGCCGTACAGGATCAGTCCCTGCGCTGGCCCTACCAAGAGGATCGCCGCGGCGCCCGCAGCGTACCCCGCGAGCTGGTTGCCCCCGGAGACCGCCGAGAGGAGCGCGTTCGCTGCGAACAGGTCGTCCGGGGGCACGACCTTCGGGGGGGCCGCGTTCGAGGCCGTCCACGTGAAATCCCACAGCCAGGAGATCGCGACGACCAGGACGAGCAGGACGGGGACCGTCAGCGCTCTCTCGGCCGCGAGGACACCGAGAAGCAGGGCGAGGATGCCCTGCAGCGGGTAGCCGACGAGCAGCACCGTCCGAAGATCCCGGACCCGATCGACGACGGGGCCGGCGAGGAACGAGAAGGCGTAGACCCCGAACTCGACGCCGAGGACGAGTCCGGCGATGGCGAGGCTTCCGGAGATCTGGAGCGCGAGCCACGGAACCGCGATCGCGTAGACCGCGTACCCCGCATCGCCCGTCGCCTGCGAGAGGAAGAACCAGAGGAACCGACGGTTCCCGAACACGCGCCGGTAGCCGGCGAGCCGCCCGGGAAGGACGGGCGCCGCGCGCCCCGGGGCGGGCGCGCTCACCCTGGGGGCTCCGTCGGGGCGAGCGCGACCATCAGGCAGCCGACGTCGGTGATCCCGGGCCGCATCGCGAGGGGGCGCAGCGACGGCGGCCCGTTCGCGGCGCCCGCCTCCACGACCAGGCCGGCCGCTCCTTTCGGAGTCGAGAGCGCACTCGTCTGGTAGACGCCGACGGTCATTCCGCGCCGGCGGATCCGCGCGGCTGCGATCTCGGCGAACCGGGGGAACGTGCGCCGCTCGTCGTCTCCTTCGGGGACGTCGAACGTCGCGGGGCCAAACACGACCACGCCCTTCGACCCGCGGACCGGCGCGGACACCGCCCGGGCGACGAGCTCCTCGGTTCGGTCGAGGAACGCGGCCGCGGCGACGTCCACGTTGCCCGGGTGCACGAGGGAGGAGAGCCGCGCCGTGTAACCCCGGGACGTGATCGCCTCGCCCGCCGCCCGCAGTGCATCCGAAGGTCCCGCGACGGCGACGGGCCGATGGACGTTCGACGGGGGGCCGGACGGGAGGCTCGTGTCCGGAGCGAGCCCCGATCGAGCGGTCGCCGGGAGGCGCTCGAACAGGCCAAGACGCACCAAGGTCGCACGAGCACTCGTTCGCTCCGCCGCGGTGACGAGCAGGCTCGGGCCCCCACCCACCAGGACACCGCCCTCCCCTCGGTCGACGATGAGCGGGACGACCTCGGCCTTGCGAGCCGCTCGAGCGACGCCCCCGCCGACGCCGCCGGTGCCCAGGGCTCGGATGACCTGGGAGGTCTCGGTAGCCGTCGCGGCCGCGTCCCGGAGCGCGCCCAGCCAACCGCTCCACGCATCCGCCCCCCATCCGGCGGGCGGGCCGGCGAGCGAGACGACGGCGCCCGGTGTCACGAGGAGGAGCAGGAGGTCACGCTCGCTGAGACCTCCGGCAAGCTCGAGGATCTCCGCGAGCGCCGCCGGCGAGCCGTCATGGCCGGGCCGGCCGGCGCCGACCACGGCGCTTCGGAACGGGACGTCGGGCGGGAGCGGCTCGGGGCCTACGACGAGGCCCTGCGTCACGGCGAGCCCGAGGGCGTCGTGCGCCGCATACGCCGCCGAGACCGCGGCGTTGCCGAGGGCCAGGAATGCGACCTCGCGGAACCGGGCGAGCGGGACGAAGCGGTTGCCGAGCCGGACCGTCGGCCCATCGCGGCGGAGCGCGGAGCGCACCCCCCGGTAGGCGTCGGCCCCCTCGACCGCGGAGCGGAACGCGTCCGCATGGACCGGGTCCTGTCCCTTCGCCGCGTTGGGCGGAGCGGGAAACGGCGCCGCCGGCGAGCGGTCGAACACGCGCCGCCGAGCAGGGCGGTCGGGAAACGGTTTGCTCCGGTCGGCCCGCCCTCGCGGCGGGCTACCCGGGCTGGAGGCTCTCGGGCGCGGTGCGCCGGTTCGGGTCGAGGAACCGCCCCGGAGAGAACAGCGCCGGGTCGAGGTCGGTCGGTTCGCCCATCGCGGCCTTGGCGACCCGCTTCGACGACGCGGGTGACAGCATGAACCCGTGGCCCCCGAAGCCGTTCGCGTGGACGAATCCAGGAAGCCGCGGGTCCTCCCCGATCACGGGGAAGCCGTCCGGAGTGTCGTCGTAGAACCCGGACCAGGCGCGGAGGACGCCGACGGGCGCGAGGCGAGGAACGAGCCGGACGAGCGAGCGCGACATCGCGCGCAGGAAGTCGGGGGACGTCGGCATCCCCGCGCGCGTGCCGGACGGGTGAGGCACCGTCAGCCCCCCGACGACCTCTCCGCGCATCGTCTGGCTGAAGTACATCCCATCGGAGAGGCGGATCACCATCGGGTCGAGGAACGGCTTCAGGGGCTCCGTCGCGAGGATCTCGTGGCGGCTCGCGACGTTCGGGACCGAGAGGCCGGCGAGGCGCGAGACGTCGGACGACCAGCCGCCGGCGGCGTTGACGACGACGGGGGCGTCGACCGGGCCGGCATTCGTCTGGACGCCCACGACGCGGCCGTCCTGGGTTCGGACCCCGGTGACCTCGACGCCGAGGCGCACCTCGCCCCCGAGCGCTCGTACCGCCTCGTACACGCCCCAGATCGCGGGGAATGGGTAGAGCGTCCCGTCGGTCCGAAGGAACGTCCCGCCGGCCACGCCGTCGAGCGAGAGCGAGGGCGCGAACTTCGGGACCTGCGAGGGGTCGAGCACCCGTCCGTCGAGCCCCTCGGCGCGGACGGCTTCGACGACTTGCCGCAGGCGGGTCCTCTCCGCCGCGTTGGCCGCGAGGAACAGGTACCCTCCCTGGCGGAACCAGACGTTCGTGCCGAACTCGCGACCGAAGCGCCGCCACTCCCCGACGGCCTCGCGCATCAGGCGGACCGTGACCCGTGTCTCCCATTGCTGACGAACGCCACCTCCGTTCCGCCCGGAGGCGCCCGCGGAGAGGAACCCCCGGTCGAGCACGACGACCGGCCCGCCGCCCGCGCGCAGGAGATGGTAGGCGCTGAACAGCCCGACGATCCCGCCGCCGACGATGCAGACGCGGGGCGTCCGCGACCGGCCCTCGCTCACGGCGCGCTCCCCTCGGACTCGGGAAGTCCCGCCAGCGCGCCGAGCGCCGTCGGCACGACCGGCGGCCGCTGGGTGATGTAGCCGACCTCGGGGACCGGCCGTCGCTCGCGCTGCGCGAGGACGAGGAGCGCCTCGGGGAGGCAGTAGCGTCCCTGGCAGAGGCCGGTGCCGACCCCGGTGTAGCGCTTGATCACCTCGATCCCTCGATAGCCCCGGTCCGTCGCATCGAGCAGTTCCGGGAGGAGGACGTCTTCGCAGGGACAGACCACGACCTTGCCGGGGCCGGGGCCGACGGAGAGGAGCTCCTGGTAGTACCCTTCGAGCTCGTGGTGGGCCTCGGAAGGTCCGGCGGCGACCGGCGCGCTCCACGGAACGGCGCCGACCAGCGCGTCGGCGACCGCCCCCCCGCTCCGGCGGGCGTCCTCCATCTCCGGCGCGCCGGCCACCTCACCCGCGGCGTACAGGCCCGGAACCGTCGTGGCGCCGCCGGCGCCCACCACGGGGCCGTAGGCCCCGACGTCGGGGCGCCAGAACGTCCGCGCTCCCGCCTGGAAGAACAGCTGCGGATGGGGGAGCCGGCGGTGGGCGAGCACGATGGCGTCGGCCTCGACCTCGAACGGCGGCGCCTCGCCTCCCCGCCGTGCGAGACGGACCTTCTCGACCCTCCGCCGGCCGACTGCCCCGAGGAGGAGCGTGCGCGGGTAGAGCGGCACGTCGAGCTCGGAAGCGCGGCGCGCGAGCTCGGGCGCGATGGTCCCCGGGGCAACGACCGCGTCGACCTTTCCGTCGAACCGCTCGAGGATCTCGAGGGCGCGCTTCCCACCGCCGAAGACGACCGCGTGCGCAAACCGAGGCGACGCGGGCGTCGAGAGTCGCTCCGCACCCTCGGCGGTGAGGACCCCCGGGCGGTCGCTCCCCGCGAACCAGAGGGACGCATCGTAGCCGCCGACCGCCACCACGACCCGGTCGGCCCGCACGGAGATCGCGGAGCCGTCCGAGCGACTCGCGATCAGCTCGAACCGGTGGGCCCGCCCGTCCTGCGGGGGCGGGAGGAACACGGCCGTCGTGCCGGAGAACATCTCCGCGCCGGGGACGGGGGCGAGTCCCGGCTCGCGCTCCAGAAGAACCGGAGGGTCTCCCGCGGCGACGAGACGCTCCGCACACGCCCGGCCCGCGGCGCCGGCTCCGATGACCGCCGTCTTCGCCTCGACGGCACGCCCCGGTCGGACGAGGCCGGCGCTCGCGGGGCTCGGGATCGTGCCCGTGCCGGCGAGACGACGGACGACCCGCTGGAACCAAGGAGTCGCGAAAGCCGGACGCCGGAATCCGTGCAGGGTGTCAATCCCCTTTGGGAACGCGATGTCGAACGCGGCGAGGAGGTCGAAACGGGCCGACGGCCACGCGTTCTCGACCTCGACCTTGGCGGTCGGGGGGATCGGCGTCCGGCACGCCCGGACATTCGGGACCCCGTCGACCCGCACGAGGCAGTTGGTGCAGTACCCGACCCCGCAGAACGGCGCCCGGGGACGGTGGTAGCGGGTCGAACGAGTGAGGAGGGAACCCAGGATCGTTCCGGACGACCCGGGGGCTTCGAGCGGAGGCGGTTCAGGGGCCATCGGATCTGGTGCGGCCAGCGTCCCCGTCGGTATTTAGAACGCTGGGAGGCGGTCGTCCCCGAACTCGGCCGGGCGTCGCTTTTCGGGAGCAAATCTGCGTTCGCCCGCGCAAATCTATAAAGTATAGAGATGGGTGGTCGCCCCCTACCATGCGAAGTACGGGAGGCTTCCACGGCCGCCGGATCCAGAAGACGGGGGGATCGACCTACATCGTCTCGCTCCCGAAGAACTGGGTGACGAGCCGCGGGCTCCACGAGGGCGACGTGCTGTTGTTCAGCCCGCGCTCCGACGGCTCGCTCACCCTCTACGCCGACGAAGGGCCCCGCTCGGAGGGCGTGAAGCGGACGATCGAGGTCTCGAACGACATGGACGAGGACCACCTGTTCCGCCGCCTGATCGCGGAGTACATCGCGGGCGCGCCCCTCCTCGAGGTCCGGACGTCCGGCCGGATGAGCCCGCACACCCGCAACATCGTGCGCGGCTTCGCCCAGCGGATGATCGGCCCCGAGATCCTCGAGGAGTCGGCCGAATCCGTCGTCCTGCAGGACGTCGTCGGGGCGAACCCGCTGCCGATCCCCTCGGTCATCCGACGGATGCACCAGATGGTGCGCGCGATGCAGACCGACGCGATGGCGGCGTTCCACGCCCGGGACCCGTCGATCGCCAAGGACGTCGTCGAGCGCGACTGGGAGGTCGACCGCCTCCACTGGTTCGTCGAAAAGCAGGTGATGACCGCCCTCCGGGACGCCCGCACGCTCACCAGCCTCGGCCTCACGTTGCCGGACTGTGCGACGTTCCTCCTCGCCTCGCGCGTGCTCGAGCGGATCGCCGACCACGCGGTGAAGATCGCCGAGACCGTCGAGATGCTCGGGAAAGAGGAGCCGCCCACGAACGTCGTCGACTCCCTCGACAAGCTCCACGCGATCGCCGCGAACGGCCTCGCGGAGGCGCTCGACGCGCTCGACAGCGGCAACATCGACCAGGCGAACGCCGTCGTCGACGTCGCCCACAAGGTCACCCGGGAACGGGAGAAGATCCTCCACGAGCTCGCGACGAAGCGCGGGCGGCTCGCCGTGTCGCTCGCCTACGTCCTCGAGAGCGTCGAGCGGAGCGCCTCCTACGCGAGCGACCTCGCCGAGATCGCGATCAACCACGCGGTCGCGTTGCGCGACACCGCCCCGACCCCGAAGGTGCCCGCCGCGGCGTAGGCGGCGTCGCGCCCGACAGGGTCGGACAAGTCCTCGGTCTCAGAAATCGACGGCCGCGCCGTCCCAAGCGGCCGCGAGGAGCCGCGTCAGCTCCCCTTCCGACGGCACCCGGGGATTCGCCACGGCCGACGGGGTCCGGGCCGCGCGGGCGATCGCCGTCGAACGGCCGCTCTCGGCGCGCATCCGGTCGACACCCGCGTCGGCGAGAGTTCGTGGTACGCCCAGGGCCCCCAGCACCAACCGCAGGCGCTCGGCGAGCGCGCTTCGGTTCGGCGCGAGCGGTGGCCCGAGGGGGCCGGCGAGCCGGGCGTACCGGTCCCGCGCGCTCGGGTAGTTGAACTCGGTCGCGTACGGCAGGACGATCCCGACGAGTCGACCGTGGGAGAGCCCGGTCGAGGGCCCGAGCGCGCGGGCCAGGGCGTGGGCGACCCCGAGCTGGGCGTTCGAGGCGGCGAGGCCCGCGAGCGTCGCGGCGTGGTGGAGCGCGGCGACGGCGTCGTCGTCCCCCGGGTGCTTCGCGAGCTTCGGCAGGACCGTGAACGCCGTCGCGAGCGCGTCACGCGCGACGGCGTCCGAGAACGGGTTCGCCCACTCCGAGCCGAGCGCCTCGATCGCATGGCCGACGAGGTCGGCGGCGGCATCCGCGCGCGACGCCGGTGGGACCGTCGAAACGAGAGCGGGGTCGAGCAGCGCCCAATCCGGCACGAGTTCGCGGGTGGCGAGGTCGAACGGACGGCCCTCGGAGGTGCGGAGTTCCGCAGTCCACGTCGCCTCGCTCCCACTGCCGCTCGTGGTCGGGATGGCGACGAAGCCGGTCCGGGCACGCAGACCGAGTTCGACGATCGGGGTCACGGTTTCGAGCGCCAAGTCCGGACGGACGAAGCGGACCCAGAGCGCCTTCGCGGTGTCGATCGTGCTGCCGCCGCCGACGGCCACGATGAGGTCGGGGCTCGCCGACCGGACCGCTCCCACCCCGCGTTCGATGTCGGCCACGCTCGGTTCGATCGTCACGTCCGAGAACACGGAGGCGACCGAGCCTTCGGGCTTCTCGAGCTCCTCGACGACCCTTCGGTGGGCGTCCGCCCGCGCGAGCGCCGGGTCGACGACGACCAACGGTCGGCGGGCGCCCAGGCCGCTGAGCGCCTCGATCGCGCCGGGGCCGACGACGACCTTCGGCGAGGAGAAGACGCCCTGCACCGACTCCCCGCGCCCGGGCTCCCGTCTAGCGGTGGGCGGTGGCGCCCGCGCTGCATTGGGCGCACAACCCCGTCAACGTCAGGCTCACCGCGCCGACCGACCATCCATCGGGCCGGCGGTCGGCGAACGCCTCGAGGTTCGGCGCGTCGGCGGGGTCCAGCTCGAGCCGGACGATCCGGCCGCAACTTCGGCAGACCGCGTGGCCCGTGGGCGGTTCCACCAGGCGGACGATCCCCGGCGACAGAACGGGCGGAGCGGGCGCGGCCGGAGCTCGCCGCGCTCGGCGGCTCGGCATGGCGCGCCGGTGGCGACGACTTGTGGGCACGGGCTCGGGCACCGCGGGGGCCTATTTGGTGGTCCCCCTGCGATCGCGCGCGCTACCGCTATCCCACGCATTGGGCTCGCACGGCGCGAGAGCCGGATGACCGATCCCTCCCCGCGCCAGCTCACGCTGGTCCTGGCGACCTGGTGCCCCCACTGCGTTCCGCTGTCCACCGAGCGGGCGCCCGAGCTCGCGAAGCGCCTCGGCGTGCCACTGCGGGTCCTCGACATCGACGACCGGACCGAGGAGGTCGAAGCGGACCGCCTCGTTCGGGAGTTTGGGACCTGGGACGACGACTACGTCATCCCCCAGGTGTTCCTGGAATGGAGCGACGGAACCGCGCGGCCGGTCCTCGTGGCGGACCGGGGCTCACCGACCGCCGTGACGCGCCAGATGTGGGAACGGCTCCTCGCCCATCCCGAGAGCGCCCTCGCCCGCTGATCCGCGGGACCTTCGGCGTCGAACGATCCTTCCCGGGGGTGGGCGCCGCGTCGCCCCCGGCAGGGGGGTCGCGACTCAGCGCGAGGCGGTCCAGACGACCGCGCCGAGCCCCGTTGCCTCGCAGAGACCGATTCCGAACAGGAACGGGGCGAACGAGTCCGGGATGATCGGCATCGCCGCGAGGTAGGAGTACACGGTCAGCGAGCTCTGGACGACGAACGCTCCGGCGAACACGAGCAACGCGAGCCCGAATCCAGTCCGCGTTTGGGTGTAGATCCGGCGGTAGAGGAGGAACAGACCTGCCGCGAGCACGATGCTGACGAGCCCGAGGGCGACGCTCGCCTCCATCAGGAGGTTGCTCATCGCGTCCCGCCCGCCGGCTTCATGCCCGCCGCTCGGGGCCGGCGACGGGTCGTTGGAGTGGGTGGGGGACCCGGCGTCGGGGCCGTCGCCACCACGACGGTCTCGAGGTACGCCGCCGCCGACGCCGCGATCTCGTAGGGCGTGGCGTACGCGTCCCCGACGGGCCGGCTCACCGCGCCAGTCCGTTCGAGGAGACGCAGATGATGGCGCACCGTCCGGTAATCGAGGGAGAGGTTCCCCGCCAACTGATGGGCGTTGGCGGGGGACCGAAGGAGTTCGTCGAGGATCCGTCGCCGGTTCGGCCCGCCGCGGGTGCCGTACAGGACGTACCACATCAGGGAGCGGAAGCCGGGACTCATCGTAGGTCCCGGACGACCGGCCCGCTCCTTATCAGGGCACTCCTCCCGGTCCGCGGCGGGGTCGTCGGCGTCAGTACGCCGCCATTCCCTCCACGGTCGAGGGCAACGCCGAGAGGGTGTCGAGGAGGGTCAGGCCCCCCGTCGACCCGATCCGGAACTCCTGGATCTCCGCGGCGCCCGCGTCGGTGACGAGCAGGTACTGCGCGTGCGCCCCACCGACCGCCATGTCGGTGTCGGCCGCCCCGGTCGTCGCCGCGACCGAGGCGAGGAGCGTGAGGGTGCCCCCGCTGCCGACCGTGTAGGACGAGATCGAGGCGCTGTGCGCGTCCGTCGTGTAGGCGAACGTCCCGTTGTGGGCGACCGCGACCCAGCACGGCGCGAGCTGGCCGTCCGCCACGGAGCCGCTGACCAGGGTGAGCGCTCCGGAGCGGGCGACCGTGTACGAGGACAGGGCCCCGCTCGCTGCGTCGCTGACGATGAGCGCCCCGTGCCAGTTGAACGCGAACCCGTAGGGCGTCGTGCCGTTCGAGGTCGTGAAGATTGGGCTCTGCGCGATCCCGAGGGCGTTGACGGGGTACGTGTCGATCTGGTTCGTGCTCTTCTCGGTGACCACGAGGACGGTGCCCGCCGGGTTGAACCCGACCTGCGCCGGTCCCGTCGCCGAGCTCGTGCTCAGCGGCTGGCTGGAGTGCGGCAGGGCGAACAACCAGCCGGGGCCCACGAGGAGGAAACCGGCGATGTTGCCGGCGGTCGTCGCGTTGCCCGCGTTGAGCACGTAGACGACCGGTCCGTGGAGGGCGATGCTGACGGGGGAGACCCCGTGGGATCGGACCGTGTCGACGTACGAGAGGACGGAGGTCGTCGCGGTCGGGGCGTGGACCGAGAAGACCGTGACCGAGTTGCTGCCGGCGTTGACGACCAGGAGGAACCGGTGGTCCTGGGTGAGGACGATCCCACCGGAGTCCGCGAGGCTCGCGCCCGTTCCCTTCCCGTGGGTCGGGAAATGTCCGGCCGGTACGAGGGCCCCGCCCGTGCCAATGTGGTACGCGAGAACGACGTTGCCGGAGGCGGCGTTCGACATCACGAACACCGAGCCGCCGGCCCCGCCGTTGGGCGCCAAAAGGGCGGGCGAATTCGTCGCGTGGGCAGACGCAGCGGCGGGCACGAGCAGCAGCAGGACGGCTGCCACCGGTGCGAGCCAGAGGGCGCTCGGTCGCTTCATCGCGCCGCCACGCGCCCCGCGCTCCATACGGCTACGCCGAACTCTCCCCGCACTCTGACCCGATTCTCGCCCGAATCCGGCCCGAATTCGACTCGGATCTGACCGCTCCACCGGCGATCCGTCTCCGCGTCACTCGTTCCGGCGTCATCGACCCCATCGTGCCCCACGGAATCGGGAGGCGGGTGGTTCGACCGTCGGCGCGACGGCCGTCCGACCGGATCGAGCCCCCCGCGTTCGACGCGGTCGGGTGCCGCACCCGGGCGAGATCGAGCCCGGCGAGCGTGAGGTGGTCGTGCGCGGCGCCCAGCGAGGCCCTACGGTCGCGGCCCGGGGCGCGATCCGCGAACCGATTCTTTCAACTCTGCGAGGGCCATCGTCTCGCCCCGCTTGGTCTCGCGAGAAGGGACGAGGTTCCAAAGGATGGCACGAGAAGCCGGACCATGAACGACGGCGCCGGGCCCGGCGTGCCCCGCCGCAGAGGTAATGTCGCTGGGACCGACGTCCCGACCGTGCGGCGCCGGTCCGGACCCCAGTGGGGGGCCGTCCTCGCGATCGTCGTCCTTTCGGCCGTCCTGCTGCTCCCGAATCCGGGCGTCCTCACCGCATCGCTCCAGCACGCGGCGTCTCCGGGTGCGCTCCGTCCAGCGATCGGGACCCACACTCTCCCGCCGGCGGGTGGGGGTCCCGGGGTCCCCGGGAGTTCGTCCTCGGCCAGCGTGGGCTCGGTTTCGACGCAATACACACTCTATCTGGGGAACAACTCCCTGCTCCGCGGCGATTCCGTCCTGACACCCCCGCGGGAGCCGCGGTACACAGTCTACGACCCGTCGACCGGGAGGGTCTACGCCTCCGATGGCTCATCGACGCTGTGGGTGATCGACCCCAGCCGGGAATCGGTCGTCGGGACCCTGGACGCCGGTCAGCCGGCCGGGGCCTTGCTGTATCTTCCGGGGACGGGGGAGCTCGCCTTCGACTCGTCCGGGAGCGTCGCCCTGTTCGACCCCGTCTCCCAGCGGGTGACGAGCACGATCACCGCCAGCAATGCCTCCGCCGGAAACGACGCGACGTTCCTGTACGACCCCACGACGAACGCCATCTGGGTGACGAATTCGTTCGCGACGCGCATCGACGTCGTGAACCTGACGACCGGAACCGTGACGACCACGCTTCCCGTGGGCAGCGGCTTCAACGATATTCTGAGCGGGGCGTACGACCCGGAAAACGGTCGGATCTACCTCGCCTACTACGAGGCCGAGAAGCTCGAGGTCATCAACGGACGGACCGCGCAGTTCGTGACGAACGTGACGTTCCCATCGATCTGCTGCTGGATGTGGGGACTGACGGTCGACCCGAAGACCGGGAACGTGTTCGTCAGCATCCCCTCGACCGTCGCGGAGGTCTCGGGCTCGAACAACACCATCCTCGGAACCTCGGGAGTGGGGGCGGACCCGAGCAATGGGGTCTACGATCCCCTGTCCGGAAATCTGCTGATCGCCGACGCGTGCCGCTCGCGGCTCTACATCCTCGACCCCTCGAACCTGACGGTCCTCGGCTCGATGGGACTGCCGCACGAGCCCGCCTTCTTGTGCGATCAATGGTGGCCGACGGAAATTCCCGCGCTCGGCCAGTTGTACATTTCGACGGGGTACTCCCAGACGATCGATGTGGCGAGCCCGACGAATGCCACCAATGCGACCGCCCTCATCACGCCCGGCAACCCCGACGCCGTGGTCGCCGATGCCGCGTGCGGTTGCTACGTCGTTGCCGATTCGGCCGGGGACCGGCTCTACTTTGTCGATGCCGGGACCCTCCAGGTCGCGGCCGTCGTCGGTCTCGCGGGTTCCCCCTATGGGCTCGCGTACGATGCTCGGACCTCCGAGCTCTGGGTGACGTACAGCGGCTTCTTTGGAACGAACGAAGTCCAGGTTCTGAACGGCCGCAATGGCTCCGCGGTAGCGTCCCTGGCCGATGGGCAGGGCCCCTGGGGAGTGACCTACGACCCGACGAACGGCCAGGTGTTCGTCGCGGACTACTGGGGCGACGATGTCCGCGTGTTCAACGGCTCGAACCACACGCAGGTCGCCGTCGTTCCGGCGGGGAATCAGACCACGGGGGTCGTCTACGTGCCGACCGACGACTCGGTCTACGCGACCAACTGGCAATCGCACAATCTCACGATCCTGAACGCGAGCTCGGACGTCGGGACCGGCTCGATCCATATCGGCGGCGCCCCCGTGCCGATCGGCTACGACCCGGTGCTGAACCTGCTGTTCGTCGGCAACTACGCGAACCCGAACACGACCGTGGTCAACGTGAGCCAGAACGCCGTGACGGGGTCGGTCAACATCTCCAACGTCGAAGGATTCGCCTTTGACGCGGCGAACGGCGCGGCGTTCCTGATGAACGGAACCGGTACGGTCGCCGTGGTGGACCCGTCGAATCTCACCACCTCTACCGTAGCCGTCGGCGAAGGGACCGTCACGGGGATCTGGGACCCCGGAACGGGACTCATCGCCGCGGATGGAGGGACCAACGCCGTGTACATCGTGAACGGGAGCGCCCCCTCATTGGTCTCGAACGTGGCGCTCCTCGCGTCGCCGGAACAGGCAGCGACGTTCGCTCCGGTTCGCTTGACGCTCGCCGCCCTGGGGGCTCCGCCCGGAACCAGCTACCGGTACGACGGCCTTCCGGCGGGGTGCACCTCCCAGAACGTCTCCGTCCTGACCTGCTATCCCCAGATCCCCGGCACCTACGTCGTGACCGGAACCCTTCGTACGCCCGATGGCTCCGCGTGGTCCGAAACCGCCCGCGTCTGGGTGGTCGACGGCTCGCGCGCGGTGTTCTCTGCGACGAGGCTGGCTCCGGGGACGACCTGGTCCCTCAACGTGAGCGGGGGCCAGCTCCTCCGGACCACGAACAGTTCGATGCTCTCCCTGACGCTCCCGAATGGCTCGTACTCGTTCACCGCCACCGCCCCCGGATATCCGGCCGTTCACGGTCAGTTCGGGATCTCGGGCTCACCGGTCGACGTCCCCGTCCGCTTCACCGCCGACGTGATCGATCTGACCGAGTCCGGACTTCCGGGCCTGACGCCCTGGTGGGCGAACGTTTCGGGCTGGGGAATCGTGCCGGAGAGCAGCCCCGGGGGTTCGTCGATCTCGCTCCCGAACGGCACGTACTCGATCGCGTTCGGAACCTCGGCTCCCGGCTGGTCGGCTCCCGGCGTCCAGGTCCATCTCGGCTCCGGCGGAGCTCGAGCCGTGGCCCAGTTTTCCCGGCCGACCTACACCGTGGAGTTCGTGACGGAAGGGCTCACCCCGGGAACCGCATGGACCCTGAACCTGTCCGACGGACTGAGCCAGTCGTACTCCAACCCGACCGCCAACGTCTCACTTCCAAACGGGAGCTACGTCTACAATGCGAGCGTGGCGGCGACCGGGTGGAACGCGCCCCAAGGTGCGTTCCTAGTGAATGGCATGCCGAGGAACGTCACGCTCCCGTTCGTGGCCCTCCAGTACCCCGAGACGTTCCAATCGGCCGGCCTCCCCAGCGGCGCCGCCTGGTCGGTCCGCCTCGACCCCGGCGCACTCGTCCTCGAATCGAATACCTCGGTCGCGACCGCCTGGGTCGCCCCCGGCACCTACCAGTTCGTCGTGACCCCTCCAACGGGATACGGGGCGACCCCGGGGAACGGGGGGTTCACGGCGGGAACCGGCAGCGCGACGCTCAACGTGACGTTCGCTCCCGTCCCGGTCCTCTCGGCGCCGACCGTCCTCGGCTTCGCGGCGGCGCCGTCGAACGGGGTCGTCGGGTCCAATCTCACCTTCCTGGTGAGCGCGGTGGGCGGAGCGCCACCGCTCACGTACACCTACTCGGGGTTGCCCGCGGGTTGCGCCAGCGCCGACACCTCCACCTTGACCTGCGTCCCCTCGGGGCCGGGCCAGGGCCGAGCCCAGGTCGAAGTGTCCGACGCGCGCGGTCGGTCGGCCTCCGATAGCGCGCCGTACACGATCGCCGAGCCCGCGCCAGCGGCGGCCAGTTCCGGCACAACGGCCCCGCCGGTCGCGCCGTGGTTGGAGGCTGTGGCCGCGGGAGCGGGCTTGGGACTTCTCGTCCTCGGACTCGTGAGCCTCGTAGGGCGCGGATCCCGGAGTGCGCGCCGGGACCGGACTCCGCCGACACCGCGGGGGGATGGCGAGTCCACGTCGACCCCGGAGATCTCCCCGGACGATGGCGATGGAGTCGCATCCTCGGGGGAGACGCCTCCGTGAGGTCGTTCGTGCCGGCCCGATCCCGAACCGCGACCCGCGCGCTGGCGCTCGTCGCCCTGGTCGGTGTGCTCCTGCTCTCCGGCGCGACCGGGGCCGCGAAAGCGCCCGATCCCAATCTGCCGGGGGGAGCCGCCGGCACCCCACCCCCCCTGGTCCCGGGGGTCCCGGCCGCGAACGCCACGGGCCCACTTCCCGCCTACCTCGCCGCCCAGTTCGACCTGAACACCGGAGCGCGCACGGCGCCCTCCGATTCGCCGGTGTCGACCGCGGGGGGGTTGTACAACGGGCCCGGCGAGGTCGTCTACAACCCCGTCGACCAGGAGTTGCTCGTTCTCGGGCCGACCGCCATCGCCTGGTATGACCCGGCGAATGGTACGGTGACGCACTTCGCCCGGTTGTCCTCGGGGGGGCCGCTCGGTTCCGGCGGAAGCGGGTACTCCACGCCGTACGAGGTCGCGGTAGATTCGCACGACGACCGAGCGTTCGTCACCCGCACGTTCTACACGACCTGCGGAAGCCCATGCGCCGGCGACACGGTCACGGTGTTGAACGCCTCCACCGGCGCGCTCGTCACGACCGTCGGCGGCGGTTCGGTGCTGTCGGGGATCGGGTACGACCCGGCGAACGACCAGGTGTACGTCGCCGACAGCGGCCTCCACCGACTGGAAGTGCTCGATGGCCGAACCTCGGCGATCCTCGGGTACATCGTGGTGCCGGGGCAGCCCCAGAACGTGATCTTCGACAACACGACCGGAGCGCTCTACGTGACCAGCTGGACGAACGCGACGAACTCGACCGTCCTCACGGTCGACCCCGCGAACGGAACCGTGACGGCGAGGACTCCGCTGACGGGCGTCGGCTACGGGTTCGACCTGGCCCTCGACCCGACCGACGGGCACCTCCTCGTCGACGGAGCCTCCCGGAACGTCGCGGTGCTGAACGTCTCGACGGGCCGCGAACTGTACTATCAGAACGGCTCGTCGGCGCCGTGGTTTCTCGCCTGGGACCCGCTCAACGACCGATTCCTGGTCACGTCGCTCGGCAGTTACTACCCCGGTGCGATGCAGTCGATCAACGCCTCGGCGACGCGGGCCCCTGGCGTGACGAACCTCCCGCTCTCGGAGCTCACCACGGGGGTCGCCTTCGACCCGGCGGATGGGAGGGCGTACGTGACCACGACGAACCACCCGAGTCTGTACGCGCTGAACGGCACGAACCTCACGACTCCCGGTCCGATCGGCATCGGCGCGCAGTCGGCCCAACTGACCTTCGACCCGGACAACGGCCGCGTGTACGCCGGGGATTCGCAAAATTGCGAGCTCTGGGTCGAGAACGTCACCAACGGTTCGGCGCTGGCCCCCCTCCCCGGCCTGGAGGGAGGGCCGCTCGCCTACGATTCGGTCGACCGGTACGTCCTCGATGAAGGCGGGTGCAGTGGTTCCGCCAACCTCTGGGAGATCTACGGGTCGAACGACTCCCTCGCCGGCTCGCTGTTCGGCACCAACACCGGCAACTCGCCACCGCTCGTCTACCAGGCTGCCGGGGACCAGGTCTGGGCTTGGACGGGCGATGTGCTCGACTTCGGGCTCGCGAACGACTCGTTCCTCCACTCCATCTACGACTCGAACGGCGAGATCTGGATGTCGTTGAACGCACCGGGATCTCTCCTCTACGTCTCGACCAACTCGTGGACCGTCGGCGGGGCGTCCGGCCGGCTGTACTCGGTCCTGACCACGAACGGTTCGGTCCCGTGGGCGACGCCGATCGCGAACCCCGGCACCAACGCCTACGACCCGTCGGACGGCGACGTCTGGGTCGAGAACCAGACCGGGGGCCCGATCGTCCTCGTCAACGCGTCGAACGGAACGGTCGTCGGGAACGTGTCGTTCCTCGGAAACCAATCCGGACCGATCGTCTACGACCCGGTCGGTCCGCTGATCCTCGCGGTCGGGGGCGGCAACCAGAGCGAGATGCTGGTCTACAACGCGACGAGCGGGACGATGCTCGGGACGTTCTCGACCAACGTCCCCGTCGACCAGATGTCGGTGGATCCGACCACCGGCCACGTCTACTTCGCGAGCGGGAGCGCCTCCCTCGGAGAGATCGGGGTCGGGAACGGCATCCGGATCGCGGGATTCCAAGCGAGTCCATCGTCGTTCGTCCTCGGCCGGTCGACCCGGCTCGACGTCAACGCCAGCGGCGGCACCGGTGCCTACACGTACCAGTACCGCGGGCTTCCCGCCGGCTGCGCGTCCGCCAACACCTCGGCCCTGACGTGCCTTCCGACGGTGTCCGGTCAGTTCTCCGTGAACGTGAGCGCGACGGACGGGAACGGCTCGACGGCGAACGCCACCGTCGAGCTCGTCGTCGCACCCCCGCTGCAGCTCTCCGGATTCGGACTCGCGGCCAGCGAGGTTCGCCTGGGGGCTCCCGTCAACTTCACCGGGGCCGCGAGCGGTGGCATCGGGGAGTACTCCTACACATGGTCGGGGGCGCCGCGCGGCTGCACCGGGCTATTGGCACCGCCGGCCGGCTGCGTTCCGACCCGGGCCGGGCCGTTCAATTTCTCCCTGAAGGTCGAAGACGGCGTCGGGACGGTGGTGAATGCGACGGCCACCCTCGTCGTCCGCGCCCCCATCCAGACCACCTTGGTCGAGAGCGCGAGCGCGGTCGACGCCGGGACATCGGTCAATTTCACCCTCGTCGTCGCGAACGCAACGCCGGTCGACTCCGTCTCGTGGGGAGGCCTTCCGACGGGTTGCACGACCGCCAACGTCAGCGAACTGGTCTGCCGCCCCAACGCGTCGGGGACGTACCAGGTCCGCGCGAACGTGAGCGACCCGTTCCTCGGCACCACGGAGAGCAACCTCGTACGGCTGACCGTCGACCCGGCCCTCGGGAGCGTGGCGATCGGGGCGTCCCGGTCGGTCGCCGACGTCGGCCAGAACGTCTCGCTCTGGGCCAACGAGACCGGCGGGTTCGGCTCCTACACGGTCCAATGGTACGGCCTGCCCACCTCGTGCCCCTCGAGCACGGGCTCCCCGCTCACCTGTCCGTTGGCCGCCCCGGGCGTCTACTCGCTCTCGGCCGTGCTCAACGACTCGCTCGGGGGCGCGGCCAACGTGACGGGGTTTGCGCTGATCGTGGACGCGCTCCCGACCATCGACGCCCTCTCCCCCACGCGCGCCACGCTCGACGTGGGGCAGGAGGTGTGGATCAACGCGAGCGCCACCGTCCCCGCGGGCGGCGCGAACTGGACCTGGCTGGGCCTTCCGAGCGGATGCGTCGGCGGGAACGGCCCGTCCGTGGCGTGCCGGCCGCTAGGCCCCGGCGCGTCGAGCGCGAGCGTCCTCGTCACGGACGCCAACGGTGGCCGGTCGCTGGGATCCCCCGCCGTCGCTCTCGCGGTGAGCGCTGCCCTCCAGGTCGGCGGGACCTCCGCCGAGCCGACCGAGAGTCGGACGGGGACCCCGGTCGAGATCCGGGCGGACGTTCTCGGTGGTCTCGGGCCGTACGGCTTCGCCTGGGCCGTCCCCACGGGCTGCGCCCCGGCCGACGCGGCCGAGATCTCCTGCACCGCTCCCCACGCAGGGAACTTCACCGCCCAAGTGACGGTGTCGGACGCCAACGGGGCCAGCGCCGACTCCGGTCCGATCGCCTTCTCGGTGACGGGGGTACCCCTCGTCGGTGCGTCCACGGGCGTGAGCCGGCCGGTCGATGAGGTCGGCGCCAACCTGACCCTCTGGGCCAACCTCTCGTCCGGGACTGCGCCGTTCACGATTCGCTGGCAAGGGCTCCCGGCTGGCTGCGCCTCCGCCAATCTCTCCGACCTGGACTGCCGGCCGACCGAAGCCGGACGATTCTCGGTGTACGCGACCGCCACGGACGCCACGGGGGCGTCGGTCGGTCTCCGCCCGGCGAACCTCACCGTCGTGCCGGACCCGACGGTGCGGATCGCCCAGCTCAACGGCTCCACGCCGACGCCGAACGGTACGGCCGTCCCCCTCGCGGCGACCGTCGAGGGCGGTCTCGCGCCGTTCACGATCCGGTGGACGGCCGATGGGACCCCCGCGGGCGCGGGGACGAACCTCACAGTCCTGGTACCGTCGCACGGCCCGGTACGGTACGCGGCCGAGGTGACCGACGCGCTCGGAATCCAGAATGCGAGCAACACGCTCAACGTGACCGCGCCCGGAACCTCGCCGCTCCTCCTCACCTCCCCCCCGCCTCTGCAACTCTGGGGAGTGCTCCTCGCGGTCGCGGTGGGAGTGACGGCGACCGGAGCCGTCCTTTGGCGCCTTCGGCGACCCGAGAGCTAGGGCGATCCGGACGTCGCACTCGCACGGTGCCCGCCCGCGAGGCGGAGCGGGGGGAGCCTTGACGTCCGGCTCACCGTTCGCCTCATGTCGGGAACGATGCGAGCCGACGACCGTCGGTCGGGGGTGGAGGTCCGAACGGAGGGCTGGATCCGCGGGAGTTCAAGTCCCGAGACCGCGCGCGCCCTGCCCTCGCCCGGGGGTCTGTTCCGGGGCGAGACAGGTACCGGATCGACCGGCCTAGGCGAATAGGTCCTCGAGCGGGTTCTCCATCTCCTTGACCTCGCGGATCCGGACCCCCTTCGCAGCGAGCTCGGCGACGAGCTTCGGCACCTCCTCGGGTCCGGCGAGCTCCTGGAGGTAGTAGTCGCCCTTGCGCGTCGAGGCCGCCAGGATTCCTTCGGCCCCCTCGGCCCGGATGCCGATGACGTAGCGCGCCGGGCGCAGGTCGCTCAACCGCCCGAAGTAGCCGACCTTCCCGTTCCGCAGCGCGAGAACGTACTTGCCGATCTCCTTCGCCTCGAACAGATTGTGCGAGGAGTAGAGGACGAGGTCGTCCCGGCTGAGGCCGAGCACGAGGTCGCGGATCTCCCGCGCCAGCTTCGGGTCGAGGTTGCTCGTCGGCTCGTCGAGCAGGTAGATCCCGCGCTCCTGGAGGAACACCCGGGCGATCGAGACCCGCTTCTTCTGCCCCTGGCTCAGCTCGGCAAAGTACCGGTGCCGCAGTTCCTCGATGCCGAGCAGCCGCACGACCCGTTCGACGTCCTCCGGGGTCGCCCCCTGCACGCCGGCGTAGAACCGCAGCGCCTCCTCGACGCGGAGGGCGTCGGGGATCCCGTCGATGTGCGAGAGGTACTGGAGTCGGGTCCGCGCCTCCCGGCGCGCGATGTCGATCCCATCGATCTCGACGGTCCCGGAGTACGGCGACAGGATCCCGGCGAGCGTCCGAAACAGGGTCGTCTTCCCGGCGCCGTTCGGGCCGAGCACGACGTAGATCGCCGGCTCTTCCACGACGAACGAGACGTCCTCGAGGACCGGCTTTCCGTGATACCCCGAGCTGACGCCCCGCAGCTCGATCCGGTGGCGCTGGGAGACGCTCGACGAGTCGGCGGTCACGACGACGCTCCGGTCACAGCGGCGAGAGGAACCGCTCTCGCCCCATCAGTCGGGAGGACGCCGCGAGCAGGACCCCGACGACGGCCAGGATTGCCACCGCGGCCCCGGTGGTGAATGGGTAGAACTCGGACGAGGGGAGCGTCTCTGCGACGATCAGGACGAGGACCGTCGGTCCGATGCCGACCATCGGGGCCAGTCCGACGGGGCTGTTGATCCCGGTCCTCGGGGTCGAGACGGTGGTCCAGATCATCCCCACCGTGGTCGTGAACAGCGCGGCGGCGAAGCTCATCGGCACTGTGTAGAGGGCGAGCGATTGCTCGAGGTCCCCGGTGAGGGCCACGCCGTTCGCGCTGGCCAGTCCCAGCCCGAGCCCGAGCGCGATCCCGAGAATGATCCCCGTCAATACCATCGTGGCGAGCAGCCCATTGACGAACAGGGTCCGCGGGCGGACCCCGTAGGCGATCAAGTACTCGAAGACGCCCTTGGTGCGGTCGCTCGTGAACGTCTGCAGCCCCCCGGTCGAGGCGAGCACCGCGAAGACCGGGAGCTCGAGGGGGTACGTCGTGGCGAACGCGCCCCCGTGTTGGCTCCGGAAAAGTAGGATCGCCGTGAGGAGGACGGAGATGAACGTCCCGATGGCGAGATAGAGCCAGCCCATCCGCAGCGTCCGCCGGATCGTGGTGGACGTCAGTCCGGAAACTTCCGCCACCGCCACACCCTCCACGTCCTTCGGCGAGGGGCCGATGCGGAGGGCGGGAAATAACGCCTCCTCGGACCCGATCCGGACCCTCGGGGGCGAGCCGCGCGGCGGCGCCGAGGAGATCCCTCGCCCCGGCCGACCAAGCGACCGATCCGGTCGGCGGCCCGCTCGGGTCCGTTGCGTACGAGGGGGGATCACGTCGGACTACGCGGGCGACTTCGCCACACCAGGACGGCGGTTCCCAGGACGCCCACCCCGGCCAATGCGGCGATCGCCGGCCAATACCACACCGGGGGGGCCCCGGAGTCCGAACTCGAGGGGACCACAGTCGGCGGTGCGGGCCCGACCGTGACGGTCGTGCTCGCGTGGGCCGACCCGCCGACCGAATCGTTCGCCCACGCCTCGATCGTGTAGCTACCGGCCGAGCCGAACGTGTGGCGAGCGTAGGGGGAGGCGCTCGCGCCGCCGTCCGAGAATCGCCAGCTGACGTGGAAGGGCGCGGTGCCACCGGTGACGTTGGCGTAGGTTGTCCCGGGGGCCCCGGCGAAGAGGGCGGAGGCGCCGACCCCGAGGCTCAGCGGCGCCTGCACCGCGACGTCGAACGAGGCCCGAACGGTCCCGCCGATCAGGTCGGTGACCGTCCAGTTCCCCGCGTACGACCCCGCCGTCGCGTAGGTGTGGCTGGAGTTCCGACCCGAGCCGGTCGTGCCGTCCCCGAACTCCCAAGCGTAGGTGTACGGCGCGGTTCCGCCGCCGACCGCTTCTCCCCGGAGGGTGATGGCGACCCCGGCGTCCGCCGTCCAGGGGCCGAGCCACGGCGCGGCGGCGGGTCCGGAGCGGACGACCACCGCCCCCGTCGCGCCCGCCATCGCCCGCGCGCCCGTGGCGTCGGTGACGTTCGTCCACGGAGTGTACGACCCACTCGCTCCGTACGAGTGCGAAAGTTGGAAGGCACCGGTCGCCACCGCGACCCCCTCCTGAGAGCCGTCTCCGAAACCCACGACGGCGAAGTACGGAGCGGTGCCGCCCGATACCGTTCCTCCGACCGTCACCGGGACCGACGTCTCCGCGGACGAGGGGGTGGCGAGCGGAGACACCGCGGGCGGGGTCTCCAGGACCCACGTGTCCGCGAGGGCACCGTTCCCGAAGAACGTCCCGGAGCCCCCGAACACGAGCGGCGGGAACGTGCCGCTATTCCCGGCCATCGCGCCGACCCACCGCCCGGGGGGCGCCCCCCCCACCTCGGCGGTGACGTTCGTCCACGTTCCCTGCGCGAACGTCCACGTGTCGTTGAGGGCGCCGATGGATCCCCATCCCCCAAACATGACGATCTCGGAAAGGGCGGCGTCGTAGCTCATCGCGGCGTCGTACCGGTACGGAGGAACCGGGCCGGTCCCGGCGACCGGCCACCACTGTCCGGAGTAGAGCTCCCACGTCTCATTCGGCGAGCTACACCCGAAGCCGCAGCCGAAGTCGACGACCGCGGACTCGGCCGGGTCGAAGACCATCTGGGCGCGGCCGGTCGGCGGTGGCGCGGCGGAAGGAGAGAGCGAGACCCAGCCCGCTCCGCCCTCGAACACCCACGTGTCGTTGACGTAGCCGACGCCGCCGACGTCCCCGCCGAGCAGGACGGAGCCGTTCTCCTCGGGCTCCGGGTCGAATGCGAGGCTCGCGAACGCGCGCGGGGCGGGGGCCGCCGCGCTCCATCCCGAGACATTGGCCCAGGCGCCGTTGCGGAACAGCCACGTGTCGTTCAGGTCGTTCAGCGAAGCACCCTCCCCCCCGAACAGGAGAATCCCGTGGAGGTTCGCGTCGTAGTCCATGGTTCCGCCGTAGCGGGCGGGCGGGGAATCCGAGGGGTTCGTCACGTTGATCCACGTGGCATTCGCGAACACCCACGTCAGGGCGTCGGGACACCGGGCGCCGGTGCATCCGCCGAAGTACACGGACTCTTGCGCGAGGGGGTCGAAGGCCAGCGTGCCGAGGGTGCTCGCGGGCGGGTGGGACGCATTCGGGCCGCCGGAGACGTTGATCCAATGCGGAAGCCCAAGGCCGGCGGGGCGTTCCGACCCGCCGGAGGAGATGTGCGAGGCGGCGAGGGGCCCGATCGTCGGACCCTCGACCATCCGGGGGAAAGGTGCGGTCGCGGACCAGGTCGAGAGGGAGTGACTCGCCGAGGCGTGGGACACCGGGGTACCCGGGACCAGGACGACGAACGCCAGGAGAACGACCGGGACCCACCCCCGATGGCGCGGGCCGCCTCGGAGGACGGAACGGACTGCCAGGCACTGGACCATTGGCGTCACCCCGTCCCGGGCGGGGGGGAGGTCGGCGGCTCCGGGCGTACAGAGCCCTCTCGAGCGGGTCCCATGAACGTCGGCGGTGGCCCACGACGTCGCGTGACCACGGCGACGACCGCGAGGAGCGCGGCGACGCCTGCGACGGCGAGCGCCAGCACCAGGAGGTAGGTGGTGCCGGCAGCGCCCGTCGACCGAGTCGGGGCGCTCGTCCCGGGCCCTGCGGAAATCGCGGGGAGGAGCGCGGCGACCTCCGCGAACTCGAGAGCGACAACCGGTTGCGCGGAGCTGGTGGAGTTGGCCACGAGCGAGTAGACGAGAATCGACGCGCCGTCCTGCGTGAGGCCGAAACTGGTGACGTTCTCTTGCGGGATCTCGGTCAAGTTCGCGACCGTGGATCCGGTGACCGTCCATCCGACGATCCCGGCGCGTCCGTTGGCGAAGACGTCGTACCGACCGTCGCCGAAGATCGCGTGGACGGTCGACGCGTCCGGTCCAGTCCGGAGCTGCGCGAGGACCTGGCCATGGGCGAGGTCGAACAGGATCGTGTCGGTCGTGTGCGGCTCCCGATAGAGGAGCGCGACGGTCGACGGGGCGTCCGCCACGAATTCGGCCGAGATCAGGTGGGAGTTCGCCGGGACCGGCGGAGCGAACGACACGGCGGCACCGGTCGTGAGGTTGCGGATCGAATAGTTCCCGCCCGCGTCGAGCACCACCGCCTCCCCGGAATCCCCGCTGAGGGAGGCGACCTCCGAGAGGCCGGTCGCGCTCACGTTCGCGACCGTCCGACCCGTCCCGACGTCGAACTCGACCAGCTGCTCGGGGGTCGTGGGCCCGACGAGGTACGACGGGGCGACCAACGCCTCGAGGACTCCCGAACTCCCCGACGAGTCGACGCGGTACGACTGCGCGAACCCGCCGTGGGTCCACACGTTCACGGGGCCCCAGGAGCCGTTGTCGGGATAGAATCGGGCGCCATGGAGGGCGAGGGAGGTGAGCGCCGCCGGCGTCCCGGCTCCGTCCTCCGCGACCGGCAGGGCGGACCAGGCGACGTACAGGCTGCCGTCCGAAAGGCGGGTGGCCTCGGGGTGCGAGATGAGGAACCCCGGGTCGGTCGGCCGCGGGAGCGCCCCGAGCTGGTTCGTCGAGCCGTTGAGACCGATCCCCGAGACCTCGAGGCCCTGTGAGACGGGGAGCTGCGGGTTGTCGTCGGTGTAGAACAGGTAAGCGCCGTTCGGCCCAGGCGCCGCCGTCACCTCGGTGTGCGGATAGATGTCCTCGACCGCGTTCCCGCTGGTGACGGTGGCGTTCCAGACCGAGACGTCGTACCCGCTCGTCGCATAGTACCGGGTCAACGGCGCCCACGTCGCGTTGGCCCCGTCGCCGTAGCAGGTGGCGCACGCCGCCCCGGGATGGGGTACGGCCGGGGGCGGGTCGGTCCACTGGTAGATGACCGCGGGCCCGAGGATGTTCCAGTAGGCGGACCACCAGAGGAACGTGGCCTGGCCGAAGACCGTCCCGTTGATCCAGCCCGCCCCGACGTGGAACGTCGGCGTGATGTTGAACGCCACCGCGATCGAGAGCGCCCCCCCGATCGCGATCGACGCGATCCCGATCCCGAACGAGACGGCGACATCCAGCGCGACGGTGAGAGCCCCCACCAACTGGCTGACCATGACCGCGAGCCCGGGAAGGATGTCCTTCCCGGGATCGTTCGTCGGAAGCAGCAGGAGCGAGAGGGCGAGCGTCGGTTTGAGGTCAATGTTGAGCGTGAACCCGACCTTCAGCCCGAGGACGTCGAACCCGTACAACGGGACGCTCACGCCGAGGTCTCCCGCCAACTGGACCGTGGCGGCGGCGTTCACCCACTGGACGTCCGAGATCCCCTGGCTCGCATTCAGGACGACGAACTTTCCCGAGAGGCCGATCGCGACCGTGAGGTTCAGGGTCGCCGGCCCGAAGTTGATGTTCGGCAGGCCGAAGGTGAGCATCCCGGCGAGCGAGAGCTGCCCCGCCGAGGTCGCGCCGAAATCGACCTCGATCGACGGGATGAAGCTGTAGTTCCCGCTGATCATCGGGCTGGGGATGGCAAAGCTCGTCGAGTTCGCCAGGCTCCAGACGTACGATTCCTGGATCGCGTAGCTGTGGTTGTACGGGCCGTTCCCCGAGGTGCTGATCGTCTGGAGCGCCCCGGAGAAATCGAACAGCGTCACGAGCCACGTCGGTGTCTGGATCATCACCGGCGTGTAGGACGCGTTCAGCGTCCAACCGGGCCAGGTGCCGGTGACCACGAGCACGGAGCCCGCCGACACCGTTCCCATGTCGATCGACGCCGTGTCCCACCACAGCGACCCGCTCGAGCGCTGCTGGATCGAGACCGGGAGCCCCCCGATCGTCGCGGTGACGCTGACGGCGGGGGTCCCGGCGACGGAGAGGTAGGCGCTGAACACGTTGTGGAACGAGAAGTTCGTGTAGAAATCCGGAGCGTACTGGGAGTAGATGATCGCGATCTCGGGGGGCAGAACCGAGAACGTCCAGTTCGCCGAGGCGAAGTCGCCCGCGACCGGGATCCCGCTCGACAGCGTCGAGTTGTTGGTGTCGAAGACGAAGAGCGTGATTCGGAAGACGTTGTAGCTCGACGAACTCGGTTGGCAATCGACCCGCCACGTCCCGTCGTACGGCAGCGGTCCGTAGTCGGTGCCGAGACTCGTGATGTTCGCGCAATTGGTCGAGCCCCCGTCCACGAGCCCGCTCGAGCTCCGCAGCCCGTGGACGACGAACGTGTAGTCGAGCGAACCGCTGCCGCCCGAACCGGCGACCTGGAACGGCACGTTGAAACCGAGATGGGAGGAGTTCGTGTCGATCCCGGTCGGCCCCGTCAGTCGCGCGTGGACGAGCGCGTAGTACCGGAACGTCGAGTTCAGCGCGACAGCGCCGTTCGTCCCCCCGAACACGATGAAGTACCCATCCGTGAGGTCGGCGGCCGCGGCGGCGTACGACCGGTTCGAGGGGTCCCCGGCGTCGCCGGCGAACGCCCAGTCGAACCCATTCCCCGGCGGGTTGTTGTAGACGTAGGTGTCGTTGAGGTAGCCGAGCGGCCCACTGCAGGTGTACGTGAGCTGCGTGTTCGAAACGCCGTAGCCGCCGTAGAGGACGAACCGGTCGTTCTTGGGGCTCCATCCCAGCGAGGCCCCGACGCGCCCGCAGGGGGCGGGGTAGCCCGGAGCTTGGACCCCGGGACGGGAGACCGGGGTCGGGCGAGGGACGTTGGGGCAGACCCCGCCGTAGTTCATGTGGATCCAATGGTCGGCGTAGAACCACCACGCCACATCGGGGAGCACGCACGAGCCGGTCGAGTCGACCAGAACGTTGGCCGCCGTCCCGTTCCAGGCTTCGCCTCCAAACATGAGCAGGTAACCGCTCGGCGAGTCGGAGAACGCCATGCCCGCGCGGGGCGACGGATGAAGCGCGCTGACGGAGGCGCTGATGTTGTTCCACGTGCCGTTGAAGGTCCATGTGTCGCCGAGGGTGACGCCGCTCGCGAGGGAGCCGCCGAAGAGGACGACGTCGTTGTCGAAAGGGTCCCAGGCCATCGCCGACCCGAACCGCGGCGCCGGGGCGGCGCCGGCCGATGCGGTCAGGTTGCGCCAGACCCCGCCTGAGAACAGCCACGTGTCGTTGTAGGCGGTGGTGAACCCGAGGAACGAGATCGCCCCGCCGAACAGGACGACGCCGCCGAGCGTCGCGTCGTACGCCATCATCGCGTCCTCCCGGGCGGACGGGCACGTCGACCGCGTGCAGGAGGAGTTCGCGACGAGGAGCGTCCAGTTGTTGTTCGCGAACACCCAGGTGTCGTTCTCCCAGATCTGGGGGCCGTTCACGACGCCCCCGAACAGGATCGTTCCGTGGACGGCCGGATCGTAGGCGACGGAGGCCAACGCCCGTCCGCTCGGATTCGGTCGGCCGCTGGGCGGGGTGATGTTGGTCCAGGAGGACGGAGTGCCGGAGACCGACGGTTCCGGTCGAGCCGGAGTCGGACTGCCCATCGGGCCACAGGATCGAATCACGCCGAGGAGACACAACGAGGATCGCGCCGCCCCCGAGTCCGAGGCCCGAGCGGAGACCGGACCGGGCCAGGCCGCTCGGGTCGGCGTCGGCGGCGAACCCGGCGCGGCGGGTAGTCCCGGAGCGGTCTGGGCAGCGACCGTCGGAAGGTCGCTGAGGAGGAGCAGCAGGACCACCCCCATCGCAAACATCGCCGCGAGCCCGACACGTCGCACCCTCGGCAAGCGACCGACGCCGTCGACGGCTCGCGGAATCGGATGGCTCGGGGCGTCCCGTTCCACGTGAACCCCTCGCGGAAATGGCCGCGTCGCCCAGAACCGATGCCGGTCCATAAATCCACGCGCGGGACGAGCATCCGAACGTTCGTGGGAAGCCGCCTCGCTCCGCCGAGCGGAAACCATAGCACCGAGACGACGTCCGGGAACGCCAGGAAAATGCGGAGAGAGGGTTTTGAACGGCCGGGCAATTCACGCACCAAATCTCACTCGAGGGCCGGGAGCTTTCGTGCTCCGCCCCAGAGTTCGGTTGCCGGTCAGCGGTACACGCGGGACCTGTGGTCGACTCGCTCAATCAGGAGAGTGCGGGTTGAACGGTCGAGCAGGGCCAAGAGTCGATACTCCCCAATCCGAAGCTTCGAGTCCTCGGAGGCAACTAGGCGTTCGAAGTACCGCTCGGGGTCTGTGGCGGCTTGTTCGAGTTTCCGGACCACCCGCCTTGCGACCGGGAGGTCGAGACCCGAGAGATCCCGCGCTGCTGTCAGCGACCAGACGATGGACCAAGCCTTCAGAGGCCCAGCCGTTTCTTGAGTTGATCGTGGGAGAGGGTTCGACCATCGCGAATCTCCAACCGAGAGCGAAGAAGGGCGACGCGGAATGGCTGGGTGTACGCCCCCTCCTCGTCCCCTTCGGGGACAAGGGAGAGAAGCTTGGTGAGGACTTCGTCGTAGGACTCACGAGGACTCTGCTTCAGTTCGGCGAGGCGGGAGCGGGTCTGCGGGGTTAGCTGGATGGTCGTGATCATGGCTGGAGCAGGGTCTATGGCACGCATATAGCTTGCTATGTGCGTGGAAGGAGTGAGCGGAATGCTTGGCGGCCCTAAGGGCGAGCTTGGTTCAGGATTCACCGATTGGCACAGCGAGAAAAAAATAGGAACATGCGGGGAGAGGGATTTGAACCCACGAACTCCTACGAGACCAGACCCTGAATCTGGCGCCTTTGACCAAGCTGGGCGATCCCCGCGCGGGGTCGTCCTACCGCCGTAAGATATCAAACCTTTCGGCGGCGGGGCGCGGTGGTCGCCGCCGGTCGAAGGGAGACCGAAATCTCCTCTTGGTAGGCGTCGGCCGCCTCGCGGACCGTCGCCGCATCGTGCACGATCGTCCGCAGCGCCTTGAGCATCGCCACGGGATGTTCGGACTGCCAGATGTTGCGTCCCATGTCGATGCCGTGCGCACCTTCCGCAATTGCGGAGTGGGCGAGCGCGAACGCATCTTCGATCGTCGCGAGCTTGGGGCCCCCGGCGACGACGATCGGGACCGGGCACGCCTCGACGACCTTCGAGAACCCCTCGCAGTAGTACGTCTTGACGAGGTGCGCGCCCAGCTCCGCCGCGACTCGGCAGGCGAGCGCGAGGTAGCGCGCATCGCGCTTCTCGAGCTCTTTTCCAACGGCTGTGATGGCGAGGACCGGCATGCCATGCCGCTCCCCATCGTCGACGAGCTTCGCGAGGTTCGTCAGGGATTGGTGTTCGTGCGGGGCGCCCACGAACACCGACAGCGCGACGGCCGAGACGTTCAGGCGCAGGGCCTCCTCCATCGAGGTCGTGATGGTCTCCTCCGAAAGATCGTCCTTGAGGATCGTGACCCCGCCCGAGACCCGCAACACGATCGGAACGGTGCTCGCGGGTGGGACGGACGTCCGGAGGATCCCGCGCGTGAGGGCGATCGCGTCGGCGTACGGGAGGAGCGGGGCGATCGTTGCGCCGGCCGACTCGAGGTTGCGGGTCGGGCCCATGAAGTAGCCGTGGTCGACGGCGACCATGACCGAGTTCCCCGATTTTCCGGGGAACATCCGGGCAATCCGATTGGTCAATCCCCAGCCCATCGGTGCACCCGGCCGCCCACCGAGGCGGCGGGTCTTAGCCGTTTCCGGTCGGGCGCTCGGACCTGAGGCCCGGGACCGGAACGCGCCGATCCTCCTTCACGCGGTTGAGTACGACCTGCGTGTTGGTCCGCTCGACGTTCGGGTCCTGGAGCGCGTGCTTCACGAACGAATCGAGGTCGCGCCGGTCGCGGAATCGGCCGATCAGAAGCGCGTCGTAGTCCCCCGTGACGTCGTAGATCGCGTACGCCCTTGGGTCTTTGGCGAGGCGCTCCTCGACCTCGCGCAGCTTCCCCTTCGAGATCCGGATGCCCACGGTGGCGCACAGCTCCCAACCAAGCGCCTCGTCGTCGAGGACCGGCACGTAGCCGCGGATTACGCCGTCCTTTTCCAAGCGCTCGAGGCGGAGCCCCACCGTCGTGGGGGAGACCTTGAGCCGGTCGGCGATGACCCGGTGGCTCCGACGGGCGTCGACGTTGAGCTCCGCGAGGATCCCGCGGTCCAGGTCGTCGAGTGTGGACGAACGTCCCATTGAATATGGTTACATTGTTCGTCCTATTTATATTGTGACTTGTGATTGGACAGTCATCCGATTTTTCCGGCCGAGGGTTCATGTAGGCGGGCTTCGTGCGGAGCGCCGAGGAGCGTCGGATGGCGGTAGCGGGTCGTACGGCGGGGTCGACGGGAGAGACGCGGCGCGAGGCAGGAGTTCGGACGCTCGAGGAGATCCGCGCGCGCAAGCTGCGCTGGGTCGAGCTGTTCTACACCGACCTCCTCGGCGGGTACAACCACATCCACCTCCCGTCCCACACTCTCGATGAGGACTCGTTCGTCGGCGGTATCCCGAAGCTCGACGGTTCCTCGGTCCGCGGCTTCCGGGAGATCTTCGAGTCCGACATGATCCTCCTCCCCGACCCGGCGACGTTCGGCGTCGTCCCCTGGGGTGCGCCGTACGGCGGCACGGCCCGGTTCATCTGCGACATCCTGACCGGCGGCTCGAAAGAGGCGTACGGCCACGACCCCCGCGGCATCGCCCGCCGGACGAACACCGTCCTCGCCGACGCCGGCTACGACCTCTCCTACTGGGGCCCGGAGATCGAGTT
>JAKIWI010000013.1:0-26274 GCA_022750115.1 Thermoplasmata archaeon
TAGCCGACGAACAGCGGGAGCGCGAGCCACGAGGGCGTCGGCGTGAATCGTGATTCCGTCACGCCATCCCCCACGCGTGGAGCTGACCGTAGGTCGAGAGGACCTGCGTCGTCGCCCCGCGCCGGTCGTAGGGGAACGTCGGGATGCCCTCCCCCCGAAGTTCCGCGATGGTCCGCTCGAGCCGGCCCCGCTCCTCGGCCTCCGCCCAGCCGAGCGCGATCTCCGCGACGTCGGTCGGCGGAAGCGGCGGGTAGAACTCCGAGCGGTGGGGCGGGAACACGTAGAGTCGGTGACCCCGCGTCCGGAACCGGGCGTACACCGAATGCAGGCGGTCGCGCGGGCCGTCGAGCGCCGAGAACGCGAGGACGTGCGTGTTCCGCGACAGGCGCTTGGTCAGGAGGTCCAGCGCGGCCGCGAGGTCGAACGTCCCTTCGCTCGGCCGCAGGTAGGCGAGGTTCTCGGCGAGGCGGCGGAAGTGGAACTCTCCGCGCTCCGGTCGCAGATACTGCCGCGGCTTCTCGGTGTAGGTGAGCAGCCCGACGCGGTCCTCGCGCCCGCGCGCCACGGCGGCGATGACGAGGGAAGCGGCCTCGATCGCGCGGTCGAGCGCGTTCTCTCCGGGCAGGCCCGCGGTCATGGCGGGCGTGACGTCGAGGAGGAGGACGAAGTCCTGCCGGCTCTCCTGCTCGAATTCGCGCACGTACCACTGGCCGGGGCGCGAGCGCTTCCACGCGACGTGCCGGATGTCGTCGGAGAGCTGGTAGGGCCGCAACGAGCGGAACTCCGTCCCGAACCCGCGGCGGCGCAGCGTGATGCGGCCCTGCATCGGGGTCAATAGGGCCGGCCCGATCCGGTGGGCCTTCTCGATTGGGGCTTGCGGGACGACGCGCACCGGCTGGTGGCTCGACGGGAGGGTCCACTGGGCCCAGGCGAGGCCATGCGGGCTTTCGACGGTGACCGCGACCGGCCCGAGGAGATGGCTTCCGCGCGAACCGGCGCGGACTCCGTAGCGGAGCCGGACGGCGTCGCCTCGCCGCCAGAACCGGGTCTCGGAGGCGCGCCCCGCGACGAGGGTGAGCGGGCTCGGGAGAAGCTCCCGTACCTCCGCCTGCACGGGTCGCGTTCCTTGGTAGCGAACGACGAGCTCGACGGTCGCGCCGGTCCCGGGGGAGAGCACGCGGGGCGCCTCGTTGCGGGTCGCCTCGAACGGGAAGTCCGCCGGTCCGAGCGCCCGAAGATGGAACCGCAGCAGTTCCCCGCCGATCGCCGCGAACACGGCGATCGCGCCGGCCAGTAGGAGCAGGTTCAACGTGTACACGGCGAGGAAGACGGCGCCCGCGCTCGCGAGGAGCGAGAGCGAGCCGCGCCGGGAGATCACCGAAGCTCCGTGCGGGCCTATCGGGGGGCTCGGACCTCTTCCATCCGCTTGTCGAGCACTTCGCGGAGCAGCGGCTCGACGCCGTTGCGTCCCGTGACGTAGCGTTGGGCGAGGAGGTCGGGGTGGAGCAGGATCCGGTGGTTCAGGACGTCGAAGCAGACGCTCTTCACGTCGCCCGGGGTGACGAACGTGCGGCCCGCCAGCAGAGCGGCGGCCTTGGTCGCCCGCAGGAACTGCACGCCCGCCCTCGGCGAGGCCCCCATGAGGATCTTCGGGTCCGCCCGGGTGCTGCGGACGATCCGCATCACGAAGTCGAGCACCTCGGGCGTCATCGTCACGCCGGTCGCCTCGACGCGGAGCCGCTCGAGCGCCGCGGCGTCAACGCCCAGTTGCACGGCCTCGGGGACCGGCGCTCCGGTGTGGCGCTCGAGCAGCGTCCGCTCGTCGCTCTCCCCAGGGTAGGCCATCAGGATGCGGAACAGGAATCGGTCGAGCTCGGCCTCGGGAAGCGGGTACGTCCCCTCCTGCTCGATCGGGTTCTCGGTTGCGATGACGATGAACGGCCGCGGGAGCGGGTAGCCGACGCCGTCGACCGTCACCTGGCGCTCCTGCATCGCCTCGAGGAGTGCGGACTGGACCTTCGGTGGCGCGCGGTTGATCTCGTCGGCGAGGACCACGTTCGCGAACACCGGCCCCGGCCGGTACTCGAACGCCTGGCTGACCGGGTTCAGGACCACCGTCCCGACGATGTCCGACGGGAGCATGTCCGGCGTGAACTGGATCCGCTTGAACGACAGCGAGAGCGCGGAGGAGAACCTTCGCACCAGCATCGTCTTCGCGATGCCCGGGACGCCCTCGAGGAGGACGTGTCCCTCCGAGACGAGCGCGATGGCGAGCAGTCGCACCACCGGGTCGTAGCCGATCACCGACTCCCCGACCGAGCTCGATAGTCGGTCGAGGACGGTGGGGGCGTCCAAGGCTCCGAACGCCTTCGCGGCGGACGGGGTCGCGGTCGGGACGGCGGCGCGCGGGGGCGGTTGCGAGGAGGTCATGGAGCGTACCCGAGGCTCGTGAGTTGGCGGTCGACCACCCGCAGGCGGTCGGCCGCGCGTGCGAGGAACTGGCGCCGGGACGATTCCCAGCTCCGCCAGAAGTCGCGGCGCAAGAGGCTGTTCGTCTCGAGCCGGACGGCCCAGACGTAGAGGGAGTCGAGGGCGATCCGCGTCCGCTCGAGCTCGCGGGGCTGCGGGATCCCGAGCTTGCGACCGGCATCGGTCCGCCACGGAATCTCCCCGAGCCGGCGGCCCGTCTTCGCGCGGAGCGCTGAATCGAGGCGGCCGTACACCTCGAGCAGAACCGTGGAATACGCCTCCCGGCGAAGGGCCAGGAACGTGCGCGAGACTGGATCGCGGTCGGGTTCCGGCTGCGACGGTTCCCAACCGGTCCTTCGAGGGTCGGCGGGGGCGCCGACAAGGTACCAACCGGCGGCGGCCACCCCCAACAAGACGATCGGCAAGCCGACGCGGGGGTCGGTCAGGAAGCCGAGCACCGCCGAGACCGGGTCCATCTGCCTAGCCCTCCTCTACCGTCGAAGGTTCGACCGGCGGCGACCCGCTCCCATTCGTCGGCGCGGCGCTCGAGAGTTCGGTGAGGTAGAGACGCCACATCGGCTCGGCCGAGTAGAGGCTCTTCACGATCTCGAGAACCTCGGGCGCGGATTCGGGCGGAAGCCGACGGCCGTAGCGCACCGGCGCGTAGAGGCGGTAGAGCCGGTCGAAGAACTCCGAGAGCGGCGCCATGGCCTCGGTGAACCCCTGTCGGAGGATCTCCTCGTGCGCGAACCCTTCGGGGAACTCGGCGCCGTAGGCGCGAACGAGATCCTCGAGCACCTTGGGGTAGGCGTACAGGAGGGCTCCCGATACGTCGTCGCGGCCAAGGCGACGCTTGACCTCTGTCAGGACCGGAACCTCGACGGTCCGAATGCGGTCGCGCACGACGGTCGTCGCCGGGTCGGACCGGCGGAACGGCCAGCTCACGGGGCTCCTCCGCCGCGCGGAGCCCGGACGCGCGGAGCGGGAGTCGGATTCCGCCGAGCCGCGAGCCAGGCGTAGGCGACCCCCGCCGCGAGGAGCGCGACGGGAAAGGCTACCAGTAGGATTGCCACCCCGCCGCCGCCGTTGAGGTACCCGAACGGCGGAGCGTTGGTCGCGAGCTGCCCCGGGCAGGCCGAGGTGCCGAGGCAGGTCGTGATCGGGACCAGGACGATCGCGTAGGGGTTCACGACCTCCGAGTAGTCGAGCGTCGTCCACGTGTAGTTCGTGATGAATCCGGCGGCGCTCGCCTCCACCTCGAACGGGCCAGCGGGCTTGATCCCTGTGAAGTTGGCCCATCCCCCGGCCACCGTGAGGATCGAGCCGAACCCGAGGATCGTCACGGTGGCGGCGGCGACCGGAGCGCCCGTCTGCGAGTTCCGAACGAGGGCATCGAGGTTCGCCCCGATCTTCTCCACCAGCGGGACGACGATGCCCTCGGTCTGCGCCCACAGCTGGTGGAACCACGTCTCGTTCGAGTAGTAGCCGGAGTCGTTCGTCTTGAGCGAATAGTTCGCCGAGTCGAGGACCGTCAGGTTGAACCACCCGCCGGGTCCGGTCGTGAACGTCGTCGGGCGCGGGGCGCCGGGGTCGAGGTTGGTGAGCGCCCCCTGGGCGCCCGGGAGCCCGTTCCCGGTGATCGAGTCGACCACGTGGAGGCGGAACGGCCCCGCATCGTCGAGCGTGAGGTTGGCGAGAACGACGCCGGTCTGCGGGATCGAGACGATCGCTTGCGCGCGCGAGTGGTGGGGCAGGACCCCGTAGATGGTCAGATTCCCGGTGAGCGCGTTCAGGTGCGAGACGTTGAGCCAGCCGGACGGCCCGGTCGTTCCGAGCGAGATGAAGTTCCCCTGCTCGACGCTCACACCCGGGAGCGGGACGAGCGCGCCCTCCGCGGTGGCGTTCCAGGTCCGCACGTGGAGCGTGGGCTCGGGGTCGAGGGGGAGGGTGAGGTTGTACGAGCCGTTCGGGAAGAACTGGTGCACGATCTTGTGCGCCCGGTATCCGGACGCGAGCCCGGTGAGGTTGTCCGAATCGGGCGCGGGCAGCGTGAGGTTGAGGAAACCGTGCGCGTCGGTGTGGTACTCCTGTTGGATGCACCCACCGGCGATGTCGACCGAGGCGTTCGGGATCGCCGCTCCGGTCTGGTTGTCGACGACCTGGAGCTGGAGCGAGCTGTGGTTCCCCTGGCAGGGGAGCGGCGGCGGGCTCCCGCCCCCGAGGAACAGGTTGGGGAAGCAGTTCGTGGAGTTCGCGCCGATGGGTTCGAGGACCGACACCGTCCCGGGCGGGGCAGCGAGGGAGATGCTGCCGCCGACGATGTTGAGGCCCTCGCACCCGGGGTAGTTTGCCCAGACGTTGGGGGCATCGTACACCGGGAACGGGCCGCCGGAGGCGCCGAGCTGGGTCCAGGCGTTCGCCCTGGGGGAGTAGAGCCAGCCGTCGCCGAGCGCGGTGGGAGCCCCGCCCGAACCCCAGTCGAATCCCCCGAACAGCACGGCGATGTTGTTGGGACCGTCCCACGCGAACGCCGAGGCGCCTCGGGCGGACGGGACGGGCGCCCCGAACGCGTGCCGGATCGGGCTCCAGTTGGCCGGCTGGCCGCCGTACGTCCACAGCGTGGACGAGCAACCGAGCGCGCATCCGCCGAACAACTCGTAGCGATCGGTGGCGTTCTGCCAGATCATCCCCGAACCGAACAGCGGCGGCGGCGCCGTCGTCGGGTGTCGCTCGGTCCAGTTGAACGTCGTGAGGTTGAGCGACCAGGTGTCGTTCCAGAACACCGCGGCGGTCGAGCCGTTGACCTTGTAGTCGGGGTTCGCGCCGCCTTCGAGCAGCGCGACGTTGCCCGTCCCGTTCGCCGCGAAGGCCGCCGCCTCCCGCGCCGGCGGCGCGGCGCCGTGCGTCACGTTCCGCCAGGTCTGGTTGGCGAAGTAGTAGACCCAGGTGTCGTTCACCGACGCGTCGGTCGTGAGGTTGGTCAGCCCGCCGAACAGGACCGCGAAGTCGCGGCCGGGGACGTCGGCGAACGAGGCGTTCTCCCGCGCCGATGGCGTCGGGTTGGTGACGTTGACGATGAAGTAGCCCGTCGTCGAATTGTAGTTCACGGTCCAGTTGGTGAGCCCCTCGCTCCCCTCCCCCCCGAACGTCGTCATGTTGCGGAGGTGGTCGTCGACGACCATCGCGGCGCCCTGGCCCATGAAGTGCCCCGCGTCATCGCCGGGACCGTAGAGAATGAAGGCGGTCCCCCACTGCAACACCGGGAATGTCGCCGCCGGAAGGGCAGACCCCGGGCGCAGGGGCGCGCCCGCGGGAGCCGCCCCCACAGGGACCTTGGGAGCGAGGGGGTTCGTGGGTCCAGTGGGCGGGGCAGGTGCGGCGGTTGCGAACGCCGGAAGTACCAGCGCGAGTACGACGGCGAGGAGCACGGCTCCGCGACCGAGCCGACGCCGGGGCCGCCGCATTCTCCCGACGAGTGGGGCACGCCTGATAACGGCTCTTGCCGTTCCCGAGGACGGCGTTCCCGAACGGCCGCCGCCGGCGCGACGAGGGACCCCTAGAGTCCGAGGCGGGAGCGGAGGAACTGGAACGCGGTCTGCCCTTTGGACGTGTGGGGCGTGACCTTCAGGGGGCCGGGAGGAACGAGGTCCTTCTGGCGCGTCGTGAGCGCCACGCGGAGGCGCTCGAGGCCGATCTCGACCGTCACGTCGGGTGGGGCGGCCACGCCGCGGACTGCCGAGGTGGCGCCGCTCGACTCCACGACGAGGCTGGCGGTCTCGGTCTCAGTGACGAACACCCAGCGCTGGGGTAGGTAGGACCGAACGAACATCGCGGTGAATCCGGTGAGCTGCGATTGGACGCGGGCCTGCAGGGCGGGCGCGACCTCCGTCAGAAGATCGAACAGCGAGGGCACAGAGCGACGACCGGAGCCGGCATCATAACGCTCTCCCCCTCGTTCGGGCGCCCGACGACCACGCCGCGTCGAACGCGCAGCATTTTACCTCGGAACGGGTTCTCCCGGTCCCGATGAGTGGCCCGTACGGGGGAGCCCAACCCCCGTCGCCGTTCGCCCCGCCGCCTCCGAGCGGCATTGCGCCGGTGGGGCCACCGATCATGGGACCCCCTGCCGGCTGGGCGTACGGGCCGTCGGTCCCCGAACTGCTCGGGCGCGTGAACGACGGCGTTCGGTGGTACCTGATCGTCCTCATCCTGCAATTCCTCGGCGCCGCCGCGAGCGCAGCGGTGTCGGGCTACGTCCTCGGAGGAGGCGCGTTCGCGGCACCGATCAGCGGGAACACGAACGGGGGCGCGTTCGCCTCCGTCCTTCTGCTCGGCCTCGGGCTCGCCATCTTCGGAGTTCTCGCCTTCATCCTGACGATCGTGGCCTGGGTCAAGTGGCGCAGCGGCGTCCGCGCGCTGCCGGACGCGGCCCCCAGCATGGGCGCGGCCTACCTGGAGTCCGCGCGGTTGGCCGCCCGCAGCTACAGCCGGACCATCTACGCGTTCATCGCCGAGATCGTCTCGAGCATCGCGCTCGCCATCGGGATCACAGCGTTGATCGTCGCCGAGACGCTCGGGAGCCTCCCGAACTGCTCGGGGGGAAACCGAACCGTACCGTGCTCCTCCACCGGCAGCGTCTCGATCCCCAATTCCGAGATCCAGGCCGCGATCGTGGTCGGCGGCCTCGTCTTCGAGTTGTTCGCGTTCCTCGTCTACTACTTCGCGTCCACGAGCCTCGTCGCGGCACTGGCGCCCCTCGCGTCGCCCGCGCAACAGGAGGAACTCCACCAGGGCCGACTCGCGGTCCTGCTCGGGGCCGCCCTCCTCCCGCTCGGACTGGTGGCCGAGGTCGTCGGATACGTCGGACCGCAGATCCCGGCCCTCGGGTTTCTCGGACTCGTGAGCCCGGCCCTGCTCCTGTACGGGATGTACCGCATCCACGGCGCGTACTCCGGATGGTGCGATGCCCATCCCCCGCCGCCGATGGGATATGCTGGGCCGTGGGCAGCGCCGGCCCCCTCCTATTCGCCCGGCACTCCGTACGGGTACGCGCCGCCGACCGGGGTTCCCTACGCGCCCCCGCCCCCACCTCGCTAGCGGACCAACGTCGCCGCGGCGGTTGCTCGCTCGACAACCGTTAAGGGTCGGGGCCACTCCCCGACCCGAGCATCACGGATGGCGGTCCGGGTCGCGTGGAACGAGATCGGATCGACCCAGGCCGAGGCCCTTCGGTGGGCCCGCACGGGGGCGGAGCCGGGGACTCGCGTCGTGGCCCGTCGCCAGAGCGCCGGCCGTGGACGGCTCGACCACCAATGGGCTTCTCCCACTGGTGGTCTGTACCTGTCCGCCGTCACCCGAGTCCCGAAGGCCGCACCCGGGCTGTTGCCGTTGTCCGTCGGGGCGACGATCCGCCAAGCGATCGCCTCCGAGTTCGGCATCGAATCGCTGCTCAAGTGGCCGAACGACCTCGTGGTCGAGCGCTCGCCCGCCGGGACGGCGAAACTCGCGGGAATCCTGGTGGACCTCGTGAACTCGCCGACCGGGGAGGCGCGGGCGGTCGTCGGCGTGGGAGTCAACGTATCGATCGACCGGAGTGCCGTGCCGAGCAATCTCAGCGCGCGCATGGCCATGCTCTCCGAGCTGACGACCTCCGACCCCTCGGTCGCCTCCGTCGAACCGCTCGTCTGGCGGGCGATCGGTGCGGCGGTCGACCGTCTCGACGCTGCGGACGGTCCCCGGACCGTCCTCGAGGACTGCCGACTCCATCTGTTCGGGGTCGGACGGTCGGTCCTCGTCGACGGGCAATCGGTCGGTCGGTTCCGTTCGATCGCCGACGACGGAGCCGCGACCGTCGAATTGGATGGCGAGCTGAGCCGCGTTCTCGCGGGGAGTCTGGAGATGGAGGCCACGGGATGACGGGGCCGTTCGACCGGTGGGAACTGAAGCGGCTCCAGACCCTCGAGGGGGGCGGGGCGGAGCGCGTCGCCAAGCACACCGCGAACGGGAAGCTCACGGCGCGCGGGCGGCTCCACGCCTTCTTCGACCCCGGCACGTTCGTCGAGACCGGACCGTACGTCACCCACCGCGTGACGACGTTCGGACTCGCCGAGCGGCGCATCCCCGGGGACGGGGTTGTGACCGGCTGGGGCGAGGTCGACGGCCGTCCGGTCTGCGCGTTCGCCCAGGACGCGACCGTGTTCGGCGGGGCGCTCGGAGAGGCGCACGCCGACAAGATCGTGCGCCTGATGGACACGGCGAAGAAGGCGGGCGTGCCCGTCGTCGGCCTGAACGACTCGGGCGGCGCGCGGATCCAAGAGGGGGTGATGAGCCTCGGCGGCTACGGCGAGGTGTTCTTCCGGAACGTCACGCTGTCCGGAGTCGTCCCGCAACTCTCTGTCGTGCTTGGCCCGTGCGCGGGCGGGGCGGTCTACTCTCCCGCGATCACCGACTTCGTCGTGATGGTGCGCGGGCAGGGCCAGATGTTCATCACCGGCCCGGACGTGATCCGCGCCGTCACCGGTGAAGAGGTCACCGCCGAAGCGCTCGGCGGCGCCGACGCCCACGGGCTCGTCAGCGGGGTCTCGCACTTCGCCGCCGACTCCGACGCGGACGCGCTCGCGCTGACCCGTCGGATCCTCGCCTACCTTCCGCTGAACAACCTCGAGGAGCCGCCCGCGACCGCTCCGGTGGATCCTCCGAGTGGGGCCGCCGAGGAACTCCGGGGAGTCGTTCCCGTCGAGGCGAACACGCCGTACGACGTGCTCGAAGTGGTCCGGAGGGTCGTCGACCCCGAGACGTTCCTGGAGGTCCAGGCGGGCCACGCGCCCAACCTTGTGGTGGGGTTCGCGCGCCTCGCGGGGCAGCCGGTCGGCGTCGTCGCGAACCAGCCGAACCACCTCGCCGGATGCCTCGACATCACGGCGTCGATGAAGGGCGCTCGGTTCGTGCGGTTCTGCGACGCGTTCAACCTACCGCTCCTGACGTTCGTCGACGTTCCCGGTTTCCTCCCCGGCACCCAGCAGGAGCACGGCGGCATCATCCGCCACGGCGCGAAGCTCCTCTACGCGTTCGCGGAGGCGACGGTCCCGAAGTTGACCGTGATCCTCCGCAAGGCCTACGGCGGCGCGTACGACGTGATGTGCTCGAAGCACCTCGGCGCCGACTTCAACGTCGCCTGGCCGACGGCGGAGATCGCCGTGATGGGCGCCGACGGCGCCGTCAACATCCTGTTCCGCCGCGAGATCGAGAAAGCGCCCCCGTCGGAGCGCGACGCCGTCCGAAAGAAGCTCGTCGCAGACTACCAGGTCGAGTTCCTCAACCCCTACCTCGCGGCGGAGCGGGGCTACGTCGACGACGTGATCGCGCCTGCGGAGACGCGCGCAAAGCTCGTCCAGGCGCTCGCCCTGCTCGGTCCGAAGCGCGAGGACCGACCGGCGCGCAAGCACGGCAACATCCCGCTGTAGCGGCTAGGCGGGGGCGAGCCATCTTGGTCGGCATCACCGAGACGGTGCTCCGCGACGGGCACCAGTCGCTGATCGCGACGCGCATGCGCACGAAGCACATGCTGCCCGCGCTCGAGCGGCTCGACGCCGTCGGCTACCGCACGATCGAGGCGTGGGGGGGAGCGACGTTCGACGTCTGCCTCCGGTTCCTCCACGAGGACCCATGGGAGCGACTGCGGACGCTGAAGCGCGGCATGCCGAACACTCCGCTCCAAATGCTCCTGCGCGGCCAGAACCTCGTCGGGTACCGCCACTACTCCGACGACCTCGTCGAGAAGTTCGTTGCCGAGGCGGCCCGCCAGGGGATCGGCGTGTTCCGCGTGTTCGACGCGCTCAACGACCCGCGGAACATGGAGGTCGCTCTCAGGGCGGTGAAGAAGTCGGGCGCGGTCGCGCAGGGGACGATCTGCTACACGCAGTCGCCCGTCCACACGCTCGACGCGTTCGTCCAGCTCGGCAAGACGCTCGCCGCGATGGGCGCGGACGAATTGTGCCTGAAGGACATGGCGGGGTTCCTCCCGCCCGGCGAGGCGTCGTCGCTCACGAAGGCGCTCGTCCGGGAGGTGGGCCTGCCGGTCGTGCTCCACACCCACTCGTCGTCGGGGATGTCGACGCTCTCGTGCCTCGCGGCGGCCGACGCCGGGGCGGCCGCCGTCGATGGCGCCTTGTCTCCGTTCGCCGGGGGAACGAGCCAACCCCCGACCGAGACGCTCGTCGGGGCGATGCGGGGCACCTCCGTCGACCCGAAGCTCGACCTCGGCGCCCTCGCCGACCTCGCCGCCTACTTCCAGACCGTTCTCGACCACTACCGGCCGATGCTGAATCTCCGCTCGCTCCAGACCGACCCCGGAATCCTGGTCCACCAGGTACCGGGCGGGATGCTCTCGAACTTGCTGAGCCAGCTCCAGGAGCAGGACCAGCTCGCTCGGCTCCCCGAGGTGCTGCAGGAGATCCCAAGGGTGCGCGCCGACCTCGGCTACCCGCCCCTCGTCACTCCGACCAGCCAGATCGTCGGGATCCAGGCGGTCGTGAACGTCCTCGTCGGCGAGCGCTACAAGCAGATCACCCGGGAGGTCCGGGACTACGTCCGCGGCCTCTACGGTCGTCCCCCGGGGCCGCTCGACCCCGAGTTGACCAAGAAGGTCCTCTCGGAAGAGAAAGCGATCAGCGGCCGACCCGCCGACCTACTCGGCCCAGAGTTCGCGAAGGCCCTCGCTGAGGTGCGGCAGCTCGTGCCGGCGGCCGACGACGCCGAGGCGCTCAGCTACGCGATGTTCCCGATGGTCTACAAGAGCTATCGATCCGCTCGCGACTCGGGCATCACGCCCGACGTGCTCACCGCGGCCGCCCTCGGGGTGGTCGCCGCGTTGCGGACCCCGACGGCGCCCGTACCGACGGTGCTTCGGTCGGTCGCCCCCACCGGCACTGGCGTGAGCCCGTGGGCGCACGAAGGGCGAGCGAAATTGCATTCCGCACGGAGGGCGGTCGATGAAGGTCGAAGTCACCGTCGACGGTGAGCGCCGGGAGGTCGAGGTCGACCTCGGCCGCGGCGTCGTTCGCTGGAACGGCCGCGAGCTCCCGCTGAAGGTCGTCTCGGAGAGCCCGCTCAAGGTCGAACTCGAGGTCGCTGGGGAGCGAACCGTCGTCGAGGGATGGGTGACGGGAGTCGCCACGCCGCCCGCAATCTTGGTCGTGGGCGGAGAGAACTACGCGGTCCAGGTGGAGCGGCACGCGTCGTCCGTCTCGACATCGCCGCCCGCTCGCGCGCGCGCGGCAACACCTGGTCCACCCGCACCTGCAGTGGGACCGAGTACCGGATCCGGGATCGTCCCCCCCATGCCGGGGAAGGTCGTCGAGCTTCGCGTGAAGAACGGCGACCGGGTCACCAAGGGTCAGGTCCTCCTCGTCCTCGAGGCGATGAAGATGCGCAACGAGGTCGCGAGTCCCGTGGCTGGGACCGTCGCGGACATCCGGGTGGCACCGGGCGCAAATGTTCGTGCGCGCGAGATGATGCTGTCCGTCGTTCCCGATGCTTAGGGCGCCGGGCGCGGCTCGTCGTCGGGCTGGACCGGCGGCGGCGCCGTCGATTCGATCTTGTCCGCGTCGGCAACAGGGTCATAGTCGGGATCGAAGGCGTCTTGCTCGACCGGTCCTCCCGAATCGGGGTCGGTCCGTGCGACCGGGGCCGGCTCCGCCGAAGCGAATCCCTCGGAGGACGACGGCGTCGAGGCGGAAGTCGGGGAAGTAGCTCGGTACGGGTCGGTCTCCGGAGGTCCGGGGAGCTGGGAGTATTCGCGAAGGTAGAGGATGGCGAACGCGACGACGATGGCGAGGGTGACCAGGATCCAGAGCACGTCTCCGGTACGAACCCCGACGTAGACGCCCGCAGCGGTCCCCCCCGCGAGAACGATCAGGGCGGCCCAGAATGGGAGACGTTGGAGGGCCGACACTCTGGCCACGCCAATCCGGAGGTCCTACAAGAAGCTCGGGAGGGAGCCGATGGCGCTCAGACGGGAAGGACGGTTCGTCCGCACGACGGGCAAACCGACGTGCCGGGAGTGATGTGAGTTCCGCAGCGGACGCAGAAACCGAGGTCGACCGGCGGTGTCGATGGCATCCCGCTCGGCAGCGCCGTCCCGCCGTTGGAGGGGCGCGGCGCGGACTTCCCCCAGCCCACCGGTCGGCTCATCGCCGGCAGCCGGTAGAGGAACAGGCTCGCGATGAACCAGATGAGAACCCCCCAGAACAGGAACGGGGAGATCGCGGGGTCGAAGATCTGGGCGACGAGCGCCACCACGAGCACCGCCACGTAGGCGACCGTCAGAGCCCAGCGGAGCATCATGCGAGAGAGTCCAGCCGGACTGCGGAGCCCGGCGGGCGTACATAGGGAATCCGCTCAGGTACGAACAGCGTCGGAGCTGCGCTCGCGGATTGTCTAATACTCGGGCCCGTCTGGCGCGCGCCGTGACCAAGGTCCCGCGCCTCATCGTCCGGGACCCGTACACCTACGAGATCCCGATCGGCGAAGCGCCCGGCATGCGAGTTCCGGGGATCCTCTACTCGAGCGAGGCGCTCCTGTCCGGGGTCGAGGGAGACCCGTCGCTGCAACAGCTCGCCAACGTCGCGACGCTCCCCGGGATCGTTCAGAACGCCTACGCGATGCCGGACATCCACTTCGGCTACGGCTTCCCGGTCGGCGGGGTCGCGGCCTTCGACCTCGCGGAGGGGGTCGTTTCCCCCGGCGGGATCGGCTACGACATCAACTGCGGGGTCCGCCTCCTGAAGACGAACCTCTCCGTCGAGGAGATCCGCCCGAGGCTCCGCGACCTCATCGACGCGCTCTACCGGGAAGTCCCGACCGGCGTGGGCTCGAAGGGCGGCCTCTCGCTGTCGACCGGGGAGATGCGCGAGGTACTCGCCGGCGGAGCGTCGTGGGCGGTCGAGCACGGCCACGGCCGCGCCGAAGACCTCGACGTTCAGGAAGAGAACGGGCAGCACCGGGGCGCCGACCCGGGGCAGGTCAGCGACTCGGCTCGCAAGCGCGGGCTTCGCCAGCTCGGCACGCTCGGTTCGGGGAACCATTTCCTCGAGGTCCAGGCCGTGGACGAGGTCTACGAACCCGAGTTCGCGCGCGCCCTCGGGCTCACGCCGGGCCTCGTCACCGTGATGCTCCACACCGGTTCGCGCGGCCTCGGCCACCAGGTCGCGACCGACTGGATCGCCCGCATGGACGAGCGCCTGCGCTCGGAGGGCGTGACGCTCGTCGACCGGCAACTGTCGTGCGCGCCGATCGCCTCCGAGGACGGGCAGCACTACCTGGGCGCGATGGCGGCCGGCGCGAACTTCGCGTGGGCGAACCGACAGTTGATCACCGCCGGTGTGCGGCGGGCGTTCCGCAATGTGTTCGGCCGTCCGGACGAATCGATGGACCTCTCCGTCGTCTACGACATCGCCCACAACATCGCGAAGGAAGAGCGCCATGAGGTCGACGGCGGGATCCGCCCCGTTCTCGTCCACCGCAAGGGGGCAACGCGGGCATTCGCCGCCGGTCGCGAGGAGGTCCCCGCGGCGTACCGCGAGTTCGGTCAGCCGGTTCTGATCCCCGGCGACATGGGAACCGCGAGCTACGTCCTCGTGGGTCTCCCCAGCGCGATGCAGCGGTCGTTCGGCTCCTCGTGCCACGGGGCCGGTCGCCGCCTGAGCCGCCACGCCGCGGTCCGGGAGTTCCGGTACGACGAGGTGACCCGTGCCCTGACGGCGAAGGGAATCGTCGTGCGCGCGGCGTCGCGCGAGGGCGTCACCGAAGAGGCGCCTGGCGCGTACAAGAACGTCGACGAGGTCGTGAAGGTCGCGGAGGGCGCCGGGCTCACCCGGCGGGTCGCGCGCCTCGTCCCGCTCGGGGTTGTGAAGGGATAGAGCTCCCCCGGGCGAGGCACGCCAGTCGCGAATCGTTCGAGGCGTCGTACGCGCCGGCCGGGACGGGCACCAGCGCCTCCGCCCGGATCAATCTCGCGACCGGTGGTCCCCTCGTCAAACTGACCCAATGGTCGCTGTCGTAAACCGGGGCGGCGCCTCTGGACCGAGGTGCGGAGCCCGTCACCCGCGCTGCGCGAAGCCGGGCCGAGAGCGCCGGCATCGCCACCGGGACTCTGAACCCCAATCGGTTCCCGACGTCCATGCCTTGCGAGCCGGGCCCGCTCGCCTCCCGGAGTCGAGTCCGAGTTCCCTCCGTGGCGTTCGGAGGGGTCCTGCTCCTCGTGCTCCTGGTTTCGATCCCCAATGTGGCGACGGCGACCGCGCACCCCGCCACGTTGCACGCGCCTCCCTTCCACGGGACCCAGCATGTGGTGTCCACGGTCCAGAAATCCGGATGTGGCGCGACCGCCTCGCTCGTGGTTCTCCCCAAGTTCAACCTCACCACCGGGATTGGAAAGGAATCCGCCAAGTCCGCGGTGACGGGCTGCGGCCCTCCCGGCTTCTCGGACACGGGATCCACGGAGGCCACGGTCGGCTTCGACAGCCTGGTGGTCATCGCCGGCACGCCGGCGCCCGGGAACTTCTCGTTCTCCTCCCGGTTCAACGTCAGCTGGAACCCCTCCGCCACGCCCGGGAACCCGTTCGGCGGTCCGTTCGCGTGGGCTTCGGCGGCGCTGGTGATGCGGGTCTGGCTCTACGACCCGACGAACGCGACGGCGGTGTCGGGCCTCACGTTCATCGACTCGCTCCCGACCACGAACGGTACCACGACGGGCAACGTCTCGGGCTTCGCCGGTGGCCCGACGATCGTCAACGGCACTTTCCTCACCGTCACCGGCACATTCTCCTGTTCTTCCCCGAGACCTGGGAGCGGACCTACGCGCCGTCCGGGACGAGCACGCATGCGCGGGCGATCATCAACGCGGCGACCGGCGGCCACTTCATGCAGCTCCGGAGCTGGTCGCTCTACGGAGATCGTCGGGCCGCCGGTCCGTCCACGGGCCCCGGTGGGTCAGCGTCAGCCCGTCGGCGGGCCGTCCGGAGCGGGCATCAGCCAGAACTCGTTGCCGTCGGGGTCGAGGAACCGGGCGATGGACCCCCACGGGAGCTCGCACGGTGGAAGCGGGAACCGGACCCCGCGCTTCGCCAGGCGTCGGTAGACCCGGGCGAGCGGTTCGCGTGTCAGGAGGAGGATCCCGGTGGCGCGCGACTCGGTGGGGCCCGGGCGCTTCCCGCGCCGCGCGCTCTCGCACAGGTGGATCCGCGCCCCGACGGACGGGTTTCCGACCGTCGTCCAGTGCTCCGGGTCGTCGTCGAGCACGGTGAACCCGAGGACATCGCAGTACCAATCCCGCGCTTTCCGTCGGTCGGCGACGACGACCGCGGAGGAGTGGAACCAGAACGCGGGTGGGTCGGCGACGTCCGTCCGACCCGCTCGCGGCGGGCGGGGTGGCGGACGCGCGGTGCCCTTGGAGCGCGCGCGCGTCCCGTTCGTCACGACCCGGTCCCCGGTGTCGAATCCGGGGCGGAAGCCTCGGGGGGGGATCGTTTCGGACGATGGACCACGTACGCGACCACCGCGACGACGGCTCCCACGATCAGCGCCCCCGCGAGGAGCTCGACCGAGCGGTCCGGTGGCGGGGGAACGGCCGTCGCGTTGACGACAAGGAACTCCACGGCGAGTCCGGTGTAGTTTCGACCGATCGTCTCGACGGTCACAGCGTACGTCCCGCTGGTGGACGGAGCGTGCAAGGGGACGGACCCTGCGCCCGTCGCATCGATGGGCACGGAGAAGAACGAGCTATTTCCCGGCGGAGGCGCTGGGGCGCCGGCCGAAGCGGCGAGCGCGAGGTAGCCGTGGAGTGAGACGTTTCGGGCGGCACAGGTGGGCACGGACGACCGGGTGCAGGTCGGGTCCGCGGTCACCGCAAGTTGGACGGGGGCGCCGCTCGTCGTCGCGTTGGGGGAGAGGGTGAAGGTCAGCGTGACGGCCGTCGAGTTGTAGACGGAGATGAAGAACGCCGACGACCCAACCGTGCCCTGGGCATCTCGGGCGTTGACATACACGGGGAATCCGCGGGCCCGCAGGAATGTGTGATTGGGCATCGGCCCGGAGCCGTTCTGCCCGTCGCCGAATGTCCAGGTGAAGTTGTACGGCGGCCCGACTCCGCCCTGCGCGGAGACGTTGAAGCCGACCCGGAGCGGGGCGATTCCGGCGGAGACGTTCGGTCCGCCGGAGACCACGACCACGCCCGGACCCGGTCCTTGGCCGGAGACCCCGACCGTGTGGACCAGGTGGTCGCCCCCACCATCGGCGGCGGTGGCCACCACGGTGTAGTTCCCGTTCGAAGTGTAGACGTGGCTGACCGGGCTTCCCGCGGCACTCCCGCCGTCCCCGAACGTCCAGGCGATGGAGGCGCCCGGGATCCCGGTCGCTCCGGCCGACCCGAAGACGACGAACGGAGCGTTTCCAGCGGCAGGGCCGAGACTGGACGCAAAGGTGAGACCCGTGGCGTTCCCCGCTTCGGCGGGCGTGAGCGACATCGGGACCTTCAGCACGACCGTCCCGTTCGCTGCCGCGACGGTCAAGTTGGCCGTCAGGGTGCATGCGCCCGTCACGAGGCAGGGAAGGTACGGGAACGACTCCTGGGCGGTCGCACCAAACGACGAATAGCCGCTCGGACCGAACGACCAGGCGAGCGAGTACGGGCCGCCGCTGCCCCGGGCCGACCCCGAGAACGTCACGGTCGAGCCGACCAAGACGTGCACCGCGGGCGCAATCGTCGCCGTCACAGCGGGGGCGATCGACGCGGCCACCGTGACATCGATCAGGAACGCCTCGCTCGCGTTCCCCCCGAACCCGTCGGAGGCGTTGGCGACGGCGAGGTAGAACCCGGGATTCGAGTAAGTGTGGTTCGCGACGGTCCCGTTCGCGCGTGTCCCGTCGCCGAACTGCCAATCGGTCACATTCACGCCGTGCCCACCGGTGATGACGTCGGAGAACCCGACCTTCAGGGGGGCGGACCCGGAGCTGACGTTCGCCGCGAAGCGCCCCGACAACGCCGGGTACAACGTCACGTTCGTCGTCGCGGTCACCTCCTGGTTCACGGAGTCGTTGATGAACACCGTGAGCCGGTGGAGCCCGGCAGTCCGGAAGATCGGGCAGTCGCAAATCCCGACGTACGGGTCGTCGCTTACGTACTGAGTAGTGTACGGCGCCGTTCCTCCGGTGATGTTCGCGACCAGCGCGAAATCGCCGGGGAGGTCGCGCGCCGGCGGCGTCGCATTCAACGAGGCGATGATGGAGGTGGCGTTCGGGCAATAGCCGACCAGAGCCCCTCCGACGAGCTCGAGGATCCGGTTCGAGCCACCGCCGTCCTGAGGAGCGTGCGAATCGTGGACCGCGACGGTCGCGCAGAACCCTCCTGAGAGTCCGTAGGAGTGCGCGACGCTCGCGTTCGTGCGGTTGTGCAGGTAGGTGCCGTCGCCGAACGACCAGTTGTAGGTGTACGGGGCGGTCCCTCCCGTGACGTTCGCCCGGAGCGTCACCGCCTGCCCGACCGCGGGCGCGGTCAGAGAGGAGTTCAGCGCGACCAGCAGCGCTTGGCCCCCGACGACGATCTCGACCGGCTCCGAGACCGAGCTGTTCGAGTCGGCGTCGTACACGGCCGCCCACGCGGAGTACGAGCCGTTGCGAGCGTACGTGTGGCTGACCGAGCCGTTCGGTGCGAGGCTCGAGTTGTAGTCCCCGAAGTCGACCTCGAAGAACGAGTACGGCAGCGACCCCCCACTCGCGCTCGCGGAGAACGAAACGGTGAGGGGCGCCGGTCCGAACCGGGGCGACGCGGAGAGCGAGAGATGGATGGGCGACGGCGTGATGATGGTGCGCGCGAGGAGCGGCGCGAGGATCCCCGCATTCGGGGATCCGAGTCCGGTCACCGGGTCCCACCCGACTCCGGCGTGGTAGCCGTTTGAGCCGGTGGTGACGTCGTGGAAGGCCTTCGGCCCGGGAGCCTTCGCGGCATCGTAGAGCGACGGGGTCACGAACCCGAGGTTCGCTCCGGCGAACGAGTCGATGTCGGTCACGATCCCGGCCCAGACCGGGCACGCGGCGCTCGTGCCGCTCGCGGAGACGTTGAACGACTGGTACGAGACGAATAGCCCCGCGCCCGCCGCGATCGCGGCGACGTCCGGCACGCCGCGGACGGTTCGGTTGGCGGGGAATCCGGTCGCGACCTGCCAGTAGGGTCGGGGGAACGGCGAGTATCCGCCGCCGCTCCCTCCCTGGTTGAAGCAGCCCGGCGAGGACTTGCCCGTCGCGTTGCCGGACCAAGCGACCTCGCTCGAGTACGCGTTCGCTCCGGTCAGCGTCAGCACGGTCCCGCCGACGCCGACGACGTAGGGATCGCTCGACGGATAATCGGTCGAGATCCCGCTGGTCCCCGAGGCCGAACCGCAGTCCCCCGTCGCGGAGAGGACCGTGATCCCTTCGAGCGCGGCGGCCTCCATCACGGGGTGAAGCAGGGCGTACGATCCATCGGTCGTCGCGTTGCACCCCGACGAACAGCTTGTCGAGAACGCATTGTAGACGCCGACATCGTTCTCGCCCCAACTGAGCGAGAGCACGTTCGCGGCGCGGTGCGCCACGAGCCAGTCGACGCTGGCGTAGAGCCCGGACGTCGCATCCGGCGCGAACGTCATCTTGAGAGCCGCCCCGGGCGCCATCGCCCGGGCCCATTCGATGTCGAGCGACTCCTCGAACCCCCACCCCGTCGAAGTGGAATTGAGGTTGTTCGATGTTGGTACCGGGTACAGGTAGCTGACGTTGCCCGCCGGCGTCCCGGTCGCGGAGTCGAACCGCGCGAGGTCGGTCTGGAGTTGGGACTGGGGCTCGGTCCCATCGTAGGCGTCGACGACGGCGAGAACGTGTCCGGTCCCGTTCGAGCCTCCCGCGAGCAGGCCCGTGAGATTGTACCCTTTCTGGATCTGGCACGGCATGAATCCGGAGCCTCCCGAGCCGGTGCACCCGGCCAAAGGCGCGGCGGCCGATCGGGAGGGTGAGGCAGCCGGGCGGATCGGGGTCACGTTCCCGAGCCCGAGCGCGCCGGACCAGGGGAGTCCGCCGGGGAGCACTGCGGGCGTCGGATGGCTGAAGAACGTCCGCCCCACCGACCGGTAGGACTCGAAGCTCGTCCCGAACGCGGCAGCGACTTTGTCCGCGGGACCGGCCGCGATGAGCATGGTCCGGTCGGGGCTCGTCTGAACCGATAGGCCCGCGGAGCGGAATTCGGCGACCGCCGCGGCGTACTGTGTGGCCGACGGGCCGAACATCTCGGCGACCTGGCTTGGGTTGAGGTAGTGGCGGAAGCCCGGGGTCCCCGGGGTGTCCATCATCGCGAGGGTCGAAGCGAGCACGGATCCGTTCGAGCCCGCCAGTCCAACGGCCACCTCGACGGGTTCGGCCGCCGGCAGAGGGCCGAGGTCGCGGATCGAGGGTCCCGGAACATAGGCTGGCGCGACGACGACGGAGCCGGTCGGGGTACCGACGGAGATTCCGTGGATCACGACAGCATTTTGTTGGAGCGTCCCGGGAACCTGCGGCAGAACCGTGACGGCCGCGATCGCGGCGAGGACGGCGAGTTGGAGAAGCCGCGAGCGAGTGGAGCGGCGAGCCAATTGCATACGGCCTCGTTCACAGAGGGGCGGGTCCACTCTTACCGACTCCGCTCGGAGCACCGACCGGCGTCTCACCTCCGACGGGCCTTTTAATCTACCAAGTCTCGTCGTCGTGGAGAATCCGTGGACGCGTGGGTCGGTTGGGCCATCGCACTCGCCGTCATCGCCGGCTACGTCGCGGCGGTCGTCATCCTGCGCCGACTCGGGCGCATCGGCGCGGACCGGGCCATCTCCCTGTACGGCCCCGCCCTGATGATCAAGACCCAGCGGGGTCGCGCGTTCCTCGACCGAGTCGGGCGGTTCCGCCGATTCTGGTCCGCCGTCGGCGACGCCGGGATCATCCTCGCCGCGGTCGCGATGGTGACGATCGTCGCCGTGCTCGTCCTCGACGCCACCGTCGCGCTCCGGACGCCGGCGAGCGCTGCGCCCACCCCGCAGGAAGCGCTCGGCCTCCCCGGCATCAATCCGTTCATCCCGATCGGCTACGGCCTGGTCGCGCTCGTCGTCGGCGTCGTGCTCCATGAGCTGATGCACGGCGTCATCGCGCGCTCCCAGAAGATCGGCGTGAAGAGCATCGGAATACTGTGGCTCGTTGTCCCGGTCGGGGCGTTCGTCGAGCAGGACGACGTCGAGATGAACGCGGCCCCGCGCCGCAACCGCGCGCGCGTCGCCTCGGCCGGGGTTCTCGCGAACCTGGTCCTCGCCGTGATCTTCTTCTTCCTTCTCGCCGCGGTCATTTCCACCTCCGTCCAACCGACGGCGAACGGGGTCGGGCTCACCGGGGTCGTTGGGGGTACCCCCGCCGCGTCCATCGGCCTCCATCCGGGGGACGTCATCGTCTCGATCAACGGGACCACGATCACGACGGCGAACGACCTGTTCCACGCGCTTGCGGCTACGCACGCGAATCAGACAGTCGCCATCCAGTACTACGACCCGAACGTCGGCGGAGTCGTGGCGAAATCGGTGCGCCTGGCGTCACTCGGCAATTACACGAAGGTCTCCGCCGACGACGCGAAGGGATTCCTCGGCGTATCGCCCGGGTTCCTCACTCCGGCCCAACTGAAGACCGTCCTGACCAACCCGCCGGCGGGACCCGGTGGGCCGCTCGCGGGAACGACGTACTGGGTGGTCCTGCCGATTGCCGGCCTCGAGCCCGTCGCGGGCTCGCCGACGTCCTTCTTCACGATCCACGGCCCGCTCGCGGCCCTCGGCACGGGTGGGTTCTGGATCTTCGCGAACATTCTCTACTGGTTGTCGTGGATGAACCTTCTGCTCGGGCTGTCGAACGCGCTGCCGTTGTTCCCGCTCGATGGGGGACTCATTTTCCGCGACTTTGTCGCCGCGATCGCGGCGCGCGTGAAGCGCGGCTGGGACGCGACCCGGCTCGACGCGTTCGCCGGTCGGGCGGCGGTCATCTCCTCGGTCGCCGTCGTCCTCTTACTCCTATGGCAGTTCGTGGCGCCGCGGCTGTAGACGGACGGGCGCTGCTCGCCGACTACCCGTTCCTCGCCGGGGCCGAGTCCCTCGTCGCGGATTCGCCGCCGTCGGTCGGCTCGCTGCTCAAGGATCCCGTCTACCGGGTCGCGAGAGAGATCGGGCGCGCCCGGATCCGCGCGGCCGTCGATGACCCGACGGGGGCGAGCGGCGTCGCCGAGCTCCCACGGCTCGACCCGCAGGAGCGCTACCTCTCCTTCGAGTACGCCCGGCTGGTCCTTTCCGCGGCCCGGACCCGCGCGCCGATCCGCCGCTGGGCAGTGGCCGAAGCGAAGGAGGCCACCAGCCGACTCGCGTCGGAGGAGCTCGAGACCGTCCTCGCCGTCGCGCGCGCGCTCGGGACGCCGCTGGAGCCGACGGCCGACGGAGTTTCGTTCCGACTTCCGGATTACGTGCGGCTCGCGACGGCGATCCGGGAGTCGGACTTCCGACTCGTCCGCCAGGCGGTCACCCGCGGCTCGGTGAACGTCTCGAAAGCGCGCGCGGTGCGGCTCCTGCAGGAGGGCATCCGGGCGGAGTTGTCCGTCCCGGTGGACCTCTCCGAGGAGGCGCGCACCGCCATTGCGAGCGCCGAATCGGAACTCCTCGCGGACGTCGAGTCCCGGATGCCAGCGCCGGTGGCGCGCACGAGCCCGGGGGTCGCCCAGCTCAAGCCGGAGATCTTCCCCCCGTGCATCCGGGCCATGCGTCGGATGCTCCAGGACGGAGAGAACCTCTCCCACGCCGGCCGCTTCGCCCTCGCCGCCTTCCTCCACCGGGTCGGCGCGAACTCGGAGACGATTGTCGACGCGTACCGCGGGGCGCCCGACTTCGACGAATCGGTGACGCGCTACCAGGTGGAGCACATCACCCAGCGTGACGGCGGGCGGGGCTACTCGCCGAGCGAGTGCGCGACCCTCGTGAGCCACGGCCTCTGCTTCCGGGAGGGCGACAAGCAATCGAAGGTCGCCGCCGACCAGCTGGCCGACGGCCTCTGCCACGAGCCGCGACTGCGCCACCCGCTCCAGTACTACCGGATTCGTGGGGGGTCGGTCGCGATCGAGGACGCCCCGCGGGACACGGGAGCCTCTAGGCCGTAGGGGGGAGCGCGCGGTAGACCCGCCACGCGCGGGCGAGCGCCGTCCATTGGCCCGCGACGACGACGTAGACGAACGCGAGGTCGATGACGGTGAACGTGAGCCCGCTAACGTGGATGTGCGAGATCGGCGCGGTCGGCGCCCACGGCCAGGGGAGCGAGAGGTCGAACTCGAGGAAGGCGGCGCCGGCCAAGATCAGCAACCGGTCCGCGCGGGTAAGGAGCCCGGCATAGAGCCTCCCCTGCCCGAGGGCCTGCGCCTGGGTCCCCATGTAGCTCGTGAGCAGGAGGCTCGCGAGCGCGAGCAGCGCGAGCGTAGGGTAGGCGAACGACGAGAACCCGAGGCCGACCACGATCGCGACGTCGGCGTACCGGTCGAGGACATGGTCGAGGAAGTCGCCGCGGACACTGGTACGACCGGTCTTCCGGGCGACCGCGCCGTCGAGGACGTCGAACACGCCGGCAAAGAACACGAGGAGCCCCACGGGGAGGAACAGGAGCGGCGTGGTCCAGCGCACGAGGACCGCGACAACTCCCGCGGCGATGGCGAGCCCGATGGCGACCCCGCTCAGGGTGGTCGGGGACCAGCCGAGGAACGGCTTCGCGAGCCGGTCGACGTACGGCGCGAGCCGGTCGCGGTACGCCTCGGCGACCATCGACGGCGCCTACCCGGGGGGGTCCAAAAGGTGCGCGGACACGCGTCGGTCGGCGAGCCAGCGGACCTTCCCGAACCGGGACGGGGGACGACGAGCGATCAACGATTCGACCTCGGAGGCCACGGCGGCTGGCGATCGTCCGGTCGTGTCGACCTCCCAAACACGTCGGCCGGCTCCGAGCGCCTCGAGCAGGATGACGTCCAACGCTTCGGCGAGAAAGTTTTCTCGGCGGTCCCGGGACGTGCCACGTCGGGCGCGTCGGAGACGCCGGGCCAACACGTCCGGGCGGCATCGGAGAACGATCGCGTCCCGCAGGGGCACCAAGTGGGCCAGGTGGCCGACGAGGATCGTCCCAGCGGCGAGGCGGCCCGGTCTCGCGACGTATCGGGCGAGTCGAGGGAGGTCGACCTCGACGTCGCGCTTACCCCGGCGGCGCCCGGCCCCGGTCCGGAGAGCGAGCTCGGCGACCTCCAGGACCGGATGCCGGGCCGCGAGTTTTTTCGCGACCGTCGTCTTGCCAGTTCCGGGGGTTCCGGTCAACGCGATCGGCGTCCCGGCGCGGCCGGGCCGTCGAGATGTTCCCATCGACGGCGGCGAGCCCCGAAGGTCTTTAAGGAGTGGCCGGTATCGCACGCCGTCTCCCCCCCTTATCGAGAGGGATACCACCCGACCCGCGCAGAGTGCGAACCATGGAAGCAATCACATCCCCCGTGCCACCGTCCGCCGTAATTCGCCCGTACGCCCGTGTGGCGGTCGCGCTTGCCATCGTGGCGGTGATGCTCCTTTCGGGTCTCTCCATGGTCTTTGTACTCGGGACCGGGACCTCGAACGTCGCCCAGCCAGCGGGCGGCACGCCGATGCGTGCCCTCTCGGCGGTCCAATCCGGGCCCCAACTCCAGAACGATTCGTTCCTCGCGAACCCCGGCACCCCCTTGACCTCGCTTCAGAACGCCTCCGTCCAAGGCCCCCTCCCCGACAACCAGCAGGTGTCGTTCACCGTCGGATTCCAGATGCGGAACACCCAGGAGCTCGCGAACATCATCGCCGAGCAACAGGTGCAGGGCTCGCCGCACTACCACCAATGGCTGACCAACGCCCAGGAGGCCCAGATGTTCGGGCCGGACCCGACCACGATGCAGAACACGATCAATTACTTCACGTCCCTCGGGCTCACCGTCGGTACCCAGGGCACGCTCTCGGTCTCGTTCCAAGGGACCGCCGCTCAGATCGACAAGGCGTTCAAGACCTCCCTCGTCAACATCCAGTACGGCCAGGGCTCGCGCGGGTTCGTCAACGGACTCCCGCTCGCGCTCCCGTCGCCCATCGCGACGGGCGTTTCGACGGTCAACGGTCTCGACTCCGCGACGGTCGCCCACGTCACGAACTCCGTAGACCCCCAATCCCTGGCCGACTTCGGGGCCAACATCCCGGCCGATGACCGGGCGTCGTTCACCACGGCGTTTGCCCACGCCCTCTACAACACGACCACGAACGAGACGGGCGCGTACAATTACACGAATCACGCGTTCATGTGGTTCCGCTACTACTCCCACCACTTCGCGAAGTGGCAGACGTACCAGACGATCACGCCCGCGTCGCTGAACTTCATGTACCAGGCGCAGCCGCTGATCAACCTCGGCGTCAACGGCAACTCCTCCGGATCGCCGATCACGATCGGCATCATCATGGCCGGCGGGATCAACCCCGGCGACATCCAAGGATTCAGCAAGCTCGTCTGGAACAACCCGAACCAGATCATGAAGCGGCTCGTCGCCGTCCCCGTCGACCGGCAGTTCGGTCTCAACGGGACCCTCACTTACACCGACGGCGACTCGGGCGAGATGGCTCTCGACATCGAGTTCTCGAGCACCATGGCGCCCGGCGCCCGAATCATGCCGATCTACGGCCCCTTCCTGTCCGACAACGTCCTCGACGACGAGTACGCAACGGCCGACCGGATGACGGTGGCGCCGAACATCCTGTCGAACTCCTGGGGCGGCGACGAGGTCAGCTGGCCGAACCTCTACGGGCCGAACTGGGCGAATGCGCTCACCATGCACTCGTACATCATGCTCCTCTCCGCGAAGGGCACGACCGTGATGGCCTCGAGCGCGGACGGCGGCGGCTTCAGCAAGGCGACCGGCATCATGTCGGGCAGCTTCCCCGCGACCGACCCGTACGTGTTCTCCGTCGACGGGGTCCGCACGAGCGCGGCGGGCGTGAACGGGTCCGTGTTCCCGGCCGTCGACTCGATCGGCAATTACCAGCAGTCGATCTACACGATCCCCAACGCCACGGTTCACGTCGACAAGACGCTCGGCATCCAGGGCCAGTCGTTCTGGTACGAGCCGCTCACCAACACGACGCTCTACAACGCGCCCCCCAGCGGGTCGGGCGGGTTCGGGACGAGCTACTGGTTCACCCAGCCGTGGTACCAGCACGGACTCACTGTGCCCGACGTCGGCCGAGCCCTGGGGAGCTCCGTGGCGGCGGAGGCGGACTTCAACCAGACGATCTTCTACGACGGCTACTTCTCGTGGCTGTACGGCGGGACGAGCTTCGCCTGCCCGACCACCGCCGGCGAACTCGCGCTGATCGACGACTACGCGCTCCACAACAGTCTGAGCCCGTACATGGGCGTCGGCGACAAGGCGATCTTCGATGTCGCGAACGCGTGGTACAACGGGAACGTCTCGCTGGTTCCCTTCTACGACATTACGAACGGAACCAGTTACTGGGGCAACATCGGCGCCTCCAAGGGCTACGAGTGGCCCCCCGGGCAGAACTTCCCTCACACGGCGGGCGGCCAGTACACCTACGGGAACACGACCCGTGGCTTCGATTTCCCGACGGGCTGGGGCACCATCAACGTCTGGAACTTCGCCCAGGACCTCGTCGCGATCGAGAAGATGCCGGGGTCATT
>JAKIWI010000013.1:26374-33599 GCA_022750115.1 Thermoplasmata archaeon
TACGACTGGATCTCCCACGACATCCCCGTCGGCAACCTCACGGTGACCGTGGTCGCCCCCGCGACGGCCGGTACGGTGGGTGGAACCGCCGAGTTCAACGGATTCCTCGGCTTCTTCCCGCCGACCGTCGCTCCCTCGTGCTGCGGGACGCTCTTCCCGAACACGTTCGCGGTCCAGGTCACCCTCGATGGCAAGCCCGTCTACGACGCCCAGGTCGTTGCGGCGATCTCGAACACGAACCAGCTCGCGTTCTCGAATACGCGGGCCGAACAGGCGAGCGAGTCGTTCGGCAACCCGAACTATCTCTCCCCCACCAACGTCTCGATCTCGCTCACGAACCTCACCGGGGTCGCCCTCGTCTACACGTGGAACGTGATCTCGCCGACGACGTTCTTCGTCAACGCATCGTACGGGACGAACACGGGCGGCACGAACTACCAGGTCCTGCCTGGTCCGAACGTCAAAACCTCCGACAATTACGGCGGTCGGATGTCGAACTTCAACATCATCGAGTGGATCCTCTACGCGCTCCACCAGACGAACAAGTACGACCCGACCAACAAGACTGTCGACGCATGGGAGCCGAACGCGCTCAATCAGACCGGGCTCTGGAACCTGCTCTACGGCTGGCAGGGCGAGCGTCTCAACGTCAGTGTCAACAACTACACCGGGGGGCTCATCTCCGGAGCCCACGTCTGGTTGGGCAACTTCGACGGAGGACGGGAGACTCGATTCGAGCGGTTCCAATCCGGAGGGGGTGTGGTCGGTGTGACGAACTACTCCGGTACCTCCGGCAACACCGTCGGGCCTCTCGGGAACGTCACGATCCAAATCCCCGACAACATCTCGGACACGGGCGGCTTCACGAACACCGCCGGCGGACAGACCGCCGGCCTCTCGTTCGTCGCCGTGGACGTCGGTGGGTCGAGCAACCGCACGTTCCAATACACGGAGAAGTGCGCGCCGAACCTGCCCAACATCAACCCGCTGATTACCTGCGAGTTCAACAACTCCTACCAGCGGAACTACACGGCCGCGCCGATCATCATCCTGCCCAACCCCGTGAACCTCACGGTGCAGACGCCGAGTCGCCTCCCCCTCGACTTCTTCACGGTGGGGGCGAACGTGTCGTTCGAGGTCAACGTCTCGCTACCGACGCTCGACCCGATCGCCGGGAACAACCCGTCCTTCAACTGGCCGAGCGCCCAGGAGCACGTCACGACGATGAAGGCGTACGTCGACGGAAACTTCGCGCTCGACCTCTCCCCCAGCTCGCCGCCGTACTGGCAGTCTTACCAGAAGTTCGGAAACCTGTCGAACGTCTACACCAACGGCACGCACAACCTGACGCTGGTCGTCACCGACAGCGCGGGCCACGTCTTCACCCAGACGAAGAAGTTCATCGTCGGGGGCGTCTCGATCACCAACCTCGGCATCTCGAGCACCTACACGGTGGTCCCCTACACGGTGAACTGGACGCTGAACCTGCCGCCCGACCAGGTGTTCAACTACACCTACAACCAGTCGTTCGATCTCCGCTACGTCACGGGCGGCTGCGGCGGCCTCCGCAGCCCGTGCCCGACGGTCGTGAACCTCTCCGAGCGGGTCCACAACGGCATGATCAACTACAACCAGTCGCTGAACCTGACCCTGATGGGGCTCGACCACTTCTACTCCGGAAACGGGGGACACTACCCGAGCGGGCAGTACCAGATCATCGTCTGGCTGAACGAGAACCGGACCGACGGCAATTCGATTGCGGCTCAGGTGAATACGTTCCTGATCTTCTCGCCGGTCCACGGCTCGATCACAGGTCCCGGGCAAAACGCCACCGTGCCGTTGGGCAATGTGACGATCGCCTACGATTACCAAGGCGGCTACGTCCAGAGCGCCAACATCTCCGTCTATCCGGAGGCCACGCCGACGACGCCGGTGTTCACCCAGGGAGCCAATGCTCCGGGAGTGGGTGAGGAGGTGCGCTCCGGCTCGACGACCTGGATCGCCGTCCAGCCCGGGCAGTATGATATCGTGCTCTCGCTCAACACGCCGTACGCCGGCAATTACACGGCCCACGCTTGGATCAACGTATCGAACCTCAATCCGCCGGTCTTCGAGAACCGGTCGCTGGGGAACGCTCCGCTCATCTCGCTGAGCCCGGCCCAATTGGGGACGGTCCTCGCGCTGATCGCCGTCATCGTCGGCTTGTTCGTCGGTCTGATCGCGGCCCCGGCGCTGCGTCCGAGCGGCGGCGGGCGGTCGGCCGGCACCGGTCCGAAGCCGTGGGACGAGGGCGGAACCGGAGCGGGAGCTGGCGCGGGCGCAGCGGCGGGAGCTGGCGCGAGCGCGACCCCCGGATCGCTCAGCTGCCCGATCTGCCACGAGCCGGCAACGAACGAGTTCTCGCTGCACCAGCACCAGCAGGTCGTGCACGGGATCGAAGAGTAGGCGCGAACTGATTCACCGTCCGGACGGCGGGGCGAGTGTCCCGCCGCCGGCTCCGGTTATCCGTCGTCCCTGACTCCGCGACGACGGCCGATTCAACAGTCGTCTCCGCGACATTTAAGTAATGAAAGTCGTCACCAGACGTATGCGCCTAAGTTCGGGATTCGCGCTGGGCACGATGGCGACGTTTGCCGTGATGTTGGTCGCGCTCTCCGTGGGAGCAGGGGCCTATGGGTCCCACCCCGGTGGAGCCGTCCGGACGACCGCATCGGGGCCGACCATGCCGACCAGCCACGCGGCGATCTCCCATTCGGCGCACGCGGCCGTGAGCGCTCACTCCGCCCCCATTCGGGCAGTCGCTCCGCTGCCTCCCCCACCTCCGGTTAACGTCACGCTGACGAGCATCGCAATCTCGCCGAACACGACCCAAACCCTCGCTCCCGGCGGCAACGTCGGGTTCACCGCCTCGTGGCTGTGCACGGTCAACGGGACCGTCAACCAGACCTGCCCGTATCCGGTCGCGCTCACTTGGGCCAACGCGGCGTCCGACCTCGGCACGTTCAACTCGACCAACCAGTCGACCGCGACCTACTCGGCGCTCTGGAACGCGCTCGGCACCGACGCCGTGACGGTGTCGGCGTCCTACAACAACACGACGGCGTGGTCGAACGTCACCTCGGCCCCCGTCACCGTGAACGTCTTCGTGAGCGGGGCCCCGAGTGTGACGGTGACCTACTCGACGGCGTTCTCGCTGTACATGAAGCTCCCCTTCACGGTCTCGTGGAACATCAGCGTCACGAACGGCTCGATCGGGCCGTCGTCGACCTGGGTCACGCTGAACGTCCGGGACATCTCGGGCAACTGCGGTTCGCTGTTCGGCCTTGGTCCAACCTGCGCGACGGTCGTCAACCTGACCCAGAAGGTCGCGTCGGGCCAGACCGCCTACAGTCAGGTCCTGAACGTCACGGACCTCAACAGCGCCGGCTACGCGACCGCCTCCCCAGGGGGCGCGTTCCCGCGGGATGAGTACCAACTCCTGGTCTGGGCGACCGAGAACAACTCCGGGGCGAACCGGACGTTCGCGGGCCAGCAGAACGTCTACCCGGTGTTCCAGACCCCCAGCGGCGTTTTCATTTCGCCGTTGCCGGGCTCGGACCTCTCGACTGGAAACGTGACGTTCGTCGTTACCTACACAGGCGACTACATCCAGGGGGTCACGCTGCAGGTCACCGACGTCGCGAACAAGCAGATCGTGTTCGTCTCCCCGATGTTCGTGGTCGGGACTGGTAACCGCACCATCGGCGCGAACGCGCCGTGGCTCGCGGCAACGGCGGGGTCGTACGTCGCGAGTATCTTGGTGACGACGCCCTACGGTCTCAACTACATCAACCAGACAATGGTCGTCATCCCGGCCGGCCAGACGATCTACGTCAACCACACGTCGACGCAGACCCAGTCGCTGCCCGGCGGCCTCTCGGCGGCCGCGACGGCGACGATCCTGCTCGTCGTCGGGTTGATCATCGGACTGATCGTGGCGCTGGTCCTCGGACGGATGATGTGGGGCGGCCCGATGCAGCCCGCCTCCCCCCAGCCGTGGTCCCCGACCCAGGGCTCGGGCGGATCGTCGGGTGGTAGCATGGACAGTTCCTCCTCGTCCTCGACGGACTCGTCGTCCGGGAACATGAGTTCCGGCGACCCCACGAAGAAGTAGACCGAGGGAACCGGCTCGCCCGGGGCTCAGCCCCGGGCGATCGGACGGGCCAACCAATTCCTCCGCGCGGGCTGCGCGGGCAGTTTTCTGGGCTCTTGGGGCCGTTCTAGGCGAACCGAAGGGCGGTGAACTGCCGCCGCCAGGCGAGGACTTCGGACCCCACCTTCTCCCTCTTCGGACCCGCGCGGATCAGTAGGTCGGCGAGTCTCGGCATGTCCGACGGCGTCAGCCCGAGGCGCGCGACCTCGGCCGTGCCGAGCCGGCCGACGAGGTCCGTCAGCAGACGTTGTCGCTCCCACCGCCGGGCGAGGACGCCGGCCCCGACCCCGTACCGGCGCTTCAGTTCGTGGCGGTCGAAGAGCAGCTGATGGGAGCGCGAGAATCCGAGCGCCTCACCGACCAAGGGCGCGCCGAGATCGGTGAGCGCCCGGCCGAGCGCCTGGGAGTTGCCGACGACGGTGCGGGCGTACTCGGCGCCGACTCGCTCGAGCTCGAGCAGGGTTTGGGCGAGGCCCGCGATCCGGTTCCAGTGGGCATTGTCGAACACCCGCCAGACGAGCGCGGGGTCGAGTTGCTGGAAGAGGTCGGTCCGGTCGGTGTAGAGAAGGCCGCCCTGAGGTCCCGGGAACGACTTGTGCGTGCTCCCGTAGACGACGTCCGCCCCCTCGCGGAGCGGGTCCTGGAACTCGCCCCCGGCGATCAGCCCGAGCACGTGCGAGGCGTCGTAGAACACGAGCGCGCCGACGGAATGGGCCGCCTCGGCGATCTCCTTCAGGGGGTAGGGGAACAGGAAGAACGACTGGCCGAGGACGACCGCGGTCGGGCGCTCGCGACGGATCTCGGCGGTGGCGGCCTCGGCGTCGACCGAGAACCCCGGCCCGTCGGCCGGAAGCGGGCGGACCGTCCAGCCGAGCAGCGCCGGCAGGAACCCTGGCGCGTAGCCGTCGTAGCCCCCCTGATCGGGGGAGATCGCGAGGATCTTCGAGCCGTGCGGGAGCAGGGGCACGAGGGCCGACATCGCGGCGATGTGACCCGAGAGTGGTCGGACCGTGGCGTGCTTCGCGCGGAACACCCGGGCGGCGGCGGCGTTCCCGAGCGCTTCGATCTCGTCGGTGAATCGGGTCCCGGCGTAGCTGTTGTCGATCGTCTCGCCGTCGAACGCGGAGTCCATCGGCAGCGTGTAGCGTCCGGCGAGGTCGCTCGCCAGAAATCGCCGCGCGGCGGGCGAGACGGCGTTCTCGCTCGGGAGCAGATTGAAGACGCTCGAGCCGCGCCAGCGGTCGTGGGCGCGGACGAGCTGGAGGAGTCGGAGCTCCTCAGTCCCCGCCGGCATGCGCTTCGCGTCCGGTCGCGGGGATCCGGCCGTAGGCGGTGGCGACCTTGCGGTGCTCGCGGTTCCCGCACCGCGGGCAGCGGAGCTCGTCCTTGTCGCCGCGCGCGAGGAGCGCGTGGCACGATTGGCAGCGGGCGGTCACGACGCCGAGGTCGGAGGCGGAGGTCGTGAGCTTGATCGACGGATGGCTCTGGAGGACCCGAGCGACCACGAGGTCGCCGGGTGCGAACTCGTCGGCGAGCGCCTCGGTGTAGCCTTCCTTCGCTTTCGAGATGTGGATTGTCCCTTCCGGCTGGCCCGGAACGGTCCGCTGACTCGTCGCGGCGGCGACGATCGTGACGATCGCCATCGCGCTCTTCACCTCGTCCACGCGGCCGTAGATCAGGTCGTCGTCGTGGACCACCGGAATCGGGTGGATGGCGTCGACGCGTACGGCGCGGTCGCTCGGGTCGACCTTTCGGTGGCCCAGCAACGCTGCGTAGATCTTGCCCCGGTCCTCGTAGGTCCCGTGTCCCGGAACGAACTCCTCGGCGGTGCCGAGAAGCTCGCCGGGGACGACGAGGCTCTCCCCCGCGCCGCTCATGGTTGTGGTCCTTCCGCACGGAGGACCCACAGGTCGACCGGCACCTCGACCGCCCGCTTCCGGTGGTGCCGGAACGTCGGCCCGAGGGTCCAGTCGACCGGCCGTTGGGCCTCGACCCGCGCTCCGCGCGCGACCGCAAGTCGCTGTATAAAGGTTCGGGAGTCGGCGAGGGCGAACGCGTAGACGGCCCGTGGCTGCGCGAAGGCGACGCTCCAGAACGCCCGGTCGGCCCCCCGCTTCTGGGCCCCGAACGGCGGGTTCATCACGACGGTGTCGGCGTCCGTCCGAACGTCGGCGATCTCACTCACCCGCCAGTCCACATCGTCCGGAGAGGCCGCGCGGCCGACCGAGATGGCGCCCGGATCGACGTCGTAGGCCTCCACGCGGCGGGCCCCCAACCGGGCGGCACCGATCGCGAGGCGGCCGGTCCCCGTGCCCAGGTCGGCGACCGTTCGCCCTTCGAGGTCTCCCCGGGCGAGTGCCTCGAGGAGCAGGTCGGCGGCGCGCTCCGGCGGCGTTACGAGTTGCTCGAGCGCTGGGTCCGGATTCGAGAACGTCGGGACCGCGTCGAGGATCCGGACCAGTTCGCTCCGCCGCATCGTGCCACCAACCGAGAGGATGCGGGGAGCCGGATTTGAACCGGCGAACGCCTACGCGGCAGGATCTCTTCGACGGCTGGAGCCGCCGTTTAAGTCCTGCGCCGTTTCCGGGCTTGGCTATCCCCGCGCCGTCAGCGGGCGGGGAGTTCGGCCGGCGCTTCGTGCCGCAGGGGAGCCTTCGCCGGGGCGCGCTTCAGGGAGACGCGCTTCGGGAAGAACTTCAGCAGCACGACATCGTTGACCGCGGTCACCCACCGGTACGGCACGTTGACGGGCTTCGACTCGTCGACTAACAGCGGGTTCGTCTCGTCGACGTACAGTCCGTCGACTTTGGCACCCTCGACATCGACGACGACGTTCTCGACCTCGCCCAGCAGGCGGCCCTCGGGCGTGTAGACCTGGCGCCCAAGGAGTTCCGTGATCTCGACCAGCATGATGCGGCCTCTAAGGGCGTCCGACGGGGGCCTCCCCTTTTAGTCCTTTCTGCCGACGGGAACCGATCCGGCGCCGTCCGGGGACTCGTCATCCCCCGTCGATTCGCGGCGCACCTGGGAGCG
>JAKIWI010000024.1 GCA_022750115.1 Thermoplasmata archaeon
GCGGACTCGACCTCCTCGGGGAAGATCTTCTCGCCGCCCGAGTTGATGACGATCGACCCCCGGCCGAGCAGGGTGATCGAGCCGTCCGCCTCGACCGTCGCGTAGTCACCGGGCATGACGTAGCGTTTCCCGCGCACCTCAATGAACACCTCCGCCGTCTTCTTCGGATCGTTGTAGTAGCCGAGTGGAATGTCGCCCGAGCGGGCGATCTTGCCGATGACGCCCGATCCGGGCTCCACCAGCTCGAGATTCTCGTCGAAGACCACGGTCTCGCCGAGCAGATGCACGGTCGGGCCGCTCTTCATGGCGGTGTTCCCCGCCGTCACCACCGTCATCCCGTTGTTCCCGCCCTCCGAGGAGCCGATGGCATCGGTGATCACGAGGTTGGGGAGGCGGACGAAGAACTGATCCTTGACCGGCGCGGAGAACAGTGCCGCCGACGACACGACGGCCAGGAGCGACGAGAGGTCGTAGTCCGCCCCCGGATCGGCCAGGGACTCGATCAGCGGCTTGCCCATCGCGTCCCCCGTGATCATCACCGAGTTCACCCGCTCCTCCGCGACCAGTCGCCAGACGTGGTGGGGGTCGAACCTGGCCATGAGGACGATCTTCGAGCCCACGAAGCTCTGGCCCATCACGCTCCATTGCGTGGCGCCGTGCATGAGCGGCGCCACGGGGAGGTGCGTCATCCCTCCGCCAGCGCCCTTGGCGACCATGACAGCCGGATCGGTGATCCGCTGGTTCGTGACAGGGTCCGTGCCACCGCCGAGGGCGTAGAAGACGTCCTCGTGGCGCCAGACCACACCCTTGGGCATGCCGGTCGTCCCGCCGGTGTAGAGGATGTAGAGGTCGTCGCCGGATCGAGGCCCGAAGTCGCGCTCCGCCGAGTGGCCCGCCAGCGCCTCCTCGTACCCGATGGCGCCCGGGGTGGGCTCGACGTCGGTACCGTCCTCGATCACGATGACGTGGCGCAGCTCGAGCAGCTCGGGGAGGAGCCCCGTGACCAGCGGCGAGAACTCCCGTTGGTGCACCAGCGCCTTCAAGTCGGCGTTGGTCAACAGGTAGCGGAGCTCTTCCTTCACATAGCGGTAGTTGATGTTGATCCAGATCGCGCGCAGCTTGAAGACCGCCCAGGCGGTCTCGACCCACTCGACCGAGTTGTACGAGTAAATCCCGACGTGGTCGCCCGGCCCGATCCCCTGCGTCGCCAGGTGGTGGGCGAGCTGGTTCGCCCGGGCCTCCATCTCGGCGTAGGTCCGCCGTTCCCCGTCGGCGACCAGGTACTCCCTCTCGGGGTAGGCGTCGACTGCCGCCTCGAAGAGATCGGCGAGGTTGAACTCCATCGTCGTCAGGTTAGAACACGTTCTCGTTGTCGGGGCAAG
>JAKIWI010000018.1 GCA_022750115.1 Thermoplasmata archaeon
GTGGGCCGACCGGCTCGGGGGGGCCAGCGCCAGTGGAGGAGCTCATTTGCAGTGTCGAGTTCTTGCGCGGAAGCGCTGAACTGGTGGCCCGTGTCTCGAGCGAGGCTGGCGGGGTCCGTGAATACCGCGGCTCCGGCGCCAGCGCCGTCATCGACCAAGTGATCAACGACCTCCAAGAGGAGTTCGAGTCGGCTCCGACGAGCTAGCCAGGGGCTGGGGTCGGGCATTCGCGCCGCGCGAGCAGAGGAAGTACACGATGCAGAGGTCCGGAGAGGGCAAAGGGTCGTCCAGCAAGGCCGTCGAGAACACGTTCGCGAAGGTCTGGGGCGACGACCACGTGGTCGCGCTCATCGCGCTCAAGGTTGAGACGTCCGAGGCCGACACCGTGGCGACCGAGGTCGCGAAGTTCACCGAGGTGGAGGACGTGTTCCTCGTCACCGGCGACACCGACATTTTCCTGAAGGTCCGCTTCCCCCACTACGACGAGCTGAAGGAGTTCGTCCTCCACCGACTCCCCGCGGTGAAGGGGATCCGCGAAACGAAGACGCTCCTCGTCGTCACCGCCTACAAAGAAGGCGGCGAGACGAGGCGCACATGAGCGCCCAGGGAGCGGCACTCCCCCCCGCAGCCGCCGAGACGGCGACCGACCCGATGAGCCTCGCGATCGCCCAGACCGTGGCAACGCTCACCGAGCTCGCCGACGACAGTTCCGTTCCCCGCAACGTCCGGCGCGGTGCCCAGTCCGCGCGCGAGGCGCTCGGGAAACCCCAGGTCGCGCTCGACGTCCGCGTCGCGAGCGCCGTCTACGTCCTCGACGACCTCGCCAACGACCCGAACCTGCCGACGCACGGCCGCACGGCGATCTGGTCGATCATCAGCCAACTCGAGAGCCTTCCGTGATTTCGTCGGGGAGAAACGTGAAATACGGCACCCGGGTCGGTTCGCTCCGGAACGGGAGCGGGCCCGTAGCTCAGGTCGGTTGGTCGTCGGCGGAGGCCGTCGTCCCGACAGAGAGCAACTGGCTTTTAACCAGTTGGTCGGGGGTTCGAACGGGCGGCTCCTCGACGGTGCCGCTCCGAGATTCCCCCCGGGCCCGTACCGAACCTGAGGACGCTCCATGACCGCACCGAAACGCGCTTCCACTGCGAAGCCGAAGGCGAAGGGGAAGGGCAAGGCCGCGCCAGTTCCGCCGCCGCCCCCGCGGCCGTTCCGTCCGAACTCCCTCGTGCCCCGGCATGAGCTCTTGAGCGTCTCGGAGACCGAGGAGACCCTGAAGACGCTCGGCACGGGGATCGACCGGCTGCCGAAGATCATGGTCACCGACCCCGGGCTCAAGACCGACCCGAAGTACGTCGCCGCGCGCGACGCCCGCGAGGCGCTCGCCGGGCGGCTCGTGCGGATCCGCCGGCCGTCGCAGACGGCGGGCGAGGCGATCGCCTTCCGAGTGCTGATCTCCGGGACGGGGGATTAGAGGTTCCATTCCATGCGAGAGATCGTCGACAGCTTCTTCCGGGAGCGATCCATCGTCAACCACCACCTGGCGAGCTTCAACGACTTCCTGCCGACTCCGGACAACCCCAACTCCCGGATGCAGCGGATCGTCGATGAGTCGCGCGTCAGCGAAGACGCCGGCGAGCGCGGCGTCATCCGGCTCGACGTTCAGAAGACGAAGAGCTCGATCTACGTGCGCGTCGGCCGTCGGCGCGACCCGCGCACCGGCCAGATCTCCCCGACCGCCGAGCCGACGATCTTCGTCGGCCAGCCGTTCGTCAAGGAGCCTGTCGGCTCGAAGCCGACGCTCACCCCGATGGAGGCGCGCCTCCGCAACCTCACCTACCAGGCGCCGATCCACCTCAACGTCACCGTCGTCGAGAACGGCGTGGAGCGCGCCCCCGAGCAGGTCCACATCGGCGACCTGCCGATCATGGTCAAGAGTCGCCCGTGCAACCTGAACCGCGGCAACATCGAGCGCGACTCGGGATTCCCCCTCTCGGACGAGGAGTACCGCGCGAAGCTCGTCGAATACGGGGAGGATCCGCTCGACCCCGGCGGCTACGCGATCATCGGCGGCACGGAACGGGTCATCATCAGCCTCGAGGACCTCGCGCCGAACCGGATCTTCGCCGAGTTCAACGAGCGTTACGGGACGCCGATCGAGTCCGCGAAAGTGTTCAGCCAGCGCGGCGGCTACCGGTCCCTCACGGTCGTCGAGAAGAAGAAGGACGGGATCCTCCAGGTTTCGGTCCCGACCGCCTCCGGCCAGATCCCGCTCGTGGTCCTGATGAAGGCCCTCGGGATGAAGAACGACGAGGAGATCTTCCAGGCGGCTCTGGGGGAACTGCTCCCGCTGGACGAACCGTTCGTCCAGACGATGAAGCACCTCTTGAACGTCAACCTCGAGGAGTGCACCTCGAAGAAGCTCTACCCCCCCGAGGGGATCCTCACCACGGAGGACGCCCTCCTCTACCTCGAGAAGAAGTTCGCGACGGGACAGGCGAAGGAGTACCGGCAGCGGAAGGTCGACGGGATCCTCGACCGCTCGCTCCTCCCCCACCTGGGCGACACGAAGGGCGACCGTCTGAAGAAGGCCCTCTACCTCGCGCGCATGGCCCGTACCGTCCTCGAGCTCCACCTGAAGGTCCGGGGCGAGGACGACAAGGACCACTACGCGAACAAGCGCCTCAAACTCGCCGGCGACCTCATGGAGGACCTGTTCCGGGTGGCGTTCACGCTGCTCCTGAAGGACCTCAAGTACCAGCTCGAGCGGTCGTTCGCGCGGAAGAAGGACCTTCGGATCGCGAGCGCGATCCGGCCGGACCTCCTCACGCAGCGGCTCGTCCATGCGCTCGCCACCGGCAACTGGGTCGGTGGCCGCGCTGGGGTGAGCCAGGTGCTCGACCGGACCAGCCACATGTCCACGATCTCGCACCTCCGCCGGGTGACGAGCCCGCTGACTCGCAGTCAGCCGCACTTCGAGGCGCGCGACCTACACCCCACCCAATGGGGCCGACTGTGCCCCAACGAGACTCCCGAAGGACAGAACTGCGGTCTCGTCAAGAACTACGCTCTCTGCGTCGACGTTTCCGAAGGCGCCGACGAGGAGGAGGTCACCCTCATCCTCCGCGACCTCAACACGCGCGAGATCGGCCCCGAGGTGTTCCAGGACAGCACGAACACGAAGGGGAAGCGCGCCGCGCGCGTCTACGTCAACGGGAACCTCATCGGACTCCACTCGACGCCGATCGAGCTCGTCCGCGAGATCCGCGACCGCCGCCGCTCGGGGACCCTCTCCCCAACGCTCGGCGACAAGACCTACGAGCTCAACGTCCGCTACGACGAGCAAATGAACGAGGTCATCGTTCACTGCGACCAGGGCCGGCTCCGCCGCCCGCTGATCGTCGTGCGCAACGGGGTTCCGAAGGTCACTCGCGCCGACCTCGACGACCTCGGCCGAGGGACGCTCTCGTTCTCCGACCTGATCCGCCAAGGAAAGATCGAGTGGATGGACGCCGAGGAGGAGGAGGACGCCCTCATCGCCGTCGAGGGATTCCAGCACCCCGAGCGGTGCCCGAAGTGCGAACGCGCGCTGTCGCGCGGCGACGTCCGATGGCTGTCCGCCGGCGAGAAGACCGACGCGGCGCTCGTCCAGTGCGGCCGCTGCGGTCACGAGTTCGACAGTCCCTCCGCCCTCACTCCGGCCCAGACGCACCTCGAGATCGACACGAACCTGATGCTCGGCGTTTGCACGGGGCTCATCCCCTATCCCGAGCACAACTCGACGCCGCGCAACACGATGGGCTCGGCGATGGCGAAGCAGGCGCTCGGCGTCGAGTCGGTGAACTACCGGCGGCGGCCCGACACCCGCAGCCACCTCCTCCACTATCCGCAGGCGCCGCTGCTCCGCACGCAGACGATGCGCTACGTGCACTTCACGGAGCGACCGGCGGGCCAGAACTTCGTCGTCGCGGTCCTCTCCTTCGAGGGGTACAACATGCAGGACGCGCTCGTCTTCTCGCGCGCCGCGATCGACCGCGGCCTCGGCCGCTCGTCGTTCTTCCGTACCTATCGTGGCGAGGAGCGCAAATATCCGGGCGGCCAGGAGGACCGCTTCGAGATTCCGCGACCCGACGTCGCCGGAGCGCGCGTCGACACGGCCTACCGCAACCTCGGCGAGGACGGCCTGATCTTCCCCGAGATGGAGGTCGCCGAAGGCGACGTCCTGATCGGGAAGACGAGCCCGCCCCGCTTCCTCGAGGAGAAGACCGACCTGCTCACGCCCCAGAAGCGCCGCGAGACTTCCGGAACCGTCCGCTACGGCGAGTCCGGCTGGGTGGACAACGTCATCCTGACCGAAGGAGAGAACATCTCCAAACTCGTCAAGGTCAAGGTCCGCAACCAGCGCGTACCCGAGCTCGGTGACAAGTTCGCGAGCCGGCACGGCCAGAAGGGCGTCATCGGCCTGATCGTCCCGAACGAGAACATGCCGTACACGAGGGACGGCATCACGCCGGACCTCCTGATCAACCCGCACGCGATCCCGTCGCGGATGACCGTCGCCCACGTCCTCGAGATGCTCGGGGGCAAGGTCGGCTCGCTCGAAGGGCGCACGATCGACGGCACCGCGTTCTCCGGCGAGCGCGAAGAGGCGCTCCGCGAGAGCCTGAAGGCGCTCGGGCTCCACCCCAGCGGACGCGAGACGCTCTACGACGGCGTCACCGGCCGCCGCCTCGAGGCCGAGATTTTCATCGGCGTGATCTACTACCAGAAGCTCCACCACATGGTCGCGGGCAAGATGCACATGCGCTCGCGCGGCCCCGTCCAGATCCTCACGCGGCAGCCGACCGAGGGTCGGTCCCGCCAGGGTGGTCTGAGGTTCGGTGAAATGGAGCGCGACTGCCTGATCGGCCACGGCGTCGCGATGGTCATCAAGGACCGATTGCTCGACGAATCCGACGGCACGATCCAGTACGTCTGCGGCAACCCGGAGTGCGGCCACATCGCAATCCCCGACACCCGGGCGGGATCGCTGCGCTGCCCGAGCTGCGGGAACACCTCGTCGATCTACCCCGTCGAGATGAGCTACTCGTTCAAGCTGCTCCTCGAGGAGCTGATCAGCCTCGGCGTGATCATGCGGCTCCAGCTCGAGGAGATGCGGTAGGAGGAACCATGGCGACCGGTCTCTCGAAGAAGATCAAGGCGCTGCAGTTCGCCTTTCTCTCCCCGGACGAGGTCCGGCGGATGAGCGCGGTGAAGATCATCACCGCCGACACCTACGACGACGACGGCTACCCGATCGAGATGGGCCTGATGGACCTCCACCTGGGGGTCATCGAGCCGAACCTGCGCTGCCGCACGTGCGGCGGACGGGTCAGCGAGTGCCCCGGCCACTTCGGCATCATCGAGCTCGCGATGCCGGTGATCCACGTCGGCTACGCGAAGGAGATCAAGCGTCTGCTGCAGGGAACGTGCCGCGCCTGCGGCCGCAAGCTCCCCGACGCCCCGTCGAGCCGCTCGGAAGCGAGCGCCGACACCGAGGACGGCGCCCCCGCGCCGCGCGCGCGCGAACCGAAGGAGGAGCGCGTCTGCCCCCACTGCCACGAGGTGCAGCAGAAGATCATCCTCGACAAGCCGACGACGTTCCGGGAGACCGGCCACAAGATCACCCCGAAGGAGGTCCGTGCGCGGCTCGAGCGGATCCCCGACGACGACGTCCGCGCGATGGAGCTGAACCCGAAGTTCGGCCGCCCCGAGTGGATGGTCCTGACCGTCCTACCCGTCCCGCCCGTTCAGGTCCGCCCGTCGATCACCCTCGACTCCGGAGAGCGGAGCGAGGACGACCTCACGCACAAGCTCGTCGACGTGCTGCGGATCAACCAGCGCCTCCGAGAGAACCGCGACATGGGCGCCCCTCAGCTCGTGGTCGAGGACCTCTGGGAGTTGCTCCAGTACCACGTCACGACCTACTTCGACAACCAGACGTCGGGCATCCCGCCCGCCCGCCACCGCTCGGGCCGCCCCCTGAAGACGCTCAGCCAGCGGCTCAAGGGGAAGGATGGCCGGTTCCGCTCGAACCTGTCGGGAAAGCGCGTCAACTTCTCGGCTCGTACGGTCATCTCTCCGGACCCGCTGCTCTCGATCAACGAGGTCGGCATCCCGGTCGAGGTCGCGCGAGCGCTCACCGTCCCGCTCGAGGTCACGCCCCACAACCAGGAGATCGCGAAGGGGCTCGTCAAGCGCGGCCCGACGCCGGCGGCCATCACCGCGGGCGTCTACCAGTGCGGCGTGAACTACCTGATCCGGGAGGACGGCCAGCGGATCAAGGTCATGGAAAAGAACGCCGAGGCGTGCGCGGAGTTGGTCGCGCCCGGCTGCATCGTCGAGCGTCAGCTGATCGACGGCGACATCGTGCTGTTCAACCGGCAGCCGTCGCTGCATCGGATGAGCATGATGGCCCACTTCGTCCGGATCCTCCCCCACAAGACGTTCCGGTTCAACCTCTGCGACTGCCCGCCGTACAACGCGGACTTCGATGGGGACGAGATGAACCTCCACGTGCTGCAAAGCCAGGAGGCGAGGGCCGAGGCGAAGG
>JAKIWI010000025.1 GCA_022750115.1 Thermoplasmata archaeon
GCTCAGGGCGGAGCCGGCGGCGGTCTCGTAGTCCTCGAGGAACGCCGCGACGCCGGCCGCCGACGGGAACCGGGATCCACCGGGTTCCGACGTCACGGACCAGGTGACGGCCGCCTGGCCGAGTGCGGTGCTCTCCCGCACCCGTGCCACGCTGTCCCAGTCGTAGACCGCCACGACGTCGCCGCCGTGCAGACGGACGTTCCGGGCCGACCAGTCGGTGTGGGCGACGACCGTCATGCCTTCTTGTTCCTTGTCGCGTATCTCGGCGGCCCGCTCGGCGAAGTCGTCGATCCACCGAGCGGACTCCGCCTCCAGCTCGAAGTCGAAGAGCGGGCTATGGGGCTCCGGGTAGAGCCCGATGGCGGGACGGCGGAGGGGATGCTGGTCGAGCCCGCGCAGTCCCCGCATGTCGCGGCAGAGCCCGATCTGGCGGGCCAGTCCCGCCGCGGAGGCGCGCCGCGACTGCGCCGAGCGGTACGCGGTCATGCCGGGATCGGGGAGCCACGACTCGACCATGACCAGGTTCGGTCGGTCCGCCTGGAGTGGGGCCGGACCGCCGAGGGGGCGGGCGCAGGGGTATCCGAGAGCGCGCAGATGCTCCTGGACGACCCGCACCGCATCCAAGAACGGATGGGTCCATCGATCCTGGTAGGCCTTGAGGACGACCCGGCGCCCGGAGGCGAGAACCACGCCCGCCACGCACCCGGCCGAGGAGCGGTAGAACAGGCCCTCCGTCGGGCGCTCCCCGAGAGAGGAGACGCAGAACCGGGCGATGATCTCCTCGATCTCGCTTGGGTCGTCGCTGCCGAAGACGGCCCGCTCGACGTCGGACACGCCCCAGCGGGACAGCTCCGCGGCGACGATCTCGGAGACAGAGCCCACGCCCCATGATGCTGCGTCGCGGGTGGGCCGCGCTGGGCGTTGGACGACGGCGACCCGGCATCTATCGTTGTCGGCGAGCTGGTTCCGGAAAGGAGCAGAGCATGCGCTTCAACCACATGGAGCTGACGTTCCCCGTCGGCACGCTGACCGCCGAGTTCCGCGAGGAGGTCGACGCGTTCTACGGCTCAGTCTTCGGCTGGTCGGCGCTCGACGCCGACGTCGTGGGACAGTCGTGCCACCTGCTGATGCCAGATCCCGATCAGTTCCTCCTCCTGGCGGAGAGCGAGAAGCCGATGGCGTCACCCGGCTACGACCATCTCGGCCTGTTGCAGGACGCCAGGGAAGAGGTCGACAGCTTGTTGGAGGCCTGCGAACGGTACGCCGAGAAGGACGACCGGGTGAAGATCCGGCGGTACGAGGATCTCGCCTACCCCGGGGTCACGGTGCACGCCTTCTACGTCAAGTACCTCCTTCCGATCTACTTCGACGT
>JAKIWI010000007.1 GCA_022750115.1 Thermoplasmata archaeon
ACCAGGTCCAGCGGACGGAGCGGAAGATCATCGTCCGGTGGGACGACGTCGGCGGGCTCACCGACATCAAGCAGGCGATTCGCGAGTACGTCGAGCTGCCGCTGACGCGCCCGGAGCTGATGGAGAGCTACAAGATCAAGACCGGTCGGGGCATCCTATTGTTCGGACCCCCGGGGTGCGGAAAGACCCACGTCATGCGGGCCGCCGCCAACGAGCTCAACGTGCCGATGCAGATCGTCAACGGCCCCGAGCTCGTCAGTGCCCTGGCGGGCCAGTCGGAAGCCGCGGTCCGGGACGTCCTCTACCGAGCCCGGGAGAACGCGCCGTCGATCGTCTTCTTCGACGAGATCGATGCGCTCGCGAGCAAGGACTCGATGAAGACCCCCGAGGTGTCGCGCGCGGTCAGCCAGTTCCTGACGGAGATGGACGGCCTGCGTCCGAAGGACAAGGTCATCATCATCGCCACGACGAACCGGCCGCAGACGCTCGACCCGGCGCTGCTTCGTCCGGGGCGGTTCGACAAGATCTTCTACGTGCCGCCGCCCGACATCAACGCGCGCGAGGACATCTTCAAGATCCACCTGAAGGGCGTCCCCACCGATGGTGCGGTCGACTACGCGCAGTTGGCGAAGCTGTCCGACGGATACTCCGGCGCCGACATCGCCAGCGTCGTCGACGAGGCGAAGCTGATCGCGCTCCGCGAGCAGCTGGTCTTCGAGACGAAGGACGCCATGGTGCGCGGCGGTGGATTCGGCCTGTTCCAGGCGGGTACGCTCGGCTCGGGCTCCACGGCTCCGGCCGTCGGAACGCCCGGCGCGAAGGAAGAGCCCGTCGGCACGGTCGTCGGGGTCCGGATGGCGAACCTCCTCGAGGCGATCGAGAAGACGCACTCCTCGATCACCCCGGAGACGCTCGCCTGGGCGCAGGACTTCATCCGGTCGTACGGCACGCGGGGCTAGGTCCGGACGCGGGAACGGGGGGGGAGCCGGACGGACGATGGCGAGCGCCCGACGCCAGTGGCCATCGTCGGCCCCCCGTAGCGGAGGCTCGCCATGGTCGATGCGAGCCGGCTCGACGCCTCGACCTGGGCCGGCATCGGGCTCCTCGGACTCGTCGTCTTCGCGGTCGGCGTCGGGATTCCTTACCTGCCCGCCGCCAAGCACCTCCCCTACCGACCGGTCGTCTCGATCGGCATCGCGGTCCTCGGCGGGATCATCACCGCGCTCGGCCTCGGCTACGCCTACGACCTCCGCGACGGCGCGCCCCGAGCGCGTCGCCCACCCCCGGAGGGGCCCACGGCCGAGTCGAGCTCGGTACGGGCGGTCCCGAGCTTCGAGATCTACGACCCCAACGACCCCGCCGCATCAGGACGCCCGAAGCGCTGAGACCCCGAGGGTCCGGCTTATCAACAGTGTCGCTGTTCGAAGAGCCTTCCCGTGACCGACCGGGCACGCCGTAATCTCCGCCTTCTCGCCGTCGCCTTGGGCGTCGTCGCCCTGATGGCGATCCCCGGTGGGTGGACCATGGGCGGGCCCGCCGCCGCTCCCCACGTCCCGGTGGTGGCGCACCCGGCCCCGGCCCCCGCGAGCCAGGTCACCTCCGCGGCTCGGCCGTCGGTGTTCCAGTGCCCCATGCCGCCCCTCCCCTACCTGAACGTGGGGGTCTTCTTCCCCCCGAATCCCTCGCTGCTGAACCAGCTCTGCGGGGGTCCGCTGGCGCAGGACAGCGTCCACGGGACGTTCAGCTCCGCCGAGTCGGGGTCGGGCGAGCGGTTCACCGAACAGGTCTACCTACCGACCGCGGGCTCGCCGGGCCAGACGTTCGCCTACAACGACTTCTATCTCGGGATGGTCGTCGCGGGCGACCCGGGTTCGATCTACCGCCAGTCGTACGCTCAGCTCGTCTTCACTCCGACCCAGACGGGAGCCAACTCGTCCGTCACCTGGGCGATCCACGCCGCCGTGTGGGCGATGCACAACGACACCGCCGGCGGCAACTGCACGAACGCGCTGGTGTTCACCTGGAACAACAGCTTCTGGTGCATCATGGACATGATCCAGAACGGCTCCGGGTTCGCCGGCCCCGGCTCGATCAGCGGCGGCACCTTCTACAACATCACGTTCGACGGCGTCAAGGGGAACCTGACGAAGGGGATGTGGATCTGGGCGAACGACTCGACCAACCCCACCTCGGCGAACAACGTCAGCCTGCTCCTCAACGCGACGAACACCGGCGGCCCGGTGTTCGAGCCGTTCTACAACTCCTCCTGCCCCGACGCCTGCTTCCTCAACTGGTCGCTCGGCTCGTTCGGTCTCGGCATCGGCTGGGACCTCTGCCCGATCTCCGCGCCTCTGTTCGCCCCGTGCGACTCCTACAACCAGACGACCTGGGACGGGGCGCCGACGGTCGGGTTCGGCATCCCGAATTTCTTCACGAACGGGACGGCGGGCTACGCGGGCGACTACTCGATCTTCGCGCCGATGTCGGCGTCGGCGCAGTGCAGCTCTTCGGCGGTCGTCTCGGTCGCCTCGTGTCCGGACTCGAACTCGGGCGGCGGCACCGGATTCTACCCGTTCTTCACCTGGAACGGCTCCCAGCTCAACTTCGGGGACGAGTTCCCCTGGACGGTCGAGGACTTCGGCGGGTTCTACACGGAGTACATCCAGACCGGCCCGTACCAGCACGACTTCACGCCGACGTTCATCGACAAGGTCGTCAACACGAGCCGCTCCGGTTACCTCCGCCCCCTCGCCGCCATGAACGTCTCGGCGAGCATCTCGGACATGGGCCAGGTCACCGGAGTGAACATGACCTACTCGCTCAACTCCGCGAGCCCGACCACCGTCGCGATGAGCCGGATCTCGGGCACCAGCCAACGCGGCGTCTACAACGCCACCATCCCGAGCGGGGCGAACGGCTTCCTCAACTTCACGATCCAGGTGACGGCCCGTTCCGGGGCCGTCGTCCTCGGGACGACCTACCATGTCTACCGGGGCCCACTGCCGACGTTCCTCGTCACGGTCGACACGTACCCACCGTCGTGCACGAACGCCACGGTGAACGGAACGCACGCGGCGAGCGGCACCGTGCTCAGCCTCACCCCCGGAGTCTACCCGATCTCGTCGACGTCGTGTTACCCTCACAACTTCGAGCGGTACACGACGACCCCGGGCCTCCGGGTCATCCCGAGTTCGGGCGCTTTCGGGAACCTCTCCGTCAGCCAATCGGGGACGGTCACCGCAATCTGGAAGTACTTCCGACCGAACGTCACGGTCGACTACGTCTCGTCGCCGGCGGGCTGCGGGTCGGCGACGATCAACGGGACGAGCGTGCCGGCGGGCACGATCGTCAGCCTGCAATTCGGGATCCCCGTGAGCCTCTCCTCCCCACCGAGCGGGTGCGCCTCGATGAGCTTCGCCGGCTGGACCGTCGTCGGGAACCTCACGGTCCTCGGGAGCACGCTCACCGCCGGCGGCAACGGGACGCTGGTGGCGAACTACATCTCCTCCATCTCGGGGAGCACGATCGCCTTCCTGACGCAGCCGACGGGCTGCGGGGCCATCCTCTACCGGGGGGTCGGCTACACGAACGGCATGACGCTCACGGTGAACTCGACGGCGTATCCCATCGCCTCCGCCGCGTGCTCCCACTGGGGCTTCCAGAGCTTCCAGACGACCGGCGGTGCGACGGTCGCCAACGGGAACCTGACGGTGACGAGCTCGGGCTCGGTCACGGAAGTCAACTACGTCCTGACGGAGGTGAGGATCCTCGCCTCCCCCGCCAACTGCACGATCCTGTTCGACGGTGTCCCGTACGGCAACGACAGCGTCATCGTCGTGCAGAACAACTCCACCCACATCCTCTCGCAGAACTTCTGTCCCGGCCACTACGCGTTCGGGATGACCCCCACGACCGGCCTCCACCTGTTCGGCTCGGTCCTCACGGTGAACGACTCGGGCAACCTCTACGCGACCTGGCTCCCCGGCCGCGCCCCCTCCTCGTTCCTCGAGTTCGAGACCGACCCCGGCACGGCGTGCAACTCGATCTCCTTCCTCAACTTCACCTGGTACAACACGAACTACTCGAACGTCGCCCCGAACTCCTCGGGGCCGATCTCGGCCCAGGCGTGCCCGAACTACGGGTTCGTCCGCTGGCAGCCGTCCGGGGGCGTCGTCATCCACCGGGGCTACGCCTACGTGAACTCGAGCGGGGCGATCCTCGCCGTGTTCCGACCCGTCGCGAGCGTCTCGATCCAGACCACGCCGACGGGCTGCGGCACCGTCCAACTGAACGGCGTCGGCTACCCGAACAACGGCAGCGCGTCGCTCACCGAGGACGTGGGATACCCGATCCTCCCGGTCGCGTGCGCGCACTACCAGTTCCAAGCCTGGAGCGACACCGTCGGGGCGGTCATCGCCAACGGTGACATCTTCCTGACGTCGAACGCGATCCTGACGGCCACGTTCATCCCGACGCTCTACAACGTGACGGTCCGCATCGATCCCGCGACCTGCGGCTCGCTCTACCTGGGCGGCCTCTCGGAGACGAACGGGACGAACCTGACGCTCCCGTACGGAAACTACAGCGTTCGGCCGGCCCCCTGCGTCGGCGACGTCGTCGAAAGCGTCGCCGGGACCGGCAACGTCTCGGTCGTGGGCAACCGGGTCACGATCGGCGGCAACGGCTCGCTCGTCGCGACCTACGCCCCGATCCCGCCCACGGTCATCCTCTCGGGCCCCACGAGCTCGGCGGAGGGCGACGCGATCCTCTTCTCGGCGACGGTGGCGGTCCCCGTGCCGCCGTTCTCCTACAACTATACCTGGACCTTCGGCGACGGGACGAACGTGACGACCCCCGCGAACTTCACCCAGCACACGTTCGCGCGGACGGGGACCTACCACGTCGAGGTCGTCGTCCACGACCCGTTCGGCCGCAACGCCTCCGCCAATCAGACGGTGTCGGTCGTGACCGCCTCGAACGCGGGGACGTTCGGAGTCCCCTCGACCACCTTCGTATTCCTCGGCCTCCTCGCCATCGCCGCCGTCGCGCTGGTCGTCGTCGCCCTCTGGCGACGCCGCAGCCCGCCGGCAGCCCACGAGGACGGCTCTCCGGAGCCCTCGGAGGCTCCCGAACCCTCGCTCGACGCACCGGGCCAGCCCATCCCCATCGAGGGACCGGCTCCCTACGACGAGCAAGCATGACAAGCCTCAAATAGCGAGAACCAACGATGACAGCAACCCCCATGAACCGAAACGTCCCCCCGTCGAACCGACCCCACGTCCAATCGATCCGCGCGCTCCGATGGGCGGCGTTCGCCGCCGTTGCGATCGCCCTCCTTGTCGTGGGGCCTCTCCCGGCCCTCGGCGGGTCCGTGGCGGCGTCAAAGGTGAGTATGGCTACCCCTCACGGGGCCATCGGTTCGGTGACTCCTCGCTACGTGAACGCCGTCCTCGGACCCAACGGCCAGATGGCCCGGTTGACCTACACGCCGCTCGTGGCATCGCTGTTCGCCAACGGCGATCTTCTCGGCCACCCGAGTGTGGCACGAACCATCCTTTCGACGACGACCGCCCCGCACCAGTTCGCGGCCCGGCCCTCGGTCCTCACCGGCAACCAACTGCTTCCCGGCTATTGCCAGACTACGTCCGCGCTGACGGCCGTGAACGGCACCAACTCGACGTTGTTCGCCGGCATGGACTCGAGCTATCTCCTGTTCAACACCCAAGGGGACACCGCTTGCAACACCTACACGATCTCGAACCAGTTCGTCCTTCACGGAGCCTTGGAGGGCGCCCGATCGACGGATGGCGGTCAGTCGTGGAACCCCGTCTGGATTCCCCAGAACGCGAGCTGGACGACGACCGGCACGACGACCAACGGCTCGGTGCCCGGGATTTCGCTCCAGTCGTCGCTTCCCTTCTCGAGCCCGGGGGTCGCTTCGGCGAACGACGGGACGACCCTCATCAGCACGCTCTTCTCCGAGCCCTGCACGATTATTTTCTTCGCGCAGAACTGCTCGAGCACGGCGGCCGGGTTCCAGGCCCCCGCCGGAGTCGCGGTCTCCCGCTCGACCAACGGCGGCGCCTCCTTCGTCAACACGACGGTCGTTGATCAGACGAAGTTCATCCGGTGGTTCACGAGCACGCCGACCTGCAACGCAACGTTGCCGTCTGGCTACTATTATCTCAACTTCATCCTGGGCACCGACGTCGCCATCAACCCCGTCAACGACGTTGCGATCGCGACTTGGCAGGACGTCCGGTTCCACTTCAACGCAACCGCATGTACGTTCGACTCGCTCTCATCAATTCGGGCGGCCGTGTCCGCCAATGGCGGTCAGTCGTGGAGCGCCGCCCGCAACATCACGGGAGTCCAGTCGGGGAACGCTCGAGTCTCCATCGGTCCCGCGCCGCAGTACAACATCACGGTCGCGGCCCAGAACTACCTGAACCAGTCCCGACTGTCGAGCGGCGGGTTCACGGTCGCTTGGTCGACCGTCAAGTCGACGAACAACGGGACGACGTTCGGTGTGCCGGTCGACACCGCGCTCTCCCCGAACTTCAACGTCCTCTGGGCGCCCTCGACCGCGCCCGCCAACTTCGGGGTGAACACCTATCCGGGCTTCGGCGTGGATTCGAGCCCGACCTCGCCGTACGCGGGCAACACCTACCTCGCGTGGAGTGACAACCAGTCCGGCGCGAACGTCGGCTACCCCGCCATCTACTTCCAGACCCTGACGGCCGGCAGCAGCACGTGGGGCGCCCAGGTGTCGATCACCCCGGCCTCGCTCCACTCGCTCGTGTTCTTCGAGCCGACGCTCTCGATCTCGCCCGATGGGACCGTCTGGGTGACGTTCTACGGGGAGAACCACGCGAGCGGCAACTACGGCGTCTACGCGATCTACTCGAAGACCGGCGGCGCGACGTGGTCCCAACTCGGCCAGGTCACGACGCAGGCCAGCACGCCGTCGAGCGTCGTGACGAGCATCGGCGATTACATGGGACTCGCGGCGACCTCCGCCGGAGCGTACGCGACCTGGATGGACTGCCGGTCGAACACCTGCAGCTCGTCGGACAACACGACCGTCATGGACGCGCTCATCGAGCCGGTCGCCCTCCCGACGAACGGCACCGGCGTCAACCTGACGATGACGACGAACGGGGCCGCGCAGACGTTCCCGCTCCCGAACGCGATCCCGTTGACGATCGGGACCAGCCACACTGTGAGCGCCCCCGGCTGGCTTCCCCACAACGCGACGACCGTCGAGTCGTTCCACAACTACTCGGGCGCGGTGAACAGCACCTCGTTCTCGGTGACATTCACCTACAACGGGGGCAACTCGCTGGCGACCACGTACACGTTCCAGCCGGGCGCGTTCATCGCGGGCACGTTCACGCCGAACGTGCCGCAGTCGCACCTGACGATCGACGGCTACGTCGTGCCCTTGACGACCGTCAACGGCTCGACCCTCTCGTACAACTACTCGGTTGCGAGCGGTCGGAGTTATTTCATCAACGCGTCGGCGTCGATCTACTACTCGTCGATCACGAACCACCCGATCGGTGTCTCGCCCGGCGCGACGTCGTTCTACAACATCGTGCTCGGCCACACGAGCGGCTGGCTCGCGGGGCGCGTGACGCCGTTCAATGCGACGCTGTTGGTCAACGGAACGCCGGTCGCGGTGAACATCACCAACGGTGTCTACAACCAGACCGTCGGTTGGGGCTCCTACTGGGTCAACGCGTCCGGGTTCGGAGTGACGAACTTCAGCCGGTACGTGGTGGTGAGTCCGAGCATGACGACCACGACCTCGCCGATTCTGATCGGCGGATGGATCAAGGGCACCCTCGGGAGCAGCTACCCGGGCGTCTCGATCAAGGTCGACGGTGTCGCGATCACCAACGCCGCGGGCGTGACGTTCAACGACTCCTACCTCGGTGGGAGCCACGAGATCGTCGCGACGGCGCCGGGCTACAACACGACGTACATCAACGTCAGCGTTTTGCCGGCCCACACCAAGATCGTCGCGATCGCCCTGACGAACCAGGGAACGGTCGTCGGCCAGGTGAGCCCGTCGCCCGCCGCGAAGCTCGCGCAGCTGACGGTGAACAACATCTCGAAGCGGCTCGGCGGACACTTCCCCGTCGACGCGCTCGGCGACTTCCTCGTGAACCTCACGGGCGAAGTGAACTACACGGTCAACGTGACGGCCGCGGGATACAGCTCGTTCCAAACGGTGGTGTTCGTCCGTCCGGGCCACACAACGGCGCCCATCTCGATCACCCTGTCCGTCCAGAAGCCGGGCCCCTGCACGACGAACTGCCCGCCCCCGCCCGGCAACAATTCCAACACGACCTCCTCGGGCGGGATTTCGCTGATCGAGGTCGCCGGGATTCTCGTCGTCGTCGTCCTGGTGGCGGCGGTTGCAGCGGTCGTCCTGATGCGGCGCCGCGGCGGAGGCGGTTCGGCGGCCTCGGCCCCTCCCGAGGGGTCGACGGGCGGCGCGGAGCCGGCCGAGGGCGGCGAGACCTACGGAGGCAGCTACAACCCGCCGCCTCCCAGCGGCTAGGACGCTTCGGGCGTGCCGGAACCAACCCTTTCCCATACGACGGGTGAGACCGCGGGATTCCCCCGGTCGGCACCTTAAATCCCCGTTCGGGCTCGTCGAGGAGTATGCGGCGTTCGACCACGGCCGCCGCGGCGTCCCTCGCGATCGTTGCGATTCTGCTCGTAATCTCGTTCGCTCCGGGCTCGACCCCCGGCGCGATTTCCCGCGCCTCTCCCGCTGCGGCTGTCGGTGCGAGCGCGCTCGCCTCGCCTTCGAGCGGTCGGGTGGCGTCCGGCCCCTCCCCCATCGCGCCCTGTCTCTCCATCCCGCGGAGCGCGCCCTGCGGCCCGGGTCCCGACCGTGCGGTCGTCGACCTCCTGTCCAACGCCTCCGACTCGGGGGCCCGACTCCGCGTGGGCGTGATGCTCCCCTCGGGGGGAACCAACCCCGCGGCTGTGCTCTCCTCGTTCTGGGTCGGGTTGTGGGTGACCGGGGCCCCCTGCTCGATCGACGGGGCCTCCTACCTCAGCGTCACCCTCTATCCTCCGTTCAGCCCCGCCGTGACCCCCGCCTCCCCCGACTGGGTCGCCCAGGTCCCGGTCGTCGACCTCGCGCCCTCGGGGTCCTGCGACCCACTGTGCCAGAACACCAGCGCCCAATCGACCGTAGACGGCGTACCGACCTGCGAGGACAACATCGTGGTCGGAGGTGGTTGGCCAGCCTCTGCAACCGTTGGCCGGTTCGCGCCAGGCGACCAACTCTCCATCTCCCTGTGGGGCGGAGTCGGAGACCCGTCGCCGCTCAATATCTGGGCTAACGACACGACCACCCCTACCGAGTCCGCGCACTGGCAGTACGGATCGAGCTCCACGACGACCGGCGTCGGCGTGGGACCGCGATTCGCCGTCTCCAATACCTCGGACGGGGGGTGGGCGACCCCGTTCGACGCCGCGTTCGGGATGACGGCCTGCCCGGAGGTCACCGGCCCCGCGTCCTGCAACACCTACGATGGGCCGGTGCAAAACCTGACGGCGCTGCCCGTCGTCACCTCCGCGAGTTACTGGAACTCGACGAGCTCCGCGATCGAGTCGTACCCGTGGATCGCCACGGCATCGTCGAGCGGCGGATGCCAGGGGGCCCCCCCTCTCTCGACCTGCCCGGACGCGTCGGGATTCGGGGGGACGGGGACCTACCCAACCCTCGCCATCGTCCGATACGGAGCGATGGGCAGCGCCTGGAGGATCGGGGGGCTGACCGGGTCGCTCGCGAACTATGGCGGGAGCGCCCGCGAGTTCGCCCCCAACGGGAGCGCTCTGCTCACTGAGCCCGCGTCGCTCACGATCAACGCGACCAACGGCTCGGCGGGGATGGCGACCGTCAATGTGACGGTCGCCGACCCTAGAGGCGCCGCCGAGGTCCGGATCGGCACTTTCTGGTGCTCGGGGTCGGGGACGGCGTTCACCCAGCTCCAAGCCGCCACGCCCGGTACCCGTGCGGAAGTCTCCTTCGTCCTGAATCTCTCGGCGACCAACGGGACCCTTCCGTTTTGGGTCTCCGAACACTCCGCAGGATCCGTCTGGTCTCCCGCCATCGGCGGCAATCTGACGATGACCGGCGGCACCTCCTCGTGCACGCTGCCGAGTCCGGCCGCGCCGTGGTTCGGTCCTTCGAATGCAACCGCCGTCGCGGGAGGCTATCAGCTCCATTGGCACGAGAACACGAGCTTGGTTCGCGGGTTCGTCGTCGTGGCGCATGACGTTCGGACGGGCGCAAACCAGACGTTTCACGTGGGAAACGTCAGTTCCGCTCGGATCCTAGGACTCGCCAGCACGGACATTTATTCGCTGAATCTGACCGCGATCGGGTATGCGGGCACAGCGAGCCGCCCCACAGGATCCCTCGCGGCCCTGCCGCTCGTGCCGCTGGTCGTTGTCGCTGTCGCTCCCAGCCTGATCCTCTGGCATGGCTCACCACCCACGACGGTGAACGTCTCCATCCGCGGGGGCGCCGCGCCGTACCAGCTCCTCGTCCGGCTCGCGAACGGATCGAGCTCGAACGTCACCTCCCCCACGAACTCGACGACAGTCTCCCTCCCGCTCGGCTCGTCGGTCGGATTCGACGACTTCCGACTCTCGGTCCAGGACGCGAACGGCGTGCCGGCCTCGGCGCCCCCGGTCGTGGTCGACGTATGGGCCGGACCCCTCGCGCCCATCCCGACCATCACGGCCGGCAACGACTTCCTCGGACTCTCGTGGCCGCCGTCGACCTCGCCGTCGACCCCCGTCCTCCGCTACGCCGTCTATCTGAGCTCCGACGCAGGGACGGCCCGAACGGGGTACCTCGCGGACCTGGCGAACTCGACTCTTCCCGGGTCGCAGGGCGGGGTCGAGGTGTGGAACACCACGAACACCTCCACGACCCCGGCGTGGCCGAACAACGTCACGGCGTTCGCCCTCGTCGTCCCGTACGACGCGTTCGGGCCGGGGTTCACCTCGGCGACCCCCGTCAACGCGACGCCGGCGCCGCTCAACGCCGGCCCGATCGTCGGGGGGCCAGGCGGCCCCGCGCCCTACACCGCGACGTTCACGTGCCTCGCGCGAACGGGGACGAACGACCCGATCACGGAGGCCGTCTACTCGTTCCCAGGGTTCGCGTTCGTGGCCGCGAACGTCACCCGAACCGACCCCGGAACGGTCTACATCAACGCCACGGCGCCGATCAAGACGGTTGGCCTCGTGCTCGTCCTGCTCCACGTAGGCGACGCGTTCGGGGGAACGGCCATCGTGACGAGCGAGGTGTGGGTCTCCAACGGGGCGCCGCCCGTCGTCTTCGCGCAGGCGAACCCGTCGCCCGCCTACGTCGGAGTCTCGGTGAACTTCACCGCCTCGGCGACCGGGACGGGGCCATTCGAGTACCAGTGGTCGTTCGGTGACAGCGCGAACGGGAGCGGGCGGACCGCCGTCCACACCTACGCGACCAGCGGGCGGTTCACCGCGAGCGTCCTCGTGACCGACAACGGGACGGGGAGCGCGGCGACCGCGAACGTCGTCGAGGTCGTCTACGCCCCACCGTCGGTGGCAATCGTCACCTCCGCCGGTCCGAACGGCTCGGGGAGCTATGCGTTCCACGCGACGCTCATCGGAGGCTCGGGGAACGGCACCTTCGCCTGGGCGTTCGGGGACGGATTCGTCGCTCGGGGGGAGAACGTGACGCACGACTTCCACTCGGCGGGCGTCTTCACGGTCAATCTCACGGCGACCGACGCCTCGCTGCGGACGACGAGCGCCAGTGAGACCCTCGACGTCGTCCTCACGTCGGGGACGACGGGCGGAGGCTCGGGACTCGGCGCGTTCACGCCGCTCGCCCTCGGACTCCTCGCGGCCGCCGTCCTCGGTTGGGTGCTCGCCGTAGTGGCGCTGCTCCGCCTACGGGTGGCGACCGAAGCGTCGGAAAAGGACGAAGAACCGCCGACCAACTGGGACTAGGCGAGAGCCCGGCGATTACGCCGGGCCCTCGTCGGGCTCGGGGGCTTGGGCCTTGACCGGATCGGCTGGGGTTTCCTTTTCGTCTGCCCCGCGTCGGTCGGGCCTCAAGATCACGAAGGCCAGTACGACGATCACCGCCGCGCCCGCGATCGTGGCGAGGACCGAGAGCGGCACGACCTTGGTGATCGAGCTCGGGCCCGAGGAGCTCGGCGACGCCGTGAGCTGGATCGAGAGGTAGTTCGTCTGCCCGGCCAGGATGGTCACGTTGCCATCGAACGCGCTGTCGCCGTGGGCCGTCGCGACGACATCGTAGCTCCCCGGCGCGAGCGAGAGCGTCGCGCTGCCGCCGCTCCCCAGCTCCACGTTGGTGCCGTTGACCTTCACGGCGGCACTTGCGGGTGTCACCGACAGGACGAGGGACCCGTTTCCGGACCCGCTGCCCGGCGGCGTGCCGGACGAGGTCCGGACCGCCGCCCCGGCCGACGGAACGACGGTCGAGATCACGACGAGGACGACGAGCGAGGCGACGAAAAGCGCGGTTCGACGACCCATGGCGGATCGGCCTCCCCGGGCCCAACGTCTCGGGGGCATAATGGGGCCGGGCAGCCCGCGATGTTCCGGCGAAGGCCCGGCGACCCCGAAAACCGACGAGGTCGCGCGCTCTCCGACAAAAGATAGATATGCGGAGGGCTCCTCGGCGCCTCCGCCCGAGGCCGTCCGGGGGAGTGAAGGCTCCCCCGGACCGGGCACCATAGGAGCACCGCAATGGAGTCCGACCCGCTCCGCGCGGCTCGAGAGGCCGCCGGGGCGGGTCGTGCCGTGCCCGCGACGGCGCCGCCACCGACGGGAGCCGCGCCGGAGCCGGTCCATCGAAGCTCCGCGACCGAAGTGTTCGACGCGATCCTGCGCGAGAACCCGGAGTTGTTCAAGGGGAACCGCGAGATCCTTCGCGAGACCTACATCCCGAGCCGGCTGCCGCACCGCGAGCACCAGATCCGTCAGGTGGCTGAGGTGCTCGCCCCTGCCCTGAAGGGGACGGTCCCGTCGAACCTGCTCATCTACGGGAAGATCGGGACGGGGAAGACCGCCGTCGTGGCGCAGGTCCGTCTCGACGTCCAGCGGCGCACCGACATGGCGCGGAAGCTCACGTTCGTCACGATCAACTGCGGCAACGTCGAGACGCCCTACAGTCTGCTCCAGACGATCGGCAACACGTTCGCGCCCACCGAGTCGGACCGCATCCCGACGGGCTGGTCGCTCGACCGGGTGCAGGCGTCGATGCGCCAGATGATGGACACGCGCGGGGGCATCGTGCTCCTCGTCCTCGACGAGATCGACCGGCTCGTGGCGCGGAGCGGCGACGGCGTTCTCTACACGCTGAGCCAGGTGAACACCGAGCTCGACAAGGCGCGGCTGGTCCTGATCGGCATCTCGAACGACCTCAAGTTCACCAACAACCTCGACGCCCGCGTCCGCAGCCGGCTCAACGAGGAGAAGATCCTGTTCCCCCCGTACGACGCGCCGCAGCTGCAGGACATCCTGCGCGACCGCGCGACCGAGGTGTTCCGCGAAGGCGTCGTGGACGCCGGTGTCATCGAGCGGTGCGCCGCGTACGCCGCGCTCGAGAACGGCGACGCGCGCCGTGCGCTCGCCCTGCTCCGCCTCGCCGCGGAGATGGCCGAGCGGGACCGCTCGAAGCGGATCACCTCGGACCATGTGATCAAGGCGAAGAGCCGCCTCGAGCAGGACATCATCGTCGAGTGCTGCCGGACGCTCCCGCCCCACTGCAAGGTCCTGATGTACGCCATCCTCCAGGCGTTCGAGCGCCGCCGGGAGGGCGTCCAGACCGGCGACGTCTACGACGGCTACACCCGGCTCGCGCAGCGCCTCGGACTCCAGCCGCTCCACGCGCGGTCGATTTCCAACTACCTGAGCGAGCTCGAGAACCTCGGCCTCATCCGCGCCACGATCGTCTCGCGCGGGCGGGGCGGGCGGACGCGGGAGATCGTGGTCGACGTCCCCGTTTCGGAGACGTTCCCCGCGCTGCTGGACGACCCGCTCCTCGCGCCGCTCGCGCGGCCGCGCAGCCTCAGCCAGACGATCCTCACCAACTTCGACAACCCCGGTCGGACCGGGCCGTCGAGCTAGTCAGGCGGTCGCGGACGCCCGCCCCGCGGCGACGGCCGTCGGGTCGACCCGACGGCGCGCGCGCTCCCGCTTGAGCTCCCGCAGGTCGCGGTCGAGGTCGCGCATCTCGGCGATGTAGCGTCGCAGTCGGACCTGGACGATCTGTTCGAGCGCGGCGATCTCGCGCTCGACGACTTCGTCGGAGGCCCGGTACGATGCCATCGTCCTCTACCGAGGGTCGATCTGCGCCTTCTGGAGGTGGCCGGAGAAATCGATGAACGCCGTCTTGATCTCGGTGAACTCCTCGATGGCGACCGAGCCCGCCTCGCGACCGCCGTTCCCCGTGTTCTTGACGCCGCCGAACGGGAGCTGGACCTCGGCGCCGATCGTCGGGGCGTTGACGTAGGTGATCCCCGCCTCGAGCTCCTGGATCGCGCGGAACGAGCGGCTCACGTCGCGGGTGTAGATCGACGAGGAGAGCCCGTAGTCGACATCGTTCGCGATGCGGATGGCCTCGTCGTAGTCCTTCGCCCGGAGCACCGAGAGCACGGGTCCGAAGATCTCCTCCTTGCTGATGCGCGTGCCGTGCTTCGTCTCGAAGACGGTCGGCTGGACGAAGAATCCCCGGTCGTAGTCGTTCCCGTGGAGCTTCTCGCCTCCGCCGGCGAGCTTCGCCCCCTCGGAGGATCCGATCCGGATGTACTCGAGGACCTTCTTCTCCTGGTCCGCCGAGGCGACCGGCCCCATGTCGGTCTTCTCGTCGAGCGGGTCGCCGACCCGGAACGAGCGGAGCCGCTCCAACAGCCGGCCCAGGAACTCGTCGTAGATCTTCTCGTGGAGGATGAGCCGGCTCGTGGCGGTGCAGCGCTGGCCCGATGTTCCGAACGCCCCGAAGAGGACCCCCTCGAGGGCGAGCGTGAGGTCGGCGTCGTCCATCACGATCTGGGGGTTCTTGCCCCCGAGCTCCAGATGGACCATCTTGAGCGCCCGGGCGCCCCGGACGTAGACCTCGCGTCCCGTTTCGACGCCGCCCGTGAACGAGATCGCCCGCACGCGCGGATCATCGACGAGAGCGTTGCCCGTCACGCCGCCCGGCCCGGTCACGAGGTTGAGGACGCCGGGTGGAACGCCGGCTGCCTCGTAGGCCTTCACGACCTCGGCCGCGCAGCGCGCGGTGTTCGAGGCCGGCTTCAACACGACGGAGTTGCCGCAGACCAGCGCAGCCGCGACCTTCCAGTTCGGGATGGCGGTCGGAAAGTTCCACGGCGTGATGCAGGCGACGACCCCCTTCGGCTGGCGGACGGTGAGGCAGAACTTCCGGAACAGCTCGGAGGGAACGGTTTCGCCGGCGAGGCGACGGCCCTCCCCGGCCATGTACTCGACGAAATCGATCGACTCCTGGACGTCGCCGCGGCCCTCGGCGATGACCTTGCCCATCTCGCGGGTGACGACGCGGCCGATCGATTCCTTGCGATGGCGCAGCTCCTCGGCGACGCGCAGCAGGATCTCGCCCCGCTTCGGAGCGGGGGTGTCGCGCCAATGCGGGAACGCCTTGGCCGCCGCGGCGACCGCTCGGCCGACGTCCTCGGGCTGGGCCGAGACGAACGAGCCGACCTCCTCGCCGTTCGCGGGGTTCTTCGTGACGAACCGGTCCCGACCCGGGGGACTCTCCCACTTTCCGTCGATGAACAGGCCGAACTCCTCGGTGCTCGCCATCTTCCACCCCTGCTGGCGCCGCCGACGCGCGGTCCCTTCAAAAGGGTGCGCGGGGGGGTGGGAGAGCGGGCTCCGTCAGCCCGCCGTCCAACCGCGCCGTCCGCGTCCGAGCTCCCGTTCGCCGACGAGGCGCGTCGGGGCGAGCCGTTCCTGCCCACCGAACGCCGGACGGAGGACGGGCGGGATCTCGATGGCACCCTCCGAGGTCTGCCACGTCTCGACCACGGCGATCATCAATCGGGCGAGAGCGGTCCCCGAACCGTTCAGGGTGTGGACGAACTCCGGCTTCGCGGACTGCTGGTCGCGGAAGCGAATGCCCGCCCGGTAGGACTGGTAGTCCTCGAAGTTCGACACGGAGCTCACCTCGAGCCAGCGCTCCGCTCCCGGGGCCCACAGTTCGATATCGTAGCACTTCGCGGCCTTGTCCGGGAGGTCGCCCGTGCAGAGGTTCAGGATCCGGTATCGGAGGCCGAGCGCCTTCACGATCGCCTCCGCGTCCGCAAGGAGGAGCTCGAGCTGCTCGTACGATTTTTCCGGATGCGAGAACTGGACGAGCTCGACCTTGTTGAACTGGTGGACCCGCGCGATCCCGCGGGTCTCGACGCCGTGGCCCCCCGCCTCGCGGCGGAAGCACGGGGTGAACCCCATCACCTTCAGCGGAAGGTCGGTTCCCAGGAGCACCTCGTCGCGGTAGAGGTTCGTCAAGGGCACCTCGGCGGTCGGGATCAGCCACAGGTCGTCGAGGACCGTGTTGTAGGAGTCCTCGGCGAACTTCGGGAGCTGCCCGGTCCCGACCATGGAATCGCGGGAGACGAGGATCGGCGGAAGGACCTCGGTGTAGCCGCGCTGCCGGTGGCTTTCGCGCATGAAGTTGACCAGCGCCATCTCGAGCCGCGCTCCGTCCCCGACGAGGAAGTAGAATCCCTCCCCGGCGACCTTCGCGCCGCGCTCGGTGTCGATGATGTTGAGCTCGGGCCCGATGACGAAGTGGGGCTTCGGGTGGGCGATGGTCGCGACGGTGGAGGCGACCTCCCGCACGACGACGTTGTCGCGCGCGTCGCGGCCGACGGGCACGCTCGCGTGGGGGACCTGGGGCATGAGGAGGACGAGGGCGTCGCGCTTCTCCTCGAGCGACTGGAGCGCCTCCTCCTGTTCGGCGATGGAATCGCGCAGCAGCGCGAGCTCCCGGGCCACTCCTTCGTCCGCGGCGCTGCCGCCCTTCTTCTTCGCCTCCGCGAGCGCCCGCCCCCGCTCGTTGCGAGTGGCGCGTAGAGCGTTCACCTCGCCCGCCATTCGGCGGCACTCCGTATCGAGCCGCACGAGTTCGTCGACGTCGGGGTATGGCTTGTTCCGCGTCTCGATGGCGCGCTTCAGCTCCTCCGGGTGGGTTCGGATCGTGGAGAGCGCGCTCACGGTCCCTCGGGAGAGATGACGACGGGCGACCCAAGTATATGGTCGTTCACCCCGAGCTCCCTCCGAAACCGGGTGGCCGGACCGAACTTCGAGGGGTCGGGGTCGGTCCGGGACGAAGCGGCTATCGCCGACTCCCGCTCCCGACCTCGAGGGTCGGCGTGGCGAAGGTCCGTGCCCTCGAGGAGTTCGACGGGGGCCCGGCCCCTCCGGAGCTCGCTCCGGCCCCGCGGCCGGCCGCGCTCCCGGGGATCTGGCAGGTGTCGGACGGTTGGGTCGTCCACCCCTTGCTTCGGCCGACCACGATCCGCGCGCTCCCGTTCCAGCTGGATTTGGCGCGAATCTCGCTCACCGACGACCTCCTTGTCGTCCTCCCCACGGGCCTCGGCAAGACCGTGATCGCCGCGCTGGCAGCTGCCGAGGTGCTCCGCCGCGACTCCGGAAAGGTGCTGGTACTCGCCCCGACGCGTCCTCTCGTTCTGCAGCACTCGGAGGCCTTCCGGGCGTGGATTCCCGGGCTTCGCACCGCACGCTTCACCGGGACCGTGCGCCGAGTCGTCCGGGAGGGTGCCTGGGATTCGGCGGAGGCCGTGTTCGCCACTCCCGAACTCGTCGACCACGACGTCGCCGCCGGACGATACTCCCTGGCCGATGTCGGGCTGATCGTCTTCGACGAGGCGCACCACGCGGTCGGCAAGTACGCGTACGTTCCCGTCGCCGGCAAGTTCCGAGCGAGCCGTCGGCCCGGAGCCCGCCTCCTCGGCCTGACGGCATCCCCGGGCGGCGAGCAGGCGCGCATCGACGAGGTCGTCAGCGTCCTCGGTGTTCGGCGCGTCGAAGCGCGCCACCGCGACGAGGAGGGGGTCCGCGAATTCGTCCAACCCGTGGACATCGAGCAGCGCTGGGTCGACCTGCCCCCCGAGATCCAGTCCATCCAGTCGACGCTGCGGACGGCCAACCTCGCCGAGGGTCGGGTCTTGCAGAAGATGGGCTACCTTCGGAAGAAGCCGCTCGCCTCGCTGTCGGTGAAGGACCTCGTCGCCCTGCGCTCCGAGGTGTTCGCCCGGCCCGGGCCGATGACCCGAAAGTTCGGTCCGTTGTTCCACCAGCTCATCCTCCTCCACCTCCACCACGCTCTCGAGCGCCTCGAGACCCAGGGCGTCGAGCCGTTCGTCCAGTACGTGGAGCGAGTCGCGGCGAAGGAGAAGGTCGGGCGGGGCGACACGGCGTTCCTCAAGCTTCCCGCCGTCGAGACCGCGCTCGCGGAGGCGCGCGCGATCCTGGGGACGGCCCGGTCGACGTCGCACCCGAAGCTCGACGCCCTCCTCGATCTCTTGGACGAAGAGTTCCAGAAACCGCGGGACCGCCCGCCGAGGGTCCTCGTGTTCGCCCAGTTCCGCGACACGATCCAGGGGATCCGGGCCGCCGTCGACGGTCGGGGGTGGAGCGCGGGCCGGTTCGTGGGGCAGTCGACGCGCGACGCCGACGACCCGGGAATGAGCCAGGCGGAGCAGTCGAACGTCCTCCGCGACTTCCGGGACGGCCGGTTCCCTATCCTCGTCGCCAGCAGCGTTGCCGAAGAGGGGCTCGACGTGCCCGATGTCGACCTCGTGGTGTTCTTCGAGTCGGTCCCGAGCGAGATCCGGGCCATCCAGCGCCGGGGACGCACCGGGCGCAGTTCGCTCGGCCGTGTCGTGCTCCTCCTGACGCGCGAGACCCGCGACGTCGGCTACCAGAAGTCCGAGGAACGCCGCGAGGCGGCGATGGTCCGGATCGTCCGAAGGCTCAGCCGCGACTCTCGCCGGGCCCGGGTTGCGGAGGCGGCCGCGGTCGCGGACGCGAGCGACGCGAACCCTGCGGACGGCACCCCCGCTCGCCGTGCGAGAGCCTCACGCGACGACGACCCGCCGGGCGCGCGCGATAAATAGGCGGAGTCGGCTGGTGCCGACGGCAGGACGATGTCGCTCGACTCCGTGCTCCCCTTCTTGCAGAACGAGTTCGGCCTGGTGCTGTTCACCGCCGTTTCCATCGTTCTGATCGTCTACCTCGCCTACTCGATGGCGCGACCCGAGCGGTTCTAGGCCCCTACGGGCCCACAACGAGCCGGATTGACCGCCGTAGGAGGACGATGTACCGCCGCCTCCTGATCCCCACCAACGAACCGTCCGAGGTCGAGCCGCTGATCCGGTTCGGGGCCCAGCTGCTCGAGGCCGACGGAGAGATCCGGCTGCTGCACGTGATCCCCACGACGACGCTCCCCGAAGTGACCCGCCAGTGGCGCGCCTCCGTGAACCTGGTCATCCCCGCCCATGAGACGGGCGCCGCCCTCGACATCCGCGTCGACCCCGAGGTCCGGGCTTCCCGCGACGTCGCGACGGAGATCCTCGAGAGCGCCGAGACCCACAGCGTCGACGCGATCCTGTTGACGCTCCGGGGCGACCGGCGGAGCCGCAATCCGTTCATCGGCCACACGGCGAGCGCCCTCCTGCACCACGCGACGTGCGACGTCATCGTCGTGAACCGGCTCGGCCTCATCGAGGCGAAGGTCCCCCGGATCCTGATCCCGACGTTCAGCGGCACGCCGCCGCCGAAGGCGCTGCAGGTCGCGGAGGAGATCGCACTCCGCCACAAGGGGATCCCGATCATCACCCTCTCGATCACCGCCCAAGGGCACGCCCCCACCGAGGGAGAGACCCCACCGTCGCGCTCCCCGCGGGGGGTTCCGCTGCGACGGCGCCAATCGATGTTCTCGAAAACCCTCCTCGGACGGCGCGGCCTGCCGGAGCTGATCCTCCAGGAGTCGGCCCGGGAACGGTACGGTCTCCTGGTCGTCGGAGAAGAGTCCGGGCCCGCGCAGGGTCCCCTGCTGACCCGACGGTTCCTCGAAGAGCTGTTCCGCGCCGCCCCCTGCCCGGCCCTTGCGATCCGCGGATAGAATCCCGGCACCGATGGGCGAGCTCTGGTTCGTCGGCGCCGGCCTCGGCGACGAGCGCGACCTCTCCCTGCGGGCGGTCGAGACGCTTCGGCGCTGCCGGCGCGTGTTCACGGAAGAGTACACGAGCATCCTCGCCCCCGGCACCATCGAGCGTCTCGGCGAGAGCCTCGGGCGTCCCCTCGAGCGGTTGGGGCGAGCCGAGGTCGAGGGCGAGCGCGTCGTCCTCGACGCCCTTCGGACCGAGGGGACAGTGGCGCTGCTCGTCGCCGGGGATCCGTTCGTGGCGACCACGCACGTCCACCTCCGCCTCGCCGCCGAGCGGGCGGGGCACGCCTGGTACTACTTGCCCGGTCCGTCGATCGGGACCGCCGCGATCTCGCTGCTCGGGCTCATGCACTACCGGTTCGGCCGGGTCGTGTCCCTCCCGTTCGCCGAGCCCGGGTTCGATCCGATCTCCCCCTTCGAGCAGGTCGGGCGGAACCGGCGCTCCGGGGCGCACACGCTGATTCTCTTGGACCTCCGTCCCTCGGAGGGTCGGTTCCTCCGGGCCGAGGAAGCGTTGCAACGGTTCGAGGGGGAGCGGGCGACCTCGGCCGCGGTCGAAGACGCGACGGAGTTCGGGGTCGTCGCCCGCGTCGGTCGTTCGGACGCCGCCGCGTGGTGGGGGACCCGTACGGTACTCCGCTCGGAGGAGCTCGGAGAGCCACTCCATGCCCTCGTCGTTCCGGCGTCGGAGCTCCACTTCCAAGAGACCGAGGCGGTCGCTCGATGGCGACCGAAGGTCCCGCGCGGGCCGGACTAGGGGTGGGGGGCTTCCGGGGGGACGACGGCCGTCCCTCCTAGGGCTTCGGCGAACTGTCGGATCCGGAACGGGCGTTGGAGGACGACGTCCGGCTTCGACGGCGAGTCGGCGACGGCATGGGGCCGCGAGCTCGGAACCACGAGGATGACTCGGGGACCGGGTTGGACCGCCCGCGCCGCCTCCAGGAGTTCCGTGAACGTCCCGTCCACGAGGTTGACGTCCGAGACGATCACGGCGGGTGAGGTTTGGCGGAGGAGGTCAATGGCCTCGTGGGCCCCCTCGGCCTCTCCGACCACGCGGAAATGATGCAGCCGCAGGAGCCCGCGGAGGAGAACGCGCGTCTCCTCGTCGCCCGCCACCACGAGGGCGGTCGAATCGTTCGTGGGCGTCGGAATCATCGGACGTCCGGGTCCCGACCCGGATACGTTAGCAGGGGGCGACCCGCCCCTATAATCCTACGGTCAGTCCTTCGCATCGTTCGTCTCCAGCTCTCCCCAATTGACAACCCCGGCGAGGCCGAGCAGGCGGTCCATGGCCGCGTAGTACCCCGCGCTCGGGCCGGTCAAGAGTTCCCTTGCGGGGCCGGCCAACGAGTCCCCGAACTTCCGTTCGGGCTCGGTGAACTGCCACTCGTGCGGCACGAGACGGTCGAGCGCCGCGAGAAGGCCGACCGCGAGGCCCCGCTCCTTTCCTTCCCGGGGCAACCGCTCGGTGAGCGTCTTCTCCGCCGCGGCGGCGCCCCTCGCTCGGAACGATCGCGCGACCCCGTCGACATAGACCGCCTCGGGGACGAGGTTGCGGAACGCCGGCAGCTCGCGCCGACGGGCATCCTCCGCTCCCTTCCGAGCCGCGCGAGCGAGGAGCTCGCTGACGCGACCGGGCGCGGCGCGCGCTTCGCGCACCAACCGCTCGGCCTCCTTCGGCTCGGAGACGATCGCGCCGACGATCTCGTCGGCGTGGTCCGGCCAGAGCCGCTCGAGCGCCCGGCTGGCCCTCGGTTCGTCGATGACGAAGAGGCCCGACACGGCGGGCAGGGTCCGGTCGAGCGCCGTCCGCTCTTCCTCCGTCGGGGCGAGCCCGTCGATGAACTTCCCGCGGTCCGACCCGTAACAGACCCCGGCGGCGACGAACACGGGTGCGCGGGTCCGCTCGAGGCGCGGCTCGAGGAAGGCGAGGTAGGCGTCCAGGAGCTCTCGGTCGCTCGAGCGCCCGAACAGGTAGCGCTTCCGCATTCCCCGCGGGAGGCCGGGGAGCGAGGCGTGGACGCACGTCGAGCCTCCGTGGCACTCGACGTTGAGGTCGGCGGAGACGGTGAACTCCTTGAGCGGCTTCGGGACCGTGAGGCGGCTCGTCAGCGTCGCGAGCAGCTGGCGCTCGGCTTTGGCGCAGGCGAGGCACACCCGCCACTCCCGATGGGCCGACGGCCAGCCGACCGTGACGAACGGGCGATGGTCCCCCCGCGTGAGGTGAGGGCATCGGTAGAGGTTTCCATCTTCGGCGGGCGACAGGCGATAGGGCTGGGCCTCATTCTGGGCAGCGAGGAAGGCGGCCGGAGGGTTGGGCGAGCGCCCGGTGCAGTAGAGGGTCCGCTCGGTCGCGAAGAAGTAGAACCCCTTGCGCGCCCAGTCCAGGTAGCCGATCATCAACCGACCCGGGTCGTCCGCGTTCTGGATCGCGACGTTCGCTTCCCGAGTGGTGCGGCCGAACGGGGCGAACGGGATCTCCCCGGCGGGGTAGCGCGCCACGACCATCGCGGGGAGCTCCGGGTCGTGGTAGAACCGCAAGAGTCCGGCGAGGGCACGCGCCATGGGGTCGCCGCGTCGCGACAGCTTCTCGAGCGCGGCCTCGTCGTCCCGCGCTTCCCGGACGGCCTCGAGCTCGGCCTTCCGCTTGTCGAACTTTCCCCAGGGTCCGTCGCCGATCCGTTCGGGGAGGAGGGTCGCGATGGAGTCCCGGAGCTTGGAGGCCCGCCGCAAGAGGTCGCTCTCCCGACCCCCACTCGCCCGACGGACGCGCATCGGGGCCGCGGAACCGACCTCGATAATTAGCCTGTTGGCGGTACGCTCATCGGCGGGCGAGCCGCACGAAGTTCTCGAAGACGCGCTGGCCGCCCTCGGTGTGCTCGACCTCGGGGTGGAACTGGACGCCCCAGATCGGCTTCGACGGGTGGCGCATCGCCTGGACCGGGCACGACTCCGAGCGGGCGAAGCTCGTCCAGCCCGGGGGCGGCTCGACGACGTTGTCGTTGTGATTCTCCCAGACCGTGAAGTGCCTAGGCAACCCCTCGAACAGCGGTTCGTCGGCGCCGACGAGGTCCACCCCGACGCGCCCGAACTCCGGACTCGGGGAGCGGGCGACCTTCCCGCCGAAGTGGCGGCCGAGGAACTGGTGGCCGACGCAGATGCCGAGGACGGGTACGGGAACGGAGTCGATCCAGTCGGCGACGGCGCCGAGGCGGTTGGTCCCTTCGAGCGAGAGCGCGCCACCGGAGAGGACCGCGGCGTCCGCGTTGATCTGGGACCACGGCCGATCGTTCGGGACGATCTCGGCGTCGACGTTGAGGTCGCGGAGCACGCGGTACTCGCGGTGCGTCCACTGGCCACCGTTGTCAACGACCGCGACCTTCACCGGCGGTCCTCCGCCCTCGGTTCCGGGGGGGGAACGGCGAGGCCGCGCCGAAGCTCGGTGAGGTCGTTCGAGATCCGCTCGACGTCCCCGCGCATCTTGAGCATCTCTTCCTCGAATCGGGTGAACCCGCCGGGCGACTGCATCCGTTGCGAGATGTAGATCCCGACGAACAGCGCGCCGATCAGCGCGAGAATCGTGGTAAACACCAGCGCGAAGACGAACGAGAGGAGGTTCCCCACCGCCGACTGGACGGGGAGCGTGAAGAGGTGGGTCAGCTCGGCGACCTCGACCAAGAGGAGCGCGGCGATCACCGCGACCCAGAACGCGATCGCCCGCGACGGCGTCACGGTGAGCTCCCCGGGGCCACCGTCTCCAACAGGATGGAGAGCGGCAGCTGGTCGACCGGCGTCGTTGTGATCGAGTTCGACGACGGGACGTAGCTGATCTGGGAAACGGTCCCCGAGGCGACGTCGAACGCCATGACCCCGACGAAGTCGACCGTCGCCCCGGCCGAGTCGACGAACACGGCCGTCACGTTCACGACGAACGGGTCGTGGGCGGTCGAGAGGGTCGCGACGAGGGTGTTTTTCCACATCGTCGGCGCTCCGAAGGAGAGGTTCGAGAGCGGACCGCTGGGCGGCCAGGTGAAGCCCGTGTCGAGGGCGATCGCGATCGACGCGTAGCGCACTTCGCCGATCCCGTGCACGTAGAGGTGGGTGAAGTTGTCGCTCGGTGCCCGGTCGATGACGAGCTCCGCCTCCGTCGGGAGGCTCCCGGCCGACGGCGCCCCGGTCGACAGGAGGTTCGGCGTGAGCCCGATCAGCACGAGCAGCAGAACCACGATCGCAACGAACGGAACGGGGAACCAGTCGCGGAGCTTGTCGGAGCGCTCGCTCAGACCGCTCCCCCCTTCCAGCCGCGATAGAGCGTATGCGCGACCCCGAACTGGTCGAGGACCTTTCCGGCGAGGAAGTCGGTCTGGTCGTCGACGCTCTTCGGGTGGGTGTAGTACGGCGGCGACGCCGGGAGGACAATCGCCCCGAGCTCGGCGAGCGTCGCGAGGTGCCGGAGGTGGATCGCAGAGACCGGCGTTTCCCGCGGTACAACGACCAGCGGACGTCGCTCTTTCAGGTGGACCTGGGCCGCGCGCAGCAGCAGCGAGTCGCCGAGTCCGAGCGCGACCTTCGCCACGGTGTTCATCGAAGCCGGGACGATCGCCATCCCGCGGGTCGGGACCGAGCCGCTCGCGATCGGGGCGGTGAGGTCGTGGTCGTCGAACGTGCGGGTCGCCCGAGCGGAGAGCGCGGCGACCTCGATGCCCGATTCTTCGCGAAGGACCGTCCGTGCGCCGTCGGAGACCACGAGGGCCACGGGCACTCCCGCGTCGGCGAGCGCCCCGACGACCCGCACCGCGATCGGCGCCCCGCTCGCTCCGCTGACACCGATGACGACAGCTCTCGAGTCGGTCAGGTTCCAGCCCTCCAACGGGGCTTATAGGGTCCAACGACTCGCTCGATAAGACGATTCGGGGGACCCTAGGTGGCGAGGCGTCGGGCGGCGTTGGTCGGCGCCGGCCATACGCGATTCGGAGTGCTCCCGGAAGGGCCCCGCGCGCTCCTCCGCACGGCGGTGGACAGTGCCTTTGGGTCGGTCGACCGGGGTCTCGAACGCTCGCGGGTGGAGGAGGCGTTCCTCGGAACGCTCGGGTTCTCCGGTTGGCAGTTGGGCAACGCCTCCGCGGTCCTCGCGGAGGAGGCCCGGATCCTGCCGGCGCCGGTCACGCGCGTCGAGAACGCCTGCGCGTCCGCGGGGTTCGCGCTGCGCGCCGCCGTCCGAGCGATCGAGAGCGGCGCGCGCGATGTCGTGCTGGTGGCGGGCGTGGAGAAGATGAACGACTCCCCCTCGCCCCATCGCCGCTATTGGCTGGGAGTCTCGGGCGACACGGAGTGGGAGCGGCTCGCCGGCCTCACGTTCGCGGGAGTCTACGGGCTGATGGCTTCGCGCCACATGGCCGACTACGGGACCACGGCCGAGGCCCTCGCCGCGGTCGCCGTCAAGAACCACGCGAACGGCGCCCGGAACCCGAACGCCCAATTCCAGAAGGTCATCACGCGCGAGCAGGTGCTCGGGGCCCCGCGGGTCGCCGACCCGCTGGGGCTCCTCGACTGCTGCCCGGTGAGCGACGGGGCGGTCGCCCTGCTCCTCGCCGGTGAGGAGGTCGCGCGGACGTTGACCGACACTCCGGTGCTCGTCGTGGGAGCGGGTGCGGGCTCGGATACCCTCGCGCTCCAAGAACGGGAATCCCTCACGAGCCTCTCGGCCACCAAGGCCGCGGCCACGGACGCGTTCCGGCACGCACCGTTCGACCGTTCTCGGCTCGACTTCCTTGAGGTCCACGACTGTTTCACCATCGCCGAGCTGCTCGCGCTCGAGGACCTCGGGATGGCGCCTCCGGGCGGAGCGGCCGCGATGACCTTGGAGGGCGCGACGGCGGCGGGGGGCCGCCTGCCCGTGAACCCGGACGGCGGGCTGAAGGCGAAGGGGCACCCGATCGGTGCCTCGGGAGCGAGCCAGGCGTACGAGGCGTTCGTCCAGCTTCGGGCGTCCGCGGGAGCGCGGCAGGTCGCGGGGGCCGAGCGCGCCCTGACCCACAACGTGGGAGGCTCCGGGGCGAGCGCGACGGTCACGCTGTTCCAGCGAGGGTGAGGGAGCTGGGCGAATCGATCACGCACGCGGCCATCGCCCGGCCGTCCGGTCGCCTCGGTCCGCTGGGCGTCGAAGCGCCGGACGAGGACGGGTTCACGCTCGGTCTCGCGGCCGCGGAAGCGCTGCCCTGGCCCCCGGATGCGAGTCCGGTCCAGCGACTCGACCTGGTGGGAGACTTCCCGCTCGAGGCGGGGTGGGCGCTCCCCGAGGCGCTCGACCTCGGCGAGGTGACCGTCCATCGATCGGCCTCCGGCGCCGCGTCGCTGTTCGAGGCCCTTCGATCGCACCCGGGATCGGCGCCCGGGACGGCTCGCCTCGTTCTCGCGGTCGACCTCGCCCGGATCGGGCGACCCCCGGGTCCTTCCCACGGAGCCCTCGCCCTCGCGTTCCGGCTCGGTGAAGGCGGAGGACTTCGCGTGGACTCTGTCGGCACCCACGTGGTCTCCCCACGCCGCGGCTCCCCGGCCACGTCGTCGGACGTGCGCGGTGCCCCGCCGGGCGCGCGACCGATGCCGCTCCTCCTGCTCGGTGAGGAGGCTCAGATCGCCGCTGCTTCCGAGCGCGCCATCGCCCTGGGATTCGTGCCCATTCCCGCCCCACCTCCCCCCCCGGGGGTCGGACCCGCGGTGACGACCCTCGCCGGGCTCGCGCTGCGCCTGGCGTACGGGGTGGACAATACGGTGATCGAGGTCGCCCTTTGGGTCCTCAGCCCCGATCAGGAGGTGAGCGTCCGCGCGACGGAGCTCGGTCCCGTCGCTTGGTCGGAAGCGCCCACGCCCGGACCGCACCCCCTCGCGGCCCCTCCGATCCCGGAGGCCGCGGGAGCGCCCGACGCCCGTGCCGAGGGAGCGTATGTGCCGAAGCCGCGCTACCTCGAGAACCTCCCCAGTCGGTGGCGCCTCGTCGCCGAGCGGTGCGCCCACTGTTCCCACCTCACGTTCCCGGCGCGCGGAGTGTGCGCGAGCTGCGGTCGCGCCGACGGGATCCAGGCGGTCCCGCTCGCCCGCGACGGCTGGACCGTGGAGGCCGTGACCACGGTTCGACCTGGGGCGCAGCCAACCGAGTTCGACCTCTACGCGAAGGCCGTGGGCGGCTACGACGTCGTGATCGCTCGCTCGCGCGAGGGCCCGCGCGGGACGTTCCAGGTCGCGGGGCCGGCGGGGAGCGCTCACATCGGGGACGCTCTGTATTTGCCCTTGCGCCGCCTCTATCCGATGGAGGGGGAGTGGCGTTACGGCCGCAAGGCCGCTCCCCTCCCGGCTCGACCGCGAACCGCCTGACGTCTAGTCTGGGTCCGTGCCGGACGCCTTGGGCGCGGCCCAAGGAGCCCCGACCCAACCTTCGTAGACGCGGCGGGCCGCCTCGTCGGCGCCCGCCACGGGGACGAGCTGAAGCTCCCGGGGCGGAGACTCGCCGACGACGACCGGAAGGTGGAGCAGCCGGTTCCGTCGGAACACCGCGAGGGCCAGCTCGGTCCCCGCGGGGCTCCGTTCCAGCGCCTTCGCAACGTCCGCGAACCGCACCTTCGCGCCATCGACCGCGACGAGCTCGTCCCCCGGCGAGAGCCCGGCCACCATCGCCGGGCTTCCGTCGCGGACGACGGTGAGGCGAGCCGACCCGCCGGCGTCCTCCATCTCGACCCCGAGGTAGCCTCCGTCGGGGCCGTCGTCCGGACGACGCGGGCGGGGCTTCGCTTCGAGCGTCAGCCCGGCCCGAGCGAGGAACGTCTCGAACGGAACCTCCCGGGTCCCACGGATGTAGTCGTCGAAGAACGACCCCAGGTCGACGCCCGTGATCCGGCCGAAGATCGTCGCGAGCTCGTCCTCCGCGAGCCCCACCATCGTCCGACCGCGCGACACCCAGAGCGCGCGCCACAGGCTTTCGACCGAGTGGGCGCCCTTCGTCGCCCCCCGAAGCTCGAGGTCGAGGCAGAGGGAGACCAACTCGCCCTTCGTGTAGTAGGACATCGAGCGGTTCGGAGTCTCCTCGTACCGGTGGTAGAAGTCGACCCACGCGGCGAGGCTCGCCTCCTCGAGGCTCTGGTGCAATCGGCCGGGCTGGTCCCGATACTTTCGGACCTGCTCGGCGATGTCGGAGAGGAACCGTTCGGGCGAAAGGAGTCCCGCCCGACGCAGCACGATCCGAGCCAGGTACGAGGTCGTCCCCTCCATGGCCCAGAGCAGGCGCGTGTAGGTCTCGCGCGTGTAGTCCGGACGCTCGAACACCTTCGGCCGGATCCGCTTGACGTTGTACAGGTGGAGGTATTCGTGCGCGGTCAGGTCCAAGAAGGCCCGGTACGCCCCCTCGGGTCGGAAGGAGGTCGGGGAGGTGACGCAGGCGCAGGACCGCGCGTGCTCGAGCCCCTGCGGCGGCCGCTCGATCAGGTGGTAGAAGAACGTGTAGCTCGGAACCGGGGACTCGCCGAAGATCGCGATCGTCGCCTCCACGAGTCGTTGGAGGTCGGCGGCCAACCGCGCCGAGTCGTGATTCCCTCCCGCCCCGCAGAGCAGGATGCGGTGCGGGATTCCGTTGGGCCGGATGGTCAGTTCTTCGGGTCGGCCGGCGTCGATCGGGGAGTCGACGAGCTCGTCGTAGTCGGCGGCCCAGAACGTCGGCGGGTCCGCCCCGACGAGCGGGAGCTCGGCAAAGACCCGCCAATCCGCGGGCGCGACGAGGGCGACCTCGTGCGGCTCGTCCCGCCGCCCCTCGACGTAGGGAAGGACAAAGCCCCCGGCGAGGAACATGTGGTCGGTCGTCAGGTCAAAGAGGGCCGTGCGGAGCTCGTTTCCGTAGACCGTGTATCGGATCTCGACCGCGTCCTCGCCCCCGGGATCGACGTGCCATCTCGCCTTCCCGATCCGCCGGATCGAAACGGGGCGGCTCCCGTCGACCGTCGCGGTCCGGACGTCGGACACGTTGCGAACTCGGTCTTGGATCCAGTAGGAGCCGGGAACCCACGACGGCCAGACGAGGTCGAACTCGCGTCCGCCGGTCCCTCCGACGCGCATCGCGAACTCGCCCCGATGGGTGGCGGGCGACGAGGCGCGAACCTCGTAGCGGATTCGAGCGGGTTCGGTCATCGGTCGAGCGGTCGGCCCGACCGCTGCGAGGGGGAAACGGTTTCGGCGGCCGGCGGGCTCGCTCAGGACGCGTCGGACCGCGACTCGACCTGGAAGACGGCGTGAAGGATTCCGTGGTCCCGTTCCACGGCGACCCGGAGCTTCTCGACAACGTCCATCGACCGACCGACGCTCATCTCGTCGATGCGGACGTGGGCGGTCATGCAGATGAGCGTCGGGCAGACCGCCCAGATGTGGACGTCGTGCAGCTCCCGGACGCCGGGGACTCCGAGCGCCGTTCGGGAGACGGCGTCCACCGAAAGGTGGCGCGGGGTCCGCTCGGTGAGGACCTCCCACGAGTCGCGGAACAGCGGGGCGGACTCGATCACGAGGACGGCGGCGATCCCTAACGCGACCACCGGGTCGACCCCGACGAGGGAGGGGGACAGGAACAACACCGCGCCCACGATCAGGATCGCCCCGGCGATCAGGAGGTCGCTCGAGACGTGCGCGCCGACGCTGCGGAAGTTGAGGTCGCGGACGCGCCCCGGGATCCGGCGGAGCAGGATCAAGCTCGTGGCGCGCAGGGCGAGCGTCGGCACCACGCCAAGGAGGAGCCAGCGCGGGTCGACCGCGCCCGCGAACGTCCCCCCGCGGGCGAACGTGGCGAGCGCCTCGTAGGCGAACGCGAGCCCGGTCGCGAGTACCAGGGCAGCGTTCGCGAGTCCGGCGAACACCTCCCCGCGGTGGCGTCCGAACGTGTAGGCGTCGGACGTGCCCTGCTCGGCCCCCCGAAGCGCGGCATAGGAGAGGGCGAAGGCGATGACGTCGGGGATGTTGTGCGCGGCGTCGACGGAGAGCGAGAGGCTGCGGGACAGGTACGCTCCGACCGACTCCACGATGAGGATCACGATGGAAAAGGCGACCGCGGCGCGGAGCGCCTCGATGACGGTCCGCTCGACCTCATCCTCGCCGTGCGAGACGTCGGGCATTCGGTCCGGTGCCGGGGGGCGAGCCTAGGCGAATCCGGGAAGGTCGCGGGACTTCTCCGACCCCTTCGCCTTCGAGTACGGCTCGGACGCGATGCCGAAATGCATCGCGAGCGCCCGGAACGTCTTCGCGAGCTCCTGGACCGCGTGCGCGAGTTCCTGCTGCTCGGCCCGAAGCTCGGCGAGCTCGCGCCGCAGTTGGGCCAGCTCCGCGATCCATCGCTCCGTCTCACCTTCCGACATCGCCGTCCCCGACCGCAAACAGGTCGGGGCCGTAGATAGCGGGGCCGCCGCCTAGTGGCGGTCGCCGGTCGGACCGAACGGACTGTCCGAGCGTCCCTTCTCCTCGAAGGGGACCCAGTCACCCGTCTTCGCGTCGAAATCGACGCGCTGGAGCTCGACGACGAACCGCTTCAGGAGCTCTTCCTTCGCGGGCCGCACCCGGACGGCGTAGACGTAGATCCCGAACCCCATGAAGTCGGAGACGCGGCGGAGCGCTTCGGCGAGGTCCTCCCGTGGGACCTCCGTCCGGATGAGGGTCTCGCCGAGAAGTCCGGCGAACTCGTCGAGGTCGAACGGTCGCTCGAGCGCGATCAACATCCGGGGGGGAGCGGCCGGAGGAGCGGCGCTCGTGGCGGGAGCCGCCGGTGGCGCCCGTGCCGCGGAGGCGGCTGGCGGGGGCGCCGGCTTGGTGGGGGAGGGGGCGACCGGAGGTCGCGCCGCTGGGGTCGGGAGCCGCGAGCCGAGCCCGGACTCCTTCGGAGGGTATCGCTCGAGCACGGGGGACGAGGCGCGACCGACGAATTTCGGAGCCGTTTTCGTCTCGCTCCGGGGCCGTCGGGGAGACGCGCGCGCGGCCTTCGGCTTCCGTTTCGCGGACCTCGGCATGGTGGGCTCTCCAGCGCCGAGGAGGCGCCGCGGGCCATAACTTTGCTTGGGTCCGGGTATGCGCATTTTCGCTCCACCGGGCGATTTGTAGCGAGCGAAACCGTGCGAACCTCCGTCACGGGGACCCCAATCTGTCGCGGCCGAAGCGACAGGAGGGTTATGTACCATGGCGATGGTGGGACGCCAAGGCCCCCGCGTGCGGATGGGCCACTAAGAGAGGAAAACGAATGCCGGCCCGAGTCATGAAGGAGTTCCAGGCCCCCCGCGGCCTGCCCCGTAAGACGGCCAGCGTCTGCCCCGAGTGCATCAAGGTGATTCCCGCTGTCGTCCGCGAGAAGGACGGCCGCGTCATCATGGAGAAGACGTGCCGCGTGCACGGCTACTTCTGGGACATCATCTCCAACGATGTCGACTTCTATCTCCGGATGGAGGTCTACGCCCACGACGGGGTCGGCTACGAGAACCCCTACTACGACAAGTTCCGCGGCTGCCCGACGACCTGCGGAATGTGCAGTCACCACAAATCCCACACGGGACTCGCCCTGATGGACCTCACGAACCGGTGCAACCTGAAGTGCCCGGTCTGCTTCGCGAACGCGAACGCCGCCGGCTATGTCTACGAGCCGACCCGCGAGCAGATCCACTTCATGCTGAAGACGCTCCGGGAGCAGAAGCCCGTCGGAGCCGTCGCGGTCCAGTTCTCGGGCGGGGAACCGACGCTCAGCCCGCTGTTCCTCGACGCCTGCTCGATGGCCCGGGACCTCGGCTTCAAGCAGGTCCAGGTCGCCACGAACGGCATCCGGGTCGCCAACGAGCCCGGCTTCGCCCAGGCGTGCCGGGAGAACGGACTCCATACCCTCTACCTCCAGTTCGACGGTCTGGACGACGAGATCTACCGCAAGGTGCGGGGTGTCCCGCTCCTGAAGGTCAAGCAGAAGGCCATCCAGGCGGCTCGGGAGACCCACACCTCGCCCGCGGAGCTCGCCCAGGGGAAGCCGGACAAGCCGCTCAGCGTCGTGCTCGTCCCGACCCTTGTCGGCGGCTTCAACGAGAAGGAGATTTGGCCGACGGTGAAGTTCGCGATCGACAACATCGACGTCGTTCGCGGCGTCAACTTCCAGCCGGTCGCCCTGACCGCGCGGATCCCCGACAAGGACCGGTTCCAGATGCGGTTCACCCAGTCGGACCTGGTGCGGATCCTCTGCACGGACGGACCGTTCGAGAAGTCGGACTTCTTCCCCGTGCCGTCGGTCGCTCCGATCTCGGAGCTCGCCTCGATCATCCACGGCGAGGAGAAGATGACGCTCACCACGCACCCCGGGTGCGGGTGCGCGACGTTCGCGTTCATCAGCCAGGACGGGCAGAAGATCACGCCGCTGCCGCGGTTCATGGACGTCGACGGCTTCTTCGAGAACGTCGAAGCGATGATCGAGAAGTACCGGGACGCGCGGTTCGCACGGGTCCGGACGGCGGTCGCGGGAGCGAAGCTCCTGCACGACGTCGCGAAGTACTTCGACTTCCAGCGGGCCCCGGAGGGGATCAACGAGAAGAACTGCGTCCGCCTGATCGCCTCGATCTTTACCGAGGGGAACAAGGAGGCGCTCGCGAAGTTCACCTGGCGCACGATGTACCTGGGCAACATGCACTTCCAGGACGCGTACGACTACGACATCCAGCGCCTGATGCGCTGCGATATCCACTACTCGGTGCCGGACGGACGGATCATCCCGTTCTGCTCGTACAACTCGGGTCCGATCTACCGGACGGAGGTCGAGAAGAAGTTCTCGATCCCCATCCCCGACTGGCAGAAGGCGAAGAGTTCGAGCGGCGTCGCCATGTTGAAGACCATCGAGACGATGGGCGTCAACGGCGAGGTCGTCGTCGACCCCGAGTACTACAAAGTCCGGGCGCTCAAGGGCGCCCCGGGCATGAGCAGCGCGTAGGCCCGAACCCCCCTTCGGGCGCGCCGCCGAACCCCTTCTTCCTTTTTGGAAGCGCCCACTCGACGGGCGTGAGCCAGCCTGGCTCAACTGAGCAGGGCGGATCCCACGAATCGGAGACGAGCGCTCGGGGGAGTCTTGGCGGCTGAGAGCTGGCGGAGGCGCCGGTCGACCGCGGCCCACAAGGCCACCGAGGGAGGGGCGGGCGTGACCGTTCGACCCTCGGGACCCTGGTCGGCGAGCCACAGCCAGGCCGCCTCGACGTGCTTGCAGGTGCCGAGGTCGCGCTTGGCGAAGTCGACGCAGCCGCAGAACACCCCCGTGCGGTCGGGGAATGCGGGCACGAACACCGTGTAGCGGCTCTGGCGTCGCAGGTTTCGCACCTCGAGCGTCACGACTCCGGGCGGGCCCCCCCGGAGCGGACGCACGTCGAGGAGCTCCGCGAGGGCCCGGCTCCGGCGCTCTGCGCGGGCGGCCGGCGCCGGACGGAGGACCGGAGGGGTTCGGGTTGGCTTCCGCACGCCACTCTCAGACGTTCGGCCGATATAGCCGACCTCCCGCGACCTCAGTCGTCGCCCGGGTCGGCAACGTCCGCGAGGATCGCGGGGCTTCCCCGCAGGTTCGGGGACGGCGAGAGGTTGAGCGGGGACTCGGAGGAGCCGGTCTTGAACCCCCCGAAATAGCCGGCGCCGATCGGGGAGATGATCGTCGTCACGAGCCCGACTGCGGCGACGAGGGTGAAGATCTCGACGCTGAAGATGCCGAGATCGAGGAGGATGAGCGCCATAGCGAGTTCGACCGCCCCGCGGCTCGAAACGAAGAAGCCGATGGAGTACGAATCGGAGCGCGACCAGTTGAGGATCCGCGCGACCCCGGTCCCGATGATGAACTTGGAGGACAGTGCGAACACCGACAGAACGCCGAATGTGAGCAGCGCCTGGGGGGTCGCGAGGGTCCTCAGGTTCATCCCGAGCCCGACGAAGGCGAAGAACAGCGGGATGAAGAATCCCCAGGTCATCACCTCGAACGTCTGGCTGATCGACCGGTGCTCCCGGGGACCGGCGCTCGCGGGCGTGATCAACAGACCCGCGTAGAACGCCCCGACGAGGAACGTCAGGCCGAGGAACTGCGAGAACAGCGCCGAGCCGAGCGCGAGCACCATCAGGATCGCGAATCCGGAGTTCCGCGACTTCCACATGCCGGTCAAGCGTTTGCGGATCGACCGACCGATCCGGGTCTCGCGGGTGACGCGGAGCGTCATGTGCGCGGAGAGCACCGCGCCGAGGAACACCCCGACCGACAGGACGGCGATCAGGATCTCCGACCATCCGAACCCGCTCGAGTTGAGGCGGAGGAGGACGGCGAACGTCGTGACGGCGGCGAGCTCGTTGATCACCGAGGTGCTCATCAGCATCACCCCGAGCCGGGTCTTCGTGAGGCCGAACTCCCGCAGCATCACCCCCATGACCGGGAGCGCCGTGATCGAGAGCGTGAGGGAGATGAACAGCGTCGCGGTGAACGAGAGGCCGTGGACCACGATCGGCACGATGAACGCGCCGATCAGGAACGGGCCGACGAACACCGCGACGCCGAGGAGGCCCGACATCGCCCCCGTCGAGGCGAGCTGCTCGGGGCTGATCTCCAGCCCGGCCATGACGAGGATGAAGAACGTCGCGAGGAACTGGATGCCCGCGAGCTCGTCGTTCACGCCCGTGAGGCCGAAGTAGCTCCCCAAGAACGTCGGGCCGAGGACGATCCCGACGAGCAGCTGGCCGACGAGCGCGGCCTGGCCCAGCCGGGAGAACAGCTCCCCGACGAGGACGGCCGCCGTCAGGAGCACGAAGATCCCGACGATGAACCCGGTGAGGTCGACCAACGAACGCTCCGCCCGGCGAGCCGCCGGACGAGGCGTGTACGAATTTGCGGTTACTTGTACTTGGGTGTAGCGAGGGCCCCCGCGAGGGAAGCGCCGGACGGAGCGGTCGAATCCGACGCCTCAGCCGGTGCGGCCTACTCCGGCCTACTGAACGAGCGGGGACAGTGGCCCGCGCCCTCCGGGGGATGCCGGTCCGGGACGGCGAACCACGCGCCGATGGCAAACCCGACGCCGATGAGCACGAGCGCCGCGCCAACCCCCAAGGGCAGCTGCCCCGACCCGTAGCTGGGTTGCTCACCCGGTGGGGCCGAGGTTGTGTAGTTCATCCCCGGGCCGCAGGACGACCTCGCGCGATTCTGCTGGCTCGGGACCGATTGCATCGTGAACCCACCGGCCCCGATGCTCACCGCGCCGAGGAACAGTCGGACGATTGCCAGCTGCGCGCGCCGGTCCAGAGGCTTGCGCCCCGGCCGCCCAGGAAACCCGCTCGCCGGGGGGACTTCCCCCCCGCTAGCGCTTCGGAGCGAGGGCACGACGTGCGAGAAGTGTCGCGATCACGAACATCGCGAGGGCCCAGACAAGGAGACCGAGCAGGTAGACCTCCGGGCCGTACGGGTAGTAGGCACGCGCCCCCGCGAACAGATTCTCCCGGACCACCGTCACCGCGATCGTGATCGGGTTGAAGGACGCGATGGTCTGGAACCAGGGCGGCATCAATCCCCAGGCGAACAGCGCGGCCGAGGTGAGGAGCACGGGAAGGTTGATCGCATTCACGACGGCGAAGTACGTCTGGGGGGTCTCGATCGAGAACCCGATCGCGAGGAACAGGGAGGCGAACATCGCGGACAGGATCACGATCGCGAGCAGGATCTCGACGAGCCCGAGCACCGACAGCGAGGCGGTGACGTCGAGGCCCGCGAGGCCCAGGTGGCCGAGCAGGACCGAGAATCCGAGGACCAGGAACGCCAGGCCGATCGGCTGGATCGTTCCGGCGATCAATCGGGAGCCGAAGATCGCCGTCGCCGACGCCGGTGACGCGGCGGTCCGCTTCAGCACACCGAACAGGCGGTCGAAGATCACGTTCGCCCCGATGAACAGGGTCGCAGTCACGGCGACGAACCCGGTCATCCCGGCCGCGAAGTACGAGAAGTAGCTCGGGGCGCCCCGATAGGCCAGCAGGAACGCGGACTGCGGGAGGAGTCCCCCTCCGATCCGCTCGAGATCGAACGCTTGGCCGAACAGGACGAGGTAGAGGACCGGCAGCATCAGCGAGGTGATGATCGCCTGCGGGTTCCTCGCCAAACGCAAGACCTCGCGGCGGGTCAGCGCAACGAGCGCCCGCATCATCGGCGAGCCCTCCCAAACGCCTGCTGGACCTGGCCGATCCGGACCGCACGGTCCGTCGCGGAGACGGCATCGTCCTCTCGGTACTCGCGGCCCGTAAATTCGAGGAATACCTCGTCGAGGCTCGGTCGCTTCAGGGAGACGGTGGCGAGGCCGACGCCGGCCCGGGTGCAGGCATCGACGAGGGCCGGCACCAGCTTCTCCCCGTTCGCGGCCTTCACTCGATACGCTCCCTCCGCACTCCCGACGGAGGAGACGCCGGGAATCGCCCGGAGCGTCGCCTCGAGCGTCGGCTCCGGACGCGTGGGCCGGACGGTGACGACGTCGCCGCCGAGCCGGTCCTTCAGCTCCGAGGGGCTTCCGGTCGCGACGATGTGGCCGCGGTCGATGATCGCGATCCGATCGCAGATGTTGTCGGCCTCCTCGAGGTAGTGGGTCGTGATGAACACCGTCATTCCGTGGTCCTTCCGGAGCTGCTCGACGTAGCGCCAGAACCCCGCCCGCCCCTGGGGGTCGAGACCGAGGGTCGGCTCGTCGAGGAACAGCACCTTCGGCGAGTGGATGATGCCCACGGCGAGTTCGAGGCGGCGCCGCATGCCTCCCGAGTAGGTCTTGGCGAGGCGGTCCGCCGCTTCGCCGATCTGCATCCGCTCGAGCAGCGAATCGATCCGACCGGCTGCGTCGCGGCGGGGAACGTTGAACAGCGCGGCGGCGAGGCTCAGGTTTTCGCGCCCCGTCAGGTCCGAATCGGCAGTCGACTCCTGGAATACGATCCCGATGCGCTTCTTCAGCGTCGACGGTTCCCGGATGACGTCAACCCCATCGACGACGGCGTGCCCCGCCGTCGGCACGAGTCCCGCGGTCAACATGGCGACCGTTGTCGTCTTCCCGGCTCCATTCGGGCCGAGGAACCCGTACGCCTCGCCCGCCTCGACGGCGAACGAGACGTTCTCGACCGCCTTCACCTGGCCTTTGTAGGTCTTCGAGAGGGCTTCCGCCTGGATTGCGAGCGTCATCGGGGCTCCCTCAGTTCGCGAGCTTCATTAGGCGCTCGGAGACCCCGCGCAACGTCTCCCGGACCTCCTCGAACCGGCCCGCGTCGGAGCGTCGCAGGTCCTCGAGGTACGCGGTGAGCGAGGCAATCTCGCGGACGACGTCCGCGGGCAGTCGGGGTCCTATCGGCATGAACGGCCAGGCGTTCCCGTCCCGGTTCGGCGAGATCAGCTCGTAGCGGCCGTCGTCCTTCCGGCGGGTAACACCCTCCGTCGTGAGCTCTTCGAGGAGAGGGTAGACCGATCCGGGGGAGGGCCGCCACCAGCCAGCGCTCATCCGCTCCATCTCGTCCATGATCTCCGCGCCCGTCTTGGGGGATCGACCTAGGATGACCACGACCCAGGCTCGCAGTCCCCGCTTCTTCTTCGATGCCCAAGGCATTCCAAAGCCGCCCATCGGTATTTCGATATCGGAATACCGATACTTCTACTTAGGATTGACGCACGATACGAGACGAGGGCGAGCTATTCCGTCGATTCGGAGCGGCGGGCACCGGCTGGCGCGCCACGTTATCTCGTTGCGGTCATCGCCGCGGCCGTGGGGACACCGGCGGACGATTCCGCGGCGACGGAACGGCGACGGGTATCGAGACAGCGCAAGGTCGTTGGCGGCGTCGCCCTTACCCTCGTAGGGATCGTCGCGCTCCTCGCCGCCCCCGACCTCACGGGACCCCTCGTCCATGACCTTCCGTTCCTCGCGGTTGGCTTGCTCGCCCTCTACGCGGGGGGGATCCTGATGGGCGTCGGATTCGGGCAGCGCTCGGTCCAACGGTAGACGATGGCGGGCTGGCCCTACCGACTCGTCACGACGGACCTCGACGGTACCCTCACCGCGGGACATGGCTGGGGGTTCCTCGCCGAACGCCTGGGGCGGCGCCGTCAGTTCGAGGACACCCAGCGAGAGTTCATGGCCGGTCGGATTGGCGAGGACGAGCACCTCCGCAACCTGCTGGCGATCGCCGAGGGAGCTTCGCGGCGGGAAGTTCTGAGAATCCTCGCCGAGACCCCCCGGGTCGCCGGAATCCCCGAGGGGATCCGGCGAATCCACGAACGCGGGGCTCACGTGGCGCTGCTCACGCACAATCCCGCCTACGTGACGGGGTGGTACGAGAGGCAATTTGGGTTCGACGCCGCCGATGGCATCGCTGGCTCTCCTCAGTTCCGAGCCGGGCTGGTCGGGCCGGCGCGAGCGGTCCGAGCGGACAAGACCGCCGCGCTTGCCCGACTTTGCCACAAGTTCGGGGTTTCGCCCCGAGAGGTCGCCCATGTGGGGGACGGTCGGGCCGACGCCGCGATCTTCCCGCTGGTCGGCCTGGGGGTTGCCTTCGGGGCTCGGGACCCCCTCGTTCGAAAGGCGGCCGACCTGACGGTGGACGGCAGCGATTTCCGGAGGGTCGTCGACGCCCTCGAGCGCCACCCTCCGACCCGGGGTTGAACGCTGCTGGGTGCCTTTCCTCAGATTTCTTATAATGGACCCGACCTCGATTCGTCGAGGGCTCCTTGGAGTACGTCGTCCTCGCGACCGTCCGACCCACCTGGCTCAACCTCCACCTCCCCTCGGAGGTCTCCACCCTCATCGTCCACAACCCGGGACTCGCCCGCGGCAGCAGCCATCGGACCCTCGCCTTCCTCGGCCGCGGCGCGGGGGTCGTCCGGGTCGTCAGCGCCGTCTCGGCGGCGGACGTCCTTCCGATCGAGATCGTCCGGGGCCGCTACCTCGCCCCGGCGTCGGCGACCGACGGGGGGGTGTTCAACCTCCCGATGCCCGTGATCCAGTACCTCGGCATCCAGAGCCAGGCGAGGCCGCCGAGGAACGCCCGGTCGACCGACGACACCCTCGTCTGGTTCCTTCCCGCCCCCGAGTACTACGAGTTTCGGTCGCACGAATGGTCCGGACGCCCTTGGACGGGCCCGGCCACGGGGGGACTCGCCCACGTCTACCTCGCCCGGGCGGTGCTCCCTCTCCCGGTCGAACTGAGCGAGCTGCGACGCGCGGAAGCGACGATCGAGGGGGAGGAGTGGCGACCCCGGGCGGAGGCCCTGGGACGGGTCCCCCGTCCCCGACGGCGGTAGCCGCGCTCCGTCGAGGCGGAAACCTGGGGTCCCAACGGTTTGTATAAGGTCAGAAGTTCGGCAAAGGTTGATATAGGGTACCCAAGAATTCTAACATTGCGAACCATGCAGAAGCGCAGCGGAGCAGGCCCCGGGGTGGGCCCCGGTACCGAGGCCCCGCGCCAGTACCCGAAGTACACGCTTCGGAACCCCGTCCCCATCCGCTCGGACGAGGACCTCACACGCACCCGGGCCGGCATCCCCACGGACGCCGTCCTGGCCATCACCACGTCGGGCCCCGTCGACCACGACTCGCTCGCCAAGGCGATCCGGCGCTCCGTCGGCCACGACGGGATGCGTCCGGACGACGCCCGGGCGATCGCCGCCCACGTCCTGAACTTCTTCGGCTTCAACCAGCGGATCATCGACAACGTCCTCGAACCGGACGACCGGGACACGTTCTACATGCTGGAGGACACCGGCATCCTGGAGACCGAGCGGGACGAGACGACCCTCTACGACGGCCGCGAGTGGCGCATCCACTACTGGATGTTCCGCAAGGACCGGATCTTCGACCTCGCTCGGGAGGAGACCCAGGCGATGGCCGAGGCCGGCGAGGCCGACATCGTCTACTCCGCCGGCGCCGCCCGATCGGGCGCGTTCCGCCTCCCCCACGGCGAGACGGGCACGGGCCTTCCCGCTCACGCGGTCTACCACGAGCTCGGAGACGAGGTCTGGCTCGAACGCCGCGCCCCGGGCCACCCCGGCGGCGTCCGACCGCCTCCCCCGCCGGGCCACCCCCGCGGCGCCCGGAAGACCCCCAGCGAGTAGGCCTGCCCCCTTGGGGGCCCGCCAACTCTATTGTCGGAAGTGGCTACGCCGCGCCGTTGCGCCAGTTCCTGATCTTGGCCCACCGGGTCCCCGTCGGCGGGGCGTTCACCTTGAACGACCTCGCGGGCGGCGGTGGCCGCATGGACGAGGTCGCCCGGGTCGTCTCGACCGCTTTCACGCTCTCGAACGACCTACGGCGGGACACCGAGCTGACGATCCTGTTCTCGGCGGAGCCGCCCCCGCGCGCCCGACGAATGCGTCTGGATGGGCGGCGGCTGAAGTTCCTCAGCCCGGACGAGCGGTCGACCGCCGCCCTTCTGAAGAATTCCCTCGTCCGGTCCGCGGGCGTACCGCGCGACGTCGAGGCGTCGCCCGGCCTCCTCGTCGGGCCCGCCGACCCCATCGAGGAGCTTCGCGCCTTCGCCTCGGTGCCGGGAACCCTTTGGCTGACCGAATCCGGGTCCCCCGTCACCCTCGAGGATGTCGCTGGGGGCTCCTTCCGGGCCGTCCTGAGCGATCCCATCGACCCCACTGAGCCGGAGGTCGACTGCCTGACGGCGAGCGGCGCCAGGGCCCGCTCGCTGGGACCTCGGTCCCTCCGAAGCTCTCAGTGCGTGGACGTTCTCCACCACGCCGCGGACATGACGGTCTCTCCCTCGGTGGTTCGATCCGACGAACCGTCTACCGGCGGATCTGCGCCGGTCCCGTAGGGGCCCGCGGAGGCGCCGCCATCGCCTGGCGGATCGACCGCGTCTTCAGGCCGCCGACGATGGCGGTCATGCGGAGGACCTCGCGCGGCTCCGGGTGAATTCGGATCCCGAGGAGAAGCCGCTTCGGCTCGCCGAACCGGTGGCGGACGGCGCGGACGACCTGATCGTGGGTTCGCAGCGTGAAGTTGGACCCTCCGTCGACGTGGAGGAGGGCGGATCCCGCATCGGTGATCTGGAAGTCGAGCAGCGACTCCGAGAGCGCCTGCTGGACGAGCCGGTCCGGCTCCGCGATGTGGTGCTCGGCGTGGAGCAGCGTGGAGACCCCGGTGTCGGAGAGGTGCGCTTTCAGCGTCGCGAGGTCGACGTTCATCAGGCTCGGGGCCTCGACCATGTCGACCAGGGCGGTCACGAGGTTGTGGACGTAGGTGTTCCTCAGCTGGAAGACCCGGTTCATCGGCAGCGACTCGAACCGCCGCAGGCGCTCGTTGGCGAGCGCCAATACGAGACCGCCCATCTCCTCGAGCTCGCCGATCGCCTCCTCCGCGTTCGTGCGCCGCTGCGAGTTCGTGTCGAGCTCCACCTGGAACGGAAGGAACGCCACCGGAACGGGCAGCGCATCGGTCCGACGGAGCTCCCTCGCCAGGAAGGGCAGGAGCGCGCTCCCGGTCCCCCCGCCGAGTCCCGCGAGGAGGAACACGATCTCGAACCGGGAGAGCCGGCGGAGCAGCTCCTCCTTCTCGTCCTCGGCGGCCTCGAGAACGGCGGGGCGATCGCCCGCGCTCCCCTGGCCGGCGAGCTGCCGCTTTCCGATCAGGATCCGCTGCTCGACCTGGACGTGGGAGAGGTGGCGGAAGTCGGTATTGACGGCGAAGGCGTGAACGCCCGGAATCCCCAGCCGAACGAGGTCGTGGACCGCCTCGCTGCCGGCCCCGCCGAGGCCGACGACCGCGAACGTGTCGGGGGCGCCGAGGGAGCCCCACTCCTCCGGGCGGTCGGTCGTGGTCGCCCTCCTCCAATCGGTCGTTACGGAGTCGAACCGTCGGCGGCGACCGTCTCGCCGTCCCGACGGGGACGGCCCGAGGTCGCGGAGACCTGCTCGAGGCGCGTGCGGATGTACTCGCGAACCGCCGAGCGCACGGCGTCGTCGACGGAGACCGAGTTCCCCTCGCGGACGAACTCCTCGAGCTGGAGGTTGTCCTGTCGAGAGAGGTCGACGACGACCTTGCGGATGTTCGGCGGCGGGAGGTTCATCTCGATGAACCGCTCGAGCGCCTCTCGGATGGTGTCGGAGATCGTCGGCGTCTCTTTCGATTGCTGAATCACCTTCAGCTTCTCGAGGAGGTCCTGCGGGATTCGGACCGTGACCCGCTCCGAGGTGTCGACCATGATTGTCAGACAGGACTGCGCTTTTGTCTGACAGTAACGCAAAGGACGTCGGACGTATTTCTATCTTCGCACGTGCCAGCCTGCGGGATTCTCCGCTGCGCCCGGGCGGAGTGGTCCGTGAGGTCGCCGCCTCAACGAACCGTGAGCGGAGGTTGTCTCCAAGGCCCGAAGGACATCGGAATGCTGGACGAGGGCGTCCGGTCGCGACCGCTCTGCCCGGGCGAACTCAGAGCTACCGGGCGGTTGGGGGCCTTGCGAGACCAACCATGTCCGGCGCACTGTGGTCGGTACCGATCGTGATGACGACCTTTCCGCGGGCGTGTTTCGCCTCCAGGTAACGGACCGCCTCGGGCACCTCCCGAAGTGGGTACCGTCGGTCGATGACCGGCACCACCTTTCCGGATTCGATCAGGCTCTTCAGGACGACCAATCCCTCCGAGTCGATCGGCTGGGTCTTGAGAGCGAAGGTCATCCCGCCGGCCCGCGAGGCAATCCGTCCCTTGAGCAGGATGCTCAGCATCCCGATCATGGTCGTGAATCCGACGACGATGCAGGTCCCGGTGGGATTCAAGGCGCGCCGGTACTCGGGAATCGTGTGATTCCCAACGACGTCGATGATCAGGTCGTACCGCTTCCCGTCCTTCGTGAAGTCCGTCTGGGTGTAGTCGACGACATGGTCGGCGCCGAGGGAGCGTACGAGCTCCAAATTGGGGGTGCTACAGACGCCCGTAACTTCCGCTCCGAAGGACTTGGCGATTTGCACGGCGAAGGTCCCGACACCGCCCGCCGCACCGTTGATCAAGACCGTCTGTCCAGGTTGGACGTGCCCCATGTCCCGAAGGGCCTGCAGGGCGGTGATTCCGGAGATCGGAACGGTCGCCGCCGCGTCAAAGCTCAGGTTCGTCGGCTTGAGTTCGAGGGCATCCTCCGGAACGGTCAGGTATTCGGCGAAGCTGCCTCTCCGTTCCCCGTACACCTCGTCGCCGGCCCGAAACCGGGTGACGTCCTTTCCAAGCTCTTCGACCCGGCCGGCGAAGTCGACGCCCATTCTCCCGTCTTTTGGTCTCAGGAACCCGTGGGTCATCCGCGCGAGGATCGGCGCCCCCCGCATGACGTGCCAATCGAACGCGCTCGCGGAGGCCGATTGGACGCGGATGAGCACCTCGTTCCCTCTCGGGGTGGGCTTCTCGGTTTCTCGGAGCTGGAGAACCTCCGGCGGCCCGTAGCTTTCGTAAATGATCGCTTTCACGCGCGTCCCCCAAAAAAGGCGGTCCGGACGCGAACCACGACGGAAGCAGGCGATAGAGCTTCGCTCGATTGCCGATGACCGCGGGGACCACGCATCCGACCTCGGATCGATCGGTCGGTCAGCCACCCGACTCCTGTCCCGGGTTCGGATGAATGCTCCCGGTCGGCAGGGCAGAGTCCCGAATGGAGTTCGCAGCGGGGAACGTCCCCGCCGTCCCTCATGTGCCGCCGTACGATGGCGCGACGGCCTGCGAGCGTAGCTCCATTCGGACCGGGTGCCACCATCTCCGAGGTGGGATCGCATCCCATTCGACCCGGGCCGGGGTCTCCGAGAGGAAGACTCCTCGCGCCGGAGAAGTCCGCTCACCCGACCCGGGAGCGTGCCGAGGGCCCCGTCGTGTTGGGCCGCCTTGCCGGCCGTCGACTACTTGGCGTATGGCCCGCTCGGACACCCGGACATGGGGTTCGCCGATCCGTCCTCCGGTCGACGAGATTCGTACCGGACGCTCCCCCGGGCCCCGGTCGAGGGGACCCACCTCTGCTACGAGCGATCCGGACGTGGCTCCGTGGTCGTCCTGGTCCACGGCTTCTCCCTCGACCTTCGGATGTGGGATGCGCAGATGCCCGCGCTCCTCCCTCGATTCCAAGTCCTGCGCTACGACATGCGGGGATTCGGAAGGTCCGACCTGCCGAGCGGAGCTTACAGTGCAACCGACGACCTGCGCGCGCTCCTCGACCACCTCGAGGTAGCGAAGGTCGATCTGGTCGGTCTGTCGGCCGGTGGCCTCGTGGCGCTCCAGTTCGCCGTCCAGTACCCGGATCGTGTCCATCGCCTCGTTCTCGTGGATTCCTCCCTCGACGGCTTCGAGTGGAGCCAGGAGTTCAACGAAAGCTGGGAGCGCATGGAGCTCGCCGCTCGGACCGAGGGTGTCGATGCGGGTCGACGGCTGTGGCTCGCCCACCCACTGTTCGCAGCCGCGAGGGAATCGCCGACGGTTCGCGACCGGCTCGGCGAGATCGTCGGAGACTACTCGGGCTGGCACTTGGTGCACGAGGAGTTCGCGCAAGGCGTGAAGCCGCCCGCGTCGGAGCAACTGGCGTCCGTTCGCGCCCCGACGTTGGTGATGGTCGGGGAACGCGATCTCCCCGACTTCCGAGAAATCTCCCTCCGTCTCGGGAAAGGAATTCCGGGCGCGCGCCTGGTCGTCGTTCCGGGCGCCGGCCACATGCTGAACATGGAGGCGCCGGAAACGTTCAATCACCTGCTCGTCGACTTCCTGGGCGCGAGTCCCGCCAACGAGGGTTCGTCGCGCTCCCGCTAGGCTGACGCGGTTTCGCCGCCGCTCGGGGCACCCGCTCAACCGAAGGTTCGCGGCCCCGTGTCGCGCCGACGGGCGGGACGAGGGGCGAGCGCGACGGGCGAGGGTTGATATCCCCCGGCATCGGAGTTCGGCCCGTATGGAATCCTCAGGGCGGCTTCGGCTCTCCCTCGAGGACCTGCGCCCGGCGACGCTGGACGGGATCGTTGAACAGGCCGGCGCCATCGCTCGACTCGACCGCATCGCGCGCGCGGTTACGGCCGGCCGTCTCCTGCCGCCCAACCTCTTGTTCCACGGTCCGCCGGGCGTTGGCAAGACCACCGCGGCGCGCGCCTACGCGCGGGCGATTCTCGGGGAGGCGTGGGAGTTCAGCTTCCACCAGCTCGACGCCTCGGACGACCGGAGCCTCGAGGTCCTGCGGGGTCGAATCGTCCCGCAGACCCGAACGGCCCCGATTCGGAATGCCGCACTGAGGATATTCTTCTTCGACGAGGCTGACGCTCTGACCGCAGAGGAGCAGGGAGCGTTGCGGCCGGCCCTCGAAGGGGGGGATGGCACGACCGTGATGATCCTCGCCTGCAATCGGCTGAACCGGATCGCCGAGCCGATCCAGTCCCGCTGCACCGTCCTCGAGTTCGGCCCGGTCTCGGAGGCAGGAATTCGTCGCATCCTCGCCGATGCGATCCCCAAGCTCGGGATCCGGATCGAGGACGCCACCGTCCAGTCGGTCGTAACGCGCTCGAATCACTCACCGAGGGAGGCGATCCGTCTCCTCCTCGAGGAGGCAGCATTCGTCTCGCTCGATTCCACCGAGCGGACCTGAGGGACGCTCGGCTCGGGCCGGCCAACGACCGATGCCGCGGGAGATGGGGCTACCGCCACCCGGAGGGGATAGCGATAAGCAGGCCGGCGCCGAGTCGCGACGAGGTCCAATGACGAAGTCATCCGAGACGCCCCTGCGCACGGAGACCGCGACGCTCGGCGGGGGCTGCTTCTGGTGCACGGAGGCCGTGTTCCGCGAGGTGAACGGGGTCGTCGACGTCCTGCCGGGCTACGCCGGGGGAGCGACGAAGAATCCGTCGTACGAGGAAGTGTGCGGGGGCGGCACCGGGCACGCCGAGGTCGTCCAGGTCACTTTCGCGCCAGACGTCCTCTCCTACCGCGACGTCCTCGAGGTCTTCTTCTCCACGCACGACCCAACGACCCAGGATCGCCAGGGCGGCGACGTCGGGACCCAGTATCGGTCGGCGGTGATGTATAACTCTCCGGAACAACGCGCCGTCGCCGAAGGGATCGTCACGGAGTTGAACGCGAACCTTTCCTGGGGCAAGAAGGTCGTTACGCAAGTGGTGCCGCTGGCGACGTTCTACCCGGCCGAGGAGTACCACCGACGGTACTTTGAGCGAAACCCAGAACGAGGGTACTGCCAGATGGTCATCGCGCCAAAGATGCTGAAGTTTCGCAAGAAATACTCGGAGCGCCTGCGTCCCGCGCCCGGGTAGTGCGGTCGTCGGCGCGTGCCCGGGCGACGAAATGGTCCTCGGGCCGCTCGCGACCGAACGCGGAGGGCCGCAGCCCCCGCCGCCCCGTCGGGCACGTGGCGGCTGACCTTGTGACTTCGCCGAGCCACAACAGGGGCTCAAACCCTCGCTCCCGGGTGGCCTTCCCGTGCGGAGCGATCCCCGGGCTGACCACGGGATCCCGAATACGTCCTCCCACCGCGGCCTCTCGTCGGCGGGGCGAGGGATGGTCGCGCTCCGCCTCGGGTTCGGCGCGATCTGGGCGCTCAACCTCGTCTTCATCCTCGATCCGGCGAACCAATTCTTCTCGACATTCGGAGCGACGGCGAGTTCCTACGCTCCCGCCTCGATCGTCGGCGCCGGATTCCCGACGTTCGTCGCCGCCCACCCCGCTGTCTTCTCCGCGCTGATCGCGGGTGTGACGGTCTACCTGGCGATCGCATTCCTCCTCGGCCTCACGACCCGGATCGCGTGCCTGGTCGGGGGCGGGTTCGCGGCCCTCCTCCTGGTCTCGCAGTTCAACGGGACGTTCCTGATCCCGGGAGGCACCGACGTCGGGCCGATGCCCCTCTACCTGGCCGCGTACGCCGCCCTTCTTGTCGGGCAAGCGCAACGGTACTGGTCCCTCGACGAGTGGATTGCGGGCCACGGCCTCCACTCACGGCTTCCGAGTCTCGTTCGCTCGGCAGGTCCCCACTGAGTCCGATCTGCCCCCTCGAACACCCGCAAGGTCGCCTCACGGGGGAGGGCCCCGGCGCCTGCGGAGGGCGCCAGCGCGGGTCGGCAACGGGACCCACCGCGACCTCTTCCCCCGCGCTCCGGGCAACGAAGGTCGCGAGCGGTCTCCGACTGCGAACCTGGTTAACGTGTCCCCGCCCCATCGGAGCAGCGGGTTTCCGCCGGGCCACTGGTAGCCTCGGGAACAGCCTCTCGAACAATGGCCACGCAGGGCGGAACGGGTTGGACGACCCCGTCTCGGGGTCCCCGGACGGGGTCGGGTGCGCTGGGTGAGCGGTGCCCGAGCGATCAAACCACCGCGAAGTTGAGGAACACGTTCGTCGGCAGATCGCCCGACGCCTCACCGAGGGCTTGCGCGTGCCCGAGCGCCGCGACCGAGACGATCCCGGACTCGCCGAAGGCGGTGATCGTCGGCCAGGCGCTCGCGTTCGTGACGAGCACGACCACGACGTTCCACCAGGTGTCGGCGTGGCCCGCCATGGTTCCGATCAGGTGGTCGTGGCCCGGGAGCGGCACGGTGCCCAGCCCGGGAACCCGGATCGTCGCGGGGTGGTCCCAGCAGACCTGGACGTTCGCGGGGGCGCAGTGCAGCTGGATCCCGTACGCCGCCGGGTCGTAGGCGGGAGCGTACGGAGTTCCCGACGGTCCCCACCACGGCACGAGCACGTAGAACGGATGGATCGTGCGCTGGGGGGCCGGGAACGACGCCGCGTTCACGCCGAGGGCAGCGGGGTTGAACAGCGGCTGGGACCCGTAGGACGAGTTGAACGTCGCCTTGGTCCCGACGTAGTAGCCCTGCTCGTAGACGGTCTGGACGACCTTTCCGTCGAACAGCGACGGCATCGTCCGCAGGGTCGACAGGATCGGCGAGGGCGGGGCGGTGCTGCCGGGCCCGCTCGGGACGACGACGCGGAAGTTCAGGAAGACATTCGTCGGCAGGTCGTGGGACGACCGGCCGGTCTTCTGCGCCGCGAACAGGTCGCCGAGCGAGGTGATCCCGGTCCAGCCGGACGCCGAGTGCGTCGGCCAGGCGCTCTGGTTGAAGATCAGGTCGACGGCGATGTTCCACCAGATGTCGTTCCCCGATGCGTTTGAGGCGATCAGGTGGTCATGCCCGGGCAGGGGCACGACGCCGAGGCCGGGGACGAAGATCGTCGCGGGGTGGTCGAAGCAGATCTGGACGGTCGCGGGGGCGCAGTGCTGCTGGATACCGTAGGAGGCGGGGTTGTAGGCCGGCGCGTAGGGCGCGCTCGACGGTCCCCACCACGGGACCAGGACCCAGAGGGTCCGATTGGAATGGGTCGACGGGAACGTCGTGGCGTTCATCCCGATCTCGGCCTGGCTGAACAGCGGCTCCGGCCCGTAGCTCGAGTGGTAGGTGACATTCCCTCCGACGAAGTAGCCCTGCTCGTAGACGGTCTGCACGACCTGGTGGTCAAGGAACGCGGGCATCAGCGCGGACTCCCGCAGCAGCTGTCCCGCCGGCGTCATCGGAGCTCCTCGCGGCGCCACGGCTCCCGCCGAAGCACCGGGGATCACCATCACCGCCAGCACGATCACCGTCAACGCGCTCAGTCCCAATCCCACTCGTCGACTCCCGAGTCGTTTGAAGGCCCACACGGGCGGGAGGACCCCGGACCGGGGTATCATGGTCTGTTGTGGCGCGAGAAGACAACAAGCTTCCGGCGGGTTCCGGCGCCCAGTCAGGCGTTCGGAACGATGAACAGGATCCCGGCCACCAGCGTGAGGAGGAACCCGATCACGACGAGAATTCCGCCGCCGAGGAGGATGAGCCCGACGAGGCTCACGACGACGATCACGGCGCCGCCGGCGAGTCGGTAGTCAACCCGGTGGGAGCCCGCCAGTACGACGAAGAAAAGGAGCAGGATCGCGATGACGAACTGTTCGAGGGCGAGCGCCGTCGCGCCGAGACCCTCGAGGAACGAGCGGTGGACCGCGGCGAACAGCACGCCGAGAAAGAACGTGAACACCGAGCCGAGGATCAGGAGGAGACCCCCGACGAAGCCGAGCGTTCGGGCGAGCCCTTTCGACCGGATGTTCCCGACCTCCCGCACCGTCGGAACGCCCCGTCCCGCTTAATCCCGTCGACGGGAGAGGCGACGCTAGGGCACCGTTTCGAGCGGAACCCCCGATGCGGGCGGAGGAGGCTCCGCGGGCCGGGAGACGGGATGGGAAGACGGCTCGAACCCGAGACGCCGCAACTTCTGGAACGACAGCATGAGAAGGCCCACGAGGATCGTGCCCACACCGGCGATCACGAACACGAGCTGCACGGAGCCGAGTGTCAGCGTGAGAATCCCTCCGATGTATTGCCCCACGGGCACCATCGCGTAGCTGCCGACCTCATCGGCCGCGAGCACGCGACCGAGCAGTTCGTTCGGGACGGTCGCTTGGATCGTGGCGAGGAAGACGGTCATGTACATCCCCGGGAACACGCCGAACAGTACCATGTCCGGGAGGCTGATCCACACGGTGTGGCTGAGGCCGAGGATGAGGACGCTGACGCCCTCGCCCGCGGTGACGAGGGCGAGGACGCGGCCCGCCGAGCGCTCGAACCGGACCCGCCCCATCAGAAGGCTCCCGATGGCCACGCCGATGCTCGACCCCGTGACCATTCCGCCGTAGAGGATGGCGTTCGAGATCCCGAGCGTGCTCGTCACGTAGAGACCGAGCTCCACGAACGCCGCCGTTGACAGGAAATTGATCGCGAGGGCCGTCACGGTGATCTGGAGCAGAGCTCGGTTCGCCCACAGGTACGCGTAGCCCTGGCGCGCGTCGTGGAGGAAGGTCCCCGGGGTGCCGGGGCCGCTGGGCGAGCGGTCGCGGTGGATGCCGGCCAGCTGGACCTGGGCGAACGCGAGTAACGCGATCGGGACGAGGGTGGAGTAGGCCACTTGGGTTCGGTCGACGTCGAGGAGTCCCGTCGCGACGAGGGAGCCGACGACGCTCACCGCGATCGAGAGGGCGAATACGAGGCCGTTCGTCGCCGCGAGGTCGCCGGAGGGGACGAGGTTCGGCAGCGCCGCGTTGTACGCGGGCCGGAACATCGTCGTCGCGGAGCTCACGAGCGCCCAGGCGGGAAGCAGGAGCAGCATCCACATGGGGAGGAAGAATCCCGGTGGTCCGGGGAACGAGACCGGTGTCTCCGGACGGACGAGGAGGTCGGCGAAGATGCCGATCGTCCCGACCAGTACGAGGCCGTTCGTGATGCGCATCAGTCTTCGCCGCTCGACCCGGTCGGCCAACGTCCCCGAGACGAGCGCGGCGAACAGGGTCGGGACCGTCGCGGCGAGGCCCTCCAAGGCGAGCGAGAGCGCCACGAAGCCGAGGTGGCCCGCGTACTCGGGGGCGGTGGCGATCGCCCAGACGAGGGTCAGGACGATCGCGGCCGGGGCCGCATACGAGAACGAGCCAGCGAGCGCGAACCGACGAACCCGCCGGTCCGCGAAGAGAGCGGAGTACGAGGCCAGGCGATTCCCCCCAAACCGCGCCGACTCGGGGTGAGGCGCTTAAGCGTTCCGTCGGGGAACCCTCCTCGAACGTTGACGCGGTGGCTCGAACTCCGCCTCGTCGCGTCCCACGTTCGAGGGTCTCCGAACGGGGGCGCAGGTTTTGACCGACCGACCCGTTCGGAGGAGAACGGATGCGAATCGTCCACCAGGATCCTCAGTCGGGATTGCGAAAGCTCCTCCTGCAGACGCCGAGCGACCTTTGGCGACTCGCCCGGCTGATCCGCAAGGGAGACCGGGTCGGGGCCTCCACCACCCGCCGTGACCCTGAGGCACCCGAGGAGGCTCCCGGGGCGCAGCGGGAACGGCGCCGGGTCTTCCTCGTCGTCCTGGTGGAACAAGTCGAATTCCACGGATTCACCCAACATGTACGCGTCCTGGGGCCGATCGTCGAAGGACCCTTCGACATCGGGCGACACCACACGCTCGACGTCGACGTCGGGGACGTCGCGTCGGTCCAGAAGTCGGGATGGACCGCGGGGGACCGCGCCCTGCTCGACGAGGGGGTCTCCGGCGCCGGGGAACCGAAGCTGGTCGTCGCGACCGTCGATTGGGGAGAGTCGACGATCGTCCGACTGCGCGGCCGCTCGGTCGAAACGGTCGCCGACGTCCGGCGTACGCTCGCGGGAAAGCGGGAGGGAGCGGGTCAGGCGGAGAAGGACCGCAAGACGTACCTCGAGGAGCTCGTCCGGCTGATCCGACCGGAACTCGTCGACGCCACGACGGTGGTCGTCGCCGGGCCGGGATTCCTGAAGGAGCAGCTCAGCGCGGCGCTGCTCGTCGCCGAGCCCGCGCACAAGAACAAGCTCAAGGTGTTCGCGACGGCGGAGGCCGGCCGGGTCGGCCTCGACGAGCTGCTCCGATCCGGGAAGGCGGCCGAAGCGCTGCGTGGCTCCGCCGCCGCGGAAGAGGCCGACCTCGTGGAACGGCTCGTGACCGCCCTCGGGGGAGCCCGCGCGGCGGTCGGACCCGTCGAGGTGGACGAAGCGGTCGGCGGCGGGGCGGCCGACACGCTCCTCGTGTCCGAGTCGAAGCTGTCCGACGCGACGACCCTGGCCACGCTCGAAGCCGCGCGGGGAGCTCGCGCAAGGGTGTTCGTCGTCCGCGACGATGGGGACGCGGGGAAGCGGCTCCACGGCCTCGGGGGAATCGGCGCGCTGCTGCGCTACGACTGGAGCCCGTCGACGGTGCGGAGCAGCGCGAAGCGCTGAGCCGTCTAGGGGATCGCCTGGACGGCCTCGCGCAGCTCCTCGAAGCGGCGCTTGAGGTCCTTGAGCGCGAACCGAAGCGCCTCGCGGGCGGTGAGGCTGCCGTCGGTCTGGAACTTGAACAGGAACTTCTCCTCGTCCGGCTCGACCTTGATGCTGCCGTGCTCGCAGCTCTTCTCGCAGGCCCAGCAGAGGATGCACTTCGTCTCGTCGGTGACGGTGACCTTCCCGGCGTCGTAGGCGAGGATGTCCACGGGGCAGGACGCCGCCGCGCGCTTGAGGCACGCGTCGGTGCAGCCGGACTTCTTCGCGATCTTGATGTGCGGACGCGGGGAGACGCCGACGGCGTGGGCGACCTGCCACTTCGCGTGCTCGCGCGCCGTGCCGACGGTCGCGGTCGCGTACGCGAGCAGCGCCTGGCGGGCCCCGAGTCGCACGATGGGGACCTCCGGTTCCAGGATCGCGAGCGAGGCATCCCCGAGCGGCGTGATGTCCCGCGCGTAGACGGTGCAGGGTCCCTTGCGGTCGATCGAGAACATCACCTGGCAGTGTGGGCACCCGGCCCCGCCGCAGGTGCATTCGGACTTCTTGCGGAACTGCCCGAGGTCCGTCGGGATCGGGAGAAGGCCGAGTCGCAGCGCGACCGCCTCGTCGAACATGCTCGTGGAGGAGTCGTAGTCCTTCCCGCTCGCCTCGTCGCGGATCGGCCCGAGGTGGAACTCGACGTCCTCGATCGCGAGCTTCGGCACGTCGGAGAGCAGCGTGCGCCGGACGGCGTTGACCTTCGCCGCGCTCGCATTCAGGAACTCGATCTTGAGCTCGCGGGGCTTGAGCTCGGAGATGGCGATGTCCACGTTACACCCGCCGGCCGCGCCGGCCCCCCTTCGCCTTCGTGCCGTCGTGCGGCACCGGCGTGACGTCCTCGATGCGGCTGATCTTCATGCCGGCGCGCGCCAGCGCGCGGATCGCGGCCTGCGCGCCGGGTCCCGGCGAGCGCGCCTTGTTGCCTCCGGGGGCGCGGACGCGGACGTGGAGGGTGTCGTACCCCTTCTCCTTCATCGTCGCCGCGACCTGGTCGGCGGCCTTCATCGCGGCGTAGGGGCTGGATTCGTCGCGCGCGGCCTTGACCACCATTCCTCCGGTCGCCTTCGTGAGGGTCTCGGCGCCGGTGATGTCGGTGACGGTGATGTGGATGTTGTTGTAGCTCGCGAAGATGTGGGCGACGCCGACCTTCGCCATGGTCTACGCTCCCCCAACGGGCGCCGGCGACGGCGCGGGTCCGTCCGGGTTCCGCCGTGCGAGCTTCTCTCGGATGGCGACACGGACCGGGTGGGCTTCGGAGGTCAGTCCCGACGACGGCGCGTACGCCATGTCGGTCTCCTCGGCGGAGAGGACGAGGTAGCCGGGTCGGGTCATCTTGTGGTTTCCGATGGTGAGGTGACCGTGCACGATCAATTGACGCGCCCCCTTCGGGGTGGGCGCGAAGTCTCGCCGGTAGGCGATCCACTCGAACCGGCGCTCGAGCACGACCTCCGCGTTGAGCGCGAGGACGTCGTCGAGGCTGGTGCTGCCGGCCGCGAGGATGCCGAGCCGGGTGAGGCGGCCGAGTAGGCCGTCGGTCTCCCGCTTCGCCTGCGACTCACCGGCCCGCACCCGGGCCTGGAGCTCCCGCGCCTGGCGACGGAATCCGCGGAGGATCGACTGGGCCTTCCAGAGTTCGCGCTTGTTCTTCAGCCCGTACTTCGTGACGAGCCGGCGCTCCTCCTCCATCCGGGCGGCCTCCCACGGGTGCTTCGGAGTGTCGTAGGTGCGGCGGAGAAACTTCGGATCGCCCACAGGTCACCTACGCCTTCTTCTTCTCGGCGGCGGGGGCGGCGGCGGCGGGGGCAGCGGGAGTGGCGGCGGCGGGTGCGGCCGGGCCCTTCGCGCCGGCGGTCTCCTTGCCGGCGGCGGCCGCCGCCTCCTTCGCGGTCTTCTTGATGACGCCCGCGGCCATTCCCGTGCGTCCGTTCGAGCGGGTGCGCTGTCCGCGGACCTTCTGCCCGCGCTCGTGGCGGACGCCGCGGTAGGATCGGATCATCTTCATCCGGTTGACGTCGTCGCGGCGCGCCGTGTCGAGGTCGGCGCCGAAGTAATGGTGCGTCTCGCCCGTCACGGGGTCGATCGCGTGGTTGACCATCCAGGGGGGGAGCCGCGAGGGGAGGTCGGCGAGGATCTGCTCGAGCCCGTCGACGCTCGCCTCGGGGAGGTTGCCGATCATCTCCGAGGGATTGAGGCCCGCGAGGCGGCAGGCGACCTCGGAGACCCGAGGCCCGACTCCGCGCACGCCGGTGATCGCGAGCGCGGCCGCGCGCGTTCCGTCGAGGTCGCTCCCGGCGAGACGGACGATGTAACGGAAGTTCGGGTTGTCGGGGATCGGCTTGCGCTTCGACTCCTTGGGAGCGCCGCCGGCCTTCCCGGTCTTGCCCTTCCCCTCTTTCCCGCCGTCCTTGCCCCCGTCCTTTCCGCCGTCCTTCGCGCCATCCTTCCCCTTCGAGCTCTTCTCCTTCTTGGAGGCCTTCTCGGTGGGGGCGGCCTCGGCGGGGGCGGCGGCGGAGGGTGCGGACGGCGTCTCGTCCTTCGGGGTCTTGGGCGCGGTACTCACTCTCCTCGACTAGTGCGTTCGGTTCCGAAGCGTCCGGCCTCTCGGCCGGCCCCTCGGCCCGGGGTGCGCGCGCCGAGAAACCCGGCCCTTTTAAGCGCTTCGCCGACGAATACCTCGGCGCCACCGGTCGCGGCGTACCGGGGCCTTCGGACGGGCCGTGCTAGGCACGGTTCGAGGGAGAACCGATTAACTCGGTCGATGTGCGGAGGCCCGTGCCGGACGTCCGGGAAATCTCGGTCGTGGTCCCGACGCTCAACGAGCGGGACTCGATCGCGCTGCTCGCGCCCCGCATCGCCGACGCGTTGCGACGCTACAGCTACGAGGTCGTCGTCGTCGACGACGACTCGTCGGACGGCACCGCCGAAGAGGTCGAGAAGATCGGACGGAGCTACCCCTGGCGCCTGTACGTCCGCCGCGGCCAACGAGGGCTCGCGAGCGCGGTGGTCCTCGGCATGCAGATCGCGAGCGGCCGGATCATCGTCGGGATCGACGCCGACGGGAGTCACCCTCCCGAGCTCGTGCCCGCACTCGTCGAGCCGATCCTCGCCGGCAGCGCGGAGATGACGATCGCGAGCCGCAACGTCCCCGGCGGAGCCTCCCCGGGTCTCGGGGCCGACCGCCGCCTCCTTTCGTGGGGGGCGTCGGTGCTCGCCCGGCCGCTCACGCCGGTGAAGGACCCGATGAGCGGGTTCTTCGCGGTGCGCAGCGACGTGCTCGCCCGCGGATCGCTCGCGCCGGTCGGCTACAAGATCGTCCTCGAGATCCTCGTGAAGTGCCGGCCCTCGCCGGCGGTGGAGGTCCCGTTCGTGTTCGCCGCGCGCACGGCCGGCGCGAGCAAGCTCGGCTCCCTCGAGATCGGCCGCTACCTGCGCCACGTGGGGCGGCTTTACGCCTGGTCGCTCACCGGCGGCGCCCGCGCCTCGATGACCCGGTAGCCGCCGCCGCGCTGGAGGACCTCGACCGAGCGCGCCCAGTGCTCGGTGAGCCACTGCTGGTAGAACCGGATCCCCTGGCTCCCCTTCCCGACGACGAGGAGTCGGCCGTCGGCGCTCAGGTGCTCGGGAGCCTCGGTGAGGAGCCGGAGGATCAGCTCGCGCCCGGCGTGGTACGGCGGATTCGTCGCGATGACGTCGAATTTCTCGCCGGGGACGGGGAGGAAGAGGGAACCCGGCCGCACCTCAGCGTTCCCGACGCGGTTGCGCCGGAGGTTCCCGCGGGCGAGTCCGATGGCCCGGCGATTCACGTCCGTGAGGATGGCCGATCCGTTCGGTGCGGCCTTCGCTGCCGCAACTCCCACCGCTCCCCATCCACACCCGAGGTCGAGGACGCGGTCGGTGGGGCGAATGGCGAGCGATTCGATGAGGAGCGCGGTCCCGGGGTCGAGGCCGGAGGAGCCGAAGATGCCGCGGTCGACGGTGAAGACGAGCACTTCGCCGCGGAACAGGAACCGCAGCTCGCGCCGCGCGGAGGCGGAGCGCGGTCGCTCGGTGAAGTAATGGTCCGCGACCCCGGGGGCGTCGCCGGCGGGCATCCGCCTACCCGCGACGGCCGAACAGGCCGCCCTTCGCCGACGGTTTCGGAGGCAGGCCCGTCCCGAACGCCTCCCGGACCAGCTCCTTCTGGCGCGTCGTGAGGTGCCGGGGGATCTCGGCATGCACCTGGACGATCACATCGCCGCGCCCGCCGCCTCGGAACGTCGGGAAACCCTCGCCGCGGAGCCGGAACTGCGCTTCGGGTTGCGTGCCCGCGGGGATCTTCAGCATCGCCTCTCCCGTCACCGTCGGGACGCGCACCTCCCCGCCGAGCAGGAGGACGGGGAGCGGAACGTCCGTTTCGACGAACGCGTCCCGCCCATCCCGCCGAAGGCGGGAGTCGGGCTCGAACTCGACGTGGACGAACAGGTCGCCGGGCTTTCCGCCCGGGGCACCCGCGCCACCCTGGCCGAGGAGGCGGACGACCGAGCCGTCGTCGAGTCCCGGAGGAACCTTCACTAGGAGCTGACGGACGCGGTGGAGCGTGCCGCGCCCGGCGCAGACCGGGCACGGGACCTTGATCCGTCGACCGGTGCCGTGGCAGGTCGGGCACTCCGAGACGCTGATCATCTGCGTGTAGCCGCGGCTCGTGGAGCGCCGGATCTGCCCGCGGCCCTCGCATTCGGGGCACGTCTCGAGCTCCGTCCCGTCCTTCGACCCGTTTCCCTGGCACGCTTGGCAGGTGTCGGTGCTGGGGACCTCGATGGTCGGCTCCGCGCCGTGCACGGCGGCGGAGAGCGGGAGTCGGATGGCGACCTCGACGTCCCGACCACGACCCGGTCCGGCGCGACGCTCGCCCCGGTCGAGGAACCCGTCGGTGACGAACCCCTGCCGGAGGAGCTGCTCGAGGAAGTCGGAACTCCCGAGGAGGTCCTCAAGGTCGGCGCGGTGCGTGAAGTTCTGCCAGGTGAACCCGCCCGGGCCGAAGTCGCTCTCGACCGCGCCGAAACCCGCGGCGTCGTAGCGACGGCGCTTCTCCGGGTCGAGGAGCACCTCGTAGGCCTCGCTGAGCTCCTTGAACTTCTCCTCGGCGACCTTCGGGTTGCCGCGGTTCACGTCCGGGTGGTGCTGGCGCGCGAGCTTGCGGTACGCCGTCTTGATCTCCTCGGTCGGCGCCGTACGAGCGACGCCGAGCACGTCGTAGTAGTCCCGCTTCGCCACCGTCGACCCCTCGCGCTCCGGAAGGCGGACCGTCACCTGCGGCCGCGCTATTTACCCGCTCCGCTCCGCGGACGCCACCACGCCAGCGAGACGGAGTCTCCCGGCGCGAGACGGAGGCGCTCGGCCGCGGAGCCGTTGCGCTCGGCGATCTCGAGCAGCCCGAAACTCGAGGCGAGCAGGGCGACGCCGCCGGTCGGGATCTCCTCGTAGGTGCGCCGGACCGAAACACGCGGCACGACCCGATTCCGAACGCGGAGCACGAGCCTCTGGGCGGTCGGCGGAACGGCGTCGCCCGGCAGATTGGTGATCGCGTTCCCGAACACGTCGACGTGAAGGACCTCGCCCCGGGACGAACGGTCGTCGAGCTGCGGGCGGGGCCAGACGAGTTGGTGGAGGCGATGCGCCCGACCGAGTCGGGTCAGCGAAGCTCCGTTCGCCAGGCGCGCCGCGGCAGGGGCGAAGACGTCGCGGCCATCGAACGTGACGCTCCGACGCCCGGTCGGGGGACGATCCGGAGGAGTGAGGCGCACCGTGCGCTTCTCGCCGAGAGCGCGGACGGCGAGGCCGAGAACTCCGTTGTCCGGCCCGACGAAGAAGGACCCGTCTTCGGTCTCGACCGCGACCGGCGCTCGGGAGCCTCCGACTCCCGGGTCGACGACCACCAGATGCACGCTGCCCGGAGGAAACAGCGGTGCGATGTGGGCGAGCAGGAACGCCGCGGGACGGATCGCGTGCCGCGGAACGTCGTGGGCAACGTCAACGAGCGAAGCGTTCGGCGCTCGTCGAGCGAAAACCGCCTTGATCTGGGCCGCGTACGCCCAACCGATGTCGGTCGTGAGGGTCACGAACTGACGGCGCGCCACGGGCGAGCCTCCCCGGCGGAGCCGGGCGCAGGGTCGCGCCTACGACTTCATGATCGCGAGCAGGAAGATCGCGATCGCAGCGAGCGCACCGATCGCCGCCGCGACGATCACGAGGATCGTCTGCTCGAGAAGGTGGCTCAGCGAGGCGGTGCCAACGTTCCCGAGATGGTACCAGTAGCCGGAGATGAGCCCGACCACGAGGCCGACGACGAGGAGCACGACGCCGATCGTCCGGCTCTTGCCGCTGCCGAAGTAGGCGGTGAACAGTCCCGCGAGGATGAGGAACAATCCGAAGACCAGCAGGAGGATGGTCAGAAACTGGGACAGTCCGACGTTGAGGCCCTCGTCCAACAGCGTGTTGATCATGGTGGTTCCGTTCCTGTATTCTAGAACTTGATGCCGGTGAGCGTCTTCGTGTCGATGACGCCCGGGACCGACCGGATCTTGTCGACGACGAGCTGACCCAGGGCGTTGAAGTCCTCGGCCTCGACCTTGGCGATGAGGTCGTACTCGCCGAACAACGGGTGGAGTTCGACGATCCCCTTCACCCGGAGAAGCTCCGTGTAGACTTCGTGCTCCTTCGCGGGAGCAGTGCTAATCAATACGAATCCGATTGCCACGGAGGATTCCCCTCGAGGTACGAGGCTCGCGACACCGGCCTTGGCTATAAGCGTTGTCGCCGACGGAGCGCGAATCCCCGCTCGAACGTCGAGCGCATAAGCTCCGCACGGGTCGTCCCGCCCTCCGGCACCCTCGATGGAGCACGCACTCCGCACCTGGCCGAGCCGGCTCGTGGCGCGGCCGTGGATCCTCGCGTTCGTGCCGGTCAACGCGGCCACGAGCGCGTTCGGGGTCGTCCTCCCCCTCCTCATCCTCATCTCGCTCCACGGCGCGTGGACCGCGGTCGCCCTCGCGGCGTCGCTGTTCAACGCCGCGGTGATCCTCGCCTCGTTCTTCTGGGGATGGGTCTCCGACCGCTACCCATCGCGCCGGGCGCTCCTCGCCCTGAATTTCGGCGGATTCGCCGTCGTCTACGCGACGCTCGCGGAGGTCCACACGCTCGGCACCCTGCTCGTGCTGTACACGGTCGTCGGGGCGATCGCACCGGCCGGAGCGAACGCGGCGAGCCTCCTCATCCTCGAGAAGTTCGGGTCGAGCGAGCGGCCCGGCGCCTACGCGTCGTTCCAGCTGATGAGCATGGTCGGAGCCGTCGCCGGCCTTCTCGGGGGCTACTTCTGGCTCGCCGGAGGTCGACCGCTCGAGCCACTCCTGCTCGTCCTCGCCGCTCTCTCCGCGGTCTCGGCCGCTGGGATCCTCGTCGGCGCCCGCGACCCACCCCGTGCCCTCGACAGCGCCCACGTCGCCCGCCATCTCGACAGCCTCGCCTCGCGGCTCCGCCACTCGGTGTCGCTCCGGATCTTCGTCCCGTTCTTCCCGAGGCGAGCCCGCAACGCTCCGGGATCCCCGCGGAAGCTGGGGCGCTGGCTCCGCGAAGAGGTCCGCCACGAACTTCCGCTCATCTTCGGCGCGACGTTCCTGTTCAACCTGAGCTCGAACCTGTTCAACATCTCCTACACCCCCTACCTCTACTCCGTCGGCGTCGCGGCCGCATCGATCTTCCTCGTCAATCTCGCGAACAACGCCAGCCAGGCGTTGGTCTACCCCGCGAGCGGCACCCTGACGAGCCGGCTCGGCGCCGACCGCGTCGTTCATCGCGCAACGTACCTCCGGGCCGTCGGCTATCTCGGGGTCGCCGGGTTCACGTTCCTGCCGCTCGCCGCGTACGCGGCCCTCGGCGCGAACCTCGTGGCGTTCGCGGTCCTCGGGCTCGCGATCGCGTTCTACACGACGGCCTCGTCGATCCTCCTGTTCCGCGCGCTGGAGGGGCGCGACGCGGGCCGGCTGCTCGGCTTCAGCAGCGCTCTCGGCGGGGTCGCCGCGGTCGCCGGCGCGGCGCTCTCGGGCGTCCTCTCGGTCTACGGCAGCTATCGTCTCGTCTTCCTCGTCTCCGCGGGCGCGTTGCTGGTTTCGCTCCCGGTCTGGTCCGGGGCGACGGTGGCGTACGCGCGTCGGCATCCCACGGCGGCGGTCCCCGCCGTCGACCCGGAGTGACCGGCCGCCGGTGCGGGCGAAACCCGTTAATGCCCGCCCCGGTCCCCGGTCGCGGAGCCGAGAGAAGATGCCCGAGCCGGCGGACGTACAGCGGGGCCTCGAAGACGTCGTGGCCCTCGAATCGCGGATCTGCTACATCGACGGAAAGGGCGGTCGCCTGATCTACGACGGCTACGACATCCGCGACCTCGCGGCCCAGTCGACGTTCGAGGAGGTCGCCTACCTCCTCTGGTACGGGCGATTGCCAACGGCCTCGCAGCTCGCCGAGCTCACGACCCGACTCGCCGGGCTCCGCGTGCTCCCCGACACGGTGCTCCAGATCCTGCGGGAGATGCCGAAGGACGCGCTCCCGATGGACGTCCTTCGGACCGCAGTGAGCGCGCTCGCGGTATTCGAGCCGGAAGAGACCAAGCCCGGCGCCGCATCGATCGGCGGGGCCCAGCGGCTGACCGCCGTCCTACCGACGATCCTCGGAACCTTCCACAGCCTCCGCAACGGAAAGGAGCCGCCCGCCCCGCGCCCCGAACTCTCGCATGCGTCCTGGCTCCTGCGCGCGATCCGGGGGACGGACCCGGACCCGCTCGAGGCCCGCGCGCTCGATGTGGCGCTCATCCTCCATGCCGACCACGAGCTGAACGCCTCGACGTTCGCGGCCCGGGTCACCGCCTCCACGCTCTCCGACCTCTACTCCGCCGTGACGAGCGCCATCGGGACGCTGAAGGGCCCGTTGCACGGCGGCGCGAACGAGCGCGTCATGGAGCTCCTCGACGAGATCGGGAGCCCGGACCGGGCCGAGGAGGTCGTGCGGGCGAAGCTCGCGCGCCACGAACGGATCATGGGCTTCGGCCACCGCGTCTACAAGGTCGAGGACCCGCGGGCGACGATCCTCCGCGACTGGTCGAAGAAGGTCGGCGAAGCCAAGGGAAGCCTCCGCTACTTCGACCTGCTGCGCGCGGTCGAGGGCGTGGTCCATCGGGAGAAGGGGCTCTACCCGAACGTTGACCTCTACTCGGGGTCCGTCTACGCGCTGCTCGGGATCCCGCGCGACCTGTTCACGCCGGTGTTCGCGGTCAGCCGCGTCGCCGGATGGACCGCGCACGTGCTCGAGGAGTACGAGGACCTCCGGTTGATCCGGCCGACGGCCCGCTACGTCGGGCCGGTCGACCTCGCCTACGTCCCGATCGCCGACCGGGGCGTGGCGATCGATGGGCCGAAACCACCCGCATGAGCGGGTAGCGAAGATCGGGTCGGTGGACCAGCTCCGCCGTGACGACGTCGCGCCCGCGCTCGAGCGTGACCGTGACGGCCATCATCTCGGCGATGAGGTATCGGTAGCCGAAGCGCCCGCTGCCGACGGGGCCGCCCCGCGCCGGGTCGATTCGCACTCGGATCGACCGCACGTACGGCTGGAGCAGTACGGCTTCCTCGATCGTGCGGGCCAGGCGCGCGGCGGTGCGTTCCCCGACCGGCGTGCCGAGGTACTGATGGAACACTCCCCCGAGCTTGATGCCGGCCTCGAAGAGCAGCGCCTCGCGGTCGGTGAGCGGCGTGCCGTGGAGGTCGGCCGGTCCGTCGGTCACGGCGAAGTTCCGCCGGCCACCGCGGGGTGCGCTTTGGGCACCGTCGACGGGCCGATCAGGTAGTAGATGAGCAGCCCCGCGGCCGCGACGGCGGCCGCGCCGATCGCCACCGCGTAGAAGAACGAGCCGACGTTGGGACGGAACTGCAAGACGAGGATGGCGACGACGAGCGCGACGGCCGTCGTGGTCATGACGGGACGGAGCGGTGCGCCCCGTCGGATCTTCGGGAACGGCACGGGGATCACCATCGCGAGCGCGATCGCGGCGCCGCCCAAGACGACGACGAGCGGCATCGTTCCCGCGAAGGCCGGGACGTCGAAGAAGAGGAGGAGCGCGATCAGGGCGAGCGCGGCCTGGGGAGTCGGAGCCCCGACGAAGTCCGCGTGCTGGTACCCTCGGTAGGTGAAGTACACGAGCCGGCCGATCGCGAGGGCCGCGTACAGGATTCCAACCGCGAGGGTGGCGCCGCGCCAGCCGGCCCAGGAACCCGCGTTGGCCGTGTGCACGATCAGGAGCGAAGCGGGGGCGAGGCCGAAGGTGACCGAGTCAGAGACCGAATCGGCCGCGCGGCCGAACGCCGTGCCGGGAAGCCCGCTCTTTCGCGAGAGAAACCCATCGAGTCCGTCGAAGCCGACCCCGGAAAGGATGAGGAGCATCGCCCAGAGCGGGTTCCCTACGAGGACGTAGGCGATCGCGCCCCCTCCGACGAGCCCGTTCGCCAGGGTGGCGAGGTTCGCGGGCCAGCGGCCGCCCCTCACGAGCCGACCTCGCGAGCGACCCGAGTCCTGCCGGCGGTCACGCGGTCCCCAACCTTCACGGTCGGGCGGGCGCGAGCCGGGTCGAACAGGAGGTCGACGCGCGAGCCCAGCACGATCATGCCAAGCCGGTCTCCCTTCGCCCCGTGGTCTCCCGGCCCAACGAACGAGACGATGCGGCGCGCGAGGATGCCGGTCATCTGAACAACGTCAACGGCGCCGACCGCGGTGTCGAGGGTCGTCTTCCTCCACACATTGTGGATCGCGTCGGGGTGGAAGGCCGGACGGAACCCCGCTCCGCCGTCCTCGACGGAGGCCACCGTCCCCTCCAACGGGAAGCGGTTCACGTGAACGTCGGTGACGTTCATGAACACCGCAATGCGCGTTCTCTCGCCGTCCGGTCCGACCGCGATCACCTTGCCGTCGGCGGGGGAGACGATGCCGGGGCCGGGGACCCGCTCGGGGTCGCGGAAGAACCACAGGAAGAACGCAAAGAACGCCCAGGCGATCGCGAGCGCCGCAATGAGAGTGAGTCCGCCGCGCGGGACGTAGCCGAGGGCGAAGCTCGCGGTGACGACGGCGAGCATCGCGCCGAGGACACCCAAGTACCGGCCCATGGCCGGAGCGAACACGTCGGCTGGCTCAGGACTTGAGCACGATCTCGATGTTGACGCCGTCGGGGACCTGGATCCGCATCACCTGGCGGAGCGCCCGTTCGTCGGCGTCGATATCGATGAGGCGCTTGTGGATCCGCATCTCCCAGTGGTCGATCGTGCTCGAGCCGCCGCCGTCCGGGCCCTTGCGGACCGGGACCTTCAGGCGCTTCGTGGGGAGCGGGATCGGCCCGGCGATGCGCACGCCGGTCTTCTGCGAGATGTCGCGGATCTGGCGGCAGACGGAGTCGACCTTGGAGGAGTCGACCCCGCTCAACGAGATCCTCGCCTTCTGCGGCATCGAACCTCGTCGGCCTCTCGAGAGTAGGGAGCGGGAGCGCCCTACGCCTCGCGCTTCTTGACGTCGATGACGACGCCGGCGGCGACGGTCTGGCCCATGTCGCGGATGGCGAAGCGACCGAGCTGGGGGAACTCTTTGTACTTCTCGATGACGAGCGGGCGCTTCGGCGTGATCTTCACGACCGCGGCGTCGCCGGTCTTGAGCGTCTGCGGGTTCTCCTCGGCGACCTGGCCGGTCTTGGGGTCGAGGCGCTTCAGGAGCTCCGTGAACTCGCACGCGACCTGCGCGGTGTGGCAGTGGAACACCGGCGTGTAGCCCGCGGTGATCACGCTGGGGTGGTTGAGCACCTGGATGTTCGCAGTGAAGCTCTCGACGACGGTCGGCGGGTTGCTCGCGGGGCCCGCGACCTCGCCGCGCCGGATGTCGTTCTTGTCGATGCCCCGGACGTTGAACCCGACGTTGTCGCCGGGGATCGCCTCGGGGACCGACTCGTGGTGCATCTCGATGGTCTTCACCTCGCCGGTCTTTCCGCCCGGCATGAAGATGATCTTCGCGCCGACGGTGAGCTTGCCGGTCTCGACGCGCCCGACGGGGACGGTGCCGATGCCCGTGATCGTGTAGACATCTTGGATCGGGAGCCGGAGCGGCTTGTCCGTCGGCTTGTCGGGGACTTTGAGCGAGTCGAGGGCCGCGAGCAGGGTCGGGCCCTTGAACCAGGGCATGTTGGGCGACGCCTTGTCGATGTTGTCGTCCTTGAACGCGGAGATCGGGAGGAACAGGACCTGCTGGTCGACCTTGAACCCGACGTTCTTGAGGAGCTTGGTGATCTCCTCCTTGAGCTCGGTGTACTTCGCCTCGGCGTACTTGACCTCCTGACGGTCCATCTTGTTGACCGCGACGATCAGTTGGGCGACGCCGAGCGTCCGCGAGAGGAAGATGTGCTCCCGGGTCTGCTCCTGGATCCCTTCGGCGGCGGAGACGACGAGCACGGCCGCGTCGGCCTGGCTCGTCCCGGTGATCATGTTCTTGACGAAGTCCCGGTGGCCGGGCGCGTCGATGATGGTGAAGTAGTATTTTTGCGTGTCAAAGCGGCGGTGCGCGATGTCGATCGTGACGCCGCGCTCGCGCTCCTCCTTGAGGTCGTCCATGACCCAAGCGAACTCGAACGTCGCCTTGCCCTTCGCCTCGGCCTCGGCGCGGAACTTCTCGATCTCTTCCTTGCGGATGACGCCCGTGTCGACGAGCAGGCGTCCGACCGTCGTCGACTTGCCGTGGTCGACGTGGCCGATGAAGACGATGTTGAGGTGGGGCTTCTGTGCCATCTGATGCCTCGGGGCGCGCCGAAAAGGTGCCCCTATTTAGGTGTTTAGTAGTTCGACGTCGGAGAACGGCGTTTCGGCGGTGATGAGCGCGGCATTCCGTTCGACCGAGTGTTTCGCATCCGAATTTCGTAGCCTGGGTCCCCTCGGGTCGCCCGCGGGCAGCCCAGCATGAGTGGCCGCTCGACCGGAGCCTCGTCAGGTCCCCCCCGCCGGTCGATGCGCTGGCCCCCGCCGCCGCCCGGGAGGCCTGAGTGGTCGTGGTTGCTGGGGCTTCGGCCCCGGCGTTGGCTCCGCCCCATCCTGAGGTCGGTCGCCCGCGGGTCCGACGGGACAGCCTGGATCGCCTCGGTCGGCGGCGGTCCGGGGTTCGAGTTCGACCACCTGGATCGGGTCGCAGGGTTCGGGACCGCACCGCGCATCCTGCTCGATGCGCAGCGCCCAATGCTCGAACGCGCCGCCCGGCGCGCCGAGCGCGGCCGGCGCGCCGACCGGCGACTTCTCCTCGGAGACGCCGCGACGCTCCCGTTCCGGGACGGCAGCGTCGGCCTCCTGCTCTCCCTCGGAGTGCTGTGCTGCCTCACCGACGACGGGGCCGACCGCGCGGTGGCCGAAGCCTGGCGGGTCGTACGGCCGGGGGGTCGTGTCGTCCTCGCGGTCCCGAGGTGGCGCGGGGCCGAAGACGACCAGCGACACGTCCTCCAGGGATTCGTGCGGATCGGCGGACCCCGCGCGGGCCGCTCCCTGTTCTCGAAACCCTCATAGCGCCCGGACTCTGCCAAGCGGTACCGGTCGGCGCGTTGCCACCGGCGTGGGGTCTCCGATTGGCTTCTGTGGGAGCCCGTACCGTCGCAGACAGCCGCTCGACGGTGGTCCGTCTGATGGTGCCGTCGGAGGCGAATTTCATGGGCAACATCTTCGGCGGGTCGATCCTCGCCGAGGTCGACCGCGTCGCCTACGTCACCGCGACGCGGCACGCCGGGGGAAGCTGCGTCACGGCCTCGTTCGACCGCGTCGACTTCATTTCCCCCGTTCACGTCGGGGATGTCGTTGAATTCATCGCCACGATCACGTCCGTCGGCCGAAGCTCGATGGAGGTGTGGGTCGAAGTGCGCGCCGAGGACCTGAAGGGCGGCCCGCGCCGGATCGTCGTCAACGCCTTCGTGACGATGGTCGCTGTCGACGAGGCGGGCCAGCCGCGAGCGGTGCCCCCGCTCACCCTCCGCAACGAGGCGGAGCGTCGCCGCGCCGAGGAGGCCCGACGACGGATGGACGCCCGTCGCGCGACCCGTCCGCGCGGAATCCCTGTACCGGAACCGAACTAGGAGAGCATCACCGATGTTGTGCGAAATGTGCGGCGAGGATGTCCCCGCGACGACCGCGACCCGGGTCGAAGGCTCGACGCTCCAACTGTGTCCGAACTGCAGTCGGTTCGGCGTCGTGGTCGCCCCTCCCATCGTGCCCGCCGGCGCCGCCCCCCCGAGCGATCGCGGCGGGTCGGGGCTTCGACCGATGGTGCGGACCAACCGCGGCGTCGCGGAACGCGACCTCTATGCGGAGATGCCGGAGATGGAGCTCGCGGCCGACTGGGGGAAGCGCATCCGCGTCGCGCGCGAGGCGCTTACGTGGAGCCCCGAGGAGCTCGGGAAACGCCTCAACGAAAAGAAGAGCGTGATCCTCAAGATGGAGGCCGGTTCGTTTCGTCCGCCGGACGGGATGATTCGAAAGGTGGAGCACCTACTCCGGGTCCGTCTTCGGGCGGACCCCGAGCCTTCGGTCTGACCTGACTCCGCCCTAGTGACCCCGCGAGGGAGTCGCGGGCAACAGGTGCTCGAGGATCGCCTTCTGGGCGTGGAGGCGGTTCTCGGCTTGATCCCAGATCGCGGCGCGAGGACCGTCCATCACGTCGTCGGTGATCTCCTGCCCCCGGTGGGCGGGCAGGTCGTGGAGAACCCAAACGTCCGGCGAGGCGAGGGCGACGAGGGCTGCATTGACTTGGTAGCCCTGGAACGCGGCTTCCCGGGCCGCCTTCTCGCCTTCGTCGCCCATCGAGACCCATACATCGGTGTAGAGCGCGTCGGCGCCCGTCGCGGCCTCCGCGGGAGACTCGGTCAGTCGGACCGTGGAACCGGTCCGCTTCGCCCAGCCTTCCGCCGCGCGGACGATGTCGGCCGGAGGTCGGTACGCCTTCGGCGTCGCGGCGACGATGTTGAGTCCGACGATCGCCGCCCCGAGGAGCAGGGAGTTCAGCACATTGTTGCCGTCGCCGATGTACGCCACCGACCTTCCGGCGAACCGACCCCGCCAGCGCTCGAAGAGCGTGAGGAGGTCCGCGACGATCTGGCAGGGGTGTTCGCGGTCGTCGAGGGCGTTGATCACCGGCACGCTCGCCGCGTCGGCGAGGGCACGCATGTCCGCGGAGCGATAGGCCCGGTACGCGATCGCGTCGACGTACCGCGAGAGGACCCGAGCGGTGTCTCCGATCGTTTCCCCGCGGCCGAGTTGCAGGTCGTGGGACGACATGTAGAGAGCGTGGCCGCCGAGGTCCTGCATCGCCACCTCGAAGGACGTGCGCGTTCGGGTCGACGCCTTCTCGAAGATCATCGCGAGGTTGGTTCCGGGGCGGGTGCGCGATAGGTCGCCGTGATGGCGGGCGCGCTTCATCGCGTCGGCGCGTGCGAGGATCGCCGGAAGGGCGGGGGCGAGGTCGGCGATCGAGACGACGTCGTGCTTCGCAGGGGCCATCGCCCCGGGAGCGACCCTTCCGATTCTTAGTCGTTCCGGCGCGCCCGCGCGGGGCGCGCGCCACGGGCACCCCCGGCGCGACGCATACGTTCAAGAACGGGGCCGCGTTCGCCGCCGCCCAAGGGGTCGAACGAGCCGTGCCAACGAAGGCGGGAGCCAAGGGAAAGGTCGCGTCGGCCGAGCATCACGCGCGAGGCGGGCGACGCGTGTACATGGTCACCGGCGGGGTCACGAAATTCGCGAAGGCGCACCCCGCGATGGATTTCCGCCTCATGGTCAAGAAGGCGTACGACGCCGCGCTCTCGGAGATCCCCAACCTCACGAAGGACCGGATCGACGGCACGCGGATCTCCTACTTCTCCGACCATTTCACTCGCCAACTGAAGGCCGCCAGCATGGTGCAGGATTACCTCGGGATGAATCCGAAAGGATCGATCCGTCTCGAGTGGGGTGGCGCGACCGGGGGCGAAGGGTTTCAGGCCGCCTACGAGGCCGTCGCGTCGGGGCGCATGGACACGGTCCTCGCCGCGGGATTCGAGACCATGAGCCGGGTCCAGACCTGGAAAGGGAACGAGTTCATCGCGCTCGCGTCGGACACGAACTACGACTTCCCGCTCGGCGGGTTCTACACGGGCTACTACGCCCTCATGGTCGTTCGCCACATCCACGAGTACATCCGGAAGACCCGGTTCGCGCACATCAAGGACGAGCGGGAGGCCCAGCGGCTCGCCATCACCGAGGGAAGCCGGATCATGAGCCTCGTCTCGGTGAAGAACCACCTGAACGCACTGCACAACCCCTACGCACAGTACCCGAAGCGACTCACCGTCGAGGACGTTCTCAAGTCCGAGATGATCAGCTACCCCCTGACGCGCGAGCAGATCTGCACGATGAGCGACGGCGCCGCCGTCGCCGTGCTCTGCACCGCCGAGCGGGCGAAGGAGTTCACCGACAAGCCCGTCGAGATCATCGGCGTCGGCACCGGGACGGACACCATGCGTCTCGCCGACCGCCCGTTCGGGAAGGTCCCCCTGCTCCCGCACGAGAGCGCGAAGGACTACGAGAACCTCGACTACCCCGGCGTGCACTCGTTCCGGGCCGGACGCGCCGCGGGCCGCGAAGCGTTCGCGATGGCCGGCATCACCGACCCGAAGAAGGAGCTCGACTTCATCGAGCTCCACGACGCCTACGCCTCGAGCGAGATCCAGACCTACGAGGACCTCGGCCTGTGCCGCTACGGCGAGGGCTACGGGTTCACCGAGTCGGGCGCTCCGTTCCTGAAGGGGTTCCGCTACCCATTCCCGACGCCGAAGGCGGGCGAGATCCCGGTGAACCCGTCCGGCGGACTCATCGCGTGCGGCCATCCGGTCGGCGCGACGGGGCTGATGCAGGCGGTCTTCGCGTTCTGGCAGCTCCAGGGGACGATCGACAAGCACTTCGGTGACCCGACGCTCCAGATCCGGGGCGCCAAGCGCGGCGCCATCCACAGCCACGCCGGGACCGGATCCGCCGTGACCGTCTCCGTCCTCCAGCGGGGGTTCTGATGCCCGCCCGTCCGGCCCCCAAGGTGTTCACGAAGTTCCGCGAAGTCCAGGAGGAGCTCGGCAAGAGCGGCGCAGCAATCTTCCGCGACGCCGCCGGCGTCGAGAGCCTGATCATCGACAGTCCGTACTCGATCCGCTACATCCACAGCTACGCGGAGGACACGCCGTTCTTCCTCGGCCTCGCGCAGGGGAAATTGATGGGGTCGAAGTGCACCGGCTGCGGCTTCGTGTACGCGACGCCGCGCGGTCACTGCATGGAGTGCGGCGAGCCGACGAACTGGCTCGAGCTCCCGAAGGAGGGGCGCGTCCACTCGTGGACGACCTGCCAGTTCGGGAGCGAGGCGTTCCTGAAGGACACACCGTACAACCTCTGCCTCGTGGAGTTCGAGGGGGCGGGCAGTCTGCTGCTCGCGCGCTTGAAGGACTGCGTTCAGGACGACATCTGGGTCGGCATGCCGGTCGTCGCGAAGTTCGACCCGAAGCCGAAGTACTCGATCACCGACGTCTGGTTCGTCCCGAAGAAGTAGGCGTCCCCGGCCGGACCGCGGCGCCGGCGAACGCGGCCACTCCGGGGAGCGGGGTTCGGGGCCGCGGCGAGCACGGCCCCGGGTCGTCGAGCCCGTTCGGACTACTTTCCCATCGCCGCCGAACGGAATTGGACGAGGGAGAACGCGTTTCCGTCCGGGTCGGTGAAGTTCGCCACGATGCTGTAGGGGTTCGGCGTCGGTTTCGGCTCCCGGAACTTCACTCCGCGCGCACTCAACTCATCGAACGCCTTCTGGCAGTCGGGAACCTGGATCATGATCCCCGGGCTCGTCCCGGGCTTCCACGCGTGGGTGGGGTCGCCTGGGTCCGACCCCGGACGGAGGAGAACGAGCTCCAGTTCGTGGCCCGGCAGCCCGACGGAGAGCCATCGCAGTCCTCCGGGCGGAGAAATGTCGGTCCGCTTCTCGAAGCCGGCCCTCTCGGTGTAGAAGGCGAGCGAAGCCGCTTGGTCGTTCACGACGAGGGTCACATGGCGAATCTTTCCGTCCATGGTTTCGATTCCTCCGGGCGGGCGCGCCGGCTAGCCCGGGGATTCGTCACCCCTGGGGACTTGTAATGCCTTGGGCAAATCCGGCCGGCCGGTGGGTCCCTCCCACTGTACCGGACCTCGAACGAGCTCGGGACGACCGCCCAGGGCAAGGTGGGAACGCCGGCATCCCACCCCCGCGCGCAACTAGCGTCGTTGCGCGGCCATGCGACGGAAGAACTCCTCGCCTCGCGTCCCGACCTCTTCGGGGGTGAGATCTTCTTTGTGCGTCCCGATCCCCCACAGGTGGCCGTACGGGTCGAGGACCTGAGCGTACCGGTCGCCCCAGAACATGTCCATCGGGGGCATCACCGGCTTGGCACCGGCCTGGACGGCGCGTTGGAACACGGCGTCGGCGTCCTCGACGTTGAGGTGGATCGAACTGGTGGTACCGTGGAGCGATTCGGGAGACTTCACCGACATCCCCGGATCCTCGTCGGAGAGGAAGATCCGAGAATCCCCGATCGTCAACTCGGTATGCAGGATGCTCTTGCCGTCGGGGCCGTGCATCCGCGTGCCTTCCACGGCGCCGAGCGCGGCCTGGTAGAACTTGACCGCCTCGGCGGCGTTCCGGACGACGATTCCGGGCACGACGGTATGGTAGCCTTCTCGGATCGGTCGCACGTGATGTGTCATGTTCGCCCTTCGGGGCGAACCTGGAGGGCCCCATGGCCATTTCGAGCCCGGTAGTCGCGACGCCCGGACCGTCGGGCCTCCGTATTCATCCACCGCGACGAGCCCGCGCGGCGGCGATCGCCGGTAGCGGGGAGAGCGGGCCGTCGGGTCCAGGGACAAACGCCACGTGGGGCGCCCCGCGGGCGCGGTCGACCGTCACGACATGATCCGGGAACGCCGGTTGGACGCCGCGAATCACCAAGCCGAGCTGGTCGTGGCGGAGCTCGAACTGGGTGTCGGCCATCGCACTGAGCGAGTCGCCACAGCCCAGGCCGGGCCGCATCAGACCGAGGAGGAGATTGTTGACTTGGCGCGCCCGTTTGATCCCGTGGAGAAACATCCGGGTGGCGGTTTCCACCCCACAGATCATCTCGATCATCTCGAACGCATTGAACTCCAGGTAGGTGCGCTTCCGCTTTCCCTGGGCTGCGCGCTCCGCTACGACCATCTTCCCCATGTCCTTGGTGCGCGCGGCCTTTTTCGCGGCGGCCGTTCCGTCCTTGCCGGCCATGCGCGCGGAGTCGCGGAGGCTCACCACGTACGGCGCCTCGTCGTCTTCTCCGACGTAATCGCAGATCCGGACCCGAGCATCGAACCTGCGACGGGTCGTGAATCGCGTCAATCGCTCCCGGAATCCGTGCGGCGAGTCCCTCGCGGGCAGCACCGCGATCACGCCGCGCGATTGGTGGAGGAAGTTCAGGAGAATCGGAGAAAAGATGAGGTCGCGGTCGTCCGGCGTGATGTTCGCGTCCAAGTGGAACAGCGCGAGGCTGCCGCGCAGGAACCCGCCGCCCAGGAGCTGGTCGAAGTCCGGGATCCCGCTCGAGTAGCGGTCTTCCGGGTCGGCGATGGGAACCCAATCTCGTTGCGGGGGCGACCTAGTACTGCGGCGAGCCATGCGTCATCCATGCCCGTCGGGGGCTCTTAGACCCCGCCGTTGCGCGAGGTCACCGCTCCGTCGGTACGGCGGCCGCGTGAGCGGGTCACCCAGCGCGTTCCTTCGGTGCCCTCCCTCCCATCTCCGAGCGTGGGGGCCCCCGTTCCGGAAAACCATCTCATCTCATCCCGGTGGGGGGATTGAGACTTCCGGTGGGGTGGCACCGTCCGATGGGCGCGCGAGAAAGGGTTCGTCTCGGAGCGAGGTCATCGCACCGAGGTCGGATCGCAGACGCTGGCTCCCGGGCCCGCCGCTAGGTCTGCTTGCGCCGCCGCACGAGGAGCAGTGCCGCCAGCAATCCCACGATGGCGGCCAAGATGAGGAGGCCAAGGAGTTCCCACTCCCAGGTCGGGACCCCGGTCGAGGAGCCCTTGTCCATCGCCGTGAAGGTGATCGATTGCGCCGCCACTTGGCCGTGGACGTCGACACTGCCCGAGGCCGGGCTCACGGTGTAGCCGTCCGAGTTCCCGATCGAGTAGGCGCTGGTCCCGTTCAGCTCCGTGAACACCACGGTGCCGGACACGGACGGCTCCATGACCCCGCTCAGGGTCACCGACCAGTTCGTGCCCGGAGCGAGCCCGGTCTCCGTGAAGGTGACCGTGAATGCCTGGGCGCCGGAAGTGGAGGTGAACGCGATCACTTGGGTCACGGCCGAGCCGACGACGCTGACCAGTCCCGCCGCGGGGGCGGCGTCGTAGCCGGACGCACCGCTGATCGAGAACCCGTAGCTGCCGTTCGACTCGCGGAACTGGAGCGTTCCCGTGGTCGTGGTCTTCTGCACGCCATTCATCGTCACGGACCAGCTCGTGCCGGAGACGAGGCCCGACGAGGTGAACACGACCGGATAGTTCCCGGAGCTTCCCGCGGTGAACGTGACCGACTGGCTCGCGGGTCCCCCGCTCACTGTGACGGTCCCGGACGAGGGAGAGGCCCGGTACCCCGCCATCGAGTTCACGACGTAGTTGTAGGTCCCATCGGCCACCGTGAACACGATCGACGTCGAGGTGGAGCTCTGCTGGGCCCCGTCGAGCGTGACCGACCACGGGTTCGACGCCACCGACGTCAGCCCGTCCTCGGTGAACGTCACCGCGTAGGTGGTCGAGGAAGAGACGGAGGGCACAACGATCGTGCTCGCGGAGAGCGTCAGGTCGCCGGTTCGCGCGAGCGCGCGACCATCGAGATGGGCCCCGGTCAGCAAGGTGATCGAGGCGTAGGAGATCAAAGTCCCCGACATCTTCGACGTGGTTCCAAGCGTGATCGAGCTACCGACCTGCCAGAAGACGTTCCCCGCCTGCGCGCCGTTCGACAGGATCACAGCACGACCCGAGGTGGTGGTGAGGGCCGAGGCGACCTGGAACACGAACACGCCGTTGGGGTTGCCCCCGCCGCTCAGCGTGAGATCCCCCGAGGAGATGGCGAGAGAGGAGGTCGACTTGTACAGTCCGGGAGTGAGTGTCTGTCCCCCAATGTTGCCGGCGACCGTGACCGCGCAGTTCGACCGCGAGCTCGCGTTGTTGTACGCAGTCGTGACATTGAGCTCGGCGCCGGCGGCCGCGGGGTTGGCGACGTTCTTCACGCCCGTGTAGGTCCCGGGGGGAAACCCGGTCACGGCGGATCCGGGGCTGACTCCGAGGTCGCCCGTGAGGGCGGTCGCTCCGGTGCTGGTGACGGTCGTGCCGGAGAGCGCCGCGTAGGTGCTGGCCGACCCGAGCGGAACCGGCACTTGGCCACAGGTCGAGGAGGCGCGGGCCGCTGCGGGCGCGAGGGGGGTCGCACGAGCTCCGCCCGGCGTCCCTGCGCCGAACCCTGTACCGGCGATCACAAGGACGACGGCCGCGATCAGAAGGGCGCTGACGACGAGGATACTGGCGACCTTGCGCCCGAGTCCGGCTGACGTGACTGACATTTGGTTCCATCCATTTGGTCGGTTGACCAACCGGAGCAACCCGGGGACGGGGGGTATACTGTCCCTTCAATCGAATTGAGGACGGAGGCGCCGTTGGGAGCGAATCGCAACGGCGTTGCTAGGGGATCTGGGTGGGTCTCGGCGACGAGCCGTGTTTGCTTGAGTCGACTTCAGGAGGGCTCCAAGTACTCCGACCCCGAGCGGGCGTCCATGCTCCGAAGTCCCGGTCGACTTGCGCCCCCGTTCGCCGTAGCCGCCGTAGCCGTACTGTTGCTCGCCGCCGTCGTCGGGATGGTGGCCGGAGCCGTGAACGCGCAGAACTCCAATGGCGCGAGTTCGGGGGTCGCTTCGTCGAGCGTTCCCGCGGTCACGTGCGGTCAAGCGTCCGTCTACCTCGGCGCCGCGGCCAACTTCCGTATTCTGGCCGGCACCACCATCACGAACACCGGCGCCACGAGCGTGAAGGGCAACATCGGCGTCAGCCCCGGCTCGGCGATCACAGGATTCCCGCCCGGGAAGGTTTCGGGCGCGATCCACGTCGCGGACACCGCCGCGGCCAACGCCCAACTCGCGCTCAAGAACGCCTACAACACCGCGATGGGCCGGACCAACTGCCCCGTTGCCGTCGCCGGGAATCTCGGTGGACAGACGCTCGGACCGGGCCTGTACAAGTCCACGTCCTCGCTGTCGATCTCCTCGGGAGACCTCACGCTGACGGCCCACGGTCACTCCAACGCGGTGTTCATCTTCCAGATGACCTCGAAGTTCACCACGACCTCCGGTCGTCAGGTGATCCTGGCCGGTGGAGCCTTGGCGAGCCACATCTACTGGGTCGTCGGAAGCTCCGCGACGCTCGGCACGACGTCGGTCGTCTACGGAAACATCCTCGCGCACAAGTCGATCTCGCTCGCGACCGGAGCGGTTCTCCACGGGCGCGCCCTCGCGCACATCGGCGCCGTCACCCTCGCGGGCGACACGCTCGCGCAGGTGCCGTACGCCACCTCGAGCACCATGACGACCCCCCGCTCGCTCCACGCGGCGATGGTCGTCCCGTAGTCAACTCAGGAACCACGCGTTCGTTCCACCCGTCCGCTCGGATTGACGTCCGGGTCCCGACCACCCGTCGGGACCGGACGACGAGATCCGACGGAGGGATCGCCGTCCAACCCATTCCCACGCCGAACCGCACGGACGAAGGATCGGCGGTGAATCGTCCGCTGCGCCGCCCGACGGATAGAACGAGGATCGTCGGGCCACTCCGGGAAGTCTTTGGGAATGAACTTCCCCTCTCCTTGGCCGAGATGATGGCGCTGCCCCTCGGCGAGGGGGAAATGACGCAACGCTCGTGCGAGCGCGCGAGCTGCGCTTCGACCCCTCCGATCGAGGCGGACCCCGGCCCCCGAGGAGGGAGGTTTGGAGATGGTGGGAGGATCGGACCCCCGCGAGCAAGCCTCGGGCTCAGGCACGACGTCGTGCCACCCAGTGGGGTGACGGGCCGAGCGGCTCCGCTCGGAGACTCTCTCGCGGTGTATCGGACGAGCCAGAGTTCTCAGATCGTGGCGAGGGTCGGCCGGCCGTGAGTCATCGAACTTCCCAAGCGCGGGGCCTGACATTCCCGGGTCTCGAGTCACAACCTCGTCGACTCGAACTTCGGTGCTCCCCTCGATTGAGGCCGCTCGCTCCAGCCCGCGCGGGGAGCCGGAAGGACGACCCTCCAGGCGACTCAGGCCCATCGGGATACCGCCGCTGCGCGACGAAATCCGCGCAATGGGAGGAAGAGGTTGTCCGAGAGCACAGGGCTCCGGGACCGGGCCGGTCCCGGCGCGTTGCGGGCCCTACGCGGTCCTCGCCGGGCCGCGGCTCGAGCCGACGAGCGCCTCGACCGTGAGGATGAGTCCTGCCAGCACCGTCAACACCGCCCCGAGGAGGACGAGCAGCCAACCGCCGACGACCGACCAGGCGATCGCTCCCAACACGATCAGGATGATGCCGGCGCCCAGCGACGTCGCCGCGCCGCGGTAGTGCGTGTATCCCGAGAACAGCAGCACCAACAGGCCAAGGACGACCGCGACCACTCCGTAGACGAGCGCACCGCCGTCCATGCCGAACCGTCCGCCGAAATCCTCCGACCCGAGGCTGATCAGGAATCCGAGGATTCCTCCCAGTATGATCAAGATCGCTCCGAGGGCTGCCAAGAGGGTCACGAGACTCCGCTGTACCATGTGGTCACCAGACCCTCCAGGCCCCGGGGCAGGGGATAGCCGCTCCGTCAATCCCGTTCAAGGTCAGGAGCATCGAAACACCCGCTCCCCTAGGCGCTCCGAACCACAGCGCGAGGATCCGGGCCGCACGGGAGAGGGCCGCTGGAAGGGGAAGGGAGGGCCACCCCGCGAGGACCTAGGCAGCGGCCGACATCGCGCGGTGACTTCCGCGGGAGGTCAGCGCCGGGGCCAGCAGGACGAGCAGCGGGAGCGCGACGATGGCGTAGGCGATCCCACCGATGGGAAACATCAACGAGAGACCCGGCGCCAGAAGTCCCAGGATGATGAGGGCGTAGAGCGCCGCGCCTGCGCTCAGCCAGGCCTCCCGGTACCGAACACTGGCGAGGCCGATGCCGAGAACGATCCCGAGACCTCCCAGCCAGACGAGCCAGACCCCGGCGATCGCAAGGTACGACGCGAGTGGGGCGACCGCGCGTAGGCAAGCGGGGGCTTTCGTCGGAGCGCCCTGGATGCACGCCGCCATCGTGTCGGAGGAAGCGAGAGCGATCGCGATCGGGAGGACGATGAGCACGAGGCCGACGGTGCCGAGCATGCAGAGCGCGGACGCCGCCCAGAATCGGGGGTCGACCGCTCGCAGCGAGGCGAACCCGAGGCGATAGACAATCAACGAGACCGCGAAGAGTAGCGCCCCGGTCAGCGCGAGCACTGCGGTAACCTGGAGTAGCTGGGACGCCGAGATCGGAAGCGCTCCCGGCCGATAGCGCGCGAGCAGAAGCAGGGTGACCGGGAGGGCGAGCCCAACGACTCCGGCGGCGAGGCCGACGGTCGACCCCGTCGCGATGCGCCGGAGTCCGGAGGATTCGTCGGCGTGGGGGATCCGCCCGGGCTCATGGGTCGGAACCGCCGCCCCCGGCGAGGCGGAGGGAATCGGTTGGCCGGGGACCGGATCCACCGTGGCGACGGGCGAGGTGGGGGACGGAGAGGTGCTCTCGACGGTGGTCGGCATCGCGCTGCCTACGAGCGGATCATCCCGTCGAGAGGCGCCGACGCCCTACGCCTCGGCGGGCGAGGGCGCCGGGGTCGCGACAGGTCGCGCGGGGGGGGCCGCAACGGGGGCCGGGGTCAGGTCCGTGCCGACCTCGTGTCCGATCGCGACGACTCCATCCACGACGGCCGCGACGACCTCGACGACCGCGGTCGCGGCGACGACGACGACCTTTTCGAGGTCGTGGGCGACGACTTCGGTACCGTCCACGACGGTTGTCGTCCCGGGTGTCTTCGGCCGGGCTTCGGGAACGGCGTCGGACGATTCAACGGCTGTGTTTTCCATGGTTCGGACCTCGGTTCACGCAACGCGGTCAGCCGGGGTCGGCGGGATAAGGCGCCCGTGGGTTTGAGTTAAGGACGGACCGCGGATTCGGACCGCTGGCGTGCGGCACTGCGCTCGGGCGGAGCGCGCTGGAACGTGAAGATCCGGTTGCCGCTGCCCTGTTCGGAATCGAGATGATCGATCTCGCCGAGGATGCCGATGGCGCCCTCGCCCCGTGCCGTCAGCCGGTACGGTTCGTCGGCCGTGTGGGACACTAGCCCGCTCTCGACGAGCTTTCGCAGATGGAACGCGATCTTGGACGTGTCGTCGATCTGGGCGGCCTCCATCGCCTGCATGAAGGTGCACGGACCATCGACGAGGCGGCGGAGGACCAGCCGCCGGATCGGGTTGGAGAGCGACTCGAGCGTCTGGTGCGCGTCGGCCGCGACGATCGAGGCGCGTACCGCCAACGCTCCGGTGGCGCTGATCTTGGCCGGGTTGTAACCGACCGCGAGGGGACCCTTGCCGTCGAGGAGGGCCCGGATCTCTTCGAGGAGCTTCGAGACGTCCTCCGCGCGGTGCCGCGCGAGGAGCTCCTCGATGGCGGCCAGCACCACCGCCGCTTTCTCCCTCGGCCCGGCGAAGTCCTCGACCGCCTCGCGGATATGGAACGGTTGCTCCGGGTCGAGCGGAAGGTGGCTGACACGGGTGATCGCTTCCGGGGGCGGCGGGGGCGAGATCAGGAGAACGTCGTAGCCGCCCCCCGTCGCGAGGGTCCGGGCGAGGTCGACCGGGTCGCGGGGTGGGGTTCGGGTCTCGATGAGCGCGAGCTGGTCGTGAATCAGGGCGAGGACACGGAGCACCTGGGGGGGATTGACGGGCTTGAGGAGGTAATCGAACGCCCCCGCCTTCATCGCCTCCACGGCCGAGCCGATGGTGCCCTTCCCCGTCAGCACCACAACGACCATGCGAGGCCAGCGCTTCTGCGCCTCGACGACGAGGTCAATTCCGCTGTGCCGACCCATCCAAAGGTCGGTGAACATCACGTCCAGCTCGGTCTGGTCGAGGGCGCGGAGCGCCTCCGCCACCGTCGGCGACAACGTGACGGCGTGGTGGTTCGCCTCGAGGAGGCCCCCGAGCTCCTCCAGGAGTTCCGGGTCCGAATCGACGATCAGGACCCGCATGCGCTCACCGTCCGGCCGATTGGGGGGACCACTCGCGGAAATTTGAGCCTTACCGGCGAGGGGGGGGGCAGTGCCGCGGGCCGGGCTTGAACCGGCGGCTTCAAGATCTTCAGTCTTGCACTCTCCCAAACTGAGTTACCGCGGCGCGCCGGGCGCGTCGACTCCGCCCGGAGTATATGGGAATGCCGTTTCGAGCGCTCGGCCGAGTCCGTCCGCCGTCGAACGCGCGCGCCCCCGCGTTCGGATTGCCGTCGTCGCCCGAGTGGCCCCGCGACATTATCTAGACCGCGCGACCTCGATGCTCACCGACCGTGATTCGCACCCTCGTCGTCGCTGAGAAGTTCAACACCGCGCTCCGCATCGCGGTCGTCCTATCGGACGGCCTGATGAAGCGGAGCCGGATCGCCGCCACCAACGTGTTCCGGTTCGAGCGACCGGAGGGACCGTACGCGGTCGTCGGTCTGCGCGGACACATCGTCGAGCTCGATTACCCGAAGGAGCTCGCGGAGTGGTCGCTCGAGACCCTGCCGAAGCTGATCGAGGCGGAGCCGCTCAAGCGGGTGACCGCCGAGGGGATCGTCACGGCGTTGCAGGAGATCGTCCGCGAGTTCGACCGGGTCGTGATCGCGACCGACTTCGACCGCGAGGGCGAGCTGATCGGCCTCGAGTGCCTGGAGCTCCTCCAGAAGGTCCATCCCGAGATCGAGGTCAAGCGGGTCCACTACAGCGCCCTCACCCGCGACGAGATCGAAGGGGCGTTCGCGAACCTCAAGCAGCTCGACCACGCGCTGGCCCAGGCGGCCGAAGCGCGCCAGGAGATCGACCTCGTCTGGGGCGCGGTGCTGACCCGCTACCTCTCCATCGTCGCGGAGCAGCGGGGCCGAAGCTTCCTCTCCGTCGGCCGCGTCCAGACGCCGACGCTGGCGCTCCTCGTCGAGCGCGACCAGGAGATCAAGGAGTTCATCCCGACCCCGTTCTGGAAGGTAGAGGCCGACGCCGAGCACGCCGGCAACGCGTTCTCGCTCTCCCACGGCCACGGAACCTTCGAGGAGAAGGCTCCCGCCGAGAAGATCGTCAAGCGACTCGAGGGAGTCCGCGCGGGGAAGGTCCTCGAGTATGCCGAAGAACCGACCAAGCGGCGGCCCCCGATCCCGTTCAGCACCACCCTGTTTGTTGCCGAGGCGACTCGGCAAGGACTCGGGGCCGCGTACGCGATGCGGGTCGCCGAGGACCTCTACACCCAGGGGCTGATCAGCTACCCGAGGACGGACAACACCGTCTACCCGAAGGGGGTCAACCTGCGGACGCTCGTCGAGAAATTCGTCGAGACCCCGTTCGCGGACGCCGCCAAGTACGTCCTCGAGCAGCCGTCGTTCTACCCCTCCCGCGGACGGTCCGAGACGACCGACCACCCTCCGATCTACCCGACCAGCGCGGTCGACCCGAAGAAGTTGAAGCCCGACCACGCGAAGGTCTACGAGCTGATCGTCCGGCGGTTCCTCGCCACCGTCGCCCCCGACTCCACGGGCTTGGCTCGGACGACGAAGGTCGACGTCCACGGCGAGGCGTTTCTCGGCAAGGGCCAGATCCTGATCGATCCCGGTTGGTACCGCGTCTATCCGTACATGACCCCCGAGGAGAGCCCGATGCCGCCGCTCACGGTCGGCCAATCGGTCGACATCAAGGCGGTCCGGTTGACCGAGGACCAAACGAGGCCGCCGCGCCGGTTCTCCCAAGGTTCCCTCATCCAGGAGATGGAGCGTCTCGGGCTCGGCACGAAGTCGACGCGCCACGACGTGCTCCAGAAGCTGTTCGACCGTCACTACGTGACGCAGCGCGCTCTCGAACCGACGAGCACGGGAATCGCGGTCACCGAGGCCCTGAAGGCCCACGCCCCGGTCATCACGCGCCCGGAGATGACGCACCGGCTCGAGGACGACATGGAGCTCGTCGCCGAGTCGAAGAAGCCGAAGGCGGACGTCATTGCGGAGTCGCGCGAGATGCTCCGCGAAGCCTACGACCTCCTGACGAAGAACGCCGATGGCGTCAAGGCGACGCTGCGCGGCGCCCTCGACCGCCAGCGGTTCGTCGGCCCGTGCGCGCGGTGCGGCGGCGCCCTCCAGCTCACGCGGAGTCCGCGCGGCGCCCGCTGGGTGCAATGCGTGAACAACCCGGGGACGTGCCCCGCGAACTACGCGCTTCCCTCCGCGGGGTTCGTCGAGCCCGCGCCGGAGTTCCTGTGTGGGGCCTGCCAAGTGCCTCGCGTGAAGATCACGTTCCGCGGGCAGCGGCCGGAGCTGTACTGCATCAACCCGGAGTGCACGGAACACCACAAGGCGTTCCGGATCGGGGAGTGCCCGTCGTGCCGCTCCCCGCTCCAGATCCGCTACTCGTTCGCGGGCAACCGGTTCGTCGGCTGCTCCGGCTACCCCGGCTGCAAGGTGACGTATCCGCTCCCCCAGCGCGGGAAGCTCGACAAGGACCAGCCGCCGTGCCCCGTCTGTCGCGCGCCCGTCGTGACGGCGATCGAGCGGGGTCGTCCGCCCTGGACGCTCTGCATCAACCCCGAGTGCCCGACCCGCAAGGCGAAGAAGGAGGAGCAGGCGGCCCGCGCCGAGGCGCGGGCGGCGAGCAGCGCCGCGAAGGCGAAGGCCGCCAAGCGGCCCCGAGCGAAGGCGAAACCGCGCGCACCGAAACCGGCGGAGGGCGAGGACGCGGCCGCGCCCAAACCGGCGCCCCGCCGCCGCCGCGCCGCCGCCGAGGCCCCGCCCGCTCCCCCGCCCGCGACCGACGGTGCGACCGGACCGGCGTAGGCTCGCGAAACTCGGGCCGACGCGCCCGGTTGCGATGAAACCTCCCTACGTCGACGGCGTTTCGTCCCCTTCCGCCCCGCGTTAAATACGCTCCTCGGGTCGTACCGTCGGGGAACGGTGGCGGAGCTAGGGGATCTCGATTCTCGGGAGTTCGAGCGCCGGCTCCGCGACCGGCCGCTCGTCATCCTTCCCGTCGGCGCCCTCGAGGCCCACGGGCCCCACCTCCCGCTGGCGGCGGACCAAATTCAGGCGGAGACGACCGCGCGGGCCCTCGCGGAACGCCTCGGTGCCCTCGTCGCCCCCGCCGTGCCGTACGGGGTGTGCTTCGGCGCCCGGCGATTCCCGGGAACGATCGATGTTTCGCTGTCCACGCTCTCCCTCTACGTCGGGGAGATACTGACCGAGCTCGCCCGCCACGGCGCGACGCGGATCCTCGTGCTCTCGGGTCACGCCGCGCGCGAACACATGGGCGCGCTTCGCGACGCAGCCGACCGCGCGATGCGGTCGATGCCGGCGGCGCGGATCGCGGTACTCAGCGACTACGATTTCGTCTACGAGCGCCGCGGGAAGGACGCACCGGAGTCCGACGGACATGCGGGCCTCCTCGAGACGTCGCGAATCCTCGCGATGCGACCCGACCTGGTCGCGAAGGTACGTCCCTCGGGGGAACGGCGAGGTTCGCCGTTCGTCCCCGGCGCGCCGACCCTCGAGGAGTGGCCGGAAAGCGTCGCCGGCGACCCCGGGCCGGCGACCGCGGAGCTCGGCGCGAGCGTCCAGTCGTACGTCCTCGACCGGCTCGAGACGACCGTCCGGACCCTCTGGAACGACTGAGAGGACGGACCCATGCGAACGAGCGACGCCGCGGCCCCGGGCATGCCCGATGGAATCCGGATACGTGGGGCGCGTCAACACAACCTGAAGAACGTCAGCCTCGACCTTCCAAGGAACAAGTTCATCGTCATCACCGGGGTCTCCGGGTCGGGGAAGTCGTCCCTCGCCTTCGACACGCTCTACGCCGAGGGACAGAGGCGGTACATCGAGAGCCTCTCCGCCTACGCCCGACAATTCCTCGGCCAGATGGACAAGCCCGACGTCGACTCGATCGAGGGCCTCTCCCCCGCCATCGCCATCGAGCAGCGTGCCGGGAGCCGCAACCCGCGCTCGACCGTGGGCACGGTGACGGAGGTGCACGACTACCTCCGGCTGCTCTACGCCCGCATCGGCGTGCCGCACTGCCCGAACGACGGCCAGGAGATCGCGCCGCAGTCGATCGACCGGATCGTGACGACCATCCGGGAGCGGGCGGACGGCGAGAAGGTCGACGTCCTCGCCCCCGTGGTCCGCGGGAACAAGGGCGAGCACCGCGACGTCGTCGAGAAGCTCCGCCACGACGGGTACCGCCGCGCCGTCATCGACGGCGTCGAGGTTCGGCTCGGCTCGAGCGAGATCCGGCTCGAGAAGAACAAGAAGCACACGATCGAGGTCGTCGTCGATACCCTCGAGGCGACCGAAGAGGAGGCGACCCGCCTCGCGGAGGCGATCACGCTGGCCCGCGACCTCGCCGACGGCCTCGTGGTCCTCCGACGGAGCGGCGGACGCCGCGAGTCGTTCTCGAGCCGGCGGGCCTGCCCGGTGTGCGGCTTCTCCATCGAAGAGCTCACGCCCCGGATGTTCTCGTTCAACAGTCCGTTCGGGGCCTGCCCCGAGTGCTCCGGGATCGGGGCGACGCTCCACGCCGACCCGACGCTGATCATCGCCGACAAGTCGAAACCGCTCGCGAAGGCGATCGGCGTCTGGGGTCTCACGCCCGAGCGCGACGCGCTGGAGCGGTTCGGGGCCGCGTTCCAGTACAACGTCGACCACCCGGTCTCCGAGCTGTCGGAGAAGGGCTGGAAGGCGCTCTTCTACGGATCCGACAAGCCGGTCGGCGGATCCGGCCGATGGTCCCACGCCTGGTGGCACAGCGGCTGGCTGAAGGAGGGCCTCGTCGGGGCCGTCGAGCGCCGCTGGAAGGCGACGAAGAGCGAGGGCGCGAAGGAGTACTACCTCGGTTTCATGACGTTCACGCCGTGCCGCGCCTGCGGCGGCCGCCGGTTGAAACCCGCGAGCCTTGCGGTCACGGTCATGGGCCGGTCGATCGCCGAGCTCTCGGCGATGAGCGTCGAGGAGCTCCTCGACCGGATCGAGAAGCTCAAGCTGACCGAGAAGGACGAACAGATCGTCGGGCAGGTGCTGAAGGAGATCCGCGCCCGGCTCGGGTTCCTCGTGAACGTCGGCCTGACGTACCTCTCGCTCGACCGCGCGTCCGCAACCCTCTCGGGGGGAGAGGCGGAGCGGATCGCGCTCGCGACCCAGATCGGTTCGGGCCTGGTCGGGGTGCTCTACATCCTCGACGAGCCGTCGATCGGGCTCCACCCGAGGGACCACGACCGGCTGCTCGCGACCCTCGCCACGCTGCGCGACCTCGGCAACACGCTCCTGGTCGTCGAGCATGACGAGATGACGATGCGACGAGCCGACTGGCTCGTCGACCTCGGGCCCGGTGCGGGGCGGCTCGGCGGCGAAGTATTGTTCGCTGGCCGCCCAGAGGGAATCGCGCGGGCTCCGCGCTCCATCACGGGCGCGTTCCTCTCCGGGCGCCGCTCGATCGCGATCCCCGAGCGGCGGGTCTCGCCGACCGCGCGCTGGATGGTCGTGCACGGACCGCGCGAGAACAACCTGAAGGGCGAGGACATCCGGATCCCGCTCGGCACCCTCACCGCGATATCGGGAGTCTCGGGAAGCGGAAAGTCGACGCTACTCACCGAGATCGTCTACAAGGCGACGCGCCGCCACCTCCAGCTCTCGCGCGAGATCCCCGGGAAGCACGACTTCATCGAGGGGATCGATCAGATTGACCGAGTCCTCCTCATCGACCAAGCCCCGATCGGCCGGACCCCCCGCAGCAATCCGGCGACGTACACCGGCGTGATGACGCCGATCCGGGAACTGTTCGCCGGACTCCCGGACGCGAAGGCGCGGGGGTTCGCGCCGGGCCGGTTCAGCTTCAACGTCGCCGGGGGACGGTGCGAGGCGTGCGAGGGCGACGGGGTGATCCGCTACGAGATGCACTTCCTCCCCGACGTCTACGTCGCCTGCGAGGAGTGCCGCGGCAAGCGGTTCAACGCCGAGACGCTTCAGGTCACGTTCAAGGGAAAGTCGATCGCCGACGTCCTCGCGATGACGGTCGAAGAGGGCCTCGCCTTCTTCGGCCTCCACCGACGGATCGCCTCGCGGCTCCAGCTCCTGTTCGACGTCGGGCTCGGCTACATCACGCTCGGCCAGAGCGCGACGACGCTCTCCGGCGGCGAGGCGCAACGGATCAAGATCGCCTTCGAGCTCGCGAAGACGCCGACGGGGCGGACGCTCTACCTGCTCGACGAGCCCACGACCGGCCTCCACTTCGCGGACGTCGAGCGCCTGCTCGAGGTGCTCCACCGGCTGCGAGAAGGCGGCAACACGGTCGTCCTGATCGAGCACAACCTCGACGTGCTGAAGTGCGCCGACTGGCTCATCGACCTCGGGCCGGAAGGAGGCGCCGCGGGCGGCCATGTCATCGCGGCCGGGACGCCCGAGGAGGTGAGCCGGGTGCGGGCCTCCTACACCGGCCGCTACCTCGCGCCGCTGCTCGCTCCGGCGGTCGCCCCGACCGTGCGAAGATGAGCGGCACGACGCCCGGCCCGACCGGGTTCGTCCCCGCGAGCGAGCTGCGCGCCGCCGACGTCGACCGGTTCCACCCGGGCCCGTCGACGCCCGGGGTGTACCTGTTCCGCTCCCCGCGCGGCGAGGTCGTCTACGTCGGGAAGGCGCTCCGGCTACGCCGCCGCATCCTCGACCACCTGCACGCGCGGGTCGAGAAGGACGGCTCGATCCTCGCGCACAGCGGCTCGGTCGAGTTCGTGCCCACCGAGAACGAGCGCGAGGCGCTGCTGCTCGAGGCGAGCCTGATCAAGCAGTACCAGCCGCCGTTCAACACGCTCCTCAAGGACGACCGGAGCTACCCGTACCTCGCCGTCACCGTCGGGGAGGCGTTCCCCCGCGTCCTCCTCGTCCGACGGCCGCGCCGTTCTTCCCGCTACCTCCTGTTCGGACCGTACACGAGCGCCCGCGAGGCCCGGGGCGTGGCGCAGGTGCTCACCGAGACGTTCCGGCTGCGCCGATGCCTCCGGCTCCCGAAGGTCGAGTGCCTGTACTACCACATCGGCGCGTGCCCCGCGCCGTGCGTCGGCAAGATCGGGATCGACGAGTACCGCGTCCAGGTCGACCAGGCGGTCCACGCCCTCAAGCACCACGGGGAAGGCCTCGCCCCCCGGCTCGAGACCGAGATGAAGCGCGCCGCGGGCGCGGAGCAGTTCGAGCGCGCCGCGCTGCTGCGCGATGCCCTCGACGGGTTCCGCGCGCTGACGCAACGCCAGCGCGTCGTCGGCCCGGGTTCCGGCGCCCAGGATTTCATCGCGCTCGCGTACCCGAACGACCCCGCCACGCTCCGCGTCGCGGTGGGCCTCCTGCACGTCGTCGACGGCGAGGTGCGGGGCACCGAGCCGCACCTCCTCGCCGTACCGCCCGACGACGTTCCGGACCCCGGCGAGCTCCTCCGCCAGTTCCTCACGCAGTACTACGGCGAACGCGTCGTCGTCCCCGACCGGATCTTCGTCCAGGGTCCCCGCCCGACGGGCGTCGACGACGTCGTCGACTGGCTCGAGGGCGAGCGCGGGATCCCGATCGCCTTCCGACCGACGGGCCACACCGCCGCCCTTGCCGGCCTCGCCGAGCGGCTCGCGCGGGCGACCGTCGACCAGGTCGTCGTTCGAGCTCCGCCCCGGGAAGTGCTCGTCGCGGTCCAGCGGCTCCTGAACCTCCCCACGCTCCCGAACCGGATCGAAGGGATCGACATCTCCATCTTCCAGGGGTCGGAGGGCGTCGCCTCCCTCGTCGTGTTCGAGCGGGGAGCCCCCGCCAAGTCCGAGTATCGGCGGTACCGGATCCGGACGGTCCAGGGGACGAACGACTTCGCGAGCATCGCGGAGGTCGTGCGGAGGCGATTCGAGCGGCGCGCCGAAGAAGGTGAGCCGCTCCCCGACTTGCTGCTCATCGACGGGGGGCGGGGACAATTGGCCGCCGCGACCGAGGTCCTCACGAGCCTCCACCTTGACGAGCGGATCCCGTCGATCGGGCTCGCGAAGCGCGAAGAGGAGGTCTACGTTCCCGGGCGCTCCGAGCCGCTCAAGCCGAACCCGAACGCGCCCCCGATGCTCCTCCTTCGAGCGGTCCGGGACGAGGCGCACCGGTTCGCGGTGACCTACCACCGGACGCGGCGGCGGATGCGGCTGCGCGAGGAGTTCGAGGACGCGGGGACTACTTCGCGCTCTTCGAGCGTTCGGTCGCCCCGATGAAGGGCATTCCCGCGACGCGGCGGGCGACCTCGGTGACCGGAAGTCGGCGCAGTTCCGCCTCGGGCTCGAGGATGGCCACGTCGAGGGCCTCCGGGGGGAACGGCGTGGGCGAACCCTCGGCGACGGCCTGCACGGCGAGCTTGAAGGCGACCTCTTCCGTCCGGTCGCCGGCGATCTTCTCTTCGAGGAAGTCGGCCACGGCGCGGCGGTTGCGGCCGATCGCGTAGGCCTTCCAACCGATCGTCGCCCCGCTCGGGTCGAGCTCGAACAGGCCGGGGACTCGCCCGGTGAACCCGCCGAGCAGCAGCGAGACGGCGAACGGTCGCGTGCCGCCGAACTGCGTGAACTGCTGGAGGTGGGTGCCGAGCGAATGGGCGAGGAGTGGGTAGGGCGCGACCTCCCCGAAGGTGATGCGGTGGCGTTGCGCCTCGAGGCGCAGGAATTCGACCAGCACGCGCGAATCGGCGATGAGGCCGGCCGTGACGCAGCCCAGGCCGGCGTCGATCGCGAAGCTCTTCTCGATCGAGCCCGCCTCGGCGAGGGTGCTGATCGGCAGGTTCCGGTAGGCGACGAAGACGATCCCCTCGGTGTACGTCACCGCGACCGCGGTGCCACCCATCTGGATCGCTTGCAGCGCGTACTCGACCTGGAACAAGCGGCCGTCGGGGGAGAAGACGGTGCTCGCGCGGTCGTATGCCATCTGGCCCGGTTGCATCTCCATCCGACTCCGACTCCCGAAACGGACGCGCCCAGCCGGGTGCCCGATTTGAGCGTTCCGTAGATGCTTTCGTCACGGTCACCACCGGAACTCGCGGCTTCGCGCGACGAACGTTCGACCCGGCAACGCTCATCTGCGGGGCGCCCGGTGCGTCGTCTCGATGCCCGCGAACGGTCTCCATCTGCTTCCGATGGCGTCGAGCCATCGCGGGGGACTCTCGGAGGCGTGCGTGCAGTGCTCCGAGGGCAAGAAGATGGTCCTGTTCGTCACGGGACTCTGCCGCTTCCGATGCTTCTACTGCCCCGTTTCGTCCCGGCGGAACCAGATCGACGCGACCTACGCGAACGAACGCCTCGTGACGTGCGACGCCGACGTGCTCGATGAGGCACGCTCGATCGGAGCGGCGGGTACGGGGATCACCGGCGGGGACCCGCTTGGCATGATCGACCGGACGGAGCATTACGTTCGGCTCCTGAAGGAGGAGTTCGGGCCCTCGCACCACATCCATCTCTACACGCACGAGCCGAACGCGGAGAAGCTCCAGCGGCTCGCCCGCGCCGGCCTCGACGAGTTCCGGCTGCACATCCCCCACTACCTCTGGGGACCGCTCGCCGCCGACGGCGGCGCCTACCGATCCGTGCTCACCGAGGCGCCCTCCTGGGGAATCCGCCGCGGGGTGGAGATCCCCGTTCTGCCCGAGAAGGAGGCCGAGCTCGTTCGCCTGCTGCAGGCCCTCGACGAGATCGGCGTCGACTTCGTCAACCTCAACGAGCTCGAGTTCTCCGAGACAAACGAGGAGAAGCTCCACGACCGGGGCTACGAGCTCGACCCGTCGAACGGCTGGGGCGTCCGGGGGAGCCGCGCGGTCGCCCAGCGGGTCGTCAAGGAGTCCCGGCTCTCGATCCCGGTCCACTACTGCTCCTCCCGCTTCAAGGACAGTGTCCAACTGCGCATGCGCCTGCACCGACGTGCGGAGCGGACACGGCCGCCCTTCGCGGAAACGACCTCCGACGGCACGCTCGTCTTCGGCGTGGTTCCGGCCCCACCGGGCCGCGACGTCGCGCGCTGGGCGGAACGGATCGCGCGGCGATACCGGCTCGGACCGAAGTCCTATCGCGTCGACTTCGGCCGCCGGCGGCTCGAACTCGGCGCCGAACGGCTCCGTCGCTTGGCGCCGACGCTCGGGGCTCCGGCCTTCGCCGTCGAGGAATACCCGACCGCCGACGCTCTCGAGGTCGAGCGGGAACCGCTCAACCGCGAAGCGTTCGCTGGGTTCACCGCCGGCGGAACGTAACCCTCGTCGCATTCGTGTCCGCCGTACGTCAGGTACCGCGTGTCGCCGCGGCGGTTCTTGATCGAGCACGGGCCCCACCCGTCATCGTCCGCCCCATACCACATCGGACAGTCCCGGCAGTGCAACGGCGCCTCCGTCGGTGAACTCGGCGCCCCGGTCATGTCGGCAACCCCCGCCCGAGCAGCGACCAGGCATGGACGGTGTTCTCCATCAGCGTCGCGACCGTGACCGGTCCGACCCCGCCGGGGACCGGAGTGAGGGCGCTGGCCCAGCCTTCCAAGGATTCCGAATTCGCGTCCCCGACGGCCCGCTGACCGGAGGGCGCCGATTCGTCGGGGACGGAGGAGAGCCCGACGTCGACCACGGCCGCTCCCCGCGGAACGTTGGTGCGGTCGAGGAGCCCCGGGGTGCCGACCGCGGTGAAGATGACCTCGGAACCAGCGAGCGCAGCCGCCAGATTCGGCGTTCGCGAGTGGGCGATCGTCACGGTCGCCTCGGCTCCCAGACCGCGGGCGACCAGGAGCAGGGCGAGGGGCAACCCCACGGTTCCCGAGCGACCCACTACGGCGACGCGCCGACCGACGAGGTCCCCCCCGTGGTGTCGGGCGAGCAGTACCGCAGCGCGGGCCACGGCGGGGGCGTGGATCGGCTGGCCGGCGACCAGTCGGCCCAGGCTCGAGGCCCCGACCCCATCGACGTCCTTCTCGAGTCGGAGCGTCGAAACCGCGGACAGGAAGCCGAGATGTTCGGGTAAGGGATGTTCCAGCAGGACTCCGTCAATCGTAGGGTCCGAGTCGATCTCCCGTAGGCGAGCCCGCAGCGAGGTGGAGCTCGCATCGGCCGCGAGAGTCTCGTCCGTGTAGCGAATCCCCGCGCGCCCCGCGGCTTTCCGCTGTTGCCGGAGATAGAAGGCGAACGGCGACGCCTCGCCCGTATGGACGGCGAGCAAGGCCGGCGGGCGGGCACCCTCGGACCGCCCGAACTCGACCGACCGTTGGGCGGCCTCCAGAAGGCTGTCGGCGAGGGCCCGACCGTCCCAACGCCCCGTCAACCGAGACCTCGAGTTCGCATCCGTGCTCGGTAGATAACGGTCGGTCCGGAGCGCATTTCGCCTCGACCGGTCGTCGGTGGAAGAGGCGTAGTAGTCGGAAAACCAGCATGAGGCTTTATACAGTGGGCCCCTCGGTACAGATGGTACGCGTCGCCGGGGGCCGGCGGGGCGCCCACGGGGAATCTACGGACCCAGAACCAAACCCGACTCCGGCCTCGAGTTCCCCCAGCGACCTCGACGCCTGGGGACGGAATCTGGCATACGAAACGACCGCGAACGTCGAGGTCCCGGCCCGTCTTCTCGATCAGGTCATCGGCCAGGACGACGCCGTCGAGGTCGCGAAGAAGGCCGCCACCCAGAAGCGCCACATGATCCTGATCGGCGAGCCCGGGACCGGGAAGAGCATGCTCGCCCGGGCCATGGTCGACTTCCTCCCGAAGGAGCCGCTCCAGGACATCATGGCCTACCCGAACACCGACGACCCGAACGAGCCGAAGATCCGGGTCGTTCCGGCGGGGAAGGGCAAGGAGATCGTCGCGGCCCAGAAGCTCGAGGCCGCGCAGCGCAAGGAGCAGAAGATGCTCCTTCTGGGCGTCGTCGCGATCGTCATCTTCCTCCTCGCGGGCTATGTCGTCCTCGTCACGCCGGGCCACGACCTAACGGCGCTCCTCATCGCTGTCCTCATCGTCATTTTCCTCTACGTCCTCGTCCGGTTCTCCTCGGGGCGCTCCGAGGGCGGCAACTCCGTCGCCAAGCTGCTCGTCAGCCACGTACCCGACGAGCGCCCGCCGTTCATTGACGCCACGGGCGCGCACGCCGGCGCGCTGCTCGGGGATGTGAAGCACGACCCGTTCCAGTCGGGCGGGCTCGAGACGCCGCCCCACGAGCGCGTCGAGGTCGGGGCGATCCACCGCGCGAACGGCGGCGTTCTATTCGTCGACGAGATCAACCTCCTGAAGATCGAGAGCCAGCACTCGCTCCTCACCACGCTCCAAGAACGCAAGTTCCCGATCGTCGGTCAGTCGGAGCGCTCGGCGGGAGCGATGGTCAAGACCGAGCCGGTCCCAGCCGACTTCGTCCTCGTCGCCGCCGGCAACATCGACAGCGTGCAGTCGATGCACCCCGCGCTCCGCTCGCGGATCCGGGGCTACGGCTACGAACTGTACGTCCACACGACGATGCCCGACACCCACGAGAACCGGATGAAGCTCGTCCGCTTCGTGGCCCAGGAGGTCGTCAAGGACCGCAAGATCTCTCACTTCGACATGCCGGCGGTCATCGAGATTGTCCGCGAGGCCCAGCGGCGGAGCGGTCGCTCTGGCCAGCTGACCCTGCGGCTCCGTGAGCTGGGCGGCCTCGTGCGCGTCGCGGGGGACCTCGCGAACGCGGAGGGCGCGCGGCTCGTCACGGCGGACCACGTCGTGCGCGCCAAGCGCACCAGTCGCTCGCTCGAGCAACAGATCGCGGACCGCTACATCGAGCGGCGCCGCGAGTACCGGATGTTCGCGACCGACGGCGCGGCGGTCGGGGTCGTCAATGGCCTCGCCGCGATCAACGCGCAGTCCGGGATGTCGGAGTTTTCCGGCATCGTGCTCCCGATCGTCGCCGAGGTGACGCCGGCCCAGACGCGGGACGGCGGCGTCGTCGTGGCCACGGGGAAGCTCGGCGACATCGCCAAGGAAGCGGTCCAAAACGTCAGTGCGCTCATCAAGAAGTACACCGGCGAGGACATCAGTCGCTACGACATCCACATCCAGTTCGTCGGGACCTCCGACGGGGTCGAGGGCGACAGCGCTTCGGTCTCGATCGCGACCGCGGTCATCAGCGCGCTCGAAGGAGTGCCGGTCGATCAATCCGTCGCGATGACGGGCTCGCTCTCGGTGCGCGGCCAGGTGCTCCCGGTCGGCGGGGTCACCGCGAAGGTCGAGGCCGCCTCCGACTCGGGGCTCCGCCGGGTCCTCATCCCCGCGGACAACATGAGCGACCTCGTCCTCGAGTCCCGCTACCTCGGGAAGATCGAGGTCATCCCGGTCGAGACGCTCCGCGACGTGCTGAAGTACGCGCTCGTCGGCAACAAGTCGGCCAAGGATTCGCTCCTCGAACGCCTCGCGGCGATGGTCCACGCGACGAGCCGGACCGACATCAGTGGCGGCCCGCTCGCGCCCCCTCCGGGTCGCCCGGCGGGCACGTGAGGAATTCCCCCCGACCGGTCACCCACCGCCTCCTGCCGTCGTGGCGGGCGCCCCGCGAGACGGCGGAGGCCCCCGAGGGAGAGGACCGGTTCCGCAACCGTCCCTGCTACGTCTTCAATCCCCAGCTCAAGTCCGGACTCGACGACAAGGCGTGCGGCCACTGCCGGTACTACCTGACCGCGAGCTGCCCGCACATCGACGAGTTCATCGACGACGTCGAGGAGCTCTCGCCCGACTGAGGCCGTCGGTGCGGGGGCTTCTCGTCGGTCGGTTCCAACCGTTCCACCTCGGCCATTTGTCGGTCGTCCGACGGCTGCGCACGCAGCGCCCCGACGAATCGCTCCTCCTCGGGGTCGGGAGCGCGCAGGCCTCCTATACGCTCGACAATCCGTTCACCGCCGCCGAGCGCCAGGAGATGATCGTCCGCGCGCTCGAGACGGAGCGGATCTCGGGATGGACGGCCGTGCCGATCCCGGACATCCACCGGCACGCGCTGTGGGTCGCCCACGTCGCCGAGCTCGTGCCGAAGTTCGAGCGAGTCTACACCAACAACCCGCTCACCCGCACCCTGTTCGAGCGAGCGGGCTTCGAGGTGGAGGCGACCCCGATGTTCGACCGCGAGCGGTTCGAGGGAAGCTCGATCCGCCGCCTCCTCCGCGAAGGGAGCGAGGGATGGCGAGACGGCGTTCCCCCGGCGGTCGCGGAGTACCTCGTCGAGTTGAAAGCGACCGAGCGGCTGCGGGCGATCGCCCCGGGGTCCTGACGGATGGACGAACCCGCCACCGCGACGAAGCGACGGCGGTTCGAGCCGCTCCCCGAATGGGTCGGCCCCTCCACGCGCGCGGTGCATGCGGGGCAGCGCGGGGATGCGAACGCCGGGGCGGTCGTCTTCCCGATCTACCAGACCTCGACGTTCCGCTATCCGGCCGAGTTCTCCGAGGCGGAGCGCTCGGGCGATGTCCACCTCTACACGCGCCTCGACAACCCGACGCAGGAGGTCGCGGCCGAGCTGCTCCGCTCGCTCGAGGGCGCGGAGGCCGCGCGGGTGTTCGGCTCGGGGATGGGGGCGATCTCCTCCACGCTGCTCACGTTCCTCTCCCCGGGAGACGAGGTCGTCGCCCCCGAGGATCTCTACGGCGGGACCCTCGACCTGCTCCGGGGCCTTCTGCCGAGGTACGGCGTCCGGGTCCGTTGGGTCTCCGCGAAGGAGGGAGAGTCGCCGGAGAGCGTCGTGGGGTCATCGACGCGCCTCGTGTGCCTCGAAACGCCCACCAACCCGCTGCTCCGCGTCCACGACCTCCGAAGGTGGGCGGACGCCGCGCACTCCGTCGAAGCGCTCCTGATGGTCGACAACACGATCGCGACCCCGATCAATCAGCGACCGATCGAGTTGGGCGCCGACCTCGTCGTCCACTCGGCGTCGAAGTACCTCGGTGGCCACTCGGACCTCATCGCGGGCGCCCTCGCCGGGAGGGAGGAGCTGGTCGCCCGGGTCGACGAGACCCACAAGGTGCTGGGCTCGCCCCTCGACCCGTTCGCGGCGTTCCTGCTCACCCGGGGGATGAAGACCCTCGACCTCCGGGTCGCTCGTCACAACACCAACGCACGAGCCGTCGTGGAGGCGATCCGCGACGACCCGGCGGTGACCCGCGTCTTCTATCCGGGCGCCGAGGGGCCGGCCGCCCAGGCGATCGTCGAACGGCAAATGCAGGGTCCCGGGGGCCTCCTTGCGGTCGAGCTGGCCGGCGGCGCCCCGGCGGTTCGTAGCTTCCTCGGTTCCCTGCGGTTGGTCCATGTCGCCGCGAGCTTCGGCGGGGTCGAGAGCCTCGCGAGCGTGCCGTCCCAAACGTCCCACCGCGGGCTCTCCCCCACCGAGTCCCAGGCGCGGGGGATCCGCTCCGGACTGGTCCGGCTCTCCCTCGGAATCGAGGAGCCCGCCGACCTCGTGCGAGACGTCACGGAGGCGCTCCGCTCGATTTCGCCGGCTCGCGACCGCCAGCATTATCAATCTGGTTCCGTCGGAACGACCGGCGCCACTGTAGCTCAGCCTGGTAGAGCGGCTGATTCGTAATCAGCAGGTCGGGGGTTCAAGTCCCTCCAGTGGCTCGCGGTCTTCGCGACCCTGTCCACCGGTTGGATGGGGTACGCGTCGGAACCATGATATATCGATGCCATGGTCGTTACCCATAGGCCGTTTCGATGGAAACCGTGACCGTTTCGCCGAAGTACCAAGTCGTCATTCCGGAGCGGGTGCGCCAGGAGTTCCACATCCACGCCGGGGACAAGATGGCCGTCATCGTGAAACACGGCATTCTCCACTACGTCCCGGTGCGCCCGTTCGGCGAGACGAAGGGCATGACGCCGGGACTCAATGCGAAGGACTTGCGCGACAAGCGCGAGCGGTTCTAGGAGCGCGGAGCGTGATTTCGGTCGACAGCTACGGCTGGATCGAACGCTTTGGCGGGGGCGCGAAGCAGGCGCCGTACAACCGGATCATCGATGCGGTCTCCCCAGATGAGATTCTCACCTCGGTGGTCACCGTGTACGAGGTGTACAAGAAGTCCAAGTCCCTCGGAGGGGAGCCGGCCGCCCTCGCCAACGTGGCGGCGCTCGGTCACACGAGGATCGTTCCCGTGGACCAGGAGATTGCCCTCGCGGCCGCCGACTTCAGCTTGGAGCATGGTCTCCATTTTGCCGACGCTCTCATCTACGCGACGGCCCGCCGTCACGGCGCCGAACTCTACACCAGTGACATAGCGCTGCGGCACCTTCCGGCCGTGCGGTTCATCTGATCGTCCCGCGGCGCGCGCCGATGGGGAGCCGACTCGAACTCCCTTCACCCGACGGGGGCATTCTCAGGTCCCGATTCGGCCGCCGGAGGCGTCCATTCCGCCCCGTCCCCACGGCGCCATCTCGGGGCGTTCGGTTCTGGCTCGGAACCGGTTGGCCCACCGGTCGCTCGATGTCCAGTTGCCGACCCCAGAGTCCCGGAAGATCGAGCTCCCGAAGCTGAACCTCAGGTCGGTGCCCGCGGGGGGGCGCGATTGGCACTCGCCTGTCGCCTGGAAGTGCGACCGCCCACTCGCCGGATGGGCCGGCGGGCCCGTCGCGACCCGAGCTCGCCCGACGAAACGCCGAGGATCAGACCCCGGCCCGTGAATCCCTGCGCAAGGTAGTGAGGTTGGAGTCCTGCGTCGCGCATCAGGCGGATGAGCTCGGCCCGGGAGAGCATCAGGCCGACATCGGTCACCTCGTAGTGCCGTACGCCGCGGTCCTTGTGCCCCACGAGGAAGTGAAAGCGGATGATCGAACGGTTCCCCCGACGAGCGGAGGAGGACATCCGGGCCACACTCAAACCGGGATCGACGTGCGACACGAGATGGATCGTTCCCCCGCGAAACTGGGATGGCTGGATCCACGGTTCGACGATCACCACGCCGCCCGGGTTCACATGCCGTCGAAAATTGACGAACGCGGCGCGGACATCCTCGACGGTCGCGAGATGTCCGATGGCGCTGAACAGGCAACTGACGACATCGAACGTTCGACCCAATCGGAAGCGTCGCATGTCCCCTCGGACCAAGCGGACGTGCGGCAGCCGACGACGCGCCACTCGCAGCATGTCTGGGCTCGCATCGATCCCTTCGACCGGATGGTTCCGTTGCAAGTGCGAGAGGTGGAGCCCCGTCCCGCACGCGACATCGAGCCAACTCGTCCGACCCTTCCGCCCGAACCGGCGCGCGAGGGATTCGAGCCGACGAGATTCGGTGGCGTAGTCCTTCCACTCGTTGAGCGCGTCGTAGTACGGAGCGAGTTGGTAGAAATGGACGAGCTTGCGACGGGTCACTTCCGGGGCCTCGACGACTCTCGACCACGAACGGGGCCGGCGTATTTGTAGGGTGAGCGCCGCTCTTGGTTTGGCGTATGCCGGGGGCGCACCGAGTGGATCTGGCGAGATTCCGGCACGTCATTGCGTCGGTACCGAGGGGACGGGTGATCACCTACGGCGAGGTCGCCGCGGCGGCCGGTCATCCCGGTGCAGCCCGACTGACGGTGTCGGTGCTGCGGTCGGAGTCCGGACTCCCGTGGCATCGTGTGGTGGCGGCCGGAGGACGAATCGCCCTGAAAGGCGAGGAGGGACTCGAGCAGCGCCTCCGGCTCGAGCTCGAGGGCCTGACGTTTCGAGGGAAGCGAGTTCGTATGGATCGTCACGCCTGGAGGCCGAGGCGAGCGCGACAACGCCCGGCCGCCGGACGCCAACGGGGACGATCCGGTCCGTCGGGCGCACCCCCGGTCCCGACGGGCTCGTCGAGGGGGGGTCGCCCGCGGCCCCCCCTCGGGCGACCGGCTTAGGCGACGATCCGGCCGCCCTCGAGAAGCGGCTTCCCGTCGATTGCGACGTCGGCGCCCGTGACGACGGTCCACGCGCCGAACGGGGATTCGTTCTTCCCGCCGATGAATGAGTTGCCCCCCAGTCGCAGCAGGACCGCGCCGAGCTCCTGGTCCTCCATCTGCGGGAGCTGGGTGATCTCCCGGTTGAGTCCAATCGAAAAGAATCCCATCCGGTCCTTTCCGTTCTTGGGTGCCTTCGCGTACGCCTTCCGGATCGGGTCGCCGCCCGACTCGTACGACTGGTCGACCAGGTGCCCGTCGGAGAACTTCCACGAGACGCCCGTGACCGGTCCCGTGTCGGGGTAGCTGGTGTGGTTTCCGACGACCATGCCGTCGGCCGTAGTGTGGTCGGTCGCAACCCCAACCACCCCGCCCGGGACCGTCGCCATGCTGTTGCCGGCCTTGACGTCGCTCGCGTCGACCATCGCGTCATCCAGGAAGGTCGGGAACTTCCCGAGGCGGAACGTGAGGTCGGTTCCGTTCGAGTGATGCACGGTGACCTCCTTCCCCTTCCGCATCCGGGCCGCGATCCGCGTCCCGAGTCGGTGCAACTCCTCCGGCGGGACCAAGCTCGCGCGGAGGAGCCCGTCCTGCCAGGCGTCGAGGTCGAGCTTCCAGCGGTCGGCGGCGAGCGGGCTGGTCCGGCCGAGGTAGAGTCGAGCCCCCCGGAGCTTGGCCTTGGCCGCCCGCTTGTACCAATCGGGGTTGTACGCCGCCACCCCGGTCCGCTTCTTCGCCGGGACCTCGTCGAAGCGGGGCCACTGGGATGGCCCAAAGAAGAACACGTAGGCATCGGTCTTCCCCAGCGCGGCCCACTCGTGGTCGCCGACCCGGCCGGTCGCCTTCGCGTGGCCGGTCTTGACGGCGTCCCAGAACGAGTCCTCGTCCTCGTACAGCATCATCGGGTTCGCTCCCATCCGGCGGGCCTCGGTGACGAACGGCTTGGCCCACGGAAGGGTCTCCGACCAGGTCTCGATGACGACGTTCTCCCCCGGGCGTACCCGGAGGGTCTTTCCCAGGACGTTCTTCGCAAGCTGGCCGATCATTTCGGAGGATGCCGCGGACACGAACCTGCGAGCGTTCACCGGTACAAGTACCCCGCCGGGGGGGATGCGAAACACCCCCTTCGTCACCGTCGGTCGGGGTGGTCTCCTCCGAAAAGCTGCTCCATGAGGCGTGGGAGCCGCCCGGCCGCCCCCACCCAAAGGGAGGACCCGGGACAGACGGCGCGAGCCGGGTGAGATGGTCGAAGGCGCAGGGATTTTGTCGCGCGCCGCGGTGCCGCTCTGGCGACCATGCGCGCGATGATCCTCCGCCATCCGAGAGCGCCCCTCGAGGTCGAGTCGGGGCGAGCGGTCCGCGCACTCGGTCCGGACGATCTCTCGATCCGCGTCCTCGCGTGCGGAGTCTGTCGAACGGACGTCCATGAGGTCGACGGCGACCTGATCGTCCCGAAGCTCCCGATCGTGCCCGGACACGAGATCGTCGGTCGGGTGGAGGCCCTGGGCGCGGCCGTGGAGCGCTGGCGGGTCGGCGACCGCCTCGGCGTCTCGTGGTTGGCGTCGACCTGCGGGGTCTGCGACTTCTGCCGGAGCGGACGGGAGAATCTCTGCGACCGCGGCCGGTTCACCGGGCTCGACGTCGATGGGGGGTACGCGGAGGTGGCGGTGGCCGACGGGCGGTTCTGCTTCCCGCTCCCTCCATCGATTCCCGACGTGGCGGCCGCCCCCCTCCTGTGTGCCGGGGCGATCGGCTACCGAGCGCTCCGGTTCGTATCGGAGGGCCAACGCATCGGTCTCTACGGGTTCGGCGCCGCGGCCCACATCGCCGTCCAGGTCGCCCGCCACCGAGGGCAGGAGGTGTTCGCCTTCACGCGGCCCGGGGACCGGGCGGGCCAGGAGTTCGCCCTTCGGATGGGCGCGAGCTGGGCCGGTGGATCCGACGCCGCTCCGCCGGACCTGCTCGACGGGGCTGTGATCTTTGCACCGGTCGGAGAGCTCATCCCCAAGGCGCTCGCATCGACCGTCAAGGGCGGGACCGTGGTCGCGGCGGGAATCCACTTGAGCGATGTCCCGTCGTTCCCCTACCGACTCCTCTGGGACGAGCGCGTCGTACGGTCGGTGGCGAACTTGACCCGAGCGGACGCCGCGGAATACCTAGCGCTCGCGGAACAGATCCCGATACGGACCACGACGACGTCGTTCCCGCTCCGCGAAGCGAACGAGGCGCTCGCGCGTCTTCGCTCGGGCCAAATCGAGGGCGCCGCCGTCCTGGTGCCGGAATCGGCTGGGCGCGCTTAGATCCCGCTCAGCTGGAACAGCGAGATGCTGAACACGAGCGACGTCGACGTCCCGGAGGTGTAGTCGAGGTACAGCGTACACGCGTTCTTGACCGTGAAGCACCAGAGTGGGGCGCCGTGGTAGTCGTCGTCGGGGTTGTGTCCGCTGCGGTCGGAGAAGTCCAACTTCGGGTGGGAGTAGACGACGAGGATGTCGCCGATTTGGATGCCCGGGATGCCGGGGGTCTTCTGCTGGTAGTACAGAAGGCGGTTGAAGAACGTCCCGGAAGTCCCCAGGCCACTGCCCCAGGTCCAGGTTCCACAGCTCTTCAGGACCGGCGAACCACTGCCCGGATTCGCGCCGCTGCCGGGGACGACCTCGAGGGCCTGCAGGGTGCCGTTCATCAGTTCGGTGCCGTTGCAGATGAAGACGAGCTTGAGCTGCGCGAGCGAGATGTACGACGGCGTGTAGGCCGTCATGCTCACGAACACCGCGGGCAGCGGGTCGCATGCCGCGTGGATGGTCGTGTTCGTGCAGTCGGTCGGGTCCCCCCACGCCTCCTCCGACTCGTTGCCGGCCGCGGAGTACCACACCTGCGGGGACTGCGAGGGCAGGTTGAACCGGAACGTCGCGAGGACCCCGATCAGGATGACGGTGATCGCGACGAGCAGGATCACCGAGATGATCGTGGCGACCGCGCGACGGCTGGAGGGCCGTCGGCGGTGAAAACGACGCATGGCAACAGTATACAACGCATCAACGTGCGCATAAGCCTATCCGGCGCGATTTGCGAGTTCCCGCGACGCGGGAGGGGCGCCGGAGGCGCCCCAAGACGGTCGGCCCGGGGCGCCTCCACCGTCGGGGATTATCTAGGGCGGCGTCGCTGATTCTGGCATGGCCCGACGGCCGATCCTCTGGCGCGCGGCGCGCACCTTCCGCCTCCTCGCCCTCGTCTGGCTCGTGATCATCCTCGTCTTCTTCGCGACGGTCGCCTACTCAGGGAGCCAGCTGCGCCCGGGCAACGAGTCGGGTCCGAGCACGCCCCCGGTCGTGTCGGGGAACGACACCGTGACCCTGACCGGGACCCTCAACGTCTCGAACTCCGGGTGGTACCCGTTGACCGACGTCACGCTGTTCACGATCGTCGACGACGCGAACGGATCCCTCCTTGCGACGGGCGGTTCTCCCGTGACGACGGTATCCGCCGGAGGCGTCACGACCGTCCCGTTCACGATCTCGATCGCCCTCGACGCACGGGCCTCGGCCCGCTCGCTCCTGACGCAGGACGCCGTCCTCCCCTCCACGACCTGGGCGAACGCGACCTACGTCGGGCTGTTCCAGGTCGGGGTCATCGTCCCGCAGAACGTCAGCTGGGGCGCGCCGCTCGCGAACCTGAGCGTGAGCACCGGAACGCCGGTCCCGCAGTCGAACAACACCGTCGCTGTCCCCCTGACGATCTCGTTCCAGGACCACGCGAAGTTCCCGGTCGATGGCAAGGTGACGTTCGTGCTGAGTTCCGGGGGCACGGCCTGCACGCGCGGGACCCTCCCGGTTGCGGTGGCCGGGGGTCAGTCCTACAACCAACAGACCACGACCTACCTCGGGCCAGGGTGCTCGGCGTCGGGGGCGACCCTGACGCTTCGGTTCGTCGGAGCGGGCTGGGCGCTCTCGCCGTTCCCGGTGGTGTTGCGATGAGCGCACCGCACCGGACGGCCAACGTCCCCTCCCTGGCCCGCCGCGTCGTTTACGCGACGGTCCGCCTCGTCGGCCTGCTGATCCTGTTCGTCGCCATCCCCTTGGGCGTCCTGAACGTGTTGGCGGCGCACGGCATCCAGCCACCGCTCTCCCTGGTGACGGTCTCGGCCGTCGGCGTCCTGCTCGCCATCGTCGGGGCCGCCGGCACTCTGCTCCGCCCCACGCAGGCGTACGGTCCGGTCGCGTTCGCGGGGGCGACGCTGTTGTTCGTTTACCTGGTCACGCTCGCGCGGAACGGCGTGCTGACGGTCGGGCTCGGCAACCGCGCCACGGTCCACCTGGGCTACGGGAACGCGATCCTGCTGATCGCGGTGATCCCGGTCCTCACGGCGATCGCCTGCGTCTTCACGACGTGGGAGGACCTTCGGAAGCCCGGGGAGCGGCTCCCGTTCGACTACCCGCCCTGAGGGGTTGACCTACGAAACGCGCGCCGTGCGGATCGTGACCGGCGTCTTCGGGCGGTCGGAAGCGCCCCGCGGGACGGCCGCGATCTTGTCGATGACGTCCTGGCCGCCGACGACCTTCCCGAAAATGGCGTGCTTCCCATCGAGCCAGCTGGTCGCCGCGAGCGTGATGAAGAACTGGCTGCCGCCCGTGTTCGGGCCGGCGTTCGCCATCGAGACGATCCCGGGGCCGGAGTGCTTCAGCGCCGGGTGGAACTCGTCGGGGATCTCGTAGCCCGGCCCGCCCGTCCCGTCGCCCTTCGGGCACCCGCCTTGGATCATAAACCCAGGAATCACTCGGTGGAAGGTGAGGCCGTCGTAGTACCCCTTCTTCGTGAGGTCGAGGAAGTTCTTCGAGGTCTTCGGGGCCTTGTCGGCGAAGATCTCGAGTCGGATCGCGCCGAGCGTCGTGTCGAACGTGACGATGGGGTTCGCCATGCCCGCGAGGGAGCCGCTCCCCCCTAAAACGGCTCGGTCGCGCCGCTATCGGAAGTGGCGGCTCACCGCGATCAGGTAGACGAGGAGCAGGACGAGGAGGAGCCCGCTGAGGGAGAGGAGAGAGCCCGAGACGACGTCCCCGAGGATGAGGAGGACGACCACGATGATGGAGAGGACGAGCGCCCACAGTTCCCGGTCCCAGAGCCCGAAGGCGACGGCAAGGAGGACGATCGCAAGGATCGTCAGGATCGCCCCGCCGACGATCGTCGCGCCGAAGATGGCGAATCCCGGGATGGTGTAGCCGACGACGCCGACGAGGAGAAGGAGCACCCCGGCGATCAGGAGGAAAAAGCCGACGATGCCGATCAGGATCGCCAGGATTGCGACCCCGAGCGGGAGCGACGGTTGGTAGTTCGTATTCGCCATGGCGGGAAATGGACCTCCTCGGTTATGGATTCTTCGATTCGCGCGTCCCGTTGACGACGGGGACGATGCGCGCGCGACCCCGGATTTAATATCCGGCGGGACGATGATTTCGTAGCTCCGGAGCCCGCGCGCCCGTGCCCCGGTGGGTTGAGGATGAACCGCTCCATCGTCTTCCTCGGCCTCTTCTTCATCGTCGTCGCGATCGCGATGTTCGCCTTCCCCGAGGTCCTGACCGGGGCGGAGAGCGTCGACCTCGAGGTCCAGCTCGGGGTCTTCGTCCTTCCCGTCGGGATCGCGATCGTGATCTGGGGGTCGGCCGCCCCGGACCCGAGCGTCACGACCGTCGGGGGCCTGTTCGGCAACGCCGACGAGAACGAGATGCGGAAACGCCTCGCCCGGTCTCCGCCGACCGGGGAGGCGCGGTTCCGCCCGAGCCCGCTCGAGTCGGTCAACTGCCGGAAATGCTACACGGCGATCCCCGCCCGACTCGCCGACTGCCCGCGGTGCGGGACCCGGAGGGAGTGCCGGGGCTGCAACAAGCCGCTGTTCTACCTCGCCGGCGCGGTTCGCTGCGCCCCCTGCTTAAAGGACGAGGTGTACTGTTCGTGCCCGATGGTCCGTAAGTCGCCGCCCGCCTCCCAGCGCGTCAGCCGAGCCTGAGCCATGCCGGACGACGCGGAACTGCCCCGCGGGACGGTCGTGGAGCCGCTCCCGGTGCGCGTCCACTTCGACGGCGCGTGCGAGCCGGCGCGGGGCGGCGGGATCGCGACCTACGGGTTCGTCGTCGAAGGGGCGGACCTCGATCACGAGGAGTTCGGACTCGCCGTGCCGCCGGGGTCGGAGCGGGCGACGAACAACGTGGCCGAGTACGTCGCGGCGACCCGGGCGCTCGAGTATCTCGTTTCCCGCGGGTTCCGGGGGACGGTCATCGTCCTCGGAGACAGCCAACTGGTCGTCCGTCAGATGGCGGGAGAGTACGAGGTCCGGGCCGAGCATCTGCGACCGTACCACGAGCACCTGGGCAACCTCGCCGCCCGGGTCGGCAACGTCCGATTCGACTGGGTTCCGCGGGAGGAGAACACGCGCGCAGACCTTCTCAGCAAGCGGGCGATCTCCGAAGCGCGCCAGGACGCCTCCCTCCGCCGACGCGCCGAGCGTCGGACCGGGGTAGCCGCCGGAGCAGCGGATCCGGCCGACGGCGGGGGCGCGGCGCGCTAGTTCCAGCGCACCGTGTAGACGAGGGTACGCCCTTCGAGGGCGGCCCGGGCGCGAGCGGTGTCGACGAAGGTGGCGAACGCCGCGGCGGCCTCGGGGCTCAGGCGGGGGCGGATGCCGTATCCTCGCGGGGTACCGACGCCGAGGAACATCTTGCGGGGAGCCGCGGGCGGGCGGCGGTCGGCGGCCACGGGCGCTGCGAGTTCGGTCACCGGCGACCCCAGTTGACGGATCGCTCGAGGACCTCGCGGAAGGAGGTCGCTCCGGGGACGCCGATTTCCCTCGGAATGTAGGCGATCGGGAGGTCTGCGCGGAACGCGTCGAGCTCGGCCTCGGTCGCCTCGGGCGCGTTCACCGCGGCGAGCGCGGCGAGCGGAACCCATTTTTCGGCTTCAATCCCCAAGGACGACACCAGTCCAATTGTCTGACGGATGTCATACATAAAAGGAGAAGCTGGAGTGGAAGGGGTGGGGTCCGAATGGTGGCCCCCGACGGAGGAATGCCGCTGACATCCGGCGGACGCGGCGGGCGGGGCGCCGAGCTCGTCCGGACGCGATCGGAACGTGTGGGACCCAGAACCCTGGGTCCTCCCGAAACCCTTTACGGCGTCGAGATTGACACGGAAGTCCTCGTTTCCGCGCCTAAACCTAGGGATATATGTGCCGAAAGCTCAGCATCGGACGTGCCCGAGTCCCCCCAAACCCCTCCCTCCCACTCCGCGACGGCCGAACCGGCGCGACCGCGACCCCGCTCGAAGGGCGCGGCCCTGTGCGAGGATCGCGACGGTGAGCCGAAGCGCTGCGAGTGGTGCGGAGCGAGCGACTAGCGCGACTTCGGGGTCCGAGCGCAACCCTGACGGAGCAGGCTTCGCCCGGGTTCAACGATTCGGAACGAACCGTTCGTCCGTTCTACTTCGCGGGGGGATCTTTCGGGGCCGAGGTGGCCACGGGCGCGCCCTCGTTGCTGTCGGTCGCACCTGGAGGATTGCGGCGGAGATACCGACGCCCGATCGCCCAGCCGGCCGCGGCGAACAGGATGCCGAATCCGACGGCCCCCTCGACCAGGAGCGTCAGACCACCCGACAGCGTGCCGAGGTCGAGGTACCCGAATTGCTGCCCCAGGAGGACCGCGACGAGTCCGATGACGACGCCGCTGGCCGCGCCCGCCCCCGCCGCGCTCATGGCTTTGCCTCGGGGGGCGAGGACGCAGCCCCGGTGGGCTGCTTCGGCCGCTTCGGGAGGGCGTGGGGCCCGACGCGGAGCAGCGCCGTGACCTCGTAGAGCGCCAGAACGCCGAGCCCGATCACCGCGACGGTCACGTGATTCGGCGCGGAGACCTGAACGTAGAACGACTGGCTCCAGCTCCCGCCCCCGCCGTTCGTGAGCAGCACCGCTTGGACGAGGAACAGGCCCTCGACGAGGTATTTGCTCCCCGTCAGGTCGGACGTCAGGTTGTACTGGCCCTGCACGGCGGGCATGCCGGGGCTACTGAACCCCTGGTCCTTGGTCCAAACGACCTGGCCGAGGTACAGAACGTGAAGGATCGCGTCGGTGATCCCGAATCCGCAGCCCGTCGTCCCCGGGCAGTTCCACTGGAATTCGATCGTCACCGGGGCGCCGAACGATGTCGAGATGGCGTGACCGGCGGAGGTGGCGAACGCGACCGGGTGGCCGTTCCACGCGGCGCTCGCGGAAAAGATCGGGGTAGCGGCTTGGTCCGCGGTGCGAGCGGCGCCCGGGGCACCCCCGATGTGGGCGACCGGCGCCATCGAGAGAGCGGTGACTCCGAGGAGGAGCACCACGAGCACAGAATGGATTCGCATCGAGGAGACTCGCGTACCCGTGGACGAACGAGTCCGGAGTTATCTACTTGCGCCGAGCGAGGAGAGGGGCTCCGATGCGGGTCGTGCGGGTGCGGCGGGGCCAGGTGCGCCAACTGCTCGCGGCGGCTCCGCTCTTCGACGACCCGCCCGATCTCCGCGCCTGCCGGGCGTACCTCGCCGACCCCGCCAACATCTTCCTCCTCGCGCAGCACGAGGGGAAGCCGGTAGGATTCCTGCGGGGGACCGCGCTGCGCCAGCTCCACTGTCGAAAACCGCAGATGTTCCTCTACGAGATCGCCGTGGCGGATGGCTTTCGGCGCCAGGGCGTCGGACGGGAGCTCGTCCGGCGACTTCTCGACCACTGCCGCCGGAGAGGATTCGAGGAGGCGTTCGTGTTCACTTCCCCGTCGAACCGCCCCGCCGTCGGGTTGTATCGATCGACGGGCGGAGTGACGGAGACCGATGCGGACCGGATGTACGTGTACCGACTTCGCCCGAGAGCGACGCGCCGCGCGACGGGCCGTCGCCGTCCCGCCGTTCCGACCGGTTAATATCCGCGATTTCACACGCTGCCGACCGTGATCCTCGTTCCGGTTCCCGTCCGGCGCGGCGGCCTTCGCGTGGAGGTCGCGTACACGATCGCCATCCTCGGCGGGGCGCTCGTGCTCCTCGAGACGTTCTGGCGGTTTCCGGGGACTTCCGAATTCCTTCTGGCGCTCCTCCTCGGGGCTGTCATCGTCGCGCTCGGAGCCACGGCGTCCTTCCGACCCCGCAATCGCGGGCCGATCGGGGCCCTGATCGTCCTGGTGGGCTTCGCCTCCCTGCTCGTCGGGGGCGGATTCTACCTCGGAGCCCTGCTCACGATCGTAGGAGGCATCTTCGTCGCCAACACCGGATCCCGCTCGTTCGCGCGCTCGCCTCCATCGACGTTCTCCGCGCAAGCGCTCGGGCCTCCGTGCCCGCGCTGCGGCAAGCACATCCCGACGTGGACGGCGAAGTGCCCGTACTGCGGCTACCCCGAAGCCAACTAGCTCACGCGCCGAAATCGATCGATCGGACCCTCGAGGGCGGGCGAACGTTCTCCTTCATACGACCGACACGGTACCGCCGCGTGGACCTCGCGACCGTTACGACCTGGGTGGGAATCGCAGCCTCCTCCGCGCTCGTGGTCTCCGTCTGCCTCTTGGCCTACAACCTACGGGCGAGTCGGCGAGATGCCCGTCGGAACCTCGCGTTCTCCATGATGGAGCAGCTCACCTCCTCCGGGTTCGCGGCCCGACGGTGGAACATGCACCGCGCCGTCGCGGCCGGCGCGGCCGGCGGCTGGACCGAGTTCGACGAGAGCCTCCCGGACTTCGAGAGTCGGTCGTTCGCCTACCAGTACGAGCTCATCGGGCAAATGGTCCAGGCGGGAACGCTGGACTACCCTCTGGTCCGAGATTTCCTCCAGTACAGCATCGTCGCGGACTGGAACGCATTCGAGCCCCTCGACGCGCACCTGCACGAGCGATATCCGGGACGCCCGAGCCCCTGGACCCGGTTTCAGGGCTTGGCGGGGCAGATCACCACCGAGCTGCACGGCCCGGTGCTGCGGGGTCGGGGTCCACCGGCGGGGACGAAGCCGCCCCCCGGGTAGGGCGGCGCGGTCAGCTCGCTTCGGCGGGATCGCCGATCCGGGCCGTCGACCAGAGGTCCCCCCCCCCGGAGGGTCCGGCCCGCCCCCCGATTCGCGGACCTCGGTCAGAACCGGTGCTCGTCCGACCGATGTTCCGCGGGCGTATGGAGAGCGGGGACTATGTAGGCGGAACTCGGACCCACATGGGCGGGCGAGTGCCCGGGGTTCGTCCTCGGCGGACGCGAATCGACAACCGGAGGCGAGGAAGTGGGCAAGAACGGAATGGATGCACCTGCCCGCCGGCGAGGGATCGGCCGGTGGGGATCGGCGAGCGGGACCGGCGCGAGCGTCCTGGTCGCCTGGCTCGTCCTGGCCTCCCCGGCGGGCGCACTCCCCATCGTCCGCGATGTGGCGCCGTATTCCGGCGCCAGTCCGTTCGAATCCCACTCCCCCGTACTCAACGGCAGCTGCAGCATCCGGTCGGGCTCGGCCTTCGCGGTGCTGCTCGGGCACCTGCACGCCAACGCCAGCTCCGGCCGGGTGTTCGCGGGGGGCTCGGTGTGCACAACGGCGGGACGATCCCACCTTTCGACAACGGATGGATTCCTGGGACCGAGCTTCACCGCGGGTGCCGCCGGCGTGCACCAGGTCGTCTACCGGTGGCAGGTAACTTGGAACGGGAGCGGTTTCTCGTGCGGCCGCACCTGCAACAGCACCATCCGGATCCTGGTGTTCGGAAACCTGTTCGACAACACGACCGGGCTCTGGCTGCTCGGTGGCGCCCTGGCGCACGACAAGGCGATTCCCATTGTCGACCACTCCATCCGCCTCGGGGCCTGGTCGGGTGGGGCGAGCAACCTCACGCTTTCGATGAAGTTCTTCGTGAGCCTGACCCCCGGTGACGAGTATCGGTTCTACTCGGGACTGAGTACCTTCGCCGAGGCGAGGGGCCACAGCGCCGCGTTCGGGACCCCGTTCGCGATCGTGAACGTGGCCACGGGAAGCGACTTCGCCAGTGTCGTTTCGATGACCCTGATCTGAATCGTAGTCCCACGGCGATCGGGCCGGCGGTTCGACCTGCGACGATGAGTCGCTGCGCCGTACCGCGGCGTGCCCAGCCCTTTATCGGGAGGGATCCCCGGTGAGGAACTCCGTCGGACCGGAAGTTCCGGGAAGGCTCACGGCCCGACGGCCGAACTCGACTCCGACGGGCACAGCGAACTCGGCCAGTTTCCTCCGCGTTTCCTCAGCGACGGCCCACCCCTTCGAGGTCGGGTTCTCCGGCGTGGCAGCCGCAACGGCACCGGCCGTCGCGTCCTTCATGGCGACCCGAAGTGAAGTGGTGAGGTCCTGAGTTTGAAAGACGGACTTCGCCGCGTTCACGACGCGATACTCGGCTCGCCCCGACACCAGGATCGAGGTTCCGTTCGCGACCGGGGCTGCGAACGGACCGACCGATGCGGAGCGCGTTCGCAGGTCGACCCGGATGACCTGCGCCACGGGGCTGACCATGTTGAGGCCGGGCCCGAGGGTCCCCCGGAACGACCCGAACCGGACCAAGATCGCGGTCTCGTAGGGGCGCACGGTCTTCCTCGACCGAAGGAGCAGAACGAGAACAACGAGGACGACGATGACAAGGGCAATCGCCACCGCGGTGAAGTTCATCCGCCGTTCGCGTGAGCCGCGAGCCGCATGACTCGGAGCGCATCTACGAAACGTGCCGCCCTGCGATGGCCTCGGCAGCCGGTTCGGTGACTCTCGTCTCCGCGGGGCCTTCCGTCAGGGGGCGAATTCTCAGGGATCCCGAAAATGGACACGGGGGAATATGAACCGGATTCGGTTTGGAACCCTTGGGAGTCCTCAGGCTGGCTCGGCCTGGCCGTCCAGGATATCGATCTTGACTCACGATTTGTCGATCCAACCGAGCCGCTGGCCGGACACGTTCCGACTCGAACCTTGTTGGCGGGCCGCCCCGAGAGATGCCGGACGCAAGCTCTCCTCGGTGTACGGGTCGCCGAGCGCGAACCGTAGGTGGCCCCCTTGCGGTAGCTCGAGCGTTGCGAGCCCCTAAGGCACGAGCCGTGGTCTTCCCGCGTTTCCGCGATTCCAGCACTTGTAGATGGAATCGAGCACTACATCGAGATCGGGGCGACGCTCGACCGAGGTGATCCTCCGTCCCCCCAGGTTCCTGCCCATCGGCTGTCGTGAGTGCACCCACCCTACTCCGATTGTGACTTTCAGGGGAGTTGATGGGGTCACGCCATCGAATTGCAGCTCTGGAGCCGACACGGAGTCGAGACGCGCCACAGCGACGACGCTCGTGTACCCCAGGCCGCGGTACGAGGAGATGACGTAGGCCGGGAGGCCCAACACGAAGGCGCCGACAAAGACGGATTGTATCCACCAGTGCGGAGCGAGTACCGCCGTGATGAGAATGGTCCCCAGCCAGGCGAGGAGGAGCGACGAGCAGACCCATCGTGTCGATCGATTGTATGCCCGGTCCGGGTCGATTTCCCGATCTGCCACGAGAATCCCACTCGAAGGTGGCCGGTTGGATAGCTGGCCGAGCCTCGGGATACCGGGAAGGTCCCGAGTACTGAGGGAGAATCTCTGCGACTCGAAGCAGCGCTCCAAGTCGCTGGCGGTATCCTGCTCGTTTCGAGCTGGCGATTCGACCGTCGGTCCCAATGAGAACAGGGTGAACTGGGAGAGGGAAACAGCAAGCCGAGGCACCATTCGGCCGTCCAAGGCCTGGAGGCCACCGCCCATGAGAAGCCGCAGTTCTTGGCGCTTCGAGGGGTCCACCAGCGACTGATTCAGCGAGCCTACTTCTCCATTCTGGGTCGCACCCGGCGACCAGCCGACTCAGAGCCGAATGCCCGACCCGGAGCCACTCTCTACGGGGCGTCCCCTTCCCCGGCTTTCTACCGAAGGGAACCAAACCCCCGCAGGCCGAATGGGTTTAGACACTAGTGGACACGGGGGGATTTGAACCCCCGGCCTCTGCTT
>JAKIWI010000004.1:0-166861 GCA_022750115.1 Thermoplasmata archaeon
TCGCCGACGCCGGCTACGACCTCTCCTACTGGGGCCCGGAGATCGAGTTCTTCGTGTTCGACTCGGTGAAGCTGATTCCGTCCGCCGACTCGGTCCGGGACGCCTGGGGCGGCGCGGGCTACCTCATCGAGAGCGCGGAGGCCCCCTGGGCCACCGCCGACGGCCACGGGTCGATCCGATTCAAGGAAGGGTACCACCGCACCGGCCCCCACGACGCCCTCGAGGGGATGCGGAGCGAGATCTGCAACATCCTCGCCGACGACTTCCACATTACGATGGACGCCCACCACCACGAGGTGGCGACCGCCGGCCAGGGCGAGATCAACATCCGGTTCGACGAGCTCGTCCCGGCTGCCGACCACGTCCAGGACGTTCGGTTCGTGATCAAGAACGTCGCCGCGCAGCACGGCAAGGTCGCCTCGTTCATGCCGAAGCCGATTTTCGGCGACAACGGCATCGGGATGCACATGAACCAGTCGCTGTGGAGCGGCGGGAAGAACACGTTCTACGACGCCAACGACTCCTACGCGGAGGTCAGCCAGACGTGCCGGTACTACGTCGGCGGGCTCCTCACCCATGCCCGCGCGCTCTGCGCGCTCACGAACCCGACGACGAACTCCTACCGGCGGCTCGTCCCCGGCTACGAGGCGCCGGTCTTCATCGCCTGGAGCCGCTCGAACCGCTCGGCGAACGTCCGCATCCCGTTCTACCACAAGGGACGGATGGAGGCGAAGCGGATCGAGTACCGGACGCCCGACTCCGCCGCGAACATCTACCTCACGGAGGCCGCGCTCTCGATGGCCGGCCTCGACGGCATCCGCCGGAAGATCGAGCCCCCCGCGCCGGTCGACGCCGACATCTACAAGCTCTCCCCCGCGCGGCGCAAGGAGCTCGGCATCCGCGAGCTCCCGGGGTCGCTCGGTGAGGCGCTCGAGTGCCTCAGCTCCGACGATGCGTTCCTCAAGCCCGTGTTCGAATCCGAGGTCCTGGACTCCTTCCGCGAGATCAAGAAGGACGAGCAGCTGCAACTCAACCTGCGACCGCACCCGTACGAGTTCTACCGGTACCTCGACGTCTAGACCGTCCGCGTGGACTCATCGGGGCCGGCGGCTGCTCCCTCGCCAGCCGCCGCCCCTCGGCCGGCCGGATCGATGGCGCAGGCGACCCTCTGGCGAAACGGGCGGATCTTCACCGGCCGCCGCTACGTCGAGGCGGTCGCGACGGAGAACGGCCGCGTCGTCGCCGTCGGCTCGTCGCGCGAGGTGCGCGCCCATAGCCCGAGCGGCGCGGAGCGGGTGGACCTGCACGGCCGCCTCACCGTCCCGGGCCTCGCGGACTCCCACCTCCACCTGACCGAGCTCGCCCGACTGACCGCCGGCGTCGACCTCCACGGCGCGAGGTCGCTGGCCGAAGTCGGCCGACGGGTCCGGCGTTGGGGCGAGCGCCACCCGGAAGGTTCGGTCTACGGTGCCGGCTGGGACCAGGACCTGCTCCGCGACCGACGATACCCGACGTCCCGGGACGTCGCGCGATGGGTCGGAGATCGGCCCACCGTCCTGTTCCGAGTCTGCCACCACGCTGTCGTGGTCAGCGACTCGGTGTTGACGGAGATTGACGTCGACGAGGACACCCCCGACCCGCCGGGGGGTCGGATCGGGCGCGGGCGGAACGGTCGAGCGAACGGGCTCCTGTTCGACAACGCCATTGAACGCCTAGGCCCGTGGGGCGAGCGGCGATTCGTCCGGCACCCGCTCGGGCTCGCGGAACTTCTTCAGAACGCGGCGAACCTCGGCCTGACGTCGCTCGGACCGGTGAGTTCCTCTCCCGAGGAACTCGCTGCACTCGCGTCGTTCGGGCGCCGCCGATTGCCGGTACGAATCGCGGCGTTCCTCCGGGGAACGGAGGTGGAGCGGTTTCGGGCGCTCCAGCGGAGCACGCGAACGGAATCGACGCGGCTGGTCGGTGTGAAGGTCGTGAGCGACGGGGCGTTCGGCCCCCGGACCGCCTGGTTGGACCGGCCGTACCGGGACGAACGCGCGACCTCGGGGTTCCCGCTCCTGACGCGGTCGGAACTGGAGCGCGTCGCGACGGAGGCGGACCGGGTCGGCGCGAGCCTCGCGGTGCACGCCATCGGGGACCGCGCGATTGCGACGGCCCTCGACGTATTCGAGGCGGTACGGCCGCATCGACGTCCCCGCATCGAGCACGCATCGCTCACGCCCCCGCGGTTGCTCGACCGACTGGGCAAGGTCCGGCCACTCCTCGTCGTCCAGCCGCGGTTCGTGACGAGCGACTCGTGGATCGTCGAACGGCTCGGACCGCGCCGCGCCCGCTGGACGTACTCGTTCGCCACCTTCCACGCCCGCGGACACCGGCCGGCCGCGTCGAGCGATGCGCCCGTTGAACCGCTCGACCCGTGGACGGGGATCGCGGCGGCGATCGCGGAGCGCCGAACGGGGGTCGCCGAGTCGGTGGACGCTCCGACCGCCCTGCGGATGTACGGCGAGAACGCCGCCCCGGTCCTCGGAACTCCGGGGATCGGCTCGCTCGAACCGGGGAGCTTCGCGGACGTCGTCGAGTGCGACGGCAACGACCTCGACCGCGTGGCCCGGGCGGGGAACAGCCAGGTGCTCCGCGTCTGGCGGGAAGGGATCCGGGTCGACAGCGGCCGGCCGGCGGGCGAAGGCTAAGAGCCGGCCCCCCTCCCCCGACCTCGATGGCTGAGGTGGGGGCGGTTCCGACGTTCCGGACATTCTCGTCGACGATGCGTGTCGACGTCCTCGTGTCCGATTGGCGGAGCGAGCTCGACCCCGAGCTGGGCCACGAACAGAAGGAGACGGCGCTCTACGGACGCGTCTGGGAGGCGTACCAGGAGGGCGACTACGGCTTCGGGCTCTGGCTCTGGCACGAGAGTGACCGGCTGCAGAACGCGTTCGAGGGCTCGGTCCGTGAGGTCACGCGCGTCGTCGGACCGGGCCACTACTTCGGCTTCTCGCACCGCCGGGCGGTCGCCGAGCGGGTCCCGCTCGACAAGGTCTACCGGCCGCGGAAGGGCGACATGAGCACCCCCAGGACCGACGCCTACGTCCTGCCCCAGTACCAACTGCTCTGCGTCTATCTCGTCAAGGCTCAGGATGGCGACCCGAGGTCGAAGGCTCTCCTCGAGATCTCCTTGGGCGAGGTCGAGGAGCGGCGGAGGGCCGACAAATTCTTCTCCCACTTTGAGACGTTCCGGCGTCTCCTCGAGCGGCCGGCCGTTCCTCAATCCCCGGCGACGCCGGCAGCGCCGGCGGCGCCACCGGCTCCGCCGCCGACCCCGATCGAGCCCGCCGAGAAAAAGCCCCGAGCGCGGCGGACCAAGCCCTCTTAGGCCCGCCGCTCCGTCCGACGCCCACGGCGCGCTGGCTCGTCCGGTTCGGGTACGACGGCCGGCCGTTCTACGGCTGGGCGCGGCAGCCGGGCTTCACCACGATCGAGGGGGAGCTCCGGGCGCGCGCGAAGCGGGCCGGGATCGTCGTCGACCTCACACGCGCGCGCTTCGACGTCGCCAGCCGCACGGACCGCGGTGTGAGCGCGCGGGGGAACGCGGTTGCGGTCACCTCGCCGCTCCCGGGACCCGGCCTGATCCGAGCCCTGAACGGCCTGCGACCGGAGGTCTTCTTCACAGCCGCGACCGAGGTGGAGGAGACGTTCCGCCCGCGGGCGGCCCGGTCACGGACCTACCGGTACTGGGAGGCGCAGCCGCTGGGTCCTCTCGCGGAGTACCGGCGGGTCGCTCGGATGTTGGTCGGGGACGTCGACGTCCGGTCGTTCGGCCGGGACATTCCGCCCGACATCCCGATGCGCCGTACCGTCAGGCGTTTCGAGGTCGCCCGGTCGGGGCCGGGACTTCGCCTCGAGTTTGAGGCCCAGTCGTTCGTCTGGGGGATGGTGCGCAAGCTCGTCGCCGCGACCCGCGAGGTCGTGGCGGGTCGGCTGTCGCGCGACGACCTTCGGGGCGCGGTCGCTGGCGAACGCCGGCTCACCCTCCCGATCGCGGAGCCCGAGCCGTTGGTGCTCTGGAACGTCGAGTACGACCGGCCGTGGACCTTCCGGGCGGACCAGCTCGCCGAGCGGCAGGTCGAGTACTTCCGAGCGGAGCGGCGGGCCGCCCAGGCCCGGGAGGCACTCCTCACGGGTCTCACCGAGCCGCCGTTCCCGACGCACGAAGCGTCTATCGCCCGCGGGAAGCGTTCGACCACCGGGTCCGGATGACCGGCGACTTCGGATCGATCGAAGGGATCGTCGCCATCGTCGGCGCGGCGGCGGCCGGTACGGCGTTCGCACTCCGACTGCTTCGGGCTCCACCGTTCGAGGAGGGCCTCGCCCACGGGGTGCGAAAGGGGCTCCGCCGGTTCGCTCCGGCCCTCTTTGCCCTGCTCCCCCTCGTCCTCGCCGCCCGACTGTTCGGCGGCGCGGTTCGCGGGCTGGCGTTCGACGAGGGCCTCGTCATCGGACTGGTCTCCGCCGCAGCTGTGGTCGCCCTGGGTGCCCCGGCGGAGCCGGATGGCCCCGGACCGGTCGACCACCCCCTCCCCGTCCGTTGGACGGCAGGCGGGGTGGGGGCCTCCGGAGTCGCCCTGCTGGCCGTTCTCGCGGTGGTGCTCTGGATCGGCGACGGACCGGCGGGGCTCCTCGGCGTGGCCGTCGGGCCGGCGGTGCTCCTGTTCTTGGGCGAGCCGGCGACGCGCTTCGACCTCCGCCTCCGATTCGGGGCGCTCGTGGCCGTTCTGGGGTGTGCGACCGCGTTCGTCCCGCAGTCCGTGATCCTCCGCCTCCTCCTCCCGGACGCCCTGCTCCTCCCGCTCCTCGTCGGCGCCCTCGGCACCGTCGCCGGTCTCGCGGGGCTTCTGTTCGACCGGATCGAAGGTCCATACACGCTCGGGGCACCCGCCGCCGCGGGGACCGGGGTCGTCCTCGGGGGCTACGCGGTCGCGACCTGGATCCCCGCGGACGCTTCGGTGGTGTTCGCCGTGGCGGCCGGCTGGCTCGCCGCCCTGACGGCGATGTACCTCCCGCGCTGGGCCGTCTACGAGCCCGCGCCGACGGCGGCCACGGCGGCGCGGGGCGGCGTCGCCCTCGGCGTCATCGGCTCGATGGGGCGCGGCCTCCGAACCACGGTGGGCGCGGTCCTCGCCTTCGCCGTCCCGCTGCTGGTCGCCGATGTGGCGATCCGTTCGATCACCTCGGACGGAGTGTTCGGGGTTCTCCTCGCCGCAGCGACGGCGGCCACCGCCGCCCTCGTGCTGGGCGGGACCCGGGTTGGCGCCGGTCCGAAGGGATCTCCCCGACGGGTCCCGGAGGTCCTCGACGTGGTCGCTACCGGCTGGGCCGGCCTCGCGGTCGCATTTGCGCTCCCCGTCCTGGCCCCCCCGATCGCGGGCCTCTCGGTCGCGGTGCTCGGCGAAGGACTCGCGTTGGGCGCTCCCGCGACGCTGGGGGGACTCGTGCTCGGCGCGATCGCCCCGTTCCTTCTCGCCTCCGCGACGACCGACCGGGGCGGCTCCGCCTGGGTTCGCGCGATCGCCGTCGCCGCTCCCGCCGTGCTCGCGGTCACGGTCGGCACCCTCCTCGGCCCGGCCGCCATCATCGGGCTCGCGCTCGGGGTCGCCCTGACCGGGATTCCCCTCGGCCTGTTTTGGGCGACCGCCCGCGAGGCCTCGGCCTCGTTGCAGGCCCAGCTGGAGGAGCCCTCCCCCGACCGACGCTCACTCGCCACTGCGTTCGACGCTGCTACCGGGTGGCGCATCGCGGCCGCCGTCCTCGCGATCTCGGTCGCCGCGCTGGCGGTTGCGGCGACGATCGCACCGGCAAACGGCGCGCTCGGATTCTGAGGACCGACCCGAAGGCCCAGCGGCGGGTCTCAGATTCCGGGCGAGGAGCTCGCACTCGGGACCGAGACTGGTCCGAGACGAGGGGGACGCCGGCGGAGGAACCAGGCCAGCACGACGGGCCCGACGAGAATTCCCCCGACCAGGGCCAGTTCCGGAAGTGGGACAGGGACCGGGCTCACGGTCGGGTCGCCGGAGGCGGGCGGCACCGCCCAACCCCACGCGTCGCTGAGCGCGGTCCTTCCATCGGCGGCGAGCCCGCCGAACAGGACGTCGTACCCCACGACGGAGTCGTAGTACAACGCCGCCCCGGTTCGGGCGGGAGGCGTCGTCGGGCCGGGCGTCGCAATCACGCCCCATCGTCCCTGGTGAAACTCCCACGTCGACGCCGCCGATCCGCCTCCGAACAGCAACATTCCCGAGCCGCGCGGGTCGAACGCCACCCGCGGGGTCAGCGAGGCGGGGGGCGCCGGACCGGATCCCACGCGCGTCCAGGACCCGCCGGCCAACTCCCACGTGTCGTTGAGCGGCCCGCTCGCGGCGCTCCCCCCGAACAGGAATACCGCGCGGTCGATCGGGTCGTACGTGACGGCGGGGGAGGTCCGGGCGCTCGGCCCGCCGCTCGACGCGACCAGGGTCCAGGCCTCGTCCCGGAACGTCCAGGTCGAGACGCCCGCGTTCGAGGAGCTCACGAGGACGACGGAGCCGTCGGCCGGGTCGTACACCATGCCGGCGCCCGCTTGAGGCGGAGGAGATCCCAGCGGGGGGAACGCCAGCCGCACCCACGTGTGGAATCCCTCCAGCTCCCAGGTTCCCCCGTACTGGGTGCCGTTCGCGAGCCGCCCCCCGAAGAGCAGAAAGTAGCCGTCGGCGGCATCGTACGCGACGCTGGCGTTCGTGAGGGGGGGCGGGGGATTGGGGGCCGTGTCGGTCTCGTTGGACCAACGTCCGGGGAAATCGCCATCGTTGGCCCAGGTGTCGCCGAGAACGGTTCCGCCGGTTCCCCGTCCGCCGAACAGAATGCCCGCACCGGCCAATGGGTCAAACCCAACGGCGGCGTAGGCGCGACCGTACGGCTGGGCGAACGCGGGCGGGGGAAGCACGGACCATCCGACGGAGTCCGCCGCGATTCGGGCGCCGGCGTCGGCCCAGGGGTGCTTGCCGAATGACTGCGCGACCGGAACGACGAGCAACGCCGCGATGGCTCCGACCGCGATCCACCGCCCGAGCCCGGACCGGTGGGGTCGTGAGGGCCTCCACCACGCCCGCCGCATCGAGGAGCGTTTGCGTTTCGGCCCGAGTAATACCCTTTGGCCGACGCGAGCCGCCCTCCGGCGGAGCGCGCACGGTCTCAGGAGCTTCTCGCCCTCGGCCGCGGGCGGCGCGTCTTACGAGTCCCGGGAGCGCGAGCCGGACCGAAAGGGTAGATGAACCCGCACGGGTTCCGTCGCCTCGGTACCTCTCCTTAGGGGCTATCGGTATTCCATGAAAGGTGCGCTCTGGACCCTGGGATTCGTCCTCGCCATCGTTGTCCTGCCCGCGGCCACCGCGGTCACGGTCGTCGTCACCCCCGTCGTCGCGCCGTCCTACACGTTCCTGCAGTCCGGACCGACGCATCCGACCAGCCACAGCACGAACTGGGCCGGTTACGCCGTCACCGGAACACGGGGGTCGGTCTCCTTCGTTCAGGGCTCCTGGGTCCAGCCGGGCGCGGTCAGCTGTTCTTCGGCCAGCCGGTGGTCCTCGTTCTGGGTCGGCATCGACGGCTTCAATTCGGGGACGGTCGAGCAGACCGGCACCGAGCTCGACTGCAGTGGGGGGTCGGCCGTCCTCTCCGCGTGGTACGAGTTCTTCCCCGCGTTCCCCGTGACCATCTCCTCGGTCCCCATCACCGCGGGCGACCACATCGAGGCCTCGGTCACCTACGTGAACGCGACCGTCGGTTTCACGGTCTTCCTGAAGGACGTCACGACCGGGCACTCGTACACGCACTCCCACAAGGTCGCGAGCGCCCACCGGAGCTCCGCGGAGTGGATCGCGGAGGCGCCCTCGTCCGCGAGCGTGCTCCCGCTCACCGATTTCGGTGTGGCGAAGTTCGGGACGCACGCCACCGGGATCGCCAACACCAACGAGGCCACGATCTCGGGGACGACCGGGGCGATCGGCTCGTTCGCCTCCGCCTCGATCCAGCGGATCAACATGGCGAGCGGCGCCACCACGAAGGCGGCGACGTCGGCGCTCACGCCCGACGGCACGAGCTTCAACGTCACCTGGAAGCACGCGTAGGGGGAGCGGAAGGTCCGACGCCCGGCGGGCGCCGAAGCCGCCCGCCTACGACGCTGGGCGCGCGAACGCGTCGAGGAACCGCCACCAGGCAGTGACCGTCTCGTCGACCGCGCGTTCGACCCGGTCGGCCCCGCCGTTCGCGAGCTCGACGGAGAGGAGCCGTCGCTCGGCGGCCGAGTGCTCCACGTCCGCGGCCGTGTGGACGCGGAAGAACTCGAGGGCGCGGTCGTCCGTCACGCCGTAGAACTTCGCGAGGCCCCGTCCCTTCTCGGCCGCGACCTCGGGGAAGATCGACTCGTAGGCGTAGAGCGCCCCGAGCGCCGTGCCCGCCGTCCCGCGGACCGCGTGGCGCTCGTAGGTGGAGAGCAATCGTCGGGTCGCGGGGAGGAGCGGCGCGCGCTCGATGCTCGAGCGCGACACGCCGAGACCCTCGGCGAACCGAAGCCACAGCTCTGGGTGGGTCGGGTCGCGTCCCTCCTCGTCGACGAGGTTGCTGAGGAGGGCGCGTCGGCCCGCGGGGTCGTCGATGCGGGCGTAGGCGGCGGCGACGTACTTCGGGAAGCTCCGCTCGAACTGGAAGTACTGACCCGCGTACTGCTGGAGCGTCGGCATCGAGACCTCGCCCATCGACCAGGCGCGGTAGAACGGGTGCTTCAGCAAGTGGCGGCGCGCGATCCCGCGGTCGATGCCTCGGAGGGTCGTCACGTCGGGTGGGAGGCCCGAGAGGTAGTAGAAGCTTCGCCGCCCGCCCGAGGCGTCCCGGTTCGTACCGTCCCGATTTGAGAGGCCCGCGGGTCGAACGGCCGCTACCGTGCCGGCGCTGTTTGCCCTCTCGCCCGACCTCGCGGTCGACGCCATCGTCGCGGTGGCGATGGTCGTGGTGGAGGTGTTCGTCCTCCTCCAACTCCTCCCGCGCACCGGTCCCCCGCCCGCGCTCACGACGATGGTGATCGGCGGGAGCGCGCTCGTGGGTAGCTCCGGCGTCCTGATGGCGCTCCTCGGCGCCTTCCTGCAACCGAACCTCTCGACCTACAGCGTCGTCCTGCTCGCATTCAATTTCATGATGCTCGGCCCGCCGGGATTCTGGTTCATCTCGCTCATCGTCTTCGAGGACCGGACGATCCGCCCGCGCCACTGGTTCTGGCCGTTCGCGCTCACCGCGATGGCGACGTCGACGGAACTTCTGATGGGGGTGTTCTTCACGGTCGCGGGAGGCTCCGCGCTCGACCTCGCCTCGGTCCTCGCCGGGTCGCTCACCTCCGCCTGGTTCCTCTGGTCGATGGCCGCGGCGATGGTCGCGCTGCTCCTGTGGGTCCGGCTCCCCCGGACCGTTCGCGATCCGCTCCTCGGGCTCGCCGCCGCGGGGGCGGTCGCTCCCTTCGTCCCCGCCGACCCCCCGGTGGGCGCGCTCCTGATGGCCGTCGTGATGGCCGCGACGCTCCTGGTCGTGCTCCAGTCCCTGCGGGTCGGCGTCCCGGGGGCGGGTGTCGGTCGACTCCTCACCGGCGTCGTCGCGGCGTTCCTTGCGATGAGCGTGACCGGCGCGACGCTCGCGCTCGCGCCAGAGTCGACCGCGGCCGCGCTCGCGTTCGGTTCGACGATGGCCGCGGTGATGACCTTCGAATTCTTCGTCCTCGTCCGCGAGGGACTGTCCCGGGCCGGCTCCTACGCGCTGCCCGGTCGACCGCACCCCGAGCCCCAGCAGCTCCCCGCCGCCGGCCGAGGGACCGCTGTTCCCTCCCGCCCCTGAGGCGCGAGGCCCCCGATCCGCGGGGATAGGCGGCCCGCATCAGGCCTGGGATGGTCCGGGCGCGTCGGTCGCGTTCCGCCCTCCGCCACCCGCCGACTCGGGGCGATCCGCGAATGGCAACGGGCGCGAGGTCGACGCCAAGGCGTCGAGCCGCTCCGGGCGTCCGGCCAGGGCGCGGGGTTCGGTGGTCCACTGCAACGGGAGGAACGCGCGTTCCGGCGATACCGCGGCGAGGACCGCGAACCCTCCGAGCAAGGCAAACTGAAGCCCCCATCGGAGAGCGAGCGCGAGCGGCCCGAGCGTCGGAGGCGCCACGGCCCCCCACGCCGAGGGAGCCCCGACCGAGCCGAGGATCTCGTTGCCGAGCCCGTAGACTCCCACACCGCTCAGCGGCGGCGGCACCCACGTCGCGAGCGCGACCCCTCCGACGAAGAGGCCCACGCGAAGCCCGAGGCTCGACGCGCGGTACGCGGCCGACCGGATCGCCGCGTACGTGCGGACGGCGAACAGCCCGGCGGCCACGGCGAACAAGGCCGGCACCAGGTGCAGGAGGAACGCTTGTGCGACGAGGCCGGCCGTCAGAGACGGCGAAGGGGTGACCGCCCACTCCGCCACCATCGCCAGGGCCCACGTCACGCCGCCGGCCACGAGCGCCGCGCGCAGCACCGCTCCGACGGCGAACCGCGGGTCGACGGGGGTGTTCGCGGCGACCTGGGCGCTCGGCTCGGTCGGTCGGACGAGGCGGCCGTAGACGGAGAGCAGCTGCTCCTGCGCGACGAGCGCGACCCAGAGCACCGCGACCTGGAACAGGTTCAGGTACCAGGTGTTCAGGAGGAGCGATTGCGTCGTCGTTCCGCTCGCCTGCGCAACGACCCCGATCCCGGCGGTGGCGGCCGCCGTGGTCGAGCAGCACGCGCCGAGCGTGACGAGGGCGATCAAGGCCGGGGTGAGCCCAGGGACGGAGCCGAACGCCGCAGAACGACCGGCACCGGTCCCACCCTTGCGGAGGAGCCGGTAGGCCAGGATCAGCCCGACCGACATTCCGATCCCGACCCCGATGGACACGACGACCATCGTCACGGTCGGGAGGAACGGCAGCGCCAGCACGCCGTCCGGACCGCTCACGATGAGCGCGGGGTAGTTCCACCATGCCGACTCACCCTGCCCCGTGACGACCGTCGTCGACACGGTCGGAAACGTGGTCCGGGTGAGGAGGAGCATCCCCCCGGCGAGGAGCGAGATGAATCCGTACAGCACGGCGATGAACGTCACCATCAGCACGCCGATCCGGCTTCGCAGGAGCGCGAGGCTGCGCGAGAGCGCGAGCAACGCGACGATCCCCGGTCCGTTCGGTCCGTCCGTCATCGAGGGGCCGGCCGGCGCCGACGAGTGGCCCCCCGCTTAAGGCGGCGGGGTACGAACCGGTCGTCGCGGGAGTTTCCCGGCGGGCACGTCCCCGCGCACCGCAACGGTAACGTCGCCGGGGCCGTCGGCCCTCCCGGGTCCGTTTCCGGATGTCGACCCCGACGGCCACCGGTCCCCGGCTCGCGGTGATCCCGCTCGCCAACCTGAGCGGGGACCCCCGCGACGAGTTTTTCTCGGATGGCCTGACCGAGGAACTGATCTCCGCCCTCTCCCGGGTCCGGGGCGTGCGGGTTATCGCTCGCACGTCCGCGATGCGGTTCAAGGGCCGCTCGGTCGGGATCGGGGAGATCGCGAAGGCGCTCGACGTCGGGGCGATCGTGGAGGGGAGCGTGCGCCGCGACGGCGCCCGCGTCCGCGTGACCGCCCAACTGATCGATTGCGCGAGCGAAGAACACCTCTGGTCGGCGACGTACGACCGCGAACTGTCCGACCTGTTCGCGATCCAGAGCGACATCGCGCGCCGCATCGTCAAAGGGCTTCGGGTGCCGCTTCAGCGCGCCGACGCCGCCGCACTGGAGCGCTCGGCGACGCGGGACATCGACGCCTACACGCTCTACCTCGAGGGCCGCTACCAGTGGAACCTCCGCTCGCCGCCGTCGCTCCTCGCGGCCGTCGAACTGTTCCACGGCGCCCTCGCGAAGGACCCGACGTTCGCCCTCGCGCAATCGGGCCTCGCCGACAGCTACTGCTCGCTCGCGCTCCTCGAGTTCGAGGCGCCGTCCTCGGCGTTCCCGAAGGCGCGGGCCGCCGCCGAGGCCGCGCTGCGCGTCGACCCGAACCTCTCCGAGGCGCACGCCTCCCTCGGCCTCGTGCGCTTCCAGTACGAGCGCGATTTCGCGGGCGCCGACAAGGAGCTGCGCCGCGCGATCGAGCTCAACCCGAACTACCCGGCCGCTCACCAGTTCTACGCCGACTACCTGAAGGCGATGGGCCGGTTCGACGAGGCGCTCCGGGAGATGCGCCGCGCCCTCGCTCTCGACCCGGTCTCGCTCGCGATCAACACCGGCCTCGGCCACGTCCTGTATCTCTCGCGCCAGTACGACCGCGCGATCGAGCAATACCGGGCGGCCCTCGCCCTCGACCCGAGCTTCGTCCAGGCCCACCTGTGGTTCGGACGTCCGTACCTGGAGAAGGGGATGTTCGACGAGGCGATCGCGGAGCTCCGGCAAGCGGTCGAGCTCTCCCACGGCAGCACGATCTCCCTCGCGGTCCTCGGCCACGCCTTCGCGTCGGCCGGTCGAGGGCCCGAGGCCCACGAGATCCTCCGGCAGCTCGAGGAGCGCGCGAAGGCGACATACCTCCCGTCGTACTGGATCGCCCTCATCTACACCGGCCTCGGCGAAACGGCGACGGCGCTGACGTGGCTGGAACGCGCGGCCGACGAGCGGTCGAGCTGGCTCGTCTGGATCAAGGTCGAGCCGCGGTTCGACCGGCTCCGCTCCGACCCGCGCTTCGAGCTCCTGCTGCGGCGTCTCGGACTCGCGGGCGCGCCGACCGACGACCGGCCGCTCCTCGAATTCCTCTACGGGCTCTCCGAGCTCGACCTCGACCGGTTCTCGGTCGTTGGATCCTACACGCGCCACGAAGAGCGGGCGCGGCACCTCCTAAAGGACGTCCGCCAGCGGCTCGTCCGGCCCCTCGAGTCGGGCGCTCGCGAGAACGCGCTCCTGTGGGCGCCGCCCGGGAGCGGCAAGACGTTCCTCGTCCGCGAGATCGCCCGCTCGGCGGGCCCCTCCGTGCGCTACGAAGAGGTGAACCTCGCCCAAACGGACGAGGCGAGCCTACGAAACCGGCTGGCCGAGGTCGCCACGCACGACGGTCCGGTCTTCCTTCTGATCGACGAGGCCGACAGCCATCCCACCGAGGCGTGGCCGTATGAGACACTGCTCCCCCAGCTGGACCTCGCCGCGAAGGCCCGCGGCGCCCGCGTCTTCGTGCTCGCCGGGAGCTCGGGCGCGAACCTCGACGAGATGGCGTCGGCGATGGCCGCTCGCCCCAAGGGGTCGGACCTGCTCTCGCGCATCCCCACCGGAAGCCGATGGACGGTCCCTCCGATGACAAGCGAGGACCGGGTGCTGGTTGCGGTCGCGACCCTCCCGCCGACGGGGGCGGACGGTGCACCGATGGTCCGGGAGGTCGAGAAACTCGCCCTCTACTTCCTTGCCCGGACTCCGGCGCTCGCGAACCCTCGCCAGCTGCGGGACTTTCTCGCGCGGGGCCTCCGTCGATTGCCGGCCGGCGAGGACCGCCTCCGGTTCGACCACTTGTTCGACCCCGGCGACGCCGAGAGCAAGGAGTTCTGGGTACGCGCCCGAGCGGAGTCCCCCGAGCTGATCGACCGGTTCGTCCGCGTCGAAGCGCCGGAGGCGCCGACCCACTCGGGCCGGTCGCCGCTCTGAAACCGGGCGCTCGGCCATCGCGGGTCCAGTATCGCGGCCCCTCATCGTCGAGCGGCCCGTTCCCGGGAGACGTGTCGTCGATCGGTCGGAAGCAGCGCGTGGAGTTGGGCATACACGGACTCCCGAGCCCCGAATACGACCCCCACGATGTCGGGTGGATCGATCGCGTAGTCACCCCGGAACGGCGGGATTCTGAGCGTCCCCACATTCCGGTAGCCGATCCGCTGGTGCGCATCCAGCCCGGATCGAACTCCGGTGGGATCCTCGACCAGGAGATCGAACGTGCGGTCGAATTTTCGCTTCGCCCACGCCGGGAGCCGACCAAAGCTCCGGTCCGCCGTGGGGGCAAATGTCAGGCGGTATCTCATCGGCCGGCGAGCCGGTGCTTTCGACGGAACTCCGCGAGGTTGAGGCGAGGCTCCGCGGCGAGCGCGCGGTGCAGATCCCGTGGGAAGTAGTCCGGCGGCACCTGGTCCATGAGGTCCTCAATCGCCTCGGCGACGCTCTTGCCACCCACCTGGTAGTCCCGGAGACGCCGCCGGACCGTGGCGGGGACGGTGATCGACGTGGGACGATTCTCCGGAGGGGCCATCGATTGACCTATTGCTTCCATTGGATTGACAGGCTCCCTCACTTCGCGCGGCGCCGACCGGACGGCCCTACGGAGGAGCGGGAGTCTTCGCGGGCGCGAAAACGACCAGCAGGACGAGATCTTCGACGACCTCGACGAACCGGTGGGGTTCGTGCGCCCGGACGAACAGGACGTCGCCCGGCGCGACCGCGATCTCCCTCGTCGACGACCGGAACCTGCCGCGTCCCCGCACGACGTAGTACAGCTCCTCCTGCTCGTGCGGGGATTGGTGGTCGGTCCCCCCCGCTTCGAGGAGGTAGACGCCGGCGCTCATCGCGGGGGCGCGGAGGAACTCGACCGACGTACCGGAGGAGCGGCGCAACTCGGTGGCGAGCGACTCGACCGAAAACTTGGTCGTCAATGCCATGGCGGCACGACCCGGCCACGGCGGGTAACCCTGTCGAGCTCCGAGACCGCGCCGCACCTGATGCGGGCCGGGCCCCCTACGACTTCTCCTCCTTCATCCACGGGATCATCCACATCGACATCTCCTTCGTCTCGGGCCCGGAGTCGCTCGCGACCTTCAACCGCCGGAGCTCCTCCTCGAGGCGCTGGCGTTCCGTGACGTCCTGGATCATCCCCCGGATCCGCGTGGCCCGCCCGTTCGTCGTCTCCACGACCGCGAGCTGGCTCCGCAGAGTTCGCCCGTCGCCCTCCGGCAAGACCAGCCGGTAGCGACGTTCCGGGAGCGGGACGTCCTTCGCCTCGGGCGCGTCGAGCACGGATCGCACCTCGCCGAGAAACCGTTCCTGGTCGGAGGGGTCCATCCGCGCGAACGCGGTGTCGAGCGCCACCGGGAACCGGGCCGCCCCGTACCCGAGGATGCGGTACATCTCCTCCGACCAGACGAGCTTGCTGGAACCCGCCTCGAACGTCCACGTCCCGATCGTGGCGAGCGACACCGTTGCGTCGAGTTGGGCCGTCCGCTCGGTCAGTACCCGCTGGAGCGTCTTGCGGGCGTCGTACAGCGCCGACTCGAGGCGCTGGTGCTGCGTGACCTCGGCGGCGACGAGCAGAGCGGTCAGCGCGAGCGACCCGATGAACACCCGGAGCGCGAGCAGCGCGACGCCGGGGGGGAGCACGGCGAACGGCCCATCGCCCCGGACCGTGGCGCCGATGGCGATCAGCGAAACCGCGCTGACCGAGCCAACGGCGCCGAGCGTGCCGAACCGGGTCGCCCCCCAGACGATGGGGGGAACGACGAGGAACTCGAGGGGGTATTCGCCCAGCAGCGTCGAGGCGGGACGCGCGAAGACGAGGAGGGCCACGGCGGCCGTGACCCCGCCGATGAGCACGGCTTCGGACCGGCCCGGCCGCCCCCAGCCGAGCTGCGGCGCGGCGGGCCGCAACGCGAGAGCGAGGATCAGCGGCGTGACCTCGATGGCGCCGATGGCATCTCCGAGCCACCAGGGGCCCCAGACCGCGAGGAACTCCCCCGGACGAGCGAGGTGGGCGAGCGTGAGCGAGGCGGTGCCGATGGTGGCGGCGACCGTGGCCGCGACGAAGCCCCCGAGGAGCGCGAACACCAGGACCGACCGGGGCTGCTCGAACATTCGGCGACCTCCCGCGAACCGATTCGCGAGGTACGCCCCCACGATCGCTTCGAGCGTGTTCCCCGAGGCGATCCCGAGGCTGCTCGCGACGTCCCACGTCGTCGTCAGGTTCACGAGGAAGGCGCCCGCGAAGATCGCCGGCCAGAGGGTTGAGTCGCCGAGGAGCAGGGCGGCGATCGCGATCCCCGTCGGCGGCCACACCGCCGAAACGCTGGCATTGCCGACGGCAAGAAACAGCCCGACCTTGCCGGCAACAAAGTAGCCGATGCCGAGAACGGCGAGGGCGGCGGCGGTCCGCCACCACGACGAACGATACCAGGGGCCGGGGGGAGGGGGCCGGCCGTCCGATTCCGAGCTGCCCATGTCCGCGATCGTTGGGCGGGGTCGGGTCGGGAGATTCCCGGCCCCGAGCGACGGTTGAGAGGTCGATATCGAGCTCTCGCCCCAAGAACCTGTTGGCGCAGCCGGTCCGGCGCCCGGGCCCGCGCCGAGGTCGCGCGACGATGGGTCCGGCTGAGACTCGGACCGGAAAGGGGCCCGGTCGAAGGGGTGGACGTGCTCCCGGCGGGATTCGAACCCGCGTTGTCGGGTCGAAGGCCCGATATCCTTGACCGGACTAGACTACGGGAGCGCGACCCCGGCGAGGGGGCGCGTCGTAAAGCGTTTCGCGCGGGACGACCGAGATCAACCGACGCGTTCCCAACGCTCGAGCTTCTGGACCGCGCTCAGCGTGGAGCCGCGCTGGATCTCCTCCCGCACGCGGTTCTCGTGCTCCAGGACGTCGAGTGCCCGGTTCGCGATCTCGGCCGCCCGTTCGCGGGGCACTACGACAACTCCGGACAGGTCGCCGACGATCCAGTCGCCGGGCCGCACGCGTTCGCCTCCGACCACGACCTCGACCCCGATCTCGCCGTGCCCCTTCGGTTCGCCCGCGTTCGGCGAGACGTTCCGGCTGAAGACGGGGAAGCCGAGGGCCAGGATCGCGTCCACATCGCGCGCCGCCCCGTCGATGACGACCCCGGCGACGCCGCGCCCGTGGGCGCTCCAGCTCGCGAGTTCGCCCCAGATCGCCGTCGTCCCGCCGCCGGCGTCGACCACGATCACATCGCCGCGACCCGCCCGGTCGATCGCCTCCACCGGCTTCGCCCAGTCGCCGTCGCGCGTCACGACCGTTACGGCGGGACCGACGACCTTCGTCGTCGGGAGCGGGAGGTGGGGGTGGATGCCATGCATGGCGCCGTGGCGCTGCATCGCGTCCGACAAGTTCGGGGAGGAGACTTTGAGGAACGCCTCGCGGACCTCGGCGTCGGAGTACCGGTGGAAGTGCTCGCTCGGGACCTCGGTCTTCGTGTCGATCGCGCGCCGGACCGCCTCGGTGGCCGCCTGGATGTTCGCGCTCTTCGTGATCGCGCCGCCGACGATCACGATGAGGGCCCCGGCGCGGACCGCCTTCGCCGCGCTCTCCGACGTGAGGCCGCCCGCCACCGCGACCGGCACCGGCGAGGATTTCGCGAGTTCCCCGAGCACCTCGAACGGCGTGCGTCCGGCCATCTGCATGTCGATGCCGATGTGCCAGCACACCGCGGCCGCCCCGAGCTCCGCGACCTTTCGGGTGCGCGCGACCGGGTCGGCGACGTTCAACAGGTCGACCACGACCTCGGCGCCGTACTGGTGGCCGCCGCGGACCGCCTCGGCGATCGTGTCGTCGTCGGCGGTGCCGAGCACCGTCACGAGGTCGGCGCCGGCCTTCGCCGCGATCTCGACCTCGAACGCGCCGGTGTCCATGATTTTCATGTCGGCGACGATGCGATGGTCCGGGAACGCCTTCTTCAGCGCGCGGACCGCATCGAGCCCCTCGCTCTTGATCAGCGGGGTGCCCGCCTCGACCCAGTCCGCCCCCCCGGCGACGGACTCCTTCGCCGCCGGGAGCGCCCGGGACAGGTTCTCGAAGTCCAACGCGACCTGGAGAACCGGCCGCTCGAGCCGCATGCGTCGTCGAGGGTCGCCGAGTATAAACGACCGGGCCGGCTCGCGCCGCGGTGGACGCGCCGCCGGCTCCGTGGATCCGAGCGGTCCAGGGCGACGCGCGCGACCTGCCGGGGGTCGCGCCGTCCTCGGTCCACCTGGTCGTGACCTCGCCCCCGTACCCGATGATTCCGCAATGGGACGAGTCGTTCCGCCGCTGGGGCGCGACGACCTACGAGGCGATGCACGCCCGGCTCGCGGAGGCGTGGGCCGCCTGCCACGTCGCGCTGGTCCCCGGCGGCCTCCTCGCCGTGAACATCGGGGACGCGCTGCGCTCCGGCTCGGAGGGCTTTCGGCTCTGGCCGAACCATGTCGAGGTGGCGCGCGCCTGCGAATCGGCGGGCTTCCGCCCACTCCCGTACCTCCTGTGGAAGAAGCCGACGAACCGCCCGAACGCGTTCCTCGGCTCCGGATTCCTCCCTCCCAACGCCTACGTGACGGCCGATTGCGAGTTCATCCTCCTGTTTCGGCGGGGCGGCCTGAGGACGTTCCCGCGTCGCGACGCGAATCGCGAGCGCAGCCGCTTCACGAAGGGGGAGCGGGACCGATGGTTCTCGCAGGTCTGGGAGGACATTCGAGGGGTTCGTCAGGGAAGGAAGGGCGACCGGACCGGGGCGTTCCCGCCGGAGATCCCCCGTCGGTTGATCCGGATGTTCTCGGTCGTCGGCGACACGGTGCTCGACCCGTTCGCCGGCACCGGGACCACACTGTGGGAGGCCCACGCGCTCGGACGGAACTCCGTTGGCGTCGAGATCGACCGAGAGCGAGCGGCGACCCTCGTGAGCGAGTCCCGGCGAAGGACGGTCGGAGGGTAGCGAAGTGCGGGCGTTCGTCGCGCTCGACATCCCCGCGATCGCCGAACGGCCCCTCGGCGCCCCCGCCATGACGCACCTCACCCTCGAGTTCCTCGGCGAGATCTCGCCCGAGGTCGTCCCATCGCTCGGGGAGGCGATCGCCGCCGCCCTGGGGCCGGTCGCTCCGTTCCGGATGACGATCGAGGGCGTCGGGGCCTTCCCGAACGAGTCGCACCCCCGCGTAGTGTGGGCGGGTGTCCAGGACGGGCGGGACGCGCTCATCGACCTCGCCTGCCGAGTCGCGACGGCCACAGCCTCCGTCGTGGCTCGCCGCGACACGCGTCCCTTCACGCCCCACGTGACGATCCTGCGGGTCCGGGGCCCCCGCGACCTCGAGCGGGCGCGCCGCGTCCTCTCAGAGTGGGCCGGCCGATCGTTCGCCTCGTTCGAGGTCGGGGAGGTCGTCCTCTACGAGAGCGATCTCCGCCCGCAGGGCGCCGTCCATACGGCGCTCCGGCGAGTTCCGCTCACCGGGTCGCGGGTCACTCGCCGTTCCGGCGGTGAGCCGGCGGACGGGGAGCCCCCTCGGTGACCCACTTCCTCCAAAGGTAGAGGGTCGCGTAGCTGCCCCAACCGGGGTAGCGCTGCTCGCCCCACGCGCGGATCGCCTCCTCCTTCGCGTCCGCCGCGACGGCGCCGTACGCGGCGAGGGCGGTCCGGATGCCGAGGTCGCCGGCGACGAACACGTCGGGTCGGCCAAGTCCGCGCAGGACCGCGTTCTCCGCGGTCCAACGCCCCACCCCCGGCGCCTCGTCGAGCGCCTCGACGACCGAGGCCGTGGAGAGTGGCCCCAACCGGCCGGGAGCCCATCGTCCGGCCCGCTCCCACTCCGCGAGGGCGACGAGGCTGCGGGCTTTGGCGCCGCTCGCGCCGTTCGCGCGGAGCCCGTCCGCCCCGAGCGTGAGGAGCTCGTTCGGAGTCGGGACCCGAGGGATCGTGAGGCCTCCGACCTCGAGCGTCGCCCCCGCGGCCTCCATCACACGGCGCTTGATCGCGTTCGCCGCCTGGACCGACACCTGTTGGCCGAGGATCGAGTGAAACAGCGCTTCGTACACGTTGGCGTCCCTCGGGAGGCGGAGACCCCGGAACCTCCGGTCGGTCCCGCGGAGGACCGGCTCGCGGCGGACCTGGCGGTAGAACTCCTCGATCGGATGGTCGAGGGAGAACAGGTCGCGGACGGCGGTGCGGGTCTCCGAGGGACCGGCCCCATAGCCGAACCCCCGCCAGCGCGATCCGCTCGCCTCAACCCCGAGGACCCACGGGTGGTCCGCCGGTCCCCAGGCGCGGTACACCCGCCCCCCGTCCGAGGAGAACACGAGCGAACGACTCGAGAACTCGAGTTGCTCGCGCTCCTGCGGGAACGAGCTCAGCTTGGGAGGGGTGAGCGAGACCGTGGAGGTCGGCTGGCGCGGGAGGGGGCTCGCCCGTCTCATCGTCCGCCGCCCGACCGACAACGACACGATTAAGCCCCGCCCGTCGCCATTCCGCCGGGCCGCCCGGGTCCCACGCCCGGCGGGGGGTTGCGTATGGTGCGTCTTCGTCTGGGGGCTGCGGCGCTCCTCGCCGCCATCGTCCTTTCGGGAATTCTCTCGCTCCCGGCCGCGAGCGGGCCCCACGCCGTCGCCGCTCCGGTGGGACCGTCCCCATTCGTCCACCCCGCCTCCGGCTGCGGCGGACCGAAGATCCCGACGATCCTCCGCGGAACTCTCGGCGTCGAGGGGACGATCCTCCCGCGTCCAACGGTCGGGAACGTAACGGCCGAGTTCCTCTACGCGTACGAGACGAACGATACCACGAGCTTGGGCTCGAGCCTGTCGTGCTTTTCGGCGACGTACCGGGCGCCCACGAACGCCTCCGGGGGATTCGTCCTCAACCTGACCCTGCCCGCGACGTCGTGCAGCCGAACCGGGTGCCTCTCCTACGCGGGTCCGTTCGGGCCGTACGTGTTCGGGGTGAGTGGCGGGGCGGCGCCCGCCTACTTCCTCTCCGGCCACCGCAACGGGTCGGTCGTCGCGCTCGATTGGGTCGCCGCCCTCGCGTCGGCGCAGACCTCGCCGTATCAGTTCGGCACGCTGAGCCTCGGTGCGTGGACGCTGGTCCGGGCCGAACCGTTCGACGGCGCTGGGAACCCGTCGACGGCGAACCTGTCGTACTCCTGGCAGATCGCCGGCACGGGCTGGGCCACGTCGGGACCCTCGAACGGGTCGACCTTCAATGTCGTGGGCGGGACGGCGGGCACCACGGGCACGGTGACGCTGTGGGTGAACGGCTCCTACAACCACACCGCGATCTTGCTCGCCCCGGTCCACCTCTACCTCACCGCCGTCCCAACGGCCGTCCTCACCGCGAGCGTGACGCCGAACCCGATCGATGTCGGACTGCCCGCCGCCGCTTCGGTGCACGCGACCGGAGCCGGCGGCTACGCCTACTCCGCGACGCTCCAGCCCGGCGGGTCGGGAGCGACGCAGTCGACTGCGTGCGCGACGGTCCCGACGTCGGGAGGCCTCGTCGACATCACCTGTTCGTTCGGGCTCCACTATCCGGCCGCCGGGACCTTTCAGCCGACCGCGACGGTGACGAACGGCTTCTCCGCCGCGAAGGCCACCTTCCTCTCCGTCGTCGTCTCGAGCTCACTGGGGGTCGCCGTCGGTCCCAATCCCAACCGGGCCTACGCCGGCACCCCGGTCCGGGTCGGGATCTCCGTCGAAGCCGCCACCGGGACCGCCCCGTACGGGCCGGCGTGCCTCCTCACCGGGGACGGCCGGTTCGTCTGCGACGAGTCCGCCGGTCCGAACTGGACGATCGCCGTCTCCTACGCGAGCCTCGGGACCTACCACGCCACCGCCACGGTCGCGGACCTCGCCGGGGCGAACCGGACGGTGCCGCTCGAGGTCGACATCGTCGCCCACCCGGCGATCGTGGCGCTCGCGCTGAACCAGAGCGAGGTGCCCCGCGGTGCCTCGGTGCGGGCGAGCGCGACCGTCTCCGGGGGCGCCTTCCCGCTCTCGTACTGGTGGAATTCGAGCTCGCCCGACAGCACCCTCGCGTCCGGCGAGGTCGCCTCCGATCAGGTGCCCTCCGTCGCGTTCGTGACGGGGTTCACGGCGGCAAGCGAGCAACTGACCCTCACGGTCGTCGACGCGCTCGGCACGGTCGTCGCCAACGCGACGACTCTCGCGATCTCCCGTCCCATCACCGGCCTCGCCCTCGTCGCCCCGCAGGCGAACGCCTCGACACCCGCGGGAATCCCGGTGAAGGTCACGGTCGTCGGCGTGGATGACGTGGGGAGCGTCGTGCCCGGATTCCGGACCGCCGCGTCGGTGCGGATCGACCCCGCCTGCGGCGCGCCGTGGGTCAACGGCTCCTCCGGTCCGCTCATCGGCTCGAACGGCACGTTCACGCTCACCGCGCCGACCGGGTCCGACCCCTCGCTGGAGTTCACCGTCACCGCGACCCAGGTCGGCGCGTGCCCGGTCGCCGTCTGGTCCTCGGCGTTCCCCGCCCCGGTCTCGCTCGCGATCCCGGTCGCCGCGGACGGCGCCCACATCCACCTCGTGCGGCCGGACGTGGTGCGGCCGGGGATCCAGCAGAACGCGACGCTCTACACCGTTCTCGACCGGTTCGGCAACGCCGACCCACAGGGGTTCCTGATCGTCGAGGCGCGCTTCGGCTCGGTCCTCGAGGAGTTCGACTCCGCGATCCGTGGCGGGGGAGGGACCGCTGTCGTCTGGGTCAACTACACCTCGGAAGGGACGAGCGGGGGCACGCTGACGGTCCTGAACGAATCCAACGTCGCGATCCTGGGGCCGCTCCCGATCCCCGCGCTGCCCGGATCCTCCGCGACCGTGACTCCACTCGCGTGGGTGGCGATCCTCGGGGCGGCCGTCCTGGGCGCCGCCGCGGTGCTCGTCCTCCGGCGGAGGAGCGGCACGTCCGCCGCGCATGTCGGGGCGAACGACGACCCGGACGAACCGCTCCGACGACTCGCCGAGGGCCGCTCGCACGTCCTCTCCCGGCTCTCCTACGACCACGACGTCGACCTCGACGAGGTCGTGCGGGGGTTCCCCGGCCCGATGCCCGACGCCGCCGAGCTCGCGGAATGGGTCGGCACCCTCGTCACGGAGGGTCTCGTGCGCGCATCGGTGGGGCCGGATGGCCGGCCGATGTTCCGCCTCTCTCACGAGGAGGAGCGACCGGTCGGTCCGCGGGTGGAGGTCGATGCGATGGCGCTCGACGCGGCCCTCGCCCGCCGCGACCTCGACGCGGCCGGGGACACGGAGCCGCGGACGTAGCGGAGCGCTACGGGTCCCGGCCGACGAGGTCGTAGTACCGGTACGCGGCTTCGCCGGCGGCGAAGCAGTACTGGATCGTCGTGTGGTCGTGCTTCAGGGCCGCGACGTCGGCGCGGACGGTGTCGGTCGACCGGCCCTTGTGGAGGAGGTCGTCGAACAACTCCGCGATCCGGTCCATGTCGCGCTCGGTCATCCCGACGCGCGTGACCTCCGGGGTTCCGAGCCGGACGCCGCTCGGGTGCTTCGGGCTGGTGTCGCCCGGGAGGAGGTTCTTGTTCGCGATCAGGCCCGCGTCGGCGAGCCGTTTCGCGACCGCCTCGCCCCCGCCTTCCTGGGCGACCCGCACGGCGACCGTGTGCGAGCGCGTGAAGCCCAGGTCGGCGGCGATCACGTCGAAGCCGCGGCCATGGAGCGCCTCGCCGAGGGCGCGGGCGTTCCGGACCGTCTGGCGGGCGTAGGCGGTGCCGAACGCGATGTGCTCGGCGAGCGCGACCGCGAGCGCCGCCATCGTGTGGAGGTGGTGGTTGCTCGTCACGCCGGGGAACGCTGCCGACTCGAGCTTCTTGACGAGCTCCGGGTCGTCGGTCTCTCCGAGGAGAATGCCGTGCTGGGGACCCGGGAGCGTCTTGTGGGTCGATGCGGAGATGACGGTGCACCCCTCGCGCAGCGGGTCTTGGAATTCACCCCCCGCGATGAGGCCGAGGACGTGGGCCGCGTCGTACCATCCGACGGCGCCGACCTCGCGGAGCGTGTCGGCGATCTCCTGGATCGGTTGCGGGAAGAGGAACAGCGAGAGGCCGAACAGAGCGAGCTTCGGCCGCGCCTCGCGCAGCACGCGCCGCGTCCCCTCCGGGTCGAACGTCATCTTGGCCGGGTCCCACGGGTAGTAGACCGGCTTCACCCCGCGCAGTCCGAACGCGCCGAAGGAGGCGCTCGAGATGTGCGCCCCGTCGGCGAGCCGGGCGGTGCCGACCGGCGCGCCGGGCTCGGCGAGCGCCTTCAGGACCGCGAGGTTCGCGACCGTCCCGGAGATCGGGCGGACGTCGGCGAACGAGCATCGGAAGAGGCGGCGTGCGAGGGCGAGGCAGGTCCGCTCGACCTCGTCGACCTGCTCGTTTCCCTCGTAGTACCGCTCCCCCGGCTTCCCCTCCGCGTAGCGGGAGTGGAAGTCGCTGATCATCAGCTCCTTCGCGTACGGCGAGAGGAGGTTCTCGCTCGCGATCAGCGGGATCGCGTTCTCGAACCGTTTCGAGTGCGCTCGGACGGACGAGCGGATCGACCGGACCGTCGCCGCCATCTCCTCGGTCGTCCCCGGCGTGTCCGGACTCGTCATACCCCCCCACCCCCTGGTTTCCACTGGAGTCTCCGGGAGGGACGGCGCTCCCGCGCGTCGGGACGTGGACGGGTCGCCTGGATGAGTCGAATCACGGCGGCTCCGCATCTCCTATCGCCCATATACCCCGCGGCGCTCGACGGCACCCGATGGCATCGGACGTGACTCCCCCCTCCCCCGCCCGGCCCTGGCCCTCTCACCGGACCTTTCCCATCTTCTACCACCATCTCGACGTCCTCGGCCATCTCAACCACGCCGCGTACTTTCCGTTCATGGAGACGCTGCGCTGCGACTACTACCTCTCCGCTCTCGGTACCCTCGACCCGGCGAAGCTCGACATCATCATCGCCGAAGCGACCTGTCGCTACCTCGCTCCGGCGTTCTACGGAGCGGAGCTGCTGGGCGAGGTTGCTCCGGCATCCCCGCTCGGTCGCACCAGCTTCTCTCTTCTCTATCGGTTCCGGAACGCGAACGGAGGACCGACGGTCTACGCTCGGGGACGAACCGTCGTCGTCTGTTACGATTACATGAGGAAGGAGAAGAAAGAGATCCCGCCCGAACGTCGCAGGATCCTCGAGCGGGACGCCGTGGACCCCGTGTCCGAAGGCTGGTAGGGTCGATCGGTGGGGGTGTCCCCGCCGACAGTTCCACTGGAAATGGGGGGGTGGGGGTGTTGGCTCGGTGTGGGCTGGGTGCTAGGCCAGCAGGATGGCTATCCGGAACAACGGCACGTGATTCCCGGTCGCTCCTCGGCCCCGTCACCCCATCAGCGTCGACGGGTCACGGTAAGGCTGCTCCCGTCAGGACCTAACCCGGTTCCCGTGATGGATACCCGCTAGGGCGCTCCTCCGAGCGCCCATCGCGGGACCCGCGGCCCGATGGAACAGAGCGTCTACAGAGACGACCGAGACGTACCGCTCCTCCGAACGTCGCTCCTGCCTGTCACCCCCGCTGAGGACGGTTTCGGTGTAAAAGGGGACGCCCAACCCCCCGGTCTAGCCTAGCGACAGAACGACCGTCCGACGGTATTTATAGCTAGGTCCGCCGGGCGAGAGGCGCCCCGCAGGTGTAAATTCGGTCCGGTCCTCCGTCGGCCGTGTCGGGCGCGTCCCGGCCCGACCGTCGCGGGCCCGGCGGCATCGTCCTCGTGGCCGTCGCCATGGCCGCCCTGCTCGTCGTCGTGCTTCCTGCCGGGGGTTCGGGCGGCGCCACCCCCGCCCAATCGATCCCACTGGCCGGCCCCGCAGCGGCCCTGGAGCGCGTGAGCCTCGTGTACGACTCGATCGGCGGCTGGGACACCGCCGCCGGGGCGGAGAACCGCTCCGGGTTCAGCCCGATCGGCGGACCCCTGTCCGCCTCGGTCGGCAACACCTACTGCCCCGCGGCCGGCCTCCCGATGCGTTCCGGCGTCGTCGCCGCCGGGGCGCTCGCGTTCGTCGCCGACGTCTTTGGCGACGTCTTCGCGCTGAACCGCACGGAGCTCGACGTGGGCGGTGGGAACCACACGGTCGTCTGGAGCGCGCTCGTCGGGACGAATCCGACCACACCCGACGTGAGCACGAACTCCGTCCTCGTCGGTGACAGCGTCGGGCTCGTGTCCGCGTTCGACATCGAGACCGGGGGACTCCGATGGTCCCACAGCCTCAACGGCAGCATCGTCGACGGCGTCGCCGTCGTCAACGGTACGGTCTATGTCGGGACCTCGACCGGGGTCGTAGCGGCCCTCAGTCTCGCCTTCGGGACGGTGAACTGGACGACCTCGCTCGGCCCGGCGGTCTCGGGCGCGGTGGCGGTCGCGAACGGCCGGGTGTTCGCTTCGACCGTCGACGGAGGCCTGACGGCGCTCGCCGCTGGCACGGGGGCCATCCTTTGGCGGACCTCGATCGGCGGGAGCCTATCGGCCGGCCCCGCGGTGCTCGGCGACCGGGTCGCGCTCGTCGACAATGCCACGGCCGTCGGCGTGTGGAACACGGGCAACGGATCGCTTCTCTGGCGCTGGAACGGCTCGGCGGCGTCCCCGGGCGACCGCGCGGAGGCCGCCCCGGTCCTCAACCCGACGACGGTGTTCGTCCACACGCACGAGGCGAACCTCTACGCGTTCAACTTGAGCACCGGGGCGATCCGGTGGAACCAGTCGAACACGTTCTTCCACACCGGCTACCCGGCGCTCTCGACACCGGCCGTGACGGCCAACGTCGTGTACGCCTACGACGCGACCCAACAACTGAAGGCGATCTCGCTCACGACGGGCCGGGTGCTCTGGCGGGCGACCTTCGGCACCGTCAGTTACGCGCCGGTCGCGGTCGACTCGGGCGAGGTGCTGATCGGCGACGAGACGGGGTGCGTGCACGTCGTCGGCAGCGGCTCGAGCGGGTTCCCCTGGCCGGTTCGTGGCGTCGTGACGGACACGAACGGCACGCCGCTCCCGCACGTCTCGGTGTTCACCAACCTCGGCCTCAACACGACGAACGCGTCGGGAGGGTTCTTCCTCGGGCTCCCGAACGGCACCTACGATCTCGCCTTCGCCCTCTCGGGCTACGAAGAGATCCACCAGATCCTCGTCGTCACCGGTCCCGTCCCGGACGACCAGGTGGTCCTCCCGAAGATCGTCGTCCACCCGCTCAGCGGCCGGGTGGTCGACAGCTACTCCGGGCTCGGCGTGCCCGGGGTGCAGTTGTACATCTACGGGGTCGACCTGTTCCTCGTCGCCGTCACGAGCGGACCGGGCGGGGCGTTCGAAGTCGGGGCCCCGCAGGGCGCGGTCGAGATCTCCGCGCAGCCGAGCGACCAGCACGACGGCGTCGTCGTGACGGTCGCGATGCCGGCGGGGCCGCTGTCGGGGGTCACCGTCGGCGTGCCGCCGACCGGACTTCCGATCTCACCCAACGACCCGTACGACGTGTTCATCCTCCTCCCGCTCGCCGCGCTCGCCACCGCCGGCGGCGGGGTCGCGGTCCTCGCGGCCCGCGCCCGGCGCGTCACGATCGGGCTCCCACCGGCGATCCTCTCGCGCTTCGCTCGGTACGTGCTCCAACGCTCGCTCCTTCTGCCCGCCCAGCTCGTCACGATCCTCACGGTCCTCTACATCTTCGGGACGTACATCCCGGCCGCGGCGACCCAGACGCCGGTCTGCAACTTCTCCGCCCTCTCGTGCGGCTACTGCGCGTGGTCCAACCCGGGCTGCGTCGCGCAGGCGTTCGGGAGCGGCTACGGCCTGTTCCTGTGGAATCTGTTCAGCGGAAACTGGGGCACGACCAGCTACGGTCACCTCGTCGAACCGGCGTGGACGTTCTTCGTCTGGTACGTCCCGTACTCGATCGAGCTGGCCGGCGTCGCCCTCGCCATCTCCGCCGTCTCCGCCTACGTGATCGGACTCACCGCCGGCTGGAATCGCGACCGCCCGCTCGACGTGGGGGTGCGCACCGCGTCGGTGATCGGGCTGCTGGTGCCGTCGTTCCTCGTCGTGCTCGCCATGTTCTCGGTCCTCTACACGCCGTTCCTCCGGTTCTTCGGGGACACGCCGTTCGGCGTCCTGCCCGCGCCCGGGTGGTTCGAGGACCGCGGGTCGATCCCCAAGTGGATCGGAATCGCCTACAACACGACGCCGACCGGCCTCCCGATCCTCGACGCCGCCCTGAACGGGGCGTGGAGGGTCGTCGTCATCACGTCGGCGAAGACGCTCCTGCAGGCGCTCCTGATCGCCGCGATCTACGTCCCCCTGTTCTTGCGCTACGCGCGCAACGCCGTCGCCCAGGCCGCGGAGGAGCCCCACGTCGTCGCGGCTCGCGCCCGCGGGATCCCCGAGTCGACGATCCGATGGCGGCACACCGGCCGCCGCGTGATCCCGATCTTCCTCCTCGCTTTCGCGGCCACGCTCCCGCTCTACATCGGCACGCAGTCGCTCGTCGAAGCGATGACCAGCGACCCGGGCATCGGCTCGCTCCTCCTGACGCAGATGACGACGTTCCTTCGCTCGGGGTTCGGCTTCCACCCGGCGCCGGGGGCCTCGAAGCCGGGGAACTTCTACCAGGTGACGATCTTCCTCCTCGTCGCGGTCGTCCTCATCGGGACCCTCGCGAGCGAGATCCTGTCGCGCTACCTCGACCCGCGCTCGGGCCGCTCGGAGAACTCGTGAGCGCGGGCTCTCACGCCGTTGCCACGCCGACGATCGAGGAGCTCGACGCCGAGGTGGAGCGCTGGGTGCGTCCCGGCCAGGGATGGCGACTGTTTCTGCGCCGGTTCCTCGGCAACCCTGCGCTGATCACCGGGGTCGGGGTTCTCGGCGCGTACGTCGCGATCGCCATCGCGGCGGTCGTGTACTATGGGCCGACCCTCACGACGCCGCCGTTCCGGGTGGACTGGGCCGAGACGATCCCCCCGCCCGGGCCCAGCTGGGCGCATCCGTTCGGCATCATGAGCGGGATCGGCGTCGACGGGTTCGGCGAGGTCGCCCGCGCCTTTCCGATCGACCTCGGGCTCGTGTTCCTCGCCCTCGGGTCCGCCGGTTCGGTCGGTGTGCTGCTCGGTGCCTACGCGGCCGTCCGCGGGGGCGCCGCGGACTTTTGGGTGAGCTTCGCGGCCGACGTGGAGGCCGGCATGCCGCCGTTCTTCTTCGTCATCGTCCTCTACCTGGGGCTCGAGCTGACGATCCCGCCGGCCTGGCGCCTCTACGCCTTTCCCCTCCTGTTCGGCGCGGTGCTGTGGCCGTACTACGCCCGCCCGGTCCGCGCGGTTGCGAAGCAGGTCGTCACCGAGCCGTACGTCGAGTCCGCGCGGGCGGCCGGTGCGACGCGCGCCCACGTGCTCTTCCGCCACGTTCTGCCGAACGCGCTGTACCCGGCCCTCGCCCAGGTCCCGGTCGATGTCTACAGCATCTTCTTCGTGTTCACGATCTTCCCGTTCCTCAACTGCTCGAGCGGCGGGTTGTACAACCTGATCACGCCGTTCCCCAACCTGTTCTTCCCCGAGTGGGGAAGCCTGCTCGCGCAGGGGACGTGCTACGGGTTCAGCATCTTCGCCCCGCCGGGCTATTGGTGGATGTACTTCTTCCCCGCGGCCGCGATCATCGGCCTCGGCTTCGGCCTGACGTTCACCTGCGACGGCATCGACCGCTGGCTGTCGACGCGGCGGCGCGCCTAGCGGATGTGGTCCAGCGAGAACGAGCCGAGGCTGAACGACTTCTTGCTGAACGTGTAGCCGATCCAGGCGCGCGACTGGACCTCGCCGAGGCCGCGCACGGAGAGGAACGTCTTCAGCTGGTCGAGCTTCAGGTTCACCGAGCCGTCGGTCATGTGTTCGAGGGTCTGCAGGTCGGACTCCGAGTGCATGCCGGTCTCGAGCACGTAGTACGCCGCGGCGCCATCGAGCCGTCGGCGGCCCGAGAACGGCTGCAGGAACCGGAACGTCGCGGCGGTGTCCAGGTAGGCGGAGAGCGTGGACACCGTCTCGAAGACGAGTCGGTAGGAGCGGTCCTTGAACTTCTCGCGGAACTCTTGCGCGGAGGCGTTCACCGACTGGGTGAGCTGCTCGAGCATCGCCTTGTCCCCCGGGGCGAGGAGTTTGACGCCGGTCTCGGCCTGCGCGACACCGAGGCTCCGGGAGTACAGGTCGACGTAGCGGACCAGCCCCTTCGCCTCCGCGTCGCCGTACTGCGGGTAGATCGCGAGCATGTCGTCGCGGATCTGGGTGTAGGTCTTGTCCGTCACGACCCAGATCGCGGGGATCCCCGCGCGCAGGCCCTCGGCGACGAACAACCGGGCGAGGACGTCCTTGCCCGTGTGCACGGGCCCGTTGATGAGGGCCTGTGCGGCCGGCGGGAGGCCACCGAACATCAGGTCGTCGAGGCGGCGGACCCCGGAGCGGACCTTCCCGACCTTCGTCTCGCTGACGATGTCGAGGTGCATCTCCTCCGCCTCGACGGCCGCGGCCTTCCGCTGGAGCGTCTCGATCTCCTGCATCTGCTGGTGGAGGTAGGTTTCCCGGGCGCGGAGCTCCTGCTCCTTCTTCGCGAGTTCCGAGCGGAGGTCGTCGAGCTTCTTCGCCTCCTCCGGCCGCATCCCGCCGCCGGCCGACTCGAGCTCGGAGCGCCCGGCCTCGATCCGGCGTGCTTCGAGCTCGAGCGCCTGCTTCGTCGTCTGGAGCTGGCGCTCCCACGCCGCGAGCTCATTCTCCTTGAACTGGAGCGGACCGCGCTGGCGCTCGACCTCCTCCGCGGAGATCCGGATCTCCTCGAACTTCGTTCGAAGCTCGTTCTCGCGGTTGACGAGGTCGCGTTCTCGCCCCTCGAGGTGCTTCAACCGGTCGGTGATCTCCTGTGGGAGGGCGGCGCCCTTCGCGAGGAGCGAGTCGTGTTCCTGGCGCGATTCGACCTCCGCGCGCGCGGCGCGGATCTCGCCCTCGAGCTGGACGATGCGGCGACGGAACTCCGCCTCGCGCTCGACGAACGCCTGTTCGCGCGCCTGGATCTCGGCGCGCACCTGGCCGTCGGCGAGCGGGTTCGACGCCACCGGCGCCGTCGTGACGTCGTGGGAGGGGGAGTCGGACGACGGCGCGCTGCCGTCGCCCTCCAGGGGCGGGAGGGTGAGGAGCTTCAGCTTGAGCTCGGCGATCTCGGCGTCCTTCGCCTGGACCGCCTGTTCGCGGGCCTTCGCTTCCTTCCCCCGGACGTACTTGATCACGGCGATGGAGCCGCGCTTGACGTGCTCGACCTCGTCCTCGAGCTGCTTGCGCTTCGCGCGCTCCTCGAACAGCGACCGGTGCAGCTCTTGCGACTCCTGGAGGAGCGACTGGGGGTCGAACTGGTCGCTCTTCACGCGGTCGAGGAGGTCGGTGAGCCACCGGACGACCGTTTCCTCGCGTTCGGCGATCTGGGACGGTACGGCAGGCGCCGGAGCCGGGCGGGCCGCGGGAGCGGTGTCGCCGGGGGCGGGAGGGGCAGCCGGCGGGATGGAGGACGGCGGCGGAGCGACCGAGGCCGAGGGCGCCGGTCGGCGCGGGGCGACGTCGCTCGACTGGATCCAGGTCTCCATCGCCCGGTCGTCGCCGTCGACCCACTTTCGGAGGACCTCGGTCGAACCCTTCGCCGCCGGGGCGACCTTCCGGCGCGAGCGGTCGCTGGAGCGTCCCGAGGCCATCATGCGGTTGAACGCGCGGTCGTCCAGGTCCTTCGCGCCGGCGGTCGGCGCGGGCGTCGGGGAATCGCCGTGCACCCGGTCGGCCTCCGACGCGTCGAGCCCGAGTTCGAGGAGCGCTTCCCGCCCGACCGACTTCACCTGGGAGACGGTCGAGTAGCCGGCGTCGGCGAGTCGTTGGGCCGTTCCGGGGGAGATCCCGAACGCTTGGACAAATGCGCTGGCTGGGGAGTCTCGGGAAGGGGTACCCGGATCCGCCGCGGCCTCGGCGGGAGCGTCGCTCATCGGAGTAGTGACGTTCTAGTCCGCCCGGGAGGTATAGTCTTTGTTGGACGGAGCGAGAGCCACTCCCGAGGGGCCCGGACGGGTGGGGCGCGGTGGCACCGGGGGCGGGTCAGAGCGCCGCGCCGCAGCTCGCGCACCGGCCGTGCCGTTCGTCCGAGAGGGTGCCGCAGTGGCGGCAGCGGATCTTCACGATGTGCCGCTCGATGGTGTGCGTGGCGGCTGGGGCGGAGGAGTGGGCCGACGGGGCGGTCGCCTTCGCATCCTTGAGGGCCCGCACCCAGTCGGCAGGATGGACGACGTCGAGCCGGAATCGGTCGTTTCCCGCCTCGACCGCGAGATAGCGAGGCCGTCGGAGCACCGAGCCGACCGTGGCGTTCGTGAGCGTGCGGAGCGGGAGGTCGGCGACCGTCGCCGGAGCCCCTGACGGTAAGAGGCGGCTCGGCGTGCTCTCGATCACCAGCCGGCGGTTGGTGAGGTACACGCTGCCGCGCCCGGTCGTCTCGCCGAACCGGTACGGCACGACGTGCTCGTGCCGAACCTCGGTCTCCCCCGCCTCGAGCAGCATCGGCGACCCCCGCGGGTTCTAGCTCGGAGCGCGGCCATAGAGTTTGTCGCCGCGGCCCGACTCCGGTCGAGGGCGCTCGGCGCGGGGCCCTAAATACGGCGCCGAGTCCTCCTCCGACGGAATGGACCGCGAGGAGCGCGTCGAGCGGGTCGCGCGGCACACGGAGGAGCTGCTCACCCGGGAGGAGCTCGCCGGACTGTTCGAGCGAACCGAGCGGCCCCGTGCCTACATCGGGTTCGAGCCGTCCGGCCGCCTCACGGCGGGCCACCTCGTCTGCGCCCGAAAGATGATCGACCTCCAGGAGGCGGGATGCGAGCTGACCGTGTTCCTCGCGGACTGGCACGCCTGGATCAACGACAAGCTCGGCGGGTCGCTCGAGCGGATCGGCGCGGCCGGCCGGTACATGCGCTCGGCGTTCCAGGCCCTCGGGGTCTCGGAGGGCGAGACGCACTGGCGGTGGGCGAACGAGCTGACGGGGTCGTCGGAGTACTGGGCGCGCGTCGTTCGGGTCGCGAAGACGACGTCGCTCGCCCGGACCAAGCGGGCGATGACGATCCTAGGCCGTACGGAAGAGGAGGCGCAGCTCGACACGGCGAAGCTGTTCTACCCGGCGATGCAGGCGTCCGACATCTTCGAGCTCCCCGTCGACATCGCCTACGCGGGCGTCGACCAGCGGCGCGCGCACGTTCTCGCGCGGGAGGTCGCGCACCACTACGGCTGGCCGGTCCCGGTCGCCGTCCACACCCCCCTCGTCTCGTCCCTGAAAGGAGGCGGCCGGATGGACGTCGGGCACGGGCCGGAGCGGAAGATGTCGAAGTCGGACCCGACGAGCGCGATCGTCCTGCCCGCGACGTTCGAAGAGGTCACGGCGCGGATGAACGGGGCGTTCTGCCCGGCGAAGGAGGTCGAGGGGAACCCAGTCGTCGAGCTCGCGCTCTACGTCGTCTTCCCGTGGCGCGGCCGGCTCACGATCCATCGGGCGGAGAAACACGGGGGCGACCGCTCGTTCGAGGACGCCACGACCTTCCGAGCCGCCTGGGTTGCGGGCGAGGTCCACCCAGCGGACCTCAAGGCCGCCGTCGCCGCCGAGGTCGCCGAGATCGCCCGACCGGTGACGGAGTACTTCCTCCACCACCCGAGCGAAGCTCCGGAGACCGCCGGCATCTAGCGGGCGTTCGCGGGCGAGGGGGCCCGCGAACCGATATCCGAGGCGCCGGAATCGGCCGCTCGTGGCGCCGTCGGTCCGCTTGTTCTCCGCCTCGTGGAGTCACTACGGCGTCTGCGCCGAGCTCGCGCTCGCGATGAAGGGCGTGCCGGCGACGATCGTTCCGGTCCCCTACCACGACAAGACCGAGCTGATCGCCGCCACGGCTCAGGACTACCTCCCCGCGCTCGACTGGGACGGGACGATCGTACCCTGGACCGACATCGCCGAGTTCCTCGAGGCGAAGGTGCCGCGCCCCTCCCTGTTTCCGAACGGGAACCGGGGAATTCCGACCGTGCTCGAGCGATGGGGGCACCAGGTGCTCGAGGAGAAGGTCTGGCGCGCCGTGGTCACCCGGATGCCCCCGACCTTCTCGGACGAGAAGGAGCGCTGGGTGTTCGAGGAGATCCAGCGGAGGGTGCGCGGGCCGTGGGCGGTCCTTGAGCAACGGCGGGGCGAGTTCCTCGCGGACCTTGCCGAGGAGCTCGCGTGGGTCGATGCGGCGCTCGAGGGGCGGGAGTGGCTGCTCGGCATGCCCAGCCTTGCGGACTGTGGGGTGTACGGCGGACTCTCCTCGCTGAAGGTTGCGGGAGAGCCCGTGCCGAGCCGATTCCGGAACCTCGTGGGGTGGATGGAGCGCGTGGAGCAGCTCCGGGCGACACCGTCTCGGACGGTGGGCCCCTCCGGGCGTAGTACCTAGGTTGCCCCTACTCAGGGCCGTACTTCCGACCGCGCGGGCGTCGGCAGAGGGTCCCCGTCCCGGCTCACGTCGGTCCCCGGGACAAGGCCCGGTGGAAATTCACATCGATCAGCGTGATCGACTCCAGCGGCGGTCCGGAGTCTTCCGCCTCGGCCACCACCTCGAGCGAAAGTGGCACCCACCCGGCGTCCAGCGCCGCGGCATACTCCCGATCCAGTTCCTCTCGGTTCAGTCCCGTGACGCGCGAGAGCGCACGACGGAGCGAATGTCGCACCGGGGAGCTCGGCCAGTGGCGCGCCTCCTCGGCGCGGACGAAGTAATGATGCCCTCCGTCGCGTTGCTGCACATACTCGATGGCGGTGACGAACCGCCCGTCCGAGTCGGCTTCGGCCAGCGCCCCGATCACGTTCCCGATCCGTTCCGCGACCGGTCCGGCGTCATCGATGGCGGGATCGAGCGAAAAACGGACTCCGACGCGCCCCACGGGCGCACATGCGTTCAGAATGCTATATCGGAGCGTTGACCGCACGCCGAAGTGTCGGGAGCGGCGAACCGGGGCCGGGATGTGGGTCGGAGGGCACGGAATCGACCCGGCAACGGAACGAAGTCCGCTCGGTCGGCGGCGTCGAGCGCATTGTTAAATAGCGACCCCGCTACGCGCGGCCTACCCGTGAGCCGAGGACCCCCGCAAGGGGTTCCGCTGACGCGAGGACCAGAATGGCGCGACCGATTTACGTACGGTTCGACACTCCGACCGAACTCGCCGACAAGGCCCTCCAGCTCGTGCAGATCGCGAGCGAGACCGGGAAGATCCGGGTGGGCACGAACGAGGTCACGAAATCCAGCGAGCGCGCCGAGGCGAAGCTCGTCGTGATGGCGGAAGACGTCGACCCGGTGGAAATCCTCGTCCACATCCCGATGCTCTGCGAGGAGAAGCGGATCCCGTACCTCTACGTCCCGAAGAAGCAACGGCTCGGCCAGTCCGCGGGCCTCTCCAAGTCCGCCGCCTCCGTCGCCATCGTGGACGCGGGCGAAGCGAAGGTCCTGTTGGACGAGCTCGGCCAGGCGTTCCCGACGCTGAAGAAGTAGGTCGCTCGGTCCGGTCCGGGGTTCGTCGATGGCGGAGGACAAGGGCTCGCCCGCAGAGGTCGTCGAACTCATCGGCCGCACCGGGATGGCGGGCGAGGCGACCCAGGTCAAAGTCCGCGTGCTCGCCGGCCGCGACCGCGGCAAGATCATCACCCGCAACGTCGCCGGCCCGATCCGCATCGGCGACGTGCTGATCCTTCGCGAGACGGCGCGCGAAGCGCGCAAGCTCTCGGTCCGGTAGGGACGTCGATGGTCGTCAAGCGGACCTGCTCGTTCTGTGCGGGGGAGATCGAGCCCGGCACGGGCACGATGTACATCAAGCGCGACGGCGCGGTCTTCCACTTCTGCTCCTCCTCCTGCCGCAAGCAGCAGCTCCACCTCGGCCGCGTCGGCCACCGGCTGAAGTGGACGCGCGCGCACGCGCTGCGCCGCCAGACCGAACAGAGCTCCGCCGCCGGCAAGCTCGCGGCGGGAGCGAAGGGAAAGGCGGCGTTTTCCGGAACCGCGTTGAAGCGCCCGGCTCCCACGACCGAGGCCGGGAAGTCCTCGGCCGCTGCGGCGGTCGCTCCAGCACCATCCGTCGCCGGCGCGGCCCCCGCCGCCTCGCCCACCCCTGCGGAAGCCACCGCGCCCAAGGAGCCCGCGACCGGCTCGACCACCTCCGCCGGGGCGAAGAAGCCCCGAGCGAAGAAGCCGAAAGAACCGGCTTCGCCGTAGTCGCCCCTGCGCCCGGCGCCCTCGCATTCCACTCGAGCGACCGTCTTCATGGGTCCGGAATCCCCGGGCCTACGATGGCGGCCCCGGCGCGGGTTCGTTCCGGCCGGATGGTCTCCGCGAGCGATCTCGCGGAGTACGCGTTCTGTCCGCGAGCCCTCTACTATCGACGCCATCCCGACGGTCGATCGGTGGCGAGCGACGCTCCGGCCCGAGAGCGGGCGGGAGTCGCCTACCACACCCGGACGACCCGGTCGGACCGAAACTGGGCCGAGGCGTCGCCCCTGCCGTACGTCGGGTTGTTGGTCCTCGGCCTCGGTCTCCTCGCCCTCGCGGCGCTCGGGTGGGGTCTATGACGGTCCCGCTGGACCCACGGTTCGTCCTCGCGATCATCGGTGGGATCATGGTCGGCGCGGCCGGGTGGGCCCTTCAGAGGTTGATGACGACCCGGCGTTGGGGCGCACTGGTCGCCTTCGACGACGGACGTCGACCTCCAGAGAACCTGGTCTCCGAGCGCCTTGGGCTCGTCGGACGCCCCGACGAAGTGTGGCGGCTCCGCGATGGCCGTCCGATCCCGGTGGAGATCAAGAGTCGACGCGCCCCCTCCACCGGGACGTTCGCGTCCCATCGGGTCCAGGTCGAGGCCTACTGCCTGCTCCTCGAGTCGACCACGGGCCTCTCTCCGCCGTACGGCGTGCTGACCTACGCGGGCGGCGAATCGCGGCGGGTGCTCTGGGACGACGCGGCGCGGTCGGAGCTACTTTCGATCCTGGCGGCGGTCCGTCGGCCGTACGATGGCGAGGCCGATCCTTCCCCCCGAAAGTGCGCCGGATGTCGCTGGCGCCCCGGGTGCGATGCGAGCCTTGCGTCCTGAGAGTGGGCGCGAGGCGCCCGCGGGTCGAACCGATCGCCGGACGGCCGGACGACGCTCGGCAAGTTACAAGTGGGTCGGTCGAATTCGACCCCGGGCCATGCCGGAACTCCCCTCGACGCTGCACCGCGACGCGGCCCGCAACCTCGTGACCAAGTACCTGAAGGTCCGCGCGGGAGAGAACGCGGTCGTCGAGTCCTGGGACCACACGAGGTCGATGGCGTCGGCGTTGGTCGATGAAGTTCGTCGTGCGGGCGGCGAGGTTCTCCTCATCCACAACGACGAGGACGCCTGGTGGCGGGCGATCGACCGGAAGCAGAGCAAGCTGCTCGGAAGGTCGAGCGGTCCGGAGTGGGCGGCGTTGCAAGCCGCGGACGTGTTCGTCCATTTCTGGGGTCCGGCCGATACCGACCGGCTCGAGAAGATCCCGGACCGGACCGGCGACGAGATCTTCGACTGGATCCCGCACTGGTACGAGGTGGCCCGGAAGTCGGGGCTCCGCGGGGGGCGGATGACCACCGGGTTCGTCACGGACGGACGGGCCCGGCAGTGGAGCGTGGACCGCGCGCAGTGGGAGGAGAGCATGCTGCGGGCCTGTCTCGTTGACCCAGAGGAGCTCGCCCAGAGCGGGGCGCGGCTCGGCAAAGCGCTCTCCCGCGGGAAGCAGGTGCGGATCACCCACTCCAACGGGACCGACCTCGAAGTAGGTCTCGCCGGGAAGGCTCCCTTCGTGCGCGATGGGCGCGCCCGCCCGTGGGCCAAGGGATCCTCCGCCTCGGGCATGCTGGAGAACTTCCCCACCGGCCTCGTCGAAGTGGCCCTCGACTCTCGGACGGCGACGGGGGTCATCCACGCCAACCGCCGGACCAACATCTGGTGGACGTGGGACGCCGGGGGAACGCTCGAGTTCGCGGACGGAAAGCTGACTTCGTACTCCTTCGAGGAGGGAGAGGAAGAGTTCACCCGTCAGTACAAGCTCGGTACGTCGGGCAAAGACCGGGCGAGCACCCTCAAGATCGGGCTGAACCCAGCCGTCGAGGACGTCCCGAACTTGGAGTTCGTCGAGCGCGGGTGCACGTGCCTGGTCCTTGGCAGGAACACGCACGTCCTCGGCAGCAACCGGTCGAATTTCATGAGCTGGGTCATGCTCGCCGGCGCCGAGATCGCCGTGGACGGGACTCCCGTCGTCCGCGCCGGACAGATCCTCTAAGACCGATTCCGGCGCCGGAGCGGGGGGCGGGAATCGCTCCCGCGTTGGGCACGAACGGGCCGGCGAGGGTCCGCCGGAACGCTCCCGCCCCGGAACCCGAGAGGGTTAGATAGTCGGACGACGGAGGTGGGGTTGGCCTTGGGCCAGGAGGTTCCCGGAGCGATGGAAGCAATGTTCGATGCCGTCGCACCGCGGAGCCTCTGACGTAGTCGCCCGCCGGCCCGACGCATCGTTCGCTTCCGCGCGGGGAGCCCCTCGGCCGATGGGGCCAGACAGGAACGATGCCCAACGAAGGGTACCTCGACAAGAGCGTGCACTGGAAGGTGCGGACCGGCCAGATCGACTTCGCCGAGCCGACGCACGACCAGGTAGCGGACGCCATCCTCGAAATCGGCGTGGCGACCGCCGTCGGCCGGCGCCTCGGGAGCGGCAAGGAGGCCGACGTGTACCTCTGCCGCGACGGAGGCCGGCTCATCGCGGTGAAGGTGTATCGACAATACCGCACCGCGCATCGCGGTGGCGGCGCGATCAAGCTCGAGTCGATGGGCCAGCGGGCGGTGCGGGAGTTCGAGCTGCTGACCTACGCGTTCCAGGGCGGGGCGAAGGTCCCGCGACCGTTCGAGCGGGTCGAGAACATGTTCTCGATGCAGTATCTCGGTACGCCGGACGACGCGGCGCCGATGCTCCAGCATGCGGTGCTGGAGGACCCGGAGCCGTTCCTCGCCGCGACGGTCGCCGGTGTCGAGGGCCTCGCGGAGGCCGGCATCGTCCACTCCGACCTGAGCCCGTTCAACATCCTCGTCCACGACGGGGCGCCGTGGTTCATCGACCTCGCCGCGGGAGTGCGCGTCGACCGGCTTGGATGGCCGCCGTGGGCGCGGCTCACCGAGGCGCTGCGCTCGCTCCAGAACGGTCTGCGCTCACTCGAGAGGTACTTCCGGCGCTACGGACTCACGATCGACTCCGACGACACGATCCGTCGGGTGCGCACCCAGATCGACCGGTTCGGCGTGTCCGACCTCGGATAGCCCCGTCGCGCGCTTCACGCCGCGGGGAGGAAGGCGACGTGGGGTGGGCCACGTCGCGGGTCCACGACGACGAGGTGGGCCGGAAAGGACGGTCGGATGCCCTTCACCAGGAGTCCCAACTCGGTTCGCTCGAGCCCAAGGGTCACATCCGCCATTCCGCGCACCGCCTGCGCGCAACCAACGCCGGGCCGAAGGATCCCGACGACAAGATTGCCGACCATCCGCGCCCGCTTGACGCCGTGGAAGAACATCCGGCTCGCGACCTCCGAACCGAACAACATGTCCGCGATCTCGAAGGAGATCATCTCCACGAACGGTTTCGAGCGCACGCCCCTGACCGCCTTCTCTGCCGTCACCATCATCGCCATGTGCTTTCGGTTCCGTTTGTCCTGGCCTTCCTTCCTCGGACCTTGGTTCCCGTACCGCTGCGATAGGTCGACGACGTAGGGCGTCTCGGCGTCTTCCTGTCCGGCGTACACGACCACACGCACGCGCGTGTCGAATCGGCGTCGGCTCACCCAGCGGGTCAGGTCGGCGCGGAATCCGGCCGGCGACTCGCGCGAGGAGAGGACGGCGAGCACCCCTCTCGATTGGTAGAGGAAGTTGAGGAGCGTCGGGGTGAGAAGCAGGTTCCGGTCCGCAGGCGAGACCGAGTGGGCGACCTCGAACAGGGCGAGACCGCCCCTCGGGAATCCCCCGCCCAGCAGGCGGTCGAATTCCGGGGTTCCGGTGGAGAACCGTTCTGCGGGGTCAGAGATCGGCGACCACGGCGCCGGCGAAGCGGGCGAACTTCCGGAGCGAGTCACGTATAGGGCATTCGAAGCGGTGGCTCATAGAGCCCCCACCTTCCCGACGACGGGTTGCAGCCGGACCGTCACTCCCGATTGCGAGAACGGCCTAGGGCCCGCTCGGAACGCATCGTCCAACTCCCGGAGCGAACCGGGGAAACGCCCGTAATCGAGTCCATCTCACACAATTCGTCGGAATGCGAGAAACCTCGTCAATCCGCCCCAATCGTCCGCATCCCTTTCGGGCACAGTGTGGCGCTACGGGCGCCTGTGCGTCCAGTAGACCTCGGTAACGTACGGCATCGCGATCTGGTCGTAGCCGGCGGTCGCCGGGTCGGTCGCCAGCAGCACGCGGACCGCTTCCGCGACCGTGGCACGGACCTCGGGCGGCTGGCGGGCGATGAAGCTCACCGAGAGGGCGCGGTCGATGAACGTCGGGACGTCGCCGTCCTGCGACGAGGGGAACGTGGCGCTCTCCCGCGGGGCGAACCCGGGATGGCGCTCGAGGGCGGTCTTCCACGCTCCCAGCCGGGTGCGCGGAACGGCGGGGTCGTTGTGGGCGTCGAGCAGTCGGCCGAACGCCGCGACCCACTCGACCGTCTCGTCCCGGAGGTTCCAGATGAGGCCGAGCCCGCCGCCGGGCCGCAGGACCCGGGCGATCTCGTCGAGGGATTCGGGCTGGCGGAACCAATGGAACGCCTGGGCGGAGACCACAGCGTCGACGGATTCGTTCGGCAGCGGAATCGCCTCCGCGCCTCCCGTCCGCAGCTCGACCTTGGGCAGGCGTTCGCGGAACACGGCCCGCATCCCCTCCGACGGCTCGACCGCGATCACCTCGGCGCCGGTCCGCGCGAGGGCGCGGGTGAACTTGCCGGTCCCGGCCCCGAGCTCGACGACCCGACGGCCCGGACCGAGGGCGAGCCGCTCGGCGAGGTGGCGGACGGCGGCCTCCGGATACTCCGGACGGCCGCGGTCGTACATCTCCGCCACGTCCCCGAACGATCGCGCGGCGGGATGCACCTCGATCTCGGGTTCGGGCACAACGACTCGTCAGGAGCCGTCCGACGCAAGGCGTTGGCGTCGCACCCGGCGGCCCGACTCCGCCCAAACCTTTTGACGGGCGCCCGGCTCGCCGCGCCGATGGCGGAAGGCACGGTCGAGCGCACGCTCGTCCTCGTGAAACCCGACGGCGTCCGCCGTGGGCTCGTCGGGGAGGTGCTGGCGCGCCTCGAGCGAAAGCAGCTCCGCCTCGTCGCGGGCAAGCTCGTCTGCGTCCCCGAGAAGCTCGCCGAGCGGCACTACCAGGAGCACCACGGGAAGCCGTTCTATCCGGGGCTCGTCGCCCACATCACCTCCGCACCCGTGTTCGCCTGCGTCCTCGAAGGACGCTCGGCGATCTCGGTCGTTCGGCTCATGACCGGCGCGACGAACCCGCAGACCGCCGCGCCCGGGACGATCCGCGGCGACCTCGCCCTCGCCGTGACCCCGAACATCATCCACGCCTCCGACTCGCCGGAATCGGCCACACGCGAGATCGGGCTGTTCTTCGAGCCATCGGAGTTTTGCGAATACACCCGGACCGGAGGGGAATATGCCTGAACCGCTCGAGTCCGAGCTCGCGCGCGCCGTCAAGGCGCTCCGGCGCGGCGGCCTCGTCGTCTATCCGACCGACACGCTGCTCGGCCTCGCCGCCCGCGCCGATGACCCTGCCGCGGTCCAGCGCCTGATCGAAGCGAAGGCGCGGCCGGGCACTCTGCCGCTCTCGGTCGCCGTCTCGAGCCTGGAGGAGGTCGACCGCTGGACGGATCTCTCCGACCCGCGACGCGCGTGGATCCGCCGCCACCTCCCCGGCCCGTACACCGCGCTCCTACCCGCGTCCTCGGAGGCGCGCACGACGTTCGCCCCCTCGGTCCTCGGGCCGGGCGGCACGCTCGGCATCCGGATTCCCGATCACCCGCTCGCGCGCTCGCTCGCCGAGCTCGTCGGCCCCATGACGGCGACGAGCGCGAACCGGCACGGCGAGCCCCCGGCCCGCTCCCTCGCGGAGGCGCGCCGCACGTTCGGCGGCGATGTCGCGGTCTACCTCGACGGGGCCCCCGCCCCTTCGGGGCGTCCGTCGGAGCTCGTCGACCTCACCGGGGCGCGACCCCGGTCCGTCCGCCGCGGATAGACCCCCGATGGCCCGCTACCCGGACGACCTCGACCGCTGGCGGCTCGCTGGTCGGATCAGCGCCGAGGCGCGCGAGGTCGGCCGGGCGGCGGTCCGGCCGGGCGTGCGACGGCGCGAGGTGGCGGAGGCGATCGAGTCGTTCATTCGCTCGCGCGGCGCCGAGCCGGCGTTTCCCGCGAACCTTTCGACCGACGCCGAGGCCGCTCACTTCACCCCGCCCCCGGACGACGAGGGGGTGTTCGCCCCGGGCGAGCTCGTGAAGGTCGACGTCGGGGCCCACCTCGACGGCGCCATCGCCGACACGGCCGTCACCGTCGAGGTCGGCGCGACCGGCCGCCAGGAGAACCTTCTGCGCGCCGCGCGCGAAGCGGTCGAAGCGGCGATCGCGAGGGTGCGGGCCGGGGTCGAGGTCGACGAGCTGAGCCGCGCCATCGAGGGCGCCGTCCACGCCCGGGGCCTGAAACCGATCCGCGACCTCTCGGGCCACTCGATCCAGCGCTACCTGCTCCACGCGGGAAAATCGATCCCCAACGTCTCGGGACTCTCGAGCGACCGACTCGAGGAGGGGGAGATCATCGCGATCGAGCCCTTCGCCACGAACGGCATCGGGGCGATCGAGAACGGTCCGTTCGGCCACATCGTCCGGTTCCGCCGCGACCCGGGAGCCGCCGACCCGGTCGTCGCGCGACTGTTCGAGCGGTTCCGGACGCTGCCGTTCACGGCGCGGTGGGTGGACGAGGCCGACCGGCCCCGTCTGGCCGCGGCGCGCAAGCACCTCCAGACGTACCCCATCTTCCTCGAGGCGGGGCGCGGGCTCGTCGCCCAGGCCGAGCACACCGTGCTCGTGACGGCCGACGGCGCCGAGGTCCTGACGAGGGCGCCCGGCTAGTCGGCGCGCTCAAAATCGGCGCGGGCGAGCCGCGCGCCCTCGACGACCGAGCCGAGCTTCTGCCAGGCGACCTCGAGGCGCCGCGTGCGGAGCCCGCAGTCCGGGTTCACCCAGATCCTGGACGGGTCGCCGAGGATCTTCGCCGCACGGCGGATCCGGTCGGCGACGACCTTGGAGCTCTCGACCTCGTCGCGGTGGACATCGACGACGCCGAGGCCGACCTGGCGGGTGTCGCCGTACTCCCGGAACAACTTCAGCACCTCGTAGCCGTCGCGTTCCTCCGAGTCCCGGTTCGCGAACTCCCACGCCCACTGGTCGACCCGCTTCGCCTCGAGGAGCGCAGGGAGGAGCGAGGCGTACTCCGAGAAGCAGACGTGCATCGAGAACGTCGCGTCGAGCCCCTCGGTCGCGGCGTTGAACCCCTCGGCGACGAGGTCGGCCTCGTCGGGGTGGGTCCCGGCGGCGGGTTCATCGACTTGGATGACCCGGCATCCGCGCTCGATCAGCGCCTGCAGCGTCGGGCGAACAGCGCGGCGGGCGATCTCGACGACGAATTCGCGCTGCGCGCGGCGGCGCACCTCGCGGCCCTTCCAGCCGGCCTGCCGCCCGAGATAGTGCTCGTTGTACGACCAGTCCGCGAGCGTGTACGGTCCGGTGATCGGCAGTTTCGGGATCCCGTGGGCGTGCGCCTTCACGAAGTCGAACTCCTCCGTATGGTACGGGTGCTCGAGCCCAACCTCGTCGACGCAGGCGGCCTTGCGGTAGTACTTGTTGTCGAACGACCGCACGTGACCGTAGAACCGGAACCCGCGCATCTGGCGGATCGGGTACTCGTACATCTCGATGCGGCGCGCCTCGCCGTCGTAGACGCGCGCGAGGCCGGCGCGCTCGAAGAACCGAAGCGCAAACAGCGCGCCGAGGTCGCGGACGGCCCCGGCGCCGAGCTCCCGAGAGCGTCCCTCGAGGAGGGCGCGGACCTCGGGGGACGCCGCGTCCGCGAAGCCGAGCCGCTCGTTCCAGAGGCGGAACTCCTCGACGGCTTGGCCGTCGAGCACCTCTCCGCGTTGGCCGAGGAGCTGCCAGCGGGGCTTCGCGAGGCTCCCGATCTCCTGGGCGGGGAACAACGGGCCGCTCATCCGGCCGCCCCCGGTCCGTCGAGGAGCTGCTTCGCCGCAGGGAGAACGTGGAGCTTGCGGGCGGCCGGCTCGGCCGGGAGGAGGTCGAGCGGTCCCCCCGGCCCGAGCCACACCTCCCGGGGGTGGACCCGCTGGACGATGGCGCGGACCACTCGGGCGACCTCGGCCGGATCCTCCGGGAGCGTAGTCCTCGGGTCGAGGCAGCCGAGTCCAAGGGCGCGATGGTCGGGAGGAGCCCGCACGCGGTCGACCTCGGTCTCGGCGAGGTCGACGCCGATCCCTCCGACGTTGAGGCGGTGGAGCAGCGGCTCCACGGCGGTCGCGTCGCCGAAGTACGTCCACACCATCGTGCGGGCGCCGTCGGCGGCGCTGCCGATGCTCTTGTAGGCGGCGACCGCCGCCTCGGCGAGCGGACCTTTCGGAGGGGCGACGACGAGCAGCGGCTCCTGGAACTGAAACGTGGCGTAGCCGGCGGCGTGGAGGTCGCGGACCTCCTCGGCGAGCAGACGTCCGAACCGGTGGGTCAGCGCCTCGCGGGTCTCCCCCGAGCGGTTGTCGAGGAGGCCGGCGAACGTGAACGGTCCGGGAAGTACGACCTTCGCGCGCGACGGTTCCACGACCGAGCTCGGAGGGAGCGCCGCACGGACGACCGAGCCGACGCGCTCGGGCGGCGCGTGGAGGATCGGCTGGCGGTAGAAGGTGTTCGTCTCGAACCAGCGCGTGACGGGGCCGACGGTGAATCCTCGCCAACCCTCGGCGAACGGGCGGAACAGGTCGGCCCAGCGGAGGTAGCCGCCGGTGACCGCATCGAGCCCGAGCCGCTGCTCGAGCTCGACGACCTCGCGCTCGGCCTCCACGAACCGGGCCTCGACCGCGTCCGCGCTCGCCCGGGCCCGGTCGAGGTCCCGCGTGGCCGCCACGAGCGGCTCCGAGCGCGGGAACGGCCCGGTGAGGGCGGTGTGGATCGTCATCGGAGCGCCGTCGAGCCGGGCGCCTTCTTTAACGGTTGTCGCCGGCGGCGCGCTCAACGGCGTTGCGTCGGGGGAAACGGGCCGCTCCGGGCCCCCGGACCGGGGTCCCGCGTCTCACGCGCGAAGGTTCTCGGCCACGATGCGGTCGAACTCGGCCGGCTTGGGCGGCCAGCCCTCGGTCATGTACGCGAGAAAGGCGGCGCGCGAGCCCTGGTTCAGGGCCTCGTTCGTCGCGCGCTCGAAGCCGACCGTCGAGCAGTATCGCTCGACCAGTGCGTGGCGGCGGCCGAAGTGCGCGGGGTACACCTCGGTCGTGTCCGGGAGCCGGAGGAGCTTCTCGGTGAGACTCTCGTAGAGGAGCTCCGGGTTCCCGTCCCCGAGGTCGGTGCGCCCGCAGGCGCCGATGAGCAGCGTGTCGCCGCTGAAGATCTTGTCGCGGACGCGCAGCGTCAGGTGGTCTTTGGTGTGGCCAGGCGTCTCAAGGACGGCGACCTCTTCGGACCCGAACGGGATCGCGTCCGCCTCCGCGAGGGCGCGGTGCGGATAGAGCGCGGGCGAGCTCCGCGATAGGAAGATCGGGGCGTCGGTCTTCGCGTGGAGGGGCGAGTGGCCCGCCAGGTGGTCCGCGTGGGTGTGCGTCTCGACGATCGCCACCAGGTCCCACCCTCCTTCGGAGAGCGCCGCGAGGTACGGCTCGGGGTCGCGGCCCGGGTCGATGACGACGGCTTTGCCGGCCGAACGGTCGCCCAGCAGGTAGGCGAGGCAGCCGGTGTCGGCGCGCGGAAACTGGCGGAGCCAAAGCGTGCCGTCGCGGGCGTCCGCGCCGTAGCGCGCGATCTCGGGGTCGGCGATGCGCGCGTAGTCGTCGATCCCCCCTTCGAGCGCGGCGGTGAGGAAGAAGCCGCGGCCACGCAGATAGTCGACGGCGCGCCGCGCGTCCGAGCCGAACTGGTCGTAGGTGACGAGCGGGCGGTCCCTCGGCAGCTCGTCGAGATGCCGCGGCAGCTCGGCGAGCGGAATCGACCGGTCGCGGGGTAAATGGCCGAGAAGCCGCTCTGCCGGGGCCCGCACGTCGATCACGACCGGCGGTTCCGGTCCTTCGAGGAGCGCCTTCAGCTCCGCGGGTCCGATGAGCGGCACCGCGCCGGCCCGCTCGGGGCGGATGTACGGGTGCGGGAGGTCGGTCGGCGCCGTCCTCATGGGGCGCGAACTAGGCCGGGAAGTGGTTAAGAAGCCTCTCGAACGCGAACGGCGGCGTCGCTTTACCGAACGGCTGTACTGACGCGCCGCACTCCAGAGTCCCATCGATGCCGACGGACGAGAACTCGCGCTACGATCGGGTCCCGATCCCCGAGGAGCCCGCGACCGACCGGGTCCAGAGCTTCGTGGAGATCAAGCACCCGTACACCGCCGACGAGGCGGTCCTCGAGGCCCAGCGGTGCCTCCAGTGCGCGATGCCGTTCTGCGTCCAGGCCTGCCCGATCGCGCAGGACGCGCGCGGCTACATCCTGAAGATCGCCCAGCGCGACTTCGACGGGGCCGCGCAGGTGATCCTGGGAGAGAACCCGCTCGCGACGACGCTCTGCAAGGTCTGCTACCACTACTGCGAGGACGCCTGCATCATGCACGAGCGCGGTGGCGAGATCGCGATCCGGCAACTGAAGCGTTCCGGGATGGAGATGGGGAACGCGAAGATCGAGTACGCGGCGAGCGCGCCGGTCCACGAGCGCATCGCGATCGTGGGCGGGGGTCCGGCCGGCCTGATGGCGGCCTGGGAACTCGGGCTCCGCGGCTACTCGGCGACCGTCTTCGAGTCGGAGCCGGTGCTCGGCGGTCAGATCGGCGCGATCCCGAAGTACCACATGGACGGCTACGAGCTCGAGCTCGACGTCGCGCGATTCCGCCAGCTCGACGTGACGTTCACGGTCGGCGCGCGCCTCGGCCGGGATTTCACGCTCGACACCCTACGGTCGGACGGCTACCTCGCGATCTACCTCGCCCTCGGGACGCCCGGCCACAACACCCTCGGCATCCCCGGTGAGAACCTTCCGGGCGTCGTCGCCGCCCTCGACATGCTCGAGGAGACGAACCGCAGCGCAATCGCATCCCTTGGCCGGCGGGTCGTCGTGATCGGCGGGGGCGATGTGGCGATGGACGCCGTGCGCTCCGCGCGCCGCCTCACCCACGTGGGTGAGGTGACGGTCGTCTACCGCCGGAAGCGCGACCAGATGCCCGCCGGCCACGAGGAGGTAGAGGAGGCGGAGGCGGAGGGGGTCGAGTTCAAATTCGAGCGCGCTCCCGTCCAGGTCATTGGCCGCGGCAAGGTCGAGGGGATCATCGTCCGTCGCGTCCAACTGAGCGCTCCGGGTCCTTCCGGGCGCCCTTCGATCGTGCCGGTCGCCGGCAGCGAGGAGACCATCCCGTGCGACTCCGTCGTCGTGGCGGTCGGCGAGAAGGCCGACCTCGCGGGGCTCCCCCCGGAGCTCGACCTCGTGTTCGGCGGCACCGGCTGGCCGCAGGGAAAGGGCGACGACACGATGACGGGGATCGACGGCGTGTTCGCCTCCGGCGGCCGCTCGGTCGTCCATGCGATGGCCGCCGGGACTCGATCGGCGGTCGGCATCGACGCCTATCTCCGCAAGCGGGCAGGCGCCAGTCCGACGCCGCGCCCGAATCCGTTCGGCGCGGGAGCCCCCCTCGGACTTCCCGCGGGGTACGGCGGCCCGACCTGGTCGCCCTAGCGGGTCGCCGCCACGAACGTGTGCCGGGCCCGTCTTACCGGCCGACGATTGACGAACCTCCCGGTCGTCGACCGAAGCGTTCAAATCATCGGGGAGCCCGGTCGCCGTCGATGGTCCAGGCCGAGGCTCCGCCCGACGGCTCGGACCGGCCGGCGCGTCGAAAAGGGAAGGCGGTCGCCGAGCAACCCGAGGAGGAGCGCACCCGGGAGCTGAGCGAACGGGCGCTCTACCTCGCGAAGTTCTACCAAGGGAAGGTCGAGATCGTCCCCAAGGTCCCGATCCGCTCGCTCGACGACTTCGGGCTCTGGTACACGCCCGGGATCGCGGCGGTCAGCCGGGCGATCCAGGCCGACCCCGACGCTTCGTTCGAGCTGACCGGGCGATGGAACACGATCGCGATCGTCACCGACGGGAGCCGGGTCCTCGGCCTCGGCAACATTGGCCCGGAGGCGGCGCTCCCCGTGATGGAGGGGAAGGCGCTTCTGTTCAAGTACCTCGGCGGAGTCGACGCCATCCCGCTGCCGATTCGCGTCGACTCGGCCCAGGCCTTGGTCGAGACCGTCGAGCGGATCGCCCCGTCGTTCGGCGGCGTGAACCTCGAGGACATCGCGAGCCCGAAGTGCTTCTTCGTCCTCGAGCAGCTCCAACAACGCCTCCCCGTCCCGGTCTGGCACGATGACCAGCTTGGCACCGCAGCGTCGACCGTCGCGGGTCTCCTCAACGCGCTCACGCTCACCGGCCGGTCGATCGGGCACGTTCGGACCGTCCTCCTGGGCGCCGGGGCGGCGAACCTCGCGACCGCCCGCCTCCTGATCGCGCTCGGCCACGACCCGTCCGACCTCACGCTCGTCGACAGCAACGGCGTGCTGCACGCCGAACGCGAGGACCTGGACGAGCTCATGCTTCGCAACCCGTGGAAGTACCGGATCGCCCTCGCCACGGATGGCGGGGGCCGGAAGGGCACGCTCTCCGATGCCCTCGAGGGCGCCGACGTGCTGCTCGCCGCCTCCACACCCGGTCCGCACACCGTGAAGCCCGAGGAGATCCGGAAGATGGCGAAACGGGCGATCGTCTTCGCCCTGGCGAACCCCGTGCCGGAGATCTACCCGTCGGCCGCCCTGGAGGCGGGCGCCGAGATCGTGGCGACCGGCCGCTCGGACTTCCCGAACCAGGTGAACAACTCGCTGATCTTCCCGGGCGTCTTCCGCGGCGTCCTCGACGCGCGTGCCCGCTCGATCCCGGACGAGATCGTCCTCGCGGCGGCGCACGAACTGGCGGCGCGTGCCGACGATGTCGGGCTCACCACCACCCACATCCTCCCGACGATGGAGGAGACCGGCGTGTTCCCCCACGTCGCCGCCGCGGTCGCCGTCCGGTCGGTCGACCTCGGGATCGCGCGGCGCCGCTACTCTCGCTCCGAATTCCTCGAACGGGCCCGGGCCCGGATGGCCCGACCGGCCGAGCTCGCGCGCGCCCTCGAGCGCGCCGGGCTCATCGCGCCGATGCCCGAGGGGATCCCGGACGCAAGGAAGCACGCATGAGCGACGAGAGCACGAGTCCGGGCACCTCCATCCCGATCCACCTTCGCCCGGCCGTCGCGAAGGACGTGGCCGCGCTCGTTCCGCTCCTCGTCCGGCTGAAGCGGCTCAACGAGGAGTTCGACCCGTTGCTCAAGGTGCGGGACGACGTCGAGGCGCGGGCGAAGGAGGTCCTCCAGCGGGACATCGAGAACGCGAACGCGGTCGTGCTCGCCGCCGAAGGCGTCGGCGCGGACAAGGACAAGGTGGTCGGGGTCGTGCGCGCGCTCGTCCGCGAGCGGCCGTTCTACACGCCCGAGCGAGAAGGCGTCATCCTGGACATCTATCTCCTTCCGCTCTACCGCCGCAAGGGCGTCGGCGAGTTCCTGCTCCGCGAGGTCACCGCGCGCCTGAAGGAGCTCGGCGCGGGCGTCGTGACGGCGGAGTTCCCCACCCAGAACGAGATCGCCGTCCGGTTCTACGCGAAGCGAGGGTTCCGGCCGATCACCTCGCTTCACGCCCGTTCCGTGTGAGCGTGGGCGTCCCTCCGGCTTCCGAGGGCGCACCCGCGCCGGGTGGGCCGTCCGACCCCGTGACCCACGTCCAGACCATCCGTTCGTCCGCGCCGGGGCCGGCCCGCGACCTCGCCAAGGGCGGGAACGTGATCCTGTTCTGGGGAGGCCCTTTGGCTTAGTTCCTCGGCGCCTCCGTCGCGGCTCCGCTGCTCTCCCTCTCGTTCGTGCAGCTCGGGGACCTCCTGGTCCTCGGCATAGCGTGGCTCGGGGAGAGCTGTCTCGTTAACGCGGTCCGAAGCGGCCGGTCGCATTGTTGGATGGACGGGGTCGCGCTTCCTGCGTTGGCCGTATTCGGAGCGGCGAACCTCGCCGGATTGGCCCACATCGCGTGAACCAGCTACCTCGACGTCCTGTGGATCATCTTGGTCGGCAGCTGGGTCGTCGAGTGTTGCACCGGGCCCTACCTCGATGCGTGCCCCACCCGGATTCCCTATCCTCGGCCCTCCCGCGCAAGGGCCGGAGAATACGGCGAGGACGACCGGAATTCAAGCGGTCCAGCCGCCGGTCCGACCGATTCCGTCGGCCGAGCGCCGCAGAGCCTTTGTAACCGGCCGCGGTCGCACGGACGTGTCGACCGCTCCGAAGCGCGCTTCCGCCCCGAAGTCGGCCGCGCCAAAGTTCCTGCGCCGCGGGAAGGTGAAGGAGGTCTACGAGCTCTCCCCGACGGAGCTCGAGTTCCGGTTCACCAACGACATCTCGGTGTTCGACAAGCACATCCCGAGCGAGATCCCCCACAAGGGCGAGACGCTCAACCGGACCGCGGCCCACTGGTTCGAGCTGTGCGGGAAGCTCGGCATCCCCCACCACTACCTCGGCACGAACGGCCCGACGGCGATGCGGGTGAAGCGCGTCCAGGTCGTGCCGAACCCGAAGACCCTCGGGCCGAAGCCGAGGAACTACCTCGTCCCGCTCGAGTTCATCGTCCGCTACTACGTCGCGGGCTCCCTCTGGGACCGGATCAAGGCGGGGAAGGTCGCGAACGAGTCGCTCGGCTTCCCGGCGGGCAAGGCGCTCGCCTACGGGGAAAAGCTCCCCGCGCCGTTCTTCGAGATGACGACCAAGCTCGAGCCGGTCGACCGGCTCCTCACGCGCACCGAGGCGCGCGAGTTGAGCCAGCTGACGGAGGCGCAGATCGCCGACGTCGAGGCGATGACGCTGAAGATCGACGCGGCGATGGAGAAGGAGATCGCGCCGCGGGGCCTTCTGCACGTCGACGGCAAGAAGGAGTTCGGCGTCGACGGCGAGGGCCGGCTGATGGTCGTCGACACCTTCGGCACCGCCGACGAGGACCGGTTCTGGGACCGCGCAGCGTTCGAGCGGGGTCGGCAGGTCGAGTTCTCCAAGGAGTTCGTCCGCCAGCACTACCGCTCCACCGGCTACTACGACCAGCTGAACAACGCCCGCGAGGCGAAGCAGGCGGAGCCGCCGATCCCCCCGCTGCCGCCGCTCCTGATCGATGAGGTGAGCCGCCTCTACACGACGGTGTTCCAGCGGCTCACGGGCGAGCCGTTCGAGCCGTCCGGCTGAGCCCGGAACGGCGCCGGGACGACCGCATCGTTCGGCGTTTCACGACGCCTCCGCACGCCTTATCCCCCCCGCCCTCGTTCGACGGTACGTGCCGACGAAAGCCGCTGCGAAGTCGCCCCCGCCCGCCGAAGCCCCCGCCAAGCGCGAGGTCGCGCTGGAGGACCTCGCGGGGGTCGGCCCGACGACGGCGGACAAGCTCCGCGAGGCCGGCTACACCGACCTGATGGAGCTCGCCGTCGCCTCGCCCGGCGACATCGCCGAGGCGGCGGAGATCGGCACGTCGATCGCCCAGAAGATCATCGCGGAGGCCCGCCGCGCCGCCGACGTCGGCGGCTTCGAGGTCGGGACGGTCCTCCTCGAGCGCAGGAAGAAGCTCGGTCGGATCACGACGATGGCCCGGTCGCTCGACGAGCTCCTCGGGGGCGGCATCGAGACCCAGGCGATCACCGAGTTCGCGGGCGAGTTCGGTACGGGGAAGACCCAGATCGCCCACCAGGCGGCGGTCTCCGTCCAGCTCCCGGTCGAGCAGGGAGGACTGACCGGCGAGGTCGTCTACATCGACACGGAGAGCACGTTCCGGCCCGAGCGCATCGTCGACATGGCGAAGGCGCTCGGCCTCGACCCGACCGAGGCGCTCAACCACATCCACGTGGCCCGCGCGTACAACTCGAACCACCAGATGCTCCTCGTCGCGAAGGCCCAGGAGCTGGCCCGCGAGAAGCCGATCCGGCTCATCGTCGTCGACTCGCTCACGGCCCACTTCCGCTCGGAGTACGCCGGCCGCGCCGAACTCGCGCCCCGCCAGCAGCTGCTGAACAAGCACCTCCACGAGCTGCTGAAGTTCTCCGATACCTACAACGCGGCCGTCATCGTCACGAATCAGGTCAGCTCCCGGCCGGACATCCTGTTCGGCGACCCGACCCGCCCGATCGGCGGCAACATCGTCGCCCACGCGTCGACGTACCGTCTCTACCTGCGGAAGTCGAAGCCGCCGCGCCGGATCGCGCGGCTCATCGATTCGCCGAACCTCCCCGAGGGGGAAGCGGTCTACTCGCTCACCCCGGACGGGATCCGGGAGTAGCGCCGACCCGTCGGACCGCCGTCGCCTTCGCGAGCAGCGTCACGCGGCGGCCCGGTACCAGTCGGAGCGCGCGAACCGACTCGTTCGTCAGTGCCACGGTCAGCCGCCGCGGCCCCACCCGCACGAGCAGTTCGCGGCGTCCCGACCGGTCGCGGGCCGGCGGGGCCCGCACCCGTTCGACGGTCCCTTCCCACGCATTGCGGGCGCTCGAGCGGGTCGGGTGCAGCAGAACCACGATCGACTCCGGGTCGATGCGGACCGCCACGCGCTCGCCGTCGCGCGCGGCGAAGGCGACCGCGGCGGCAAACCCGTCGCGCGCCACCACGCGCGGTTCCGGGTCCCGGCGGAACGTTCCGACGAACCCCTGGTGGCGCGGAGGCCGACCCGGCGACGGCCAGGCGACCGCCTCCGACCCGCCGCTCACGACCGAGCGACCGCGCCGGGTGAGCCCGGTCCGGCCGCCGTCCGCTCCTCCGCGCTGCGCCGCGACCACGGGACCGCTCATCCGGCGGCGCAGCCGCTCGAGCCGGTAGACTGCCCGGTCCCGCGAGATCCCGATCGACCGCGCCGCCGCAACGACGGAGCCGGACCGCTCGACGGCGACGAGGAGCTCCACGTCGAGGGGTGTGACGACCAGATCTCGTTGGCTCACGAACGCACCGTCCCGCTCCCGAGCGGATGCCAACGCTCCGCATCGACGTCGAAACGAACGGTGTCGCCCGCTTTGGCCCTGCTGCCCTGCGCGCCGCGCGGCATCTGGAGGACGACCGCCAGGCCTTCCGAGCGGGCCACGAGCCGATGGCCGTCGGGGTTCGGGATGACCCGCTCGATCGTGGCCGAGTGCGCCCCCGATCCCGCCGGAGCCGGGGGGAACGGCGCCGCGCCGACCCCCGCGGAACCGGAGAGGGCGAGGAGTTCTCGAGACAGCGCGGACCCTGCGGCGAGTGCCTCGAGCGTCTCTCGCTCGAAGACGTTCGCGTAGCCGACGAATCGGCCGACGAACGAGTCCGAGGGCGACTCGACGAGGCGCTCCGCCGACCCCGAGAACGTCGCCCGGCCCCCATCGAGGACGAGGAACCGGTCCGCGAGCGAGAACCCGAGGGCCGAATCGTGGGTCACGAGCAGCACGGGGAAACGGGCCGTGCGGCGCAGCTCCCCGAGGGCTTCGAGGAGGTCTCCGCGGGACTCCACATCCAGAGCACCGAGCGGCTCGTCCCACAAGAGGATCGACGGCTCGGCGAGGGTCGCCCGCGCGACGGCGACGCGTTCCCGCTGCCCCTCGCTGAGCGTGCGGGGGGAGCGGTCGAGGAACTCGGAGATCCCGAACCGTTCGGCGGCGACGCGGATCGCCGCGCCCTCGGTGTCGCCCCGCACGTGGCGGGGGAACGCGAGATTCGCGCGAACGGTGCGGTCGGGAAACAGTCCGAGGCCGGCGGGGACGTACACCGCTCGCCGTCGCTCGGGTGGGAGGCGTCCGACATCCTCGTCGTCGCGCCGGATGCGGCCCGCGTCCGTCGGAAGGAACCCGGCGATCGCCCGCAGGAGCGTCGTCTTTCCCGAGCCGGAGCGGCCGATCACCGCGAGCGTCTCGCCCGGGCGCAGCGTGAGGTCGATCGGCCCGAGGGAGAACCCGCCCTGGGAGACCGACAATCCCTCGACGGCCCAGTTCGAGGTCATCCCGGGAGCCTCCGACCGACCCAGGGCAGCCGACCGGAGCGCTCGAGCGCCCGGACGACAACGAACAGCGCCAACGCCCCGAGGACGAACAGCGAGGCGACGCTCGCCGCCCCGGTCGTGTCGCCGATCTGGTAGAGGTTGTAAATGTACACGGAGGCCGGGGTCGTGACCGGCCCGTTGTAGAACGGCGACGGGTAGACCACGTACGCGACGATGAGGAAGCCGCCGATCTCGCTCACGGACCGGGCCCAACTGAGGACGCCCCCGGCCACGATGCCGCGCAGGGCGAGCGGGAGCGTCACCCGGAGGAACGTGGCCGAAGGGCTCGCTCCGAGCGAGCGGGCCGCCTCCACGAGCCGTTCATCGACCGAGCGGAATGCGAGCTGGCTCGCGACGACGGTGTAGGGCGCGCTCACGTAGACCATCACGAGCACCACGCCGCCGATCGTGCTGAGCACGGGGAACCCCGCCGCGATCGCCGCCCGGCCGAGAGGAGCGTTGGGGGCGAAGAGGAAGAACAATGCGAGCCCCGCGATCAGATGCGGGACGACCACGGGGAGCGTGACGAACGCCTCGACGACGGAGCGGCCGGGGAACGAGCGGCCGGCGAGGAGGTAGCCGAGCGGCACGCCGAGGAGCAGGGTGATCGCGAGGGCGAACGTCGAGGCGAGGGCCGTGAAGGAGAACGCCGCGCGGACGCCGGACTGGTTCGCCGCGTCGAGGATCTGGGAGGGCGGGGCGAAGGTGAGCAGCGCAACGATCGGGACGACGAACAGGAGCAGCAGCGAACCGCCGAGGACGGCGGCGACGACCCGGCCGCGGGAGAACGAGCGGGTCGCGCCGCTCATGCCACCGGCGGGAGCCCGGACGGTAAGACGGTGACGTCCGGCGGCAGGGCCGTCGGGACGTTGCTCGGATGGTCCGACCAGCCCGGCGAGATGGGGGTGAAGCCGTTCGCGGCGAGCATCACCTGGCCGGCGGGCGTGAACAGGAGCGCGATGAACGACGCGCCGAGCGACGGGTTCGGGGCGTTCAACGGGACGGTGACGGAGAAGGCGACCGGCGCGCCGTGGATCACCACGGGCCCAGACGACCCGATGATCGTCGTCGACGCCATCCCGTAGGTCGAGACGTCGGCGGCGTCGAGGTTACCGAGCCCGACGTTCGCCGACATGTTGACGTAGGAAAGGTGGTGGGCGACCGCGTACGACCGGTAGGTGATGAACGACGAGACCACATGGGTCGAAAGGAGCGTCGCGACCATGGTCTCGGGCTCGACCCGGGTCGAGGCCGGGTTCGCGACCGCGGGCGCCCCCGGGGCGCCCGAGAAGAAGTGACCGTAGACCGACGACAGATTGCCCCCCGTCGCGAGGCCTTCCAACTGGAGCGAAAAGATCTCGTTGTAGCCGTTGGGGTCGGTCGAGGCGTTCGCGACCCCCATCTTCAGTCCCGGTTGCTCGACCTTGGTCGCCCAGTTGGTCGCGTTGATTCCGATGAGCGAAGCGTTGCTCGAGTCGTAGGTCAGGACCTCGGGCGTCGTGCCGAAGATGACCTCGTAATTCGCGTACGTCGGCTCGAGGATCTGCGGGATGAGTCGGTAGTCGGCGGCGGCAGCGACGTCGAACGTCTGGTGGAGGCTCGCGATCGCGCCCAGGGCGAGCAGGCTCCCCTCGTACTGCTGGGAGGCGAGAGGGGCGGAGATGCCGGGCGTCGTGTTGACGAGGAGGCTCGCCATCTGGGGGAAGTAGGTTCCCAGGGTGCCCGCCCCCACAATCGAGAGCGTGTCGTTCTTGGTCGCCGCGTTCTGTTGGGCCGCCCGCGGGGAGAGTTCGTAGCCGACCGCCACACCGACGGCGGCGGCGACGAGGACCAGGATCACGGCGACAACGACGGAGACACTCGATGCCATCGATGTGGCGAATCGCCCCATCGCTTAAACTTTCGGGCGCGCGATGAGCGGACCCGCCCGCTCGCGTGGGGCGTAGCGCCACCAGGCGACGCCGACGACGGAGCGAAGGGGGACCGGACCGAACGTCCGACTGTCGCGGCTGACGGTCGGACCGTCCGAGACCACGTACACCGTCCCCCCCGGGAGATCGCACTGGTCGATCGCGTCGGGGGGAGGCACCTCGAGGGAGCCGGCACTCCGGACGTCGACCCCCGCACGGACGACGTAGACCGTCGCTGGCCCCACCGCGGCAGTTCGTTTGACCAGCCAGCGGCGTTCCGGTCCCGGATCGGGGAGTACCACGATCATGCCGGGGGCAACTGCCGCCCCGTGAGGGTCGACCCACAATCGGTCGCCGGGCAGCAGTGTGGGACGCATGCTGTCGTCCTCGACCACGACCCGGAGGCTCCGCCACCGTCGAAGGAACGGCGCGCGCGCACCGCCGTTCGTCGCCACCTTTATGCGACTCCCCGAGTTCGTGCGCGCATGTCCGAACTCCGTCTCCGTGAGGCGATCATCGACGCCGTCCTACCACCCCGGGTCGTCCGAGCGCACTGCGACATCCCGTGCGGCATTTATGACCCCCACGAGGCGCAGATCGCCGCGCTGACCGTCGTTCGGATGGACCAGCTCATCGCCGAGCTGCCGAAGCCGGCCGCCGGCGCGAAGCCGGAGGAGATGGAGGCGTACGGGGCGAAGCTCGCGCGCTACACCGCCGTGAAGGAGACCCACTCGGAACGTGTCAAGTCGGAGCTCCGCATCCTCTGGGGCGACTACTTCACCGCCGACCACGCGAAGACGTTCCCGAGCCTCCACGAGACGTTCTGGACCGCCATGAAGGCGGCCTCCAAGGCCCGTCAAGGGACCAACCTCGCCGACGCCCAGGAGCTCAGCAAGAAGGTCCAGGAGATCGCCGAGATCTTCTGGAAGTCGAAGGGCGCGAAGACGACGCGCGTCCCGTCCATGCAAAAGCCCGGCGGCGAGATGATTTACCCGGCGCCGGCGTGACGCCGACCGGCCGATCGCACCCCCTTCCCCGCGGCATCCCCGCGCGAGGGCCGGAGTGACCGAAAGCCTCTCGATCGACGGCCGGTCGCTCACCCTCGAGCAGTTCCTCTCCGTCGTCCGCGGCCACACGACCGTCTCGCTGACGGCCGAGGCACGCGCGGCGATCGTCGCGAGCCGTGCCGTCGTCGACGCGGCGGTCCACCGGGAGCGGCCGGTCTACGGGGTCACCACCGGTTTCGGGCAGCTGTCCGACCGAATCGTCCCCGCGGAGCACGCCATCGCGCTCCAGCTCTCTCTCGTCCGGAGCCACGCGAGCGGCGCCGGAGAACCTCTCGCCGAGGACGTCGTACGCGGTCTCCTCCTGCTCCGCGCGAATTCCCTCGCCCGCGGCCACTCCGGCGTCCGACCCATCGTGGTCGAGAGTCTGGTTGCGCTCCTGAACCGCGGTCTGACCCCGTTCGTACCGTCGCAGGGCTCCGTCGGAGCTTCGGGGGACCTCGCTCCGCTCGCCCACGTTGCCCTCGCCCTGATCGGCGAGGGCGAGTTCCTCCAGCGGGACGGTCGACGCGAGTCCGCGGGGCCGATTCTGGTCGACCACGGCCTCGCCCCTCTCGAGCTCCGGGAGAAGGAAGGAGTCGCCCTGATCAACGGCACCTCGCTGATGGGAGCCTACCTCGCGCTCGGAGTGGCGGACGCGAACGAACTGTTCGAGGCCGCGCTGATCGCGGCCGCGGTCTCGTTCGATGCCCTTGAGGGGAATCCGGAGTCCCTCGACGACCGGCTCGGCGAGCTTCGCAACTTCCCCGAGCAGCGCGCCGTCGCGGCGTCGCTCCGCCGGCTCCTCGCCGGCAGCCAGCTCTCCGGGCCTCGGGGAACCTACCGCGGTCAGGACCCGTACACCCTCCGCTGCCTTCCGCAGGTCCTCGGAGCGACCCGCCTCGCGATCGACCTCGCACGGCGCATTGCCGACGCCGAGCTGAACGCCGTCAGTGACAACCCGGTCATCTTCCCGCCCGACGACTTCGTGAGCGGCGGCAACTTCCACGGCGAGAACCTCGCCTTCGCCCTCGACACCCTCGCGATCGGGCTCGCTCCCCTCGCCGGGTTTTCCGAACGCCGGATCGCCCGCCTCGTGAACCCCGCCCTCAACCGCGGCCTCCCCGCCTTCCTCGCGCCGACGCCCGGGCTCACCTCGGGCCTGATGATCCCGCAGTACCTCGCCGCGGCGCTCGTGAACGAGAACGCCTCGCTCGCCCACCCGGCGACCGCCACGAGCCTATCGACGTCCGCCGACCAGGAGGACTTCGTCAGCATGGGTGCCTGGGCCGGGGCAAAGCTCCACCGTCTGCTCGCGAACGCCCGCACGGTGGTGGCGGTCGAGCTGATCGTCGCCGCTCAGGCGCTCGAGCTGCGACGCCCCAAGTCGGGCGGGACGGGAAGCGAGGCCGCGCTGCGGGCCATTCGCGAGCTCGTGGCCCCGTGGGCTGCCGACCGTTCGCCCTCCCCCGACATCGAGCGGGTCAGGAAGGCGGTCGCCGACGGCTCGCTGGTCCGGAAGGTCCGGGCCGCTTCGATGTCGACCTAGGCCGCCGGCGGCGCGAGCGTTCGGCCCGCGTCCTTCGGAACGCCGTTCTCCCCGACGAACTTGACCGACTCGCCGCACGCCGAGCATCGGTACTTCCCGACGCCGTCGTGGCGCAGGGCGGCGCGGCATCGGGGGCACGGGATTGGACTGGCCGTCGCCCACGCCGCGAACATCTCCTGGGACTTCCGGTCGGAGACGGCGTGGCCCGTGCTCGTTTCCACCGTCGGAGCCCCCGTCGAAGCGGGCGTGGCGGGGGGTTTGGGCCCCGAGGGGAGCGGGGGGAGCGCCGTCGACGAGTGGGCGGAAGCGAGGCGACCGCACGACGGGCAGAACAGTCCCGAGCCGGTCCCCGTCGGCTCCATCGGGGTGCCGCAGGAACGGCAGTTGACGACCTCCCAGCGGGATCGCGGCGGCGCGGCGACCGGCCCAGGGGCCTCGGCGGCGGGTGCCGCCATCGCGGCGGTGGAAGCGTCCCCCGGAGCGGAGGCGACCGGCGGCGACGGGGGGACGCCCAGGAGCCGGATGCTGCGCGAGAGCGGCTCGAAGGCGACGCGCATCGGTTCGAGGCGCTCCCACTCGCGGACCGTCCGCTCGACGCGCCGCTCGTTCCACGTCAGGGCGGCCGCCAGGCCGGCGACGGTCGTGGAACGCCCGAGATGGGGCAGGGTGGCGCGAAGTTGGTCGAGGTCGTGCGAACGGGAGCCGAACGGAAACCGCATCGACGGAGCGGCGGCGTAAGAGACAAAAATGCTACCGTTCGACCGGCACTCGAAAAGCAAGAGGGAAGGCACCGGTCGTTCGGGCGAGCCTGTTGGACGGTGCCGCTCGCCCTCGCGACCGATGCCCGAGGCCGAAATCCATAACTCCTCTACCGCCTATATAGTTTGGCCGTCCTCCGGAGGGTGGGCGATGGAGGTCCCAGAGCGCCGATCCGTGTCGCGTGGACCCCGAAACGTGCGACTCGACCGATGGGATTGACTAGGGGGACCGAGGCTGGGACGGTTTGGAAGGGCGAGCGACCGGTCCGAATCCGTGCCTGCCGGGGCGGCGAAGCCGTCCCGAATCCCCACCGGGTGGGGAGCGGCCCGGCGGCCGCCGAGCGTTTGGGCTTCCGTGAGCCGACATGCCAACCGTAGCCATCGTGGGCGGTAGCCGTGAAGTCCGATTGCTGATCAAGGGCCTATTGCGTCTCCATCATCACACCGTGGTGGCCGAGGGCGCCTCCTTCGATGTCCTGAACGGACTCGCGGCCGATGCGTTCCCCGAGGTGATCGTGGTCGATTTCGACCCGACGGAGCCCAGCCGGATCGAGGCCGTCCGGGTCGCCCGGAAGGCGCACCCGGCCTGCCGATTCGTCCTCCTGACTCCCGGGAGTGGTCCCGGCGCCCGGGAAGCGGCCCGTTCCGCGGGCGCGAACGCGATCGTCGGTCGACCGTTCGCCGTCCGGGAGCTGATCGAGGCCGTGTCCCCGGGCAGCGGGTCGCCGCCCCCCTCCAGCGGGCCCCCCCCGCAGCCGTAAGCCCGCGTCCGGATTCCCCCGGTCGTGGACGCGGCATCGATGGCCGCACTTCGGGAGGCGGTCGCCGGACCCATCGCGACGGACTTCGCGTCGCGCTCCGCCCTCAGCCACGATGCCTCGTTCGTGGCGGGTGCGGCCGACGCCGTCGTTCGGCCGAGGGACGCGGAGGATGTCGTCGCCCTCGTCCGGTGGGCCCGGAAGCACCGGGTCCCCCTGACAGCGCGCGGCGGAGGGACCTCCCTCGACGGGGAGTCGGTCCCCATCTCCGGGGGGATCGTGGTGGATTTCTCCGGGTCGACCGCCATCGGGCCGGTGAACGCGGCCGCCCGGACGGTCCAGGTCGGGCCGGGGGTGGTGAATCACGACCTTCACCGGCGGCTCGCGGAGAGTGGCCTGTTCTTTCCTCCGAACCCGGGTTCGTGGCGGAGCTGCACGATCGGCGGCAACGTCGGCACCAACGCCTCGGGACCCCGGTCGTTCCGCTACGGGCCGACCCGACGGTGGGTCCACGATGCCGAGGTTGTGCTCGGCACGGGGGAGGTCGCTCACCTGGGGCCGGTCACGGCGAAGCGGTCCGTCGGTCCCGAGCTTCTGGACTTGGTGGTCGGGTCGGAGGGAACGCTCGCCCTCGTGACGGGAATCACGCTTCGACTCGCCCCGAGCCCCCGCCGCCGTTGCGGTGTGGTCGTTCCGGTCCCCGAGAGCGTCCCGGCGGGCTCGCTCGCTTTGGCGATGGCCTCCCGGGTCTCGCTCCCGATCTCGGCCATCGAATACGTCGACGCGACGGTCGCCGATGCGTTGCGGCGCCGTCCCGAAGCCCGCCTTCCTTCCGACGGGGCGCTCCTCCTCCTCGAGCTCGAGACCGAGGGAACGGACGTGGAGTCGGAGGCTCTGGCCGAACTCGATGCGCTGCTCCGGCAGAACGGGGTCGCCGAGAGCGCGACCGTGGCCGCGGACGCCGACCGGATGTGGACCCTCCGGGGAGAGGCGGGAGAGTTGCTCGGTCGGTCGACGGGGCCGTCCGTCCGGGAGGACGTCGCCGTACCCCTCGATCGAGTGGATGCGCTGCTCGCGCGGTTGCGGAACCTTGCGGACTCGGAATCCGTCGAGCTTCATGTCTACGGGCACATCGGCCAAGGGAACCTCCACCCGACGTTCGTGGTCGACCCCGCGGGCGAACGAGGCCGCCGGGTCCGCTCCCGCACCTGGGACGCCGCCCGCTCCCTCGGTGGGACCGTCGCGGCCGAGCACGGCGTCGGCTCCGTCAAGCGCGACGAGGTCGCGGCCGAGCTCGGTGAGGCGGGCGTTCGGGTCTTGCGTGGCTGGAAGGCGCTCTGCGACCCGGACGGGATCTTGAATCCCGGCAAGCTGCTGCCTCCCAATGCTCCAGCAACGCCATAGCACGAATCGTCGCCGCCGGCCGGGGGAGCCGGGCGAACTCCGAGGGTCGCACCCAACGAAGTGGGGCGTCACCGTGCGGGGTCGTCGCGCCGGCCACCTCGCCCCGGAACAGGTGGAGGTCGACGGAGAAGTGCGAGTAGGCGTGTCGGACCACTCCGACCGGAGCGAGCGGCCCGGCGGACAATCCCGTCTCCTCCCGAAGCTCCCGACGGGCGGCCGCGCTCGGGGTCTCCCCCGGCTCCAGGTGCCCGCCCGGCAACTCCCAGAGACCCCCGAGCAAACCCTCGGTCGGCCGGCGACGCACGAGCCATCGGGACCCCGAGCGCAGCGCCACGATCGCCGCGACGACGTGCGGGCGCGCGGGCTTCGGTGATCGCCGGGGGATCGACCCCGGGTCGGGGAGCTCCCGACGCGCCCGACAGAACACCGCAACGGGGCACACCGGGCAGTCGGGGGACCTCGGGAGACACACCGTCTCCCCGAGCTCCATCACCGCCTCGTTGAAGGCGCCCGCCCGCCGTCGGGGGAGCTCGAGCTCGAGCTTCTCGCGAAGCCGGGCGCGGACCGGCGGAGATCGTACGTTCCCGGTTTCGAGCGTCCAGCGGGCGGCGACGCGAAGCCCGTTCGCCTCGAGCGCCACGACCGGCTCGTCGTAGGCGAGGCTGGCGATCGCGGCGGAGACGTAGGGGCCAATCCCCGGAAGTTTCGCGAGCTCCGCCGCCGAGCGCGGCAGCTTGGCCTCGTGATCCCGGACGAGCTCGACCGCCGCCTGTCGAAGGTGGCGGGCCCGCGCGTAGTAGCCCGCTCCCTCCCATTCCTTCAGCACGTCGTCCTCGCGGGCGGCCGCGAGCGTCCGAACGTCGGGGAATCTCTGGACGAACGACTCGAACCGCGGGACGACGGCCACGACGCGGGTCTGCTGAAGCAGCACCTCGGCCACCCAGATCTTGTATGGGTCGCGGTCGCGCCGCCAGGGGAGCGGCCGGCGGTGCTGGTCGAACCAGGTGAGCAAGGCCTCTGCGAGACCCGAGCCGGAGGGCCGCCGTGCTGACGACGGCACGCTCACATCGCTGCGGAACGAAACGAACCATTAAAGCGGGCATCCGTGTGAAACCGCCGAGAACACACGATGACAACGGAACCGAACCTGATCGTAGTGACGGACGAGACGTTCGAGACCGAGGTCATTCGTTCGCCGCTCCCCGTCGTCGTCGACTTCTACGCGGACTGGTGCGCGCCGTGCCGCTCCGCCGACCCGGTTCTGCAGGAACTGTCCGAGGCGCTGCTTGGGCGCGTCAAGTTCACGAAGGTCAACGTCGACGAGTCGGGGCACGTCACCCGCTCCTACGGGATCCACTCGATCCCGACCTACGTCTTCCTCGACCGCGGTCGCGAGAAGGGCCGCGAGGTCGGGCCCGTCGGCCCGACGGAGTTCCGTACGATCCTGAAGCGGTACTTCGCGTTCGCCTGAGCGAAGCCGCGGTTCGCCACCTAGTGGCGGAACACCCGCCAGCCGGTACAGTACATCGCGATCTGGTGGCGCTCGGCGACGGCGATGACCTCCGGGTCCCGGAGGCTCCCGCCCGGCTGGACGATCGCTCGGATCCCGGCCTGCGCCGCGACCTCGACGCCGTCGGGGAACGGGAAGAACGCGTCCGACGCGAGCACCGAACCGCTCGCCCGCGCGCCCGCGACGCCGACCGCGAGCTCGACCGCCTTCACGCGCGTCGGCTGCCCCGAGCCGATGCCGACGGTCTTGGTTCCGTCGGCGAGCACGATCGCGTTCGACTTCGCGTGCCGGACGACCCGCCAGGCGAAGTCGAGCGAGGCCAACTCCTGCGGGGTCGCGCGCGCGGTGGTGACGGGTCGAAGATCGCCGGGGGCGAGTTGGCGGCGGTCGGTCTCCTGGAGAAGAACGCGGCCGAGCGCCGAGTGCGCCTCCCAGCGCGGCCGCTCGACCGAGGGCGGGTCGACGCGGACGACCTTGGCCTTCGCCCGGCGCTGCAACGCCGTCGCGGCCGCGGCGGAGTACCCGGGAGCCCCCAGCACGTCGACGAACACGCCGTGGAGCGCGGCGAGGGACTCCTCCTCGAGCGGGCGGTTCACAGCGATGACGCAACCGTAGCGGGCGACCGGGTCGGTCGCCACCGCTCGCGCGAGCGCTTCTCCGATCGTCGTATCGGAGGCGACGCCGCACGGCGTCGCGTGCTTGACGACCGCGGCGCTCGGCGTCGGGAACTCGCTGACGGTCCCGAGCGCGGTGTCGAGGTCGAGAAGGTTGGTGAACGAGAGCGACGCCCCCTGGAGGAGATCGACCGGCCACGGCGCGAGGACCTCGGGCGGCGACTCGAGCGCGTAGGGGGCGGTCGCCTGGTGCGGGTTCTCACCGTAACGCAACGTCAACGGGTCGCGGAGGAGTGTCGCCCGGTCGGGGAACGGCGGACCGTTCGTGCCCGCGAGGGTCGGGGCGGCTGCGGCGAGGTGCTCAGCGATCAGACGGTCGTACCGGCTCGTCCGGTCGAACGCGAGGGCCGCGAGGCGGAGCCGGGTCGCCGCCGAGAGCGCCCCCTGTGAGTCGGCGAGCTCCTGGACGACGGCCGAATAGTCCGAAGGGTCGGTGAGGACGCCGACCCAGCGGTGGTTCTTGGCGGCCGCGCGGGCGAGGGTGACCCCCCCGATGTCGATGTGATCCTCCCGGTCGGTCCGCGAAGGGTCCTCGCGGAGCTTCTTCGCGAACGGGTAGAAGTTCACGACCACGAGGTCGATCGGAACGAGGCCGCGCCGCTGGAGCTCCTCGTCCCCGGCTTCGGTTCTCGGAGCCAGGATCCCCCCGAGGAGCCCCGGGTGGAGCGTTTTGACCCGACCGTCGAACCAGGCACCGACGCCCGTGAGGTCCTCGGCCGAGCGGACGCGCAATCCGGGGTCGGAGAGCGCGGCGCGCGTTCCGGAAGTGGCGACGAGCTCGACCGAGTGGCGCGAAAGCGCCGCCGCGAGTTCGGCGAGTCCGGTCCGGTCCGAGACCGAAAGAAGGGCCCTCCGGAGGGCGACGCGCCCGTCCGAATCCGGTGCCACGACCCGGTGCCCTTAGCGGGGCAGGGGAGGCGCAGGATAAGCGTGTCGAAACGGGATGGTTTGCGTCAGTCGAGCCAGACCTGGGCCGTGATCTCGTTGACGGTGAGCGACTGCACGCTCATCGGGGCGATGATCTCTTCCGTCGTGCCGAACGCGGGGGCGAGGCAGCTCTGGGGCGCCACGACCGGGTTGATCGCCACGCACGTCGCGCCCGATGGGAACGCGGTCGGCAGGGTCTGGAAGAACGACCACCACGCGTCGGGGAACAGCGTGGTGATCGTGAGCGTGACCGGGGAGGTGAGCGTCTGGTCGCCAGTCCCGGCGATCGTGGAGTGCGTCGCGGAGAGGACGCGGGACATCACCGCGGCGGTCGAAAGGCCGGATTCGGTCGACGGCTTCATCACGAGGTTCTCGAGCGTGATCGACCCGACGGTGCCCTGGGGGACGTTCGACACCGAGATCGCGGGCGGGTCGACCATGATCGATCCACCGCCCGCCTCCTGGGCGACGACCGCGCCCTGGTCGAACGCGACGAGCGCCGGCGCGACGTAGTGGTTGAACAGGTGGACGAGGATGCCGCCGTTCTCCTGCGCGGTGAACGTCGTCGGGAATGCCTTGGTGAACGCGCAGCCGATCGAGCCGGTCGTGTTCAGGTAGGTCGCGGTCCCGCTCCCGTACGACTGGGAGTGCGGACTGGTCCGGTATCCGAGGGCATTCCACCAGGTGGTCGTGACGTTCACGAACCTCCCCCCGTTCCCGAAATTGCCGAGGGTGTCGGTCGACGAGAGGTTCCCCCACGGGCACAGGCCCCCGAGGGTGCCGACGAAGGCGACGGAGACTTTCGTGCCTCCGGCGCCCGAGTGGGACCCGGACGGCGTGAGCGTGAAGGTATCGTCCTGCCCGAAGAACGTGTAGGAGAACGTCGGGCTCGCGGCGTCGGTCGCGCTCTTCTTGAACGTGACCGAGTCGTTCGACCCGTTCAGGACGACGACGGCGGTGTTCGCGTTCGGGCCGCTCCAGGTGACGGTGAGCGTGTCGTTCGACCCGGTAAGGTTGTAGAACAGGCTGTTGCCGCTCCCGGAGATCTTCACCCCGAGCGTCGAGCCGTTGCCGGCGAAGTTGTAGGTGTCCTTCACGCCGGCGGCGCTGCAGGTGCCCTGGCCGCCCGCGAGGCAGGCGCTGCCCGAGTTCCAGGTGATCGGGGGGTTCGTGAACGTCGAGATCTGGTAGGAGACGACGGTCCCGACCGAGGTGAGCTCGGTCTGGACGCTCGAGCTCGCGGCGAGGCCGAACGGCGGGTCCGCCTGGGAGCCGAGGGTGAGCGGGCTCGCGAGCGCGACGTGGGTCCCCGATATCTGGGCCTCCGCGGCGATTGTCGCTTGGAGGCGGGCGAGCTGATTCTCCACCATCAGGATGTGGGAGGTCTCGAATTGGTCCATCTGCCCGGGGAGCTGGGCGATGATGAAGTTCGCGATGAACGCCACGACCAGGAGCAGGCCGAGGATCGTGGCCACCGCGCTGACCTGGCCGCGTCGGGCCCGGTAGCGCCGCTGATGAATGGTCGTCCAACGTCGCATGAGGCAAACCAAGGGCTGGAAGTACGAGTACGCCGAGGTGCGGTATTTATACGTCCCGCTCCCGGCGGCGCCGTATCGGACGGATCGCCGACGAGAGAGTTCGGGGGGGACGCTCGGGGTGCGGCCGCCTACCGAGGGCTAGCGGGGTGAGTTCGGGCGGTCGGCCGTTCCCGAAGCCACGCCTTCGCGCCCCGGAGGGTCCCCCACGTGCGACGGGTCACGAGCTCGACCGGTGTCCCCGAGGGTAAGGCGAGGCGGGCGTTCCAGCTCTTCCGGGCGTCGGCCGCCCACGCATGTTCGACCTCCGCGACCGCGCGGTCGCCTTCGCGACGGATCACGCGCACCGGGATCGGGGGCACGTCGGGGCGCCCCGAACGGAGACGCTCGGCGAGAGTGGACTCGAGCCATCGCGTCGAGAAGGCGGGTTCCCCCGCCACCTCGATCCCGAGGTAGCGGGGGCGGAGAGAACGGGTATCCTTACCGGACGAGGTCGATGACTTCCTCGGACTCACCAGCGGCGTAGCCTCCCTTCTGGCCGAGCAGGCTCGTTGCCCGCACGCCGGTGATGATGAGCAGCACCTTGATGGTGTTCTCCATGTCGGGAGAGTTCTCGACCGAGCAGCCCCAGATGATGCGGGCGCGCTTGGAGATCTTGCCTCCGACGAGCGCGGCGGCCTTCTCCGCCTCGCTGACCGTCATCGAGGGTCCGCCGATGACGCGGATGAGCGCGCCGGTGGCGTCCTTCAGCTCGACCGAGCCGAGGAGCGGGCTCGTGAGCGCTTCGGTAACGGCCTCGGTGACGCGGTCGGTCGCTGACTCGCTCTCGCCGAGCCCGATCAGAGCGACGCCGCCGTCCTTCATGACGGTCATGATGTCCGCGTAGTCGAGGTTGACGAGGCCCGGACGGGTCACGATCTCGGTGATCCCCTTGATCCCCGTCATCAGGACCGCGTCGGCGAGCTTGAACGCGGCGTCGAGCGGCATCCGCGGGACGAGCTCGAGGAGCTTGTCATTCTGGATGACGATCGTCGTGTCGCAGACGCGCCGCAGGCGCTCCAGGCCGTCGCGGGCCTGCTCCATGCGAGCGGCTCCCTCACCGGAGAACGGGAGCGTGACGACGCCCATCGTGAGGGCGCCGGCTTCCTTGGCGAGTCGCGCGACGAGGTGGGCGGAGCCGGTTCCGGTTCCGCCGCCCATGCCGGCGGTGATGAAGACGATGTGCGCTCCGTTCAGGAAGGCGCGCAGTTCCTCCTCGTTCTCGCGGGCGGCCTCTTCCCCGATCTCGGGGCGGGCGCCGGCGCCGAGGCCCTTCGTGGCCCGGCGGCCGATGAGGATCTTGCGGGGCGAGTGGACGGTGAGGAGGTGCTTCGCGTCGGTGTTGATGGCGCACATCTCCGCGCCCTGGATCCCTTCCTCGACGCAGCGGTTGATCGTGTTGGACCCGCCGCCGCCGCATCCGACGATCCGGATGTTGACTCGGAGTGTCTCGGCCAGCTTCGCGAGTTCGGCGTCGTCGGCGCTTGTGTAGGATGGGTTGGCGGGCTTCTTCTCGTCGACCAGCGCCTGGTTCTCCTGGTGCTTGGCGATCGCTTCTTGAATGATGGATTTCATGGTTCGGTTCCTCTGCGCTGTTTGTCAGACGAGCGTCATACGCTCTGACGGTCAAGTCGGATGTTCGATACTTAAACGTTAGCTTAGACCGGAAGGTGTCGGAGATTCACGCCAAGGGCACGAGTAAACCGACAGCGGTTGCCTGAAAATCGGATAAAACGACAGATCAGCCTCTACGGTCAGCCCGCAGCTAGACGCGAAGGCGGGGGCTTTTCGAGCTGTCAGCTCGAAATCGGATTCTCGACCTTCCCAAGGAAACTTCTTTGAATGCGCATTTTGGCCCGAATTGCGGAGGAAAATCGTCCCGAAAATCATCGATTCCACGTCATCAGCCTTATCGAGCGCTCCGTGACAATGCTTAGCAAGGGGCCCAATGAAGCAGCGTCGCACAGCGTTACTCGGAGCACTATCTGCCTTGGCGCTCGGTGTAGTCCTCATCCTGCCGCTCGCCGCGGCGACTACTTTCACGGCCCCCTACTCCAATGCGAACCACACCCTTTACCCCTTCACGACGGGAACGAGTGCGGTGAGTTACCATGGGCTATTCGGGCCACTGACTGGAACGGGAAAGACGGTGTTCTGGCACAACTCCACTGTCGGACAGGCTGGAACGGCCACGGCGGAGTTCGGCGCCCTGCAGGGGTTCAGTACGGGTGCGACGGTCATCACCGCGGGTACTCACACCGTCACGCCAACATGGTCGTGGAATGGACAGGGCGTCATTGGCATCAACTGCTTCGGCGGCGGTGGATCCGGACAAGCGGTAATTACTGAGAAGGTCGAAGTCAATCTCTGGAACGTGGGCTCCGCAAAGTGGCTTTTCACCAACAACCTCGTCTCCCAAATATGGACCCATTCCATTACCGTCTGTGGCACCTGGTCGTTCTACACCTTCTCCGGAAGTTCCGCACCGGCGTTTACCGGCATCACGATCCCAGCGCTCGCGAGCTATGAGATTTGGAGCTTCGTCTATACAAACACGACAGCGATTGAGTCGAGCACAAGCGACTTCACGGCTAGCGCGTGCATTGATTACGCCCTCAACACGACGAGCTGCGATGGGAACGCGATGTCGACCGGCGTCGCCACACTCACAAGCATCGCACTCACTTGACCCTGCGGTCCCTGGGCGCATGGACGGGCGGCTCGGACTGCCGACGAGTCCCCCAAAGCCCGGCAGCCGCGACTGGGGCTGGGTGCTTTGCCTCGCCTTAGTGGCATTCCTCGTTGTCCCAGCTGCCGTCGGGCTGGGGGAGAGTCGACTCGGAATCGCGGCCCTACCGATACTCCCCCACCCAAGCCGGGCGACTGAGTCGAGTGGCGCCGCCCCCGAGAGTCCGCTTGCTCACGTGCCTGCACTGCCGGTACATCCTTCGGTATCGACGGTCCGGATAGCCGGTCCTGCCGAGAACTCACTGGTTGTTCGTGCCTCCACGCCTTCCCCAAGGTGGGTCAATGTCACGTCCTTCCTAGCGCCGACCCCTTCCGCTCGAGTCAACGCCGAGTTCACGTACGATCAGACCGTCAATGAGGTTCTACTCCTAGGCGGGAACCGAGCCTCGGACTACGCGAATCTCAATGACTCCTGGGCGTTCCGAAACGGCTCTTGGTCGAATATTTCCAGGTTGGTGACTCCACCGCCAACTTCTGGGGGCCTCCTCGCCTATGACGGCGCAGCGGGGTTCAATCTTGAATTCGGAGGATTTCATCTCCCGAGTCACAATGACAGCAGTGAGACGTGGTCTCTCGCAAGTGGCGCCTGGACGAACCTAACCAACAGCGTTGGGGCACCCCCTCCACCAACCGAATCCGCCTTCGCGCAGCTGGTTTACGACCAGACGGATCGCCGGGTAGTCCTGCTCGAGCGCCCGTTCCAAAATGTCGGAGGTGGTGGCCTGATTCAGACTTGGACCTTCGCAAATGGAAGTTGGTCGAACGTCACCTCTTCGGCGGGTACTCCTCCCAACGGTACCGTTGGCGGATCGATGACCTACGACGCGGCGGATGGGTACGTCCTGCAATTCGGCGGATGGAACATCTCGGCTCAAGGGTTTCTCGTGCCTGAGAACGGCACTTGGACTTTCCACGGGGGAAAGTGGTTCCTGCTCCCAGTTCCGGGTGCCAGCCCTTCACCCCGAGAAGGCGCCGGCCTAACCTACGACAATCAACTGGGTCGGGTCGTTCTGTTCGGCGGGCAGGCCGGGCCATTCTTGGTCAATCCGGCTAACGACACATGGTACTTCGTAGGAGGCAATTGGACGAACGTCACCGTTCCGCTCTCGCCGGCGCCTTGGCCGGTGGCCTCCGGCTACACAGTTTACGACGCCGCAAACGGATACGTGCTACTCGTTGGCCTGGGGTCGACAGCAGCCAACGAGACCTGGTTGTTGGGGGATCCACCGCCATTCGCGACCCTTCAGAGTGTTCCGCCGATTATCGAAGCAAATCAGACCTACTCGCTCGTCACGGCGACCGCTGGAGGAAACGGCACTCTGTCATTCAGGTATCCAACGCTGCCCCCCGGGTGCGGCCCAGCAAATGCTTCGGTGATTTCCTGCAAGACGTCGACCCCGGGCACTTTTCGATCGAGCGTATTGGTCACGGATGCGAGGAATCGGACCGGCAACGCGGCTACATCGGTCGTGATTAGGCCGCCTGTCCACGTGGACAATTTCACAATCGCGCCCGGGATTGTCGATGCGGGCGGAAACGTTCGGTTTGCCACCAACCTCTCGGGCGGGATTCCACCCTATACGATCGCGTTTTCAGGCATGCCATCGACTTGCCCTAGTCAGAATCTCTCGAACTTCGTCTGCCGCCCGGATCTCCCGGCCTCGTACGTCGTCAACCTTACGGCGTCCGACTCTCGGGGGGTGACGGATTCAACGACTCGCACGCTGCAGGTGGTCGGCCCACCACAAATCACCGGGTTCGACGCCCCCCGGACCCCGATTGAACTCCACGATGCATTGACCCTTCACATCAACACCTCCGGGGGCGTGGCCCCGCTAACCTACAGCTACAGCGGACTTCCCCTAGGTTGCGCGCCAATTTCGACGCCGACGCTTCAATGCTCTCCCACACAGACGGGGGACTACACGGTCTCAGTGCGGATCTCGGATGCTCTCGGAGTTTCCGCTGGTCCTGTCTCGGCCGCGCTCCATGTCCGACCCACCCTTTCTGCCACGGTCGCGGTTACTCCAACCATCGTCACCGTTGGCAATCTCACGACGGTCAACCTAAGCACCTCGGGCGGCGTTGGCCCGTTTGAGGCGAATTGGTCGGTAGTCCCCCCGGGCTGCGTCGGTGTCGGGCTCTCCTTTGCCTGCGTGCCGACGGCGACCGGGGTCTTCGAGCTTCGTGGCACCGTGACCGACGCGGACCTACACCATGCAAACGTTTCCGCGAATCTGACGGTCACACCAGTCACCACCGGGAGCGCCCCGGGTCTTCCGATATTGTGGATCGGCGTTAGTTTGGTCGGTCTTGTCCTGGCGGTAGTCGCCCTCGTGATTCTTGTTCGGCGACGGCGTCTTGAGAGTCCCTAATCATAGAAGGAACGCGCTAGTGCCGGGACCGGAAACCGAGTCTAGGGTTTCCTGAAGGTCGAGCGCAAGTACTTTCCCGGGAGAGGGGTCCACCCCTCCCGCGATGCTGCGCGTCCGTGACCTCCCGGCCGAGGAAGGAGAGGCGATCAACCGCCTGATGTACCGCACCCGCGACCCGACCGTGATGCGGCGAGCTCAGGTGGTGTTGCACTCCAACCAGGGGTTCTCTCCGCCCAAGATCGCCGCCATGGTGTTCTGGAGCGAGGAGTGGGTCCGTCGAGTGATCCAGAACTTCAACCGCATGGGGAGGGACGCTCTCTACCCGAATCGGGCGGGCGGCCGCCCGCCGACGTTCACCCCTCCCATTCGACAGACGCTCGTCGACGTGGCCCTCTCTCGACCCAAGGATCACGGATACACCGTCGGGCACTGGACCCTCGAACGTCTCCGGAGCACGGTCGTGATGGAGGGGATCGTGGAGTCGATCTCGAAGGAACGACTCCGCGAGATCCTCCACGAGGAGGCGGTGTCGTTCCAGGCCGTCAAGACGTGGAAGGAGAGCACGGACCCGAAGTTCCGAGAGAAAGTGAAGCGGCTGAGGGCGCTGATGAATCGAGAGCACAACCCTCCGATCGTGGTGGCGGTCGACGAGATGGGTCCGATCTCTCTGAAGCCGTATGGCGTTCGCACGTGGGCTCGGTCGGGGCATCCCGACCGAGTCCGTGCGACCTATAGGCGGACCCTGGGAGTCCGTCACCTGATGGGGATGTACGACTACTTCCATCGAACTCTGCGGGGGTATCTCTCCCCGAGGAAGAGCGGGTCGAACTGGGTGAAGTTCCTTCGCTATGTTCGACGGTGGTACCCGTCGGACGAGCGGATCTACCTGATCCAGGACAATCTCTCCACCCACACGACCCCGGCGGCGCTCCGAGAGGCTCGGCGATTGAGGATCTCTCTCGTGCCGATTCCGACGAACACCTCGCACCTGAATCCGATTGAGACCCACTTCCGCTCGATCTGAGAGATCGCGCTGGCCGGAACGGACTTCCGCGAGGGGCGGCCCCTCGGGGTCGCGATTCAGGGGGCGATGCGGGAGCTCATCGCCAAGCACTCAGCGCCCGTCCACAAAGTCCGACGACATCTGTGGATGCGGCACTAGCCAGTTAGGCGTGGGCCGTGAGGAAATTTTGCCGCATTGGAGGCGTGAGACGCACAGCCTCGGGGAAGCCCCGGTTTCTGACAGTCGTGAACCGGCTCTCGTTCCATTCCGGAGAGAAGCCGAACCGTCCTGACCTTTCGCGACCCCCACGGCGAGCGACTAACTACCCGGACCTGCTCCTCGGCTAGATGGGCCTCTCCGGGGTTGACTGGGCGGACCTCTTCGCGGGGCTTTCGTTCGCGGTCTCGCTTGTCGCCTTGCTCATTGCTTCGTTGCCGAAGCTGATCGAGTGGTGGAATCGACGGAAGGGAAAGGTCCTCTTCGCGGTCGATTTCGTCGACGGAACAGCGTCGACCCGGGCACGCGGTGTTGGCCCACTGAGCCTGCCGCTGAGAATCCAAAATAGGTCTGGCTTTGACGTGGCGATACACCGCGTCGTAGTTCGATCCGTAGACTCAAAGATTCAGTTCCAGACCGCGACATTAGCCCAACAGCTTAGTGGGGTCAAGTTCGTCGACTCGGCCTATCAGGGGTTCTGGCTGGAAGTAACCATCCCGGAACAGTTCCGAGGGGTGGACCCGCTCGAAGTCGGAGCGAACGGGAACGCGCTCACTTCGGGCCGTCACCTGATCGAGGTGGAGATCTTGACGACACCCACAAATCGATTACCGCCGTTCCGGCTGTGGGTAGATGTTCCCACGGAGCCTGGCTTTCGTTGATCACGGGGACAGACGAGATTTGGTCATTCCTCGGCTGCGAGCAGGTAGGAGGTGTCGGCAGCGTTTTCGTTCCACGTCGCGTGATAATGGGGAGCCCGACTTTGAAGTGCCCTCTCGGCGGTGGCGGTTTTAGTGGCCCGGACCCCGACTTGAGCCGGGAGTCCAGGCCTGCGATTTAGATGACCTTGCGGTAGCGTTTACTTGTCGTACTCGTCGTTGTTGGGGTTGTTCTGGTCGTTGGTGTTGTCTTGGTCGTATTCCTCTTTCGTCTTGTCTGGGTCTCCGTCTTGGTGCGGCATCCTACCGACTTACCTCCGTAGAGAGCGGGAACGCGAGGTGCGATATATTCTTCACGGCCGGCTCTCTCACCCAGAGGGGCCCCGATCTGTAACGCCCTCGCGCCAGTGTCTTGGAGGCCCCGGAAAGAAACAGAACCGGCGACGCTCGGTATAGTTCTCACGGGCCGTGAATTGGCCAGTTGGGAGCCTTCCGTCCGAGCAGAGTTCGGAGTCGGGCAGGGATGTCATCAATCGAGTCGAAGTGTTCCTCCGCGTCGTCAGACGTGTCTACGATGTATCGGTTGCCGCTTGGGATACAAAACTTGATGATGCCTTCCTCCTTTCCGGGCTTTGGCTTCTTGAAGAAGTAGACTCGTACGTGCGGCGCGTTCCCGATTACTCCAGTCGGCATCTCTCTCGGCTCCCCCTTTCGGGTTGAGGGGAAGTAGGCCATCGGGGCTTGAACGTTTGCGAAACACGGGACGTGACCGGGGAGGGCGGGCCGGCTTAACGGCCCACTTGGGCGAAGCTACGGGAACAGGCCGAGGGGGTCGGGCAGGGGCAGTCGTACCCGGACCTTCGGTCCCGGGAAGGGTCCAAAGCCGGGCAGTTCAACTTCGACTTCGACTGACATCGATCTCACCTCCATGGTGGCACCCATCGGGGGGCCAAAGCGGTTCCGTATCCGTTGGCGATCCGTTCCCCACTCATAGGTCCCGTCGTGTTACAGCCGAAAACCCCTGTCCATCAGGTCCCGAAACGTGACAGAACCGCTTAGACCGGTAGTGTTTCGTTTTCGCAGGACAGTCTTTAACGAGTCGGCGTCGGTACAGTTCGCGGGATAGCCGCCGCCTAAATCCTGAATAGGCGGCCGTCCCCTCCTCAGAACGCCGATGACCGAGACGTTCTCGGAGTGGCTCCACCAGCGGTACGCCCAAACCCTCCTGCTGGCGGTCGGGTTGAACGCGCTCACTCAGTTCCTCATCTGGGAGCCGTGGTTCGGAGTTCAGTTCCTGATCATCGTGGGGCTAACTGGAATTTCGGCCGTCTCGCTCGGGGCTTCGATGATTTACTTCGTGAAGGACCGACGGACGGGCCGCATTCTTGCTCAGAAGCTCGGGTCGGCCTAAGACCGAACCCTCGCAGACCGGAACCGGCGACGGGGCTGGAGAAGTCCTTGGACGCGTGGACGCGCCCGGTCGAGCCGGAGTACAATCGCTGAGATTCGGGGGACCCAACCCGCCTCCATTTGTCGCGGCTCCAGGCGGACGAGCGTTTTACCCGCCGAACGTTTCCCCCAACTCCCCATGTCCGAGGCGGATGGTTGCGAATGTCACGGGGCGGGGTGCCCGCTGGTGTGCCGGCCGCGGGCTTCGGGACCGACCTGCCCGACGTGCGGCTGCGACCCGTCCGGTTGTCCCACTGGCTGCTGCCCGACCGCCGCAGCTTCCGCGTGGTGAGGTCAGCGATCGATCCGCCGGAGGGTTCCGTGTCGAACGGGAATCCAGGGCAACGAACCCCCCAGCTTGGATCGTCGGTGGCTAGCGACGTCCCTCTGCGGCGAGCTCCCGGAGCTGGCGCGCGAGCTCAATCTTCTGCGCCGGATTGAGCAAGTCGCGGTCGCCGGGGTAGGCCCCCGAGATCCGGTCGAATCGCTCGAGGAACTGCAAGAGCCGGGCGATCGTGCCACGATCCCCGTCGGGGGCAAGTTCACCGAAGAAACCGGCCCCGATTGTCTGGTCGAGGCGGTCAAGCCGGTAGCCATAGGTCGCCTCGATTCGTCCGGACGATTCGAGGTACGAGGCGTAGAGACCCACCGCCTCGACGAAGAAGGCGAGGAGTTGGGTCGGGTCGAGCTCCTTCGACTCCGGTGCGGGGCGAGGCCCGCTCGGCGGCCGGTTCGATCCGTCCACGGTCGTGGGGGTACCCTCGACTGCCCCAGCCCATATTCCGCACACTGAGAATAGCCTCACGGCTCGAACTCGCTCTTGGGCCTCGCCCTCCGAATCGCGCGCCGCCCTAGAGCGGGTATGCGAGGAATCGGGTGCCGGGGACGGGTGTTTCGTAGTAGGGTTCGGTCGGCTCGAATCCGAGGACGAGGTAGAGTCGGTAGGCGTCCTCCATCGACGGGAGAGTGTCGAGGCAGAGCGACGTGTAGCCCCGGCCGCGCGCCGCCTCGATCATCGTATCCACCAGCACGCGACCGATCCCTCTCCGACGGAACGCGGGCCGGACGTAGAGACGTTTCAACTCCCCGCTCGCACCGGGTCCGGCACGGAGGCCCACGCAGCCGGCGGGTTCGCTACCGGCGCGGGCCAGAATCAGCGTCCCTCTCGGGGCGGTGTACGCCCCCGGAAGCTGCTCCACCTCCTCCCGGAACCGCTGGTAGGCGAGGTCGACCGGTAGGCCGCGGGCGTATTCCTCGAACAACTCCCGTACGATGGCGATCTCGTCGGGCGTGGAGGCGATCGCTAGCGAGATTTCCGACGGCGGAGTTTCCCGCTCCTCCGGCGTGGTGGAAACATCTCGATCGCTCGGGCGATCCTTTCTGAGGCGGGCACGAGTCCGATTGCCGCGGCTTTTGGACGGCGTCATGCGCCGGAGCGGGGACGGGTTCGCGCGGTTCGCCGATGGAGAGCTGCCGTCGGGACCGAGGCCGCCCGGCGGACTCGCCAGATGACCTCCGCGGGCCAACGGGCGGCCCAGCGGTTGTCCCCAGGGTCGAGGTAACTCGTCGTCTGTCCGGGCTTCGGTCTCGTCTCGATGAGGCGTTCGACCTGGAAACCGTGGGTCCGGAACAACTCGACCCAATCTCCGTACGGGCGCTGGAACTCGACGCTGTGGGCGAACTCGAGCCGCCGCATCCCGAAGTACGCGCGGTGGAGGCGGCGGTCCTGCCGGTCCTTCGGAACGTCGAACGCGACGTAGCGGAACGGGCTCGCTGTCGTGAAGACGAGAAGCCCGCCCTCCTCGAGCACGCGGGCGCACTCGGGGACGGTCCGTTCGGGGTCGCAGAACGTCATCGCCCCCCAATCGCAGAAGACGAGGTCGAACGACCGGTCGCGGAATGGGAGGATTTCCGCGTCGGCCTGGACGAGGGGAAAGCTTGCGCGGGCCCCTCGGAGGACGCGGCGCGCTTGGTCGAGGCGCGCGCGGGAGACATCGAGCCCGACCGGGCGACCTCCCTTCCGGGCGAGACCGACCGACCAACGAGCGGCGCCGCAACCGAGTTCCAGGATCCGGCGACCCCGGACCGCGCCGAGGAGACCGACGGAAGATTCGGGAAGCCGCCACAAGCCCCAGGCGAGCTCTTTCTTGCCCGCAAGCGCCCGGCGATGACGCTGCTCGTACTCCCTCGCCTCGCGATCCCAGGATCGGCGGTTCGAGCGAACGTGGCGGGGGCTTGGTGTCATGCGGTCCCGACCACCCCCCGCGCCCTCGGAGCCGACCGAATTGGAACGGGTCCCACCAATAACCCCTCCGACGGCTACCGCCGCAGGGCAACGCACCTCGGTGAGTAGGCATCGGCAAGCCGAGGAGGGGCGTGCGTCGCGGCCCGACTGATTCGGTTCGCTAACTATTTATGTCCCACATGATTTGGGTCCCCAACGACCATGCCGACCGCGAGGAAGCCGGAGCCGTCGCCATCGCGTGACCAGTTGCTGCTCGACGCGATGCGGGTCGCGACGTTTTCCTTCAAGCGCTGGGTGTCGGAGGTCCTGACCGACCGGAGCATGACGATGGGACAGTTCTGGACCCTCTCGGACATCGGCGACCACGAGCCCGTCAACGCCGCCCACCTCGCGAGCCTTCGGTGCGTCACGCCCCCCACGGTGAGCGTGATCGTCGAGGAGCTCGTGCAAGAGAAGCTCGTCGCGCGCAGCCCGTCCCGAACGGACCGCCGCGTCGTCGTCCTCTCCCTGACCCCGCGCGGCCGGGAAACCGTCGTCACCGTGTGGAAGCACATCGGCTCGCGCCTTTCCGAGGCGACGCGGCCGCTGCCACTCCGCGACATCGAATCCGCGGTCCGCGTCTTGAACGCGCTCGAGACCCCGGCGCGCCCCGTGGCCGTCGCCGGAGGTGCGGCATGAGCGCCCCGGAACGGCTCATGGACGGCCGCCCGTACGACCCCGCCTACGGCCGGACGCTCCTCGCGATCTTGGCCGTGATGGCGCTGATGGTGACCTACGTCGAGACGATGGTCCTGCCGGCGTTCAAGCAGTTCTACGTCTTCTTCGACCAAACCAGCGGGAACTTCTCGACCATCGCCTGGATCCTCTCGGCCTACCTGCTCGTCGGCGTCGTCGTCACCCCGATCTTCGGGAAGCTCGGCGACCTGTACGGGAAGAAACGGATGCTCGTGCTCGTCATGGGCGTTTACGCCGCCGCGGTGACGGTAGCGGGATTCACCCCGGACATTGGCGCGGCGTTCGGCGTCTCCCGGCCGAATCAGATCTTCATTCTGATCGCGGTCCGGGCGATCCAAGGCGTCGGAATGGCGATGTTCCCGCTCGCGTTCTCGATGATCCCGGAGGTGTTCCCCCAGGCGCGCGTCGGCCAGGCGCAGGGGATCGTCGCGGCGATGTTCGCCGCCGGGGCCTCGGCGGGCCTCGTCGGTGGTGGATACCTCGCCCAGACGTTCGGCTGGCAGGCCACCTACCACACGGTCATCCCGATCGCAGTCACCCTCGTCATCCTCTCGATCGTCTTTCTCCGCGAGTCGTCGAAGACCGCGAATCCGACCCTCGACATTCCCGGGGTCGCCTCGCTCGGTCTCGGCCTGGGCGCGCTCATGCTGGGCATCAGCCAGGGGACGAGCTGGGGGTGGACCGACTGGTCCGCGGCCAGCTGGGGGGCGTTGACCTGGGGGGTTCCGGAGTTCTTCGTCCTCTCCCTGCTCGCCTTCGCCTTCTTCGCCTACTGGGAGCCCCGCGCGAAGAGCCCCGTCGTCAACTTCGCCGCGATGCGACCCCGGAACATCTGGGTCTCGAACGTCAACGGCGTCATCGCCGGGCTGCTGATGTTCCTCGTCTTCACGACGGAAACGGTGCTGATCGAGCTCCCGTTCGGTCCGGGGTTCAACCAGACGGAGTTCGAGATGGGCCTCGTCGCCCTTCCATCGACGGTCTGCATGCTGATCTTTGGGCCGTTCCTCGGCCGCGCCGTCGGCCGCCAGGGCCCGAAGCCGGTCATGGCCCTCGGCTTCGGACTCTCGGCGGTCGGCGCCATCGCGCTGATCTTCGTCAACCGGGCGTTGATCGACCTCGCGATCCTGCCGATCCTCCTCCTGGTCGGCAACGTGGCGGTCTTGATCTCGATGACCAACGCGATCGTGCTCACCGCCGACCGGCGGGAGCTCGGGATCCAGACCGGGATGAACCAGACGTTCCGGAACCTCGGCAGCTCGATTGCCCCGGTGCTCGTCACGACGATTCTGGGGAGTTTCGAGGCGACGTACTTCATCGCTACCCCGGGGGGACCCGTGGCGTTCCGGGGCTACGCGCTCGGGGGATTCGAGGTCGTGTTCGTGATCACGGCCGTGCTCGCGATCCTCGGGTTCGTGTTCACATTCGCGCTGCGGAACTTCCGGTTCCTGGCGGACGGCACCCGGTCGACCGGGTCCGCGCCGAGACCGGGGGCCGCCGCCGCCGAGATGTCCCCCACCGTGGCCGCCCAGATCGAGTAGGTTCGAGGGCGAGCCGTTCGACGCGGCGGGTCGAACGAAGAGCCGTTTTCGTCCCCGGCCGACCGAGCCATTAAACGGCGCGAGCCCGTCCCACGGCCGTGGATCAGTACGCGCAACGGATTCACGACGAAGTCGACCGCGCGTACACGGCGGCCGGGGCCGCCCGTCGCCAGGGCCTCGACCCGGAGCTCACCCCAGAGATTCCTCGCGCCCACGACATGGCGATGCGGGTCGAGAAGCTGCTCGGCCACCTTCGCCTCGACGGGATCGCGGTGGAGATTCGGGAGCTGTGCCAGCGGATGCCTCGCGAGGAGGTCGCGGTCGAGATCGCCCGGCGCCTCGCCCGGGACCCGAACCGCGGTGCGGACATCGAGTCGCGCCTCGACACGGCACTCCGCGTCGGCCTCGCCGTCCTGACCGAGGGGATCCTTGTCGCGCCCTTGGAGGGCCTCGCCGAGGTCCATCTCCGCCCGGGGCGCTCCGGCCCGTACGTCGAACTGTACTACGCCGGCCCGATCCGCGCCGCGGGCGGAACCGCGCAGGCACTCTCGGTCCTCCTCGCCGACGTGATCCGGCGCGACCTCGGGCTGGCCGCCTACGAGCCGACCGACCTCGAGGTCGGCCGATACCAGGAGGAGATCCCGCTCTACAAGCACCTCCAGCACCTCCAGTACGTTCCCAGCGCTGCCGAGGTCGAGGCGGTCGTCCGCCACGTCCCCGTCTGCATCTCGGGCGAGTCCACGGAAGGCGACGCCGAGGTGAGCGCCTTCCGGAACGTCCCCCGGATCCCGACCAACGGCGTCCGGGGGGGAGCCTGCCTCGTCATCGCCGAAGGTCTCTGCCAGAAGTCGGCGAAGCTCCGAAAGATCGTCGACAAGCTCGGCGTCCCCGGTTGGGAGTTCCTCGCCGAGCTCGGCCATCACGGTACGAGCGACGCCTCCGACGGTCCTCCGAAGTACCTCCGCGAGGCGCTCGGGGGCCGGCCCGTGCTCGCCTACCCCGGGCGCCCCGGCGGATTCCGGCTCGTCTACGGCCGCGCCCGCACCACGGGGCTCGCGGCGTGCGCCGTGAATCCGGCCACGATGGTGATCCTCCGGGAGTTCGTTGCCGTCGGCACCCAGCTGAAGGTCGAGTTCCCCGGAAAGGCATCCGCGATGGCGCTCTGCGACACGATTGAGGGCCCGACCGTCGAACTCGTCGACGGAACGCTCACGGCGATCCACGAGGTGGCCCGCGCGCGCGAGTTGCTGCCGCAGGTGCGACGCATCGTCGACCTCGGGGAGATGCTCGTCCCATTCGGCGAGTTCTTGGAGAACAACCGCGCGCTGGCCCCCGGTGCCTACAGCCTCCCCTGGCACCTCGAGGAGCTCGCCGACGCCGGTGCGACGCTCGACGCCACCGCGTTCCAGCCGAGCTACGCCGAGGCGCTCGCCGCCGCGGTCCGGTATGGAGTTCCGCTCCACCCTCGCTTCCTCCTGTTCTGGCACGACCTCGCCCCGGGGGAGGTCACGGAGCTCTCGGGATGGATCGAGAGCGAAGGGACGCTCGTCGACGGCCGCCTCGACCTCCCCTGGGCCGCGGACTACCGCGAGCGGCTCGTGCGGCTGGGGGCGCTCCACGCGCCGGCCGGCGACGGTCGGCTCCGCGTCGATTCGATCGCTTCGGAGGCGCTCATCGGTGGAGTCGGGCTCGCGGTCCTGGGGACCCGGCTCGTCCGCCGTCAACCCATCGACCGACCGGAGGGGGACGTGCTCGCGCTCGTCTCCCGGCTCACCGGCTGCCTCGTGATGGCGCGAGCTCCGACCCGCGTCGGCGCTCGGGTGGGGCGACCGGAGAAGGCGCGGCAGCGCTCGATGAGTCCGAATGTCCACGTCTTGTTCCCCGTCGGGGCCGCGGGAGGGCCCCATCGATCGGTCCCCGAGGCGGCGCGACGCACGATCAACGAGCCGGTATTGATCCCGCTCGGCGTGCGCGCCTGCCCCGCCTGCGGACGCTCGACCGTCTGGCTCCGCTGCTCCTGCGGGCAACACACCGAGCCCACCGGAAAGGTCGCCCAGACCCCGCTCCCCATCGCCCCCATCTGGGCCGACGCGGTGAGCCGGCTCGGCCTTCGCCGCCCTCCCGAGGTGAAGGGCGTCAAGGGTCTGACCTCGCGGGGCAAGGTCCCCGAGATGCTGGAGAAGGGGCTCCTGCGGGCGCGCCACGGCATCTCGGTCTACCAGGACGGAACGGCACGCTTCGACCTCACCGACCTGCCCCTGACGCACTTCCGGCCGAGGGAGATCGGCCTCTCCCTGGAGCGGGCCCGGGCGCTGGGGTACGAGACCGACTGGTCCGGCGCCCCGCTCGACTCGGTGGAGCAGCTCGTCGAGCTCCGTCCCCAGGACCTGATCGTCTCCCGAAGCTGCGGCGCCTACCTCGCCCAGCTCGCGAAGTTCGTCGATGACGAGCTCGTGGCGCTCTACAACCTCGAGCCGTACTACCGGGCGACCGGCGAGAACGACCTCATCGGCCACATCGTCATCGCGCTCGCGCCGCATACCTCGGGCGGCGTCGCGGGCCGGATCATCGGCTACACGGCGGCGGAGGCGTGCTTCGCCCACCCGGTGTTCCACGCCGCAAAGCGCCGCAACTGCGACGGCGACGAGGACTCGGTGACGCTGCTCCTCGATGGACTGCTGAACTTCTCCCGCGCGTACCTTCCCGAAAATCGCGGCGCGCTAATGGACAAGCCGCTCGTGCTCACGACCCGCCTCGACGCGACCGAGGTCGACAAGGAGGCGCACAACCTCGACGTCGTCGACGCCTACCCGCTCGCGTTGTACCGGGCCGCCGCGCTCGGCCGGAGCGCCAAGGAGGTCGAGGCGCTCGTCGAAACGCTCGGTCGGCGGCTCGGGCGGCCCGAGCCGCTCGCGGGCTCCGCGTTCACGCACGACACCTCGGACATCGCCGGGGGACCGGTCCGCTCCGCCTACCGACAATCCGAATCGATGGAGCGGATCGTCGAGCAGTCGCTGATCCTGACGTCGCAGATCCGCGCCGTCGACGTGGCCGACGCGGTGACGCTGGTCCTCAACTCGCACTTCCTCCCCGACCTGATGGGGAATCTGAAGAGCTACGCGACGCAGAAATTCCGCTGCAAGGTCTGCAACGCCTCCTACCGACGACCCCCGCTGAACGGGCGCTGCTCCGCCCCCGGCGCGCGCGGGGCGCCGTGCGGGGGTGCCCTCACGCCGACCGTGTTCGAAGGGGCGGTGCGGAAGTACCTAGGTCTTTCCCAGCGACTTGCCGCCACGCCGGGCGTCACGCCGTACGTGCGCCAGCGCATCCAGCTCCTCGAGTCGTCGCTCGCGACGCTGTTTCCCGGCACACCCGAGCAGTCGACCCTCGACCGCTTCACCTCCCCCTCCGCGGCCGAGCCCGCGGAGACGACGGCCGCCCCGAGCGACTTATAGAGCGACGGCCCTCCGGTCGATCGGCGGGCTTGTGGGGTAGTCTGGACTATCCTGTCGGCCTTCGAAGCCGACGACCTGGGTTCGAAGGACCCGCGCGACGAGTATCGTCGCGCGGGTGCGAAACTCCCAGCAAGCCCGTCCCGGATCCATCGCGTGGGGGCGTCCGGATCCATCGAGAGCGTGCTTCCAAATCCGTGCCGGACCGATCCGAGGTCTCCGGCCGGAGGAATCGACGTTCACGGTCTGGAATTAGTATTCTAAAAATAGACACGAAGCAATGTTTAGAATGCTAAATTAGCCATCGGTTAAGTAGGATGTCCCCTCTTGGTCCTACCATGTGCGCCGACTCCTTCACCACCCTGAGTCCCGAACTCGCCCTGCTCGTCCAGAGGCTGCCGGCTTCCCGGCATGACGCGATCGCCCTCTCCGTTCTCCGCGACGAGCTCGAGGGCGGTCACTTCGAGTGGGAGGCGGAGGACTTGGCGCGATCCGGTTCCCATCCGATCGTGCTGGCCCGCCACCGCTGGGCCGGCTGGACGCGATTCTTCCACGGCCGCGGGCCCGCCCCGGGTGCGTGCCCCGTGCCGATTCCGACCTGAGCTGAAGATGAAATCGGTGGCGTTGGCCGGACCGAATCACCCGCGGTCCGGTAGGGAGCCGAGCCCTTCGAGTCCCGTACAACGCCCGGCCCGCGGCCTAGCGGCGGCGACCGCTCTTCCGTTGGATGCCCTCTTCGAGCGATCCGGACAGCCACGTCGGTCGAGCGGCACGGACGCGCAGCGACGGCGTGATCGTGAGGGACGAGCCGCGGACTGTGACCTCCAGCTCCTGCCCGTCGACCCACCCGAGCTCGCGGACCTTTTTCGGGGGCACGGAGAGGATCCACCGGTAGTAGACCGTCCCTTCGTACACCCGGTTGACGACCTTGTGCACTCGCATCGCTCTCGCGTCCACCGCAGCCGCCCGGCGCTGCCGTTAGAGTACTAACACCGTCGTGGGATAAATACCGGAGCCGGCGATGACCCTCCCGATGCTGCCGGCCTATCCCGAGTCGAAGATGCGGGAGCTCGCGCGCAACGTGCTGCACAACACGCTCCGGATGAAGCGGGGGGAGAACCTCCTCATCGAAACGTGGAACTCGACGCTCCCGTGGGCGGAGAGCGTGGTGCTCGAGGCCCGAATCCTCGGGGCTCGACCCATGCTGTTGCTGGAGGACGAGGAGACGTTCTGGAAGAGTGTCAAGGAGGCGCCCGCGGCCCACGTCGGCCACCTCGGGACCCATGACTGGGCGGCGCTGAAGGCGGCGGACGCCCACATCTACTTCTACGGTCCGATGGACACCGAGCGCGAGGAAGCGCTGCCGGCGTCGGTAGCGAGCCGCATCGGGGCGAACGACCACGAGTGGTTCCGACTGGTGGAGAAGTTCGGGGTCCGGTCGGCCCGGTTCGACCTAGGGCGCACGAGCGAGTACGCCGCGCGGCGCTACGGGGTCGATCTCGAGAAGTGGCGGGCGGAGCTGATCGACGCCGCGACCGTCGACCCCCGGACGCTCCAGAAGGACGGTGCCCGCATCGGCGAAATCCTCCGCCGCGGGCGCGAGGCGCGCGTGACCCACCCGAACGGCACCGACCTCACGCTCCGCCTTGCCGGCCGAAAGCCCCGCGTCGACGACGGCGTGATCGACGACGCCGACGTCCGCGCCGGCAATGTGGTCTCCGTCGTGCCGAGCGGCGTCACGGTCGTCTCCGTCGACGAGACCCGGGCGGAGGGGAGGTTCCTCGGGAACATTACCGGCGTCATGTTCCTCGCGATGAGCGACCGCGCCATCCGCGGCGGGGACTGGACGTTCCGCGGCGGCCGCCTCGCCGAGTACACCTTCGAGAGCGGCGGCGAAGAGTTCAAGCGCGCCTACTCCCGCCTGGGACCCGCCAAGGGTCGGCCGGGAATCATCTCGGTCGGTCTGAACCCTCAGATCTCCTCGATCCCGCTGCTGTTCGACCAGGAGCGGGGCGTGATCACCTTCGCGATCGGCCGCAACTGGTGGGCCGGGGGCCGTACGCGGGCTCCGCGCTTCACGGCGTACCAATCGCTTCGGGGCGGGACCCTCGAGGTCGACGGAAAGGTCGTCGTCGAGGACGGGGCGATCGCGTAACCGGTGGTGGCCCGGCAGAGCCGGGGTCCGGCGCCTACCGGAAGTAGGCGGCGGCGCCCGGGTCGGAGGCGCGCTTCTCCTCTTCGGCCTTCGCGGCCTCGAGGACGTCGATTGCGAGCACCGCGTTGAGCGGCACGAGACGGATGCGGCCCTTCTCCTCCTTGACGGAGTCGTCGAGCTCGATGGCGAGGGAGTTGTCCCCGCCGACCGACACGAGGCCGCGGAACAGGCCCGTCGAGACGAGCGCGTCGTCGCGGGTCCCGGCGGAGCGGACCTTCACGCGGGAACCGACCGTGAGGGCGATCGTCGGCTTCTTCGGCGCGGCGCTCGCCGGGGGTTCGGCGGTCACCGGCCCCCTCCCTTCGCCTTGGACGCCTTGACGGGCGCGGCAGGTTCGGCCAGGCGTTGGGCACTCCACGACTCTGCAAGTGTTTGCACGTGATTCACCGTCTCCCGGTACCGCTTGAGGGCGTTCTGGGCGTTCGCTTCGGTGAAGTCCCAGGCGCGGGCGAGGTTCCCGTAGCGGATCCGGTACCCCTTGCGACCCTTGCCGTCCTGAGCTCCCCCGACCTCCTCCAGAAGGTCGAGGGACTTGAGTTTGTTGATGTGCCGGTAGACCGACGACTTCGGCGTCTTGAGGACGACCGCGAGCTCCTCGGCGTACCAGGCCCGGGCGGGGTCGCGGAGCAGGCAGTCCTTCACCAATCGATACGCGATCGATTCCCCGACGGGGCCGTCGCCCGCCCTTCCGTCGTCGGAGGGGGGGAGGTAGCCGACGAGCCGCAGGAACTCGACGAGCACCTCGTCGAAATCGGCGATCGGAGTGAGGGGAGTCGCGTAGCGGAGATTGAGCTCGAACGGCATCCGGTTCGTCGGGGGAGAGCGCCCCGCGAGGAAAAAGGGCACGGCGCCCGCGCCCCGGGTCCGAGAAACGATTTGACGGGCCGTCGGGTCGACCTCGCGTGACGTTCTCCTTGGCCCGGCCATCGACGATCGTGGAGGCTCTGCGGCTCCTCGCGGACGACACCGAGGGTCCCACCGCGCCGCTGGCGGGAGGCACCGACCTTCTGCTCGACCTCGACGACGGACGCTCGACGGCCCGACGTCTCGTATCGCTCGACAAGCTGCCCTGGAAGACCCTGGCGTGGGACGGGCCGCGCCTGAACGTCGGTGCCACACTCCCCCTCGCGCGCCTCGGCTCCGACGCCACGGTCCGCGCTCGGCTGCCGGGGCTTTCCGAGGGCGTCGATGCAGTCGGAAGCCTCGCGCTCCGCCACCGGGCGACGCTCGGGGGCAACCTCGGCCGCGCGGCCCCCGCGTCGGACCTCCTCCCGATCCTGCTCGCGGTCGACGCGACGGTACGCCTGGTCGGGACCGCCGGCCGGCGGGAGCTGCCGGTCGCTCGATTCCTCCGTGGATCCCGCCAGGTCGACCTCGCCAAGGACGAGCTGATCGAGTCGGTGTCGATCCCCGAAGCCCGACTCTCCACCTACGTCTGGCAGCGCGTGCGCCCCGCGAACGACGTCAGCCAGGTCGGGGTCGCCGTCGCCCGGTCGGGCTCTTCGGCGAGCTGGCGGCTCGCGCTCGGCGGCGTCCTGCCCGTCCCGACCCGAATCCCCGAGGCCGAGGTCCACCTCACCGAGGAGCGCCCGCGTCCGGAGGACGTCGAGCTCGCTGCGAACGCCGCGGCCACTCACGCCCGATTCGTCACCGATAAGCGGGCGAGCGAGGCGTACCGCCGTCGTCTCGTCGCGACGCTGGTTCGCAGAGCGGTCGCGCGCGCGCAGATCCCGCCGGGGGAGCGATGACCTCCGAGGTAGCGCTGACCGTCAACGGTGCCGCGCCTCGGCGGCTCGCCGTGCCGGATTCCGAGCGGCTCCTCGACACCCTCCGATGGCGTCTTGGGCTGAAGGGAACCAAAGAGGGCTGCCGCACCGGCGACTGCGGCGCGTGCACAGTGCTCGTGGACGGGGAGACCACGCTCTCCTGTCTCACCCTCACCCACGAAGTCCAGGACCGCGCCGTCACGACGGTCGAGGGGATCGCCGAAGACCCCGAAGGCCGGCGGGTGTTGGCGGCATTCGCGGCGGAGGACGCGCTGCAATGCGGGTACTGCACGCCCGGATTCGTTGTGAGCCTCACCGGGATCCGGAAGGAGTTGGGGGCGAGCGCGCCCGACTCCGCCGTGATCGAGGCGCTCCAGGGGAACCTCTGCCGCTGCACGGGCTACCTCGCGATCGTCCGAGCGGTCGCGCGGATCGGGAACGGGAACCCGTGACGCGCTCCGACGCCGCTCTCAAGCTCCGCGGGGGCGCGGAGTACGGCATCGACCTGGAGGCCCCCGGGATGGTGCACGCGGTCCTCGTCCCAGCTCCCGTCGCCGCCGGCGCGCTCCGGTCCGTCGACCTCGCCGCCGCGCGGCGCGCCCCGGGCGTCGTCGCCGCCATCGGCCCGGCCGACCTCGCCGCCTTGCTCCCCCACGGGGGCGACCCGGATCGGCCGGTGTTCCCGTCGACCCGGATCCTCTACCGGAATCAGCCCGTCGCCGCGGTCGCGGCCGAAACGCTCGCCGAGGCGCGGGCCGCGGCGCGCTTGGTCCGGGTCGACGTGGAAGCGACACCGCCCCTCGTCGACATCGAAGACCGCTACCCGGACTGGCCGACGGGTCTCGCCTCCGACGCTCCGGGGGTCGTCGCGCACGTTCACGCCCGGCATGGGAACCTCGACGCCGCGTTCGCGTCGGCCGAGTTCGTGCATCGGGAGGTCTACCGAACGAGCGGCATCGAGCACGTTGCCCTCGAACCCCACGCCTGCCTCGCCGAGGTCCGCGACGGACACTGGCGCGTCCGCACGACCACGCAGACCCCATTCGGCGCCCGCGAGGACGCGGCGGAGATCCTCGGGATCCCGGCCGAGTCGCTCGAGGTGGAGGGGACGTGGGTCGGCGGTGGATTCGGCTCGAAGGGGGCGGCGTTCCTCGAGCCGTACGCCCTCGTGCTCGCCGCGGCGTCGGGCCGCCCCGTCCGGCTGGCGTTCGGCTACCGGGACGAGTTCTTTCAGGGGCGTTCCACGCTCCCTGCCGTGATTCGACTGGAGACCTCGGTCCGGGACGGGACGATCACCGGGCGACGGGTACGACTGCTGCTCGACACCGGGAGCTCGCTGCCCGGGAGGGACTTCGCCACCGGTTACGCGATCGGTTTCCTCCTCGGCCCCTACCGAATCCCGGCGTTCGAGGTGGAGGGCTACGCCATTCAGACCAACAAGCCGCCGTTCGGCCCCCACCGCGCTCCGTTCGCCCCGCAGTGCGTCTTCGCCATCGATTCCCACACCGACGGCCTCGCGCGGCGGCTCGGGGTCGACCCGGTCGAGTTCCGTCTCCGCCACGTTTGGCAGGCGGGCGACCGCACCGCCTTCGGCCAGGAGGTCGGTCCGTTCGGCGCCATCGCCGGGCTGGAGCGAGCCCGAACGACCGTGGCGGAGTGGCGGCGAACGCTCCCGCCCGGAACGGGGATCGGCGTAGGGGTGGGGTTCTGGTCGACCTCGACCGGCGCCGGGGGCGAGGTGCGGCTCCGCCTCACCCCCGCGGAGCTCGTCATCGAGCAGGCCGAGCACGAGATCGGCAGCGGCAGTATCGTCCGCGGCCTCGTCGCGGTCGCCGAACGGCTGTTCGGGCTTCCGACCGAACGCCTCCGGGTCGTCACCACCTCGACGGCGAGAGACCCGTACGATTCGGGCGTGTTCGGCAGCCGAACCGTCGCGGCGCTCGGCCGCGCGATCGAGGCGGCCGGCACCGCGATGCTCGCGAGGCTCGCGGAGCGGGCGAAGGCGAAGGGTACCGCCACGCTGACGGTCCAGGATGGCAAGCTCGCCGTCGGCATCGGGGCGCGTTCGATCCCACTCTCGGAGCTTCTCAGTGCGGAGGAGCTCCGGGACGGTCTCGTCGTCGAAGGCCGCCACTACGGCCGGTCGGGCGCGATCGACCCGAGCCGGGTGGTCGAGGGGTCGTTCTACGCCTACACCGACTTCACGGCCGCGGTCCACGTGGCCGCGGTGACCGTCGACCGGGAGACCGGGAGCGTGAAGGTCCTCCGGTACGCCGCCTTTCAGGACGTCGGCACCACCATCGACGCCGGGATGTTCCGCGGCCAGGTCGAGGGCGGCGTAGTGATGGGGCTGGGGAGCGCGCTGACCGAGGAGACCCTCTGGGACCCGGACGGACGGATGCGGAACCCCGGCCTCCTCGACTACCGGATCCCGACGATCGCCGAGGTCCCGGAGATCGAGGCCGTCGCGATCGAAGGGTTTCCAGGGGCCGGACCGTTCGGGATGAAGGGTCTCGGCGAACCTCCGATCATCCCCGTCCCGGCGGCGGTCGCCAACGCCGTCGCCGACGCCACCGGCGCGCGGGTGCTCGAGCTGCCGCTGACACCGGAGCGCGTAGCCCGAGCCCTTATGGTCGATTGAGTTCCCCGCGGCCGCCATGCTCGACCGCTCGGAGATCCAGGGACTCCTCTCCGAGTACCCGCCCCAGCCGGTCATCGCGGCGGTCGGCTCGCACTCCGCGCTTGACATCGCGGACGGCGCGGTCACGGAAGGGTTCCGGACGCTCGTTCTCGCCCAGAGCGGGCGGGACGCGACGTACGCCCGGTACTACCGGACCCACCGCGACGCCACCGGCCGCGTGACGCGGGGATGCGTCGACGAGGTGTGGCCGTTCCCGAAGTTCGCCGACCTCGCGCAGCCCGCCGTTCAGGAGCGCCTCCGAACCACGGGTGCGCTCCTCATCCCGAACCGGGCCCTGAGTTCCTACGTCCCGCTCGACACCATCGAGTCCGACCTTCAGGTCCCGCTCGTCGGGAGCCGCTCGATGCTCAGGCTCGAGGAGCGCACCGAGCGGGAGAACTACTACACGCTCCTCGAGGCGGCGCGGATCCCGACGCCCGAGCGAATTGCCGAGCCGTCCCAAATCGATGGTCTCGCGATCGTCAAGCTCCCCCACGCCACGAAGCGGCTCGAGCGAGGCTTCTTCACCGTCGCCAGCCCCGGGGAGTACGAGCGGAAGAGCCGCGCCCTGATCGACCGCGGCTCCATCCTCCCGGACGATCTCGCGGCGGCGCGGATCGAGCGGTACGTGATCGGGCCCGTGTTCAACTTCAACTTCTTCTTCTCGCCCCTCGTCCCGCGCGCGGACGGGCTCGAACTGCTCGGCGTCGACGAACGTCGGGAGAGCTCCCTCGATGGCCTGGTGCGATTGCCGGCGGCCCAGCAGCTCGAGATGTCCCAGGCGGGCCACCTGCCGGACTACACGGTCGTCGGTCACGGGACGCTCACCGTCCGCGAGTCGATCCTCGAGGAGGTGTTCCGGCTGGGGGAGCGGTTCGTCGACGCCGCGCGCGGGCGCTACCCGCCCGGCATCCTCGGTCCCTTCTGCCTCCAGACGTGCCTCGACAAGGACGGCCGCCCGACCGTCTTCGACGTCGCCGCCCGCATCGGGGGCGGGACCAACATCCACCTCGGCCTGGGGCACCCGTACGGCAACGCTCTCTGGCGCGAACCGATGAGTTCGGGCCGGCGCCTCGCCCGCGAGGTCCGCCTCGCCCTCGACGACCACCGCCTCTCGGAGATCGTCACGTGAGCGCCGCGACCGTTCCGGCCGAAGCGACCCTCCGGCAGAGCCCGCTCGCGGAGTTCCACCGCGCTCACGGCGGCCACATGGTCCCGTTCGCAGGTTGGGAGATGCCGCTCTACTTTTCCGGCCCGCTCGCCGAGCACGCCGCCGTCCGGCACCAGGTCGGCGTCTTCGACGTCTCGCACATGGGCATCCTCACTGTCGACGGCGGGGACGCTCCCGCCCTGCTGTCGCGCCGGACCACGGCCGACATCGCTCGCCTGGCACCGGGGCGATGCAAGTACACGTTCGTCCTCGATTCGACCGGCGCGATCGCGGACGACCTGCTGATCACCCGCCTCGATGAGGGGGACCCCGGAGGACCACGGTTCGTGGTCGTCCCCAACGCCGCCACGTCCGCGCGGATCGTCGAGCTGTTGCGCCAGCACCGCCGTCCGAACACGCACATCGCCGCCCACAACGGCAAGGTCGCGATCCTCGCCGTCCAGGGACCCGGTTCGGCCGCGCTGCTCTCGAAGGTGTTCGGCTGGTCGCTCGACGCGCTCAGCGTCTACCGCGCGCGATGGTTCCCCGCGGAGCCCGGCGGCCCGGGTCCTGGGGAGGGGATCCTCGGTCCGGAATTCCCGGCCGACCTCACGGACCGCATCCTCGTGAGCCGGACCGGCTACACGGGGGAGGCCGGGTTCGAGCTGTTCGTCGCGGCGTCCCGCGCCGTCGCGGTCGCCGAGGCGCTGGTGGCGGCCGGGGCCCTGCCCGCCGGCCTCGCGGCCCGCGACTCGTTGCGGCTCGAGAAGGGGTTCCTCCTCTCGGGCCAGGACTTTGACCGGAACCGCACCCCGCTCGAGGCGGGCCAGGAGCGGTTCGTGGACCTCGCGCACGTGTTCGTCGGCCGGGAAGCGCTCCAGCAGCAGGCGGCGAAGGGCGGCTACCTTCGATTGGCCGGGATCCGCGCGAACGACGAGAATGCGATCCCCCGCCACGGGACCCCGGTGCTCTCCGAGGGTGCGGTCGTCGCCACGGTGACCAGCGGGGGACTCTCGCCCGGCCTTCACCGCGGGATCGCGCTCGCGTACCTGCCAGAGGCGCTGACCGCGCCGGGGACCCCGCTCACCCTCGACATCCGCGGCCGGCCGGCCGCGGCCGAGGTCGTCCGGCTGCCGTTCGTCGCCTCGGCCGCTCGCACGTCGGAATAATACGGCCCCCCCGGCCTAGGTAGGGGACATGGCCACCGCCGGGGGCGGCCGACCGTTCGTCGGACGACTCGAAGTGCTCGATAGCCTCCGGCGGAGGCGCGACCTCGCCCGGGACGGCCGCGGCGGGCTCACCATCGTCGAGGGAGACGCCGGCGTCGGCAAGTCCACCCTCGTCGAGCAGCTCGCGGCCGAGGCCCGCCAGAAGGGACTTCGGGTCGTCGTCACCCGCACCCCGGCCCTCGAGAACCCTCCCCCCCTCGAACTCCTCCGCGAGGTGCTCGAGCAGTCGAAGTACGCTCCCGACCTGGGCGACGGGGTCGAGACCGTCGGGTCGGGCCTCGCGGGCCTCGTCCCGCTCCCGGCCTCCGACTCGGTCCTCCTGGGCTTTGTGGCGGGGGGCGACTCCGGAGCCGAGGATCGGTTGCTCCAGATCGTGAGCCAACCCGTCGAGTCGGCCGACCAGGGCCGGGTCCGACTGTTCGCCCAGCTGGCCGATGAGTTCCTGGCGATCGCGGCGAACGGGCCGACCCTGGTGCTGATCGAGGACCTCCACCTCGCCGACGAGGGGTCGCTCGACGCCTTCGCGTCGATTGCACCGCGCCTCCCCGACCGCCCGCTCTGGCTCGTCGCCACCTCGCTGAGCATCGCCACGTTGCGGGAACCGCAACGCGGGCTGATCGAGCGGCTCCGACGGATGGGCTCGGGCGAGCTGGTGACCGTGCGGCCGTTCACCGCGGGCGAGACCCTCGACTTCGTACGCGGCCTCGACGCGGGCGGCAGCGGGGCCGCCGTCGAGGACGTCACCCGCTGGCATTCGCAGTCCGGCGGGAACCCGCTCTTCCTCGAGCAACTGATCCGGACCCGGGCCTCGGCTCCCTCGGCCGCGGCGGTCGGAGATGATCCGCCCGGCGAACTCGCCGACTATCTGGCCCGGCGACTCCCGGACCTCGACCTGGAGTCGCAGCGGGTGCTCGCGGTGGCGAGCGTCCTCGGACGGGAGTTTCCGTTCGACCTGCTCCTGCGCGCGTCGGAGGACGACGAGGAAAGGCTCGCCGAGGTCGTCGAACGCCTGGTCGGCACCGGCGCGCTCCGCGAGCGCCCGGGCGAGCACCTCGAGTTCGTCCGCGACGACCTGCGGGCCCACGTCTACGCGGGCCTCACCGACGCCCATCGGAGGGTCCTGCATCGCAAGGCCGGCGAGGGGCTCGAGGCGATGGGCGCGGCCGACCCACCGACCGTGTTCGCCCTGGCCCGCCACTTTTCGCTCGGGCGCGTCGAGGACCGCGCGGAGCTGTACAATCGGTTCGCGGCGGACTTCGCGATCCGGTCGTCGAGCGCGGCCGTCGCCCGCCAGCACCTCGAACGGGCGATCGAGGCACACCGGCGCGCCCGCCCGACGGACCACGCGGGCGAGATCGAACTCCTCCTCGACCTCGCCGTCCAGCTCGACAAGCTCGGGGAGCTCAAGCCGGCCGAGAAGCTGCTGCGCGAACTGGACGCGGTGCCGCACCTGATGCGGGCGGCCTCGCCAGCCCAACGGGCGCTCGCGCGGATCTACCTCGCGCGCATCCTGACCGACCAGGGCCGCTGGGACGAGGCGGACACGATGACGAGCGAGCTCCTCGGGTCCGCCGACGTCGCCGCCGCGGCGGAGACGCGGATCGCCGTCCACCGGCTGCGCGGGGAGGTCCTCTATTATCGCGGCGAGTACGCCGAGTCGCTCCGCCAACACGACACTGCGCTGGCCATCGCACGCGAATCCGGCCGACGCCGGGAGATCGCGCTCGAGATGGTCCGCCGCGCCAACGTGCTCGGGATGATCCCGGGTCGGCTCGACGAGGCGGTCCGCGACTACCGCTCGAGCGTCGAGGAGCTCCTGAAGCTCGGCGACGACGCCGAGGCCGCCTACGCCCTCGTCTACCTGGGGGTCGTCGTCGCCCAGCACGGCCGGCTCGACGAGTCGATCGCCGCCCTCCGGGAGTCCGTGACCCTCGCCGAGCGCGCGCACGACCAACGCCGCGTCGGTTGGGCGCTGTTCAACATCGGCGACGTGGAGCGCGAGCGCGGCGACCTGGTCGAGGCGGAGAAGGCGAACTCGCGCGCCCGCGAGATCCTCGAACGGATCGGGGACCGGTTCGGCCTCGTCCAGACGTTCATCACCGAGGCGAAGATCCTGCGCGACCGGCGCCAGTTCGTCGAGGCGGAGCGGCCGCTCCTCGAAGCGTACCGGATCGTCCGCGAGCTCCATGTGCGCGCCGACGAGCTCGAGGTCGTGCTGCGCCTGGCGGAGGTCGCCCTCGGGCGGGGCGACCGCGCGACCGCGAAGGCCCGGGCCGAACAGCTCGAGCAGGAGGAGGTCGAGCGGTTCCGCCCCGACCTCGCCGACGACTACCGACGCCTCCGGGCCGCGGTCCGGGAGGACGATGCGAACGCGCCGTAGCGCCCTCCCACCGGCCGCGCTCCGCCGCATCGCGCGGGCCGCCCTCGAGGAGGACCGGTGGAAGGACGATGTCACGACCGTCGCCGTGGTCCCGGCCTCGACCCGAGCCACGGGGCGTGTCGTGGCCCAGGCGAGCGGCGTGGTCTCGGGCTTGGGCGTCGCCTCGGCCGTGGCCGGCGTCGCCGGCCTCTCGGTCCAGCGCCTCGCGTCCGACGGGGACCGGGTCCGACGGGGGACGGCCGTGCTGGTCGTCCGGGGGCGGGCCCGCGCCGTCCTCGCGGCCGAGCGGACGCTCCTCAACTTCCTGATGCACCTGTCCGGCGTGGCGACCGAGACGACCGCCGCGCGCCGCGCGGTCGGTCCCCGCGGTCCCGCCGTTTGGGCGACCCGAAAGACGATCCCGGGACTCCGAGACCTCGAGAAGGCCGCCGTCGAGGATGGGGGCGGCCTCCCGCATCGGCGGGACCTCTCCGACGCCTTGCTCGTCAAGGGCAATCACGTGGCCCTGGTCCCCCTCCGGGTGGCGATCGATCGCGCTCGCGCGAACTCCCGGGGGCGGCGCGTCCAGGTCGAGGTGCGCACCCTCGCTGAGGCGCGGTCGGCCATCGCCGCGGGGGCGAACGACCTGCTGATCGACAACGCGACCGCACCGCAAGCCCGGCGGATCATCCGCCAGTTGCGGCGCGACCGGCCGCGGTCCCAACTCCGCGTGGAGCTCTCCGGGGGGATCACTCCCGGGAACGTTCGCCTGTACCGCCGAACCGGGGCCGATGCGGTCAGCCTCGGGGCCCTGACGCACTCCGCCCGGGCGTTGCCGTTCCACATGACGGTGCGCCCACTCCGTCGGTAGTCGGCCCGCCAGCGTCGGCTTAAGTGCGCCCGGACCGTCATTTCGTCGGGGGTGGGGGCGACGACGCTCGAGGAGGAGATCCGGACGCTGGGCCGCGAGCGGGACGCCGTGATCCTCGCCCACAACTACCAACGACCCGAGGTCCAGGAGGTCGCGGACTTCGTGGGTGATTCTCTCTACCTGTCGCGCAAGGCGATCGACGCCCCCCAGTCCGTGATCGTGTTCGCGGGGGTCCGATTCATGGCGGAGACCGCGAAGATCCTCAACCCGACGAAGACCGTCCTCCTCCCCGACCCGAAGGCGGGGTGCGGACTCGCCGACTCCATCACGGCCGAGCAGCTGCGAACCTGGAAGGCCGAGCACCCGGGCGCGGTCGTCGTCGCCTACATCAACACCTCCGCCGAGGTGAAGGCCGAGTCCGACTATTGCTGCACGAGCTCGAACGCGATCGACATCGTCCGCAAGATCCCCGAGGACAAGGAGATCTTGTTCCTGCCCGACATCTTCCTCGGAGAGTACGTCCGTTCCCGGACGGGCCGGAACATGCACCTCTGGATGGGCGATTGCCCGGTCCACGCGAAGCTGCGGCCCGAGCACCTGGAACAGGCCCGCGCGGCCCATCCGGGCGCCCCCATCCTCGCGCATCCCGAGTGCGGCTGCTCCACGCAGGCGATGGGCCACGTCGACCGCATCCTCTCGACCGACGGAATGGTCCGGTTCGCGGAGGAGACTCGCGCCCCCGAGGTGATCGTCGCCACCGAGGTCGGGATCCTCCATCGGATGCGGAAGCTCAACCCCGGGACGAAGTTCACGCCGCTCAGCGAAGGCGCGATCTGCCCGTTCATGAAGGAGATCGACCTCGTCGACGTCCGCGACTCCCTCGCCCTCAACCGCTTCCAGATCGACGTCCCGACGGAGACGGCCACGAAGGCCCGTCGGGCGCTCGAGCGGATGGTCGCGGCCTAGAGCCGCGGCGAGTGGCCCGGGAGGATCGCGGCGATGCCGTGGATCCAGTAGAGCCACACGGCGGCGAACAGGACAAGGGCGCCGAGCAGGACCACGCCGATGGCGGTCCACGACGGCTTCACGGTCAGGTAGAAGCCCACCGAGAGCGGGTTCAGGCGCGTCGACAGGAACGACGCCGCCGCGCCGAACAGGAGAAGGCCCAGCAGGGCGGGGACGAGGATCGTGTAGGTGCCGAGCGCGAGTCCGATCCCGACGACGACCACGGCGACGGGGACCGCCGCGTGGGAGCGGCGTCGCTCGGCGGGCGGCGGGGCCGCGCGCCGCGGCGGTCGCAGGACGGTCCGGGGGGCGTAGCGAGGTCGGCCCGCCACGCGAGCGCCCGCACCGCCGGGGCGTATGAAGCGTCGTTTCCACTGGCAGAGCTCCCCCGATGGGGTGCCCGCTCGGCGGGCGCGGGCGTACCTACATACCTCGGGAGGGCCATCGGCGGATTGCCTCCGATGCGCGCCTTCGGCCGCTGCGCGAACCCACCGCCCGGGGAGACCCGGACGTGAGCGCCACCCGCGCGAGCGCCGCGCTTCGGCCGGCGGCGATCGGCGGGTTCGTCCTCCTCGTCCTCGGCGCCGGGCTGCTCGCCACGGGGGGAGGCATGTTCCTCGGGAACCCGACCTACGTCGACCTGTGGCTGGTCGGCATCGGGCTCCTCGTCCTGATGGGAGCCATGGTCGGAACGCTACTCCGAACGCCGGCTCCGGTTCGGGTCCCCGACCCCACCCCAACGCCGCGGGCCGCGACGGTCCCCCGAGCGAAGCCGGTCCCACCCGCTCCGACGATCGTCTCCGCGCCCACGAGCGTGCCGGACGAGCCCCCGGCCCATCCGAGCGTCCCCCGGATCCCAGCCGCCACCGGGGCGCGCCCCTTCGCCGCCTCGACGATCGCGGCGCAGTACGCCCTCGTGGACCCGGCGCTCACCGGTTGGGCGACGGCCGAGGAAGCGCCCGCGTGGGACGAGGGAGAGTTCGTGTCGCTGCCGTTCTCCGCCGGCCCCCGGCTCGCCGATCCCGGCGGATGGACCCTCGACCCGCCGATCGCGAGCCCGCCGTACGCGCCTCTCGGGTTCCTGGAACGGGAGGTGGAGCGGCTGCGCGCGAGGGTCCGCGAGCTCGAATCTCCCGCGCCCGCCCGATGGGCTCCGCCGCCGAACTCCTCGTCCTCCTCGAAGGCCCCCTCCCCCTCCGAGCCTCCGCGTCTCTCGTACGACCGAGCGCCCAGTTCGTGCACGGGATGCGGGAGCCGACTTCCGGGCGACGCCACCGACCCCCTCTGCTGGGGGTGCGGCCGGTCGCTGTGCGCGACGTGCTACTGGCGGACGAAGGAGGGAGCGGGCGCCCACACGTGCCCGACCTGTTTTGCCCGGACCGGGGGCACCGCCCTGTCGGGCGGACACCGACCGATCTCGTCGAGCACCGGGTCGGAGCGAGTCCGCCTTACGGCCAGCCCGCCGCGTTGAGCACCGACGCCTTCGTGACCCACGCCCGCCGGGCCGTACCGACAGCCAGCGCGCGGGTCCGTTCGGTTCCCAACCCGAGTTCCGAGACGACTACCCGCCCGTTCGCCTCGGTGAACCGCCGCAGCGAAACGGAATCGAGCCCGTCGTAGCCCGGCCCGCTCGTCACCTCGAGCGGCATCTTCGTGGCCGTTGCCCAGTCGACCCAGGCCGCGATCCGGCGGGGACCCGCCGCTGTCTCGGGATCTCCACCCAAGTGGCCGAGCCATCCGGTAGGACCGTGGGGCCGGGCGGCCCTCTCCGGGCGCGGGGGTTCGACTCCCGCGGCCGACCAGACCACGAAGGCCGGGAGGGCGAGCGAGTTCGGGACCGGATCTCCGAACTTCACTTCGCGTCCCACGAGGACGCGAGGCGAGGTGCGCTTCACGGCCCAGGCGCCGAGGCGCGCCGCCTCGGCGTCGGACTCGGGTACGAGGCCGATGGAGCGCAACCCGGCGCGGTGCGCCGCTCCGGCCAGCTGGGCGAGAGCCGCGTCGTCCACGGACGGTGCGACGTGGAGGTGGAACTCGCCGAGAAGGTCCGATGGTTCGAGGAGGGCCGGGAGCCGCCCCGACCGGGCCGCCTCGATCTCCCCTTGGGCCTCCCGGATCTCGGGAGGGATCCAGGGAAGGTCGAGCGACCGGTAGATGTCGGCCTCGGTCGCGCTCGGGAGCCGCTCCTCGCCGCGCATCACAGCGTACTCGTTGATCTTCAGACCGCGATCGCGGGCGAGTGATCGGGTGGCGACGTTGTGGTCCTTCGACCCGGTAAAATACTGGAGCGCCGCCCCGAACGACTCCGCCGCGACCACACGCAGGTCGACTTGCCAACCCTCCGAGGTCCGGATCGTCTCCTTGGTGGGTCCACGGAGCGCGACCGTCGCGCCCTCGAGCGACTCGAAAACATCGAACACTTTCTCGGGCTCGGCCGAGGTCACGAGGATGTCGAGGTCGCCGACCGTCTCGCGGCGGCGTCGGAAACTCCCGGCGACCTCGACCTGGTCGACCGGCGCCCGCTCGCGCAGCGCGGAGACGATCCGCTCGGCCACCCGCGCCGCCTCCAGGAGCGGGCGGCGCAGCCCCGCCATGGTCGCCTGGTCGAGGGCCGCGTGGATCTTGGCAATCTTGACCGGCCCGAAGCCGGTCATCCCCACGAGGCGCCCCGCGTCGATGGCCGCGCGGAGCTCGGCGGGGTTCTGGACGCCGAGGTCGGTCCAGAACCGCCGCGCGGTCTTCGGCCCGACGCCGGGAATGTGGACGAGCTCGAGGACGCCGGGCGGCACCTCCGCGCGCAACTTGACGAGGTAGTCGATCGACCCGGTCCGCAGGAATTCGCGGACCTTCTCCTCGATCGCCTCGCCGACGCCCGGCACGGCGCGCAGCTGGTCGCGTTTGGCGACCTCGGCGATGTCCTCCGTGAGCGACTCGATGGAGCGCGACGCCCGCTGGTACGCCGCCGGCTTGAACCGTTCCCCGAGCAGGTCGAGGAGGTCCGCGATCTCCCGCAGCGCGCGCGCGACCTCGAGGTTCTCGCTCACGCGAACCCCCGAGCGCCCTGGTCCCGCATAGGCGTTGGCCCGGCGGGTCAGGCGACCCGCGGCGCGGCCGTCTCGAACCAGATCTTGCGCCCGATCGTCCGGAAGCCGAGGTTCTCGTAGGCGCGCCGCGCGGGGGCATTCTCCTCCCGGACGAACAGCCCCGGGACCGCGCCGGTCCCCTCGGCGTGCCGGCACAACGCCGCCGTGACCGCCTGCGCGACCCCACGACCGCGGTAGTCGGGGCGCGTGTAGACGCCCGCGATCACCCAGGCGAACGGCAACGTCACCGAGGCGCGGGCGACCCCGATGAGTCGGTCCTTGTCGAACGCGCCCCAGACGGGTTGGGCTTCCGGGTCGCGTTGGGCGTACTCCGCGTGCATCGGGGACTCGGGGTCCACGAGGTCGACGAGCAGGCTGCGGTCGCGTCCGGTGAGCTTGCGGACCGAGTGGCGGTCGCGCGGGAACGGGCGTTCGGTGTCCCGGACCATCATCAGCGTCGGCGACCCGACGAGCCCGGGACGAGTCGCCTCGACGAGGGGGGCGGCGGCCGGGGGGACGAGGAGGACGCACGGGGGATGCGGGAGCCAAGGCAGGAGGACCGGGTCGGTCTCGCCGACCCAGTGCGCGATCACCGCCGGAGCGTTCCCGTGCCAGAGAAGGACGTAGCCGCGGGTCTCGCCGTCGCGCACGAGCGAGACGAACCGGGTCCGGTCGGGGGCCTGGACGATGTCCCACAGGGCGTAGGCGTGCTCGACCGGCTCCGAGCGGGCGGACCGCTCGAGCCAGCGGAAGTCGACGCCCGGCACCACACCGTCGGCCGTCATCGGGCGGCGACCGGGCGGGTGTACTTACCCGCGCGCCGCCGTACGGCCGTCAACCCTATCCGCTAAGAACCGGTCGAACGCCCGTGGCCGCGGTCCACCGGCCGTCCCCCGAGCTTCCGGAGCACCTCCGGACGCTGTACGATTCCTTCCCGTTCGCGCGTTCCGTCCCCGAGGACCCGGTGTCGTGCGTCGCGCCGTTCCGGGCCGACCCGAAGGCGACGGAGGTCGCTGGGATCTTTGCCTCGACGCTCGCGATCGGCAACACGACCGCCATCCGGGGGTCGTTCGCCGAACTCCTGCGGCGTTCTGGGGGCGACCTCGTGGGCGGCCTCCTCGCGAGGGCTCCCCGGGAGCGAGTCCGTCTCCTCGCCGGATTCCACCATCGATGGATCCGCGGCGACCAGATGGCGCATCTCGCCGGACGGCTCGCGACGATCTACGCTTCGGGGGAGACGCTCGAGAGCTCGTTCGCCGACGGGTGGCGGTCGGGTGGGTTCGCGCACGGGCTGGACGCCCTCGCCGTCGCCTTGCGGGGGCCGGAGAACACGAAGGCCCCGCCGGGCTACCGTGTGCTGTTCCCCAGCCCGCTCGATGCCCCTGCGAGCCCGTGCAAGCGCCTGACCCTGTTCGTCCGCTGGATGGTCCGGAATGAGCCGCCCGACCTCGGGATCTGGCACACCGTCCCGGCCTCGGACCTTCGCATCCCCCTCGACCAGCACACCTTCTGGATCGCCTACCACGTGGGGCTCACGAGCCGCCGAACCCGCAGCTGGCGGACGGTCGAGGAGGTGACGGCGGCGCTGCGAAGCGTCGACGCCGCCGACCCGATCCGCTACGACTTCGTGTTGTGCCATACCGGGATCTCGGGAGATTGTCCGAAGGAGCGGGACATGTCGGTGTGTGGCCCGTGCGTCCTGCGGCCCGACTGTCTGCTCTGGCGCCGTCGCAGGACGGCGGGATGAGCGCGGCGCCGAGCCCGCTGGGCATCGACCCCGGCCTGCTCGGCCGGTTCCGGACCGCCGGCGCCGCGATCACCTGGAAACCCGCGGACGCGCCGAAGGGGAGCCGGGCGAAGCGCCGGAGTGCTCGAGTCGCGCACCTCAACGACGAGGAGGCCCGCGTGGAAGAGCGCCGCGAAGGCACTGCGCAGGTCCTCACCGTCGACAGCGGCCCCGTCGGCGCGCTCGTGCTGATCCTACGGTGGGCGGACGGTGGAACACCGAGCCGGCTGCTCACCCACGAGGCCGGCGAGCTCGCCGCCTTCCCGTCGGGCGCGATCGAGGCGCGATGGGAGTCGCCGGCCGCGACTCCCCAGCTCGCACTGCGGCTCGCGGACCTGGTCGCGCTGGCCCGCTACGCCCTCGCCTGAGCGAGCGATCCCGCGCGGCCGAGGCCCGGCTCCAGAGCTGGTCGAACTCGTCCGCGAGCTCGGTCCAGCTGCCGACGCTCGGGTATCGGACCTTCGGGATCGGTGCGAGAGGTTCGGTGAGCCTGAGGCGCGGCCGGCCCGTGAACCGCAGGAACGCGACGCCGGCCCGATCGGCGGCGACCAAGTCGGCCGGACTGTCGCCGATGTGCAGGAGCTCCGACGGGTGGACGCCGAGGCGTTCCGCGGCCCGGCGGATCGGGCCCGGGCTCGGCTTCGCGTCGGGACCGTCCGAAGAGATCACGACCGCGTCGAAGACTCGCCGCTCCCCGAGCCGCCGGAGCAGGGCGTGGGCTGCCTCGGGAGGTTCGTAGAGGATGTTCGAGACCACGCCCAGACGAAGCCCCCGCCGACGGAGTCGCGCGAGTGCCGGTCGCAGGCCGGGGCTCCATCGAAGGCTCGCCGAGGCCAGTGCGAAGGCGATCGCGTGCCCGACCCGGTCCGGGGCCGGCCGAACTCCGACGAGCCGCTCGAGTTCGTCCGCCTGTTCGGCGAGCGAGACGGAGTGGCCCCTCGCCTCCCGGCGGCCCGCCCACTCCTCCATCGCTCGAACGTCCGACTCGGCCGCCCGTCGCGAGAGTCCGTGGGCGACGAGCGGGTCGATCCAGGCCGAGCGCCGGGCCCGCTCGTAGTTCCGCGGCCCGGCGCGGCTGAACGCGATGAGCGTGTGCCACAGGTCGATCGTCACGGCGCGGGGGACGAGACGCCCCCGGTCGGCCCGTTCGGGCCTCACGGCCCCGGCACCCCAAATTTCCGCCGCCGGCGGACCGGCCGCCGTTCGTAGAGCTCCACGGTGCGCTGGAAGATCTCCTTGAGGCGCGGGGCCGCGCGGTCCACGTGGCACCGGCGGGCGGTGATCGCCCCGTTCGCTCCAATCCGCTCCGCCTCGGGCGCTCGATCCAGGAGACGGGTGAGTTTCTGGGCGATGTCGGCCGTGGATCCGGGGCGCGTCAAGTAGCCGTTGACCCCGTCATCGACGAGCTCGGCCGCGCCCGCGCCGCGGCTGACGACCACGGGGACGCCATGGGTCCACGCCTCGACGATGACCAGCCCAAACCCCTCCCACGGGGCGGGGTGAACGAACGCGTCGGCGAGCCCGTACGTCGCCCGGAGCTCCTCATCCGAGAGCGCGCCCGCGAACACCACGCGCGACCCGAGCCGGTGCGCCCGGACGCGCGCCTCGAGCTTCGCCCGCCACGAGCTCGCCTTCCGTCCGCCGAGGCCGGAGGAGCTCGTCGAGAAGCTCTCGCCGCCGACGAGCACCAGCTTCGCCCTCGGGAATCGCCGCGCGACGCGCGCGAACGCGTCGATGGCGAGGTCCTGGCGCTTCACCGGGTCCATCCGGCCGACCGCGAGGACGACGGGCCCCTCGCCCAGCTTGAGGCGCTCTTGCACGCGGGAGCGCGCGGCCGCCGATGCCGCGCGCTGCTCCCTCGGGTCGAAGTACGGGTAGACCTGGAATGCGCGGCCCTGGAAGCCCGCCTGGATCAGGTCCTCCAGCCCGGCCCGCGTGCTGACGACGATCCCGTCGAACCCCTCCATCGCCTTCAGGAAAAACCGGCGGACCGGCTCCGGGTAGCCCCGGAAGTCGAGCGGGATGTGCCACCGGAGCAACGCGGGGGCGGCTGAGCCGATCAGGCCGCCGACGAGGACCTGCTGGAAATCGTTCACGTAGAGGAGGTCGTGGTCCGCGACGTGCGGCAGGAGCGCGAGCGCCGCGCGCGAGGAGTAGTGGACGAACCCGGGGTAGTCGGCGAGCGACGGCCGGAACCCCCGCGGGCCGTGGAACGAGCGCCAGATCGCCTCCTTGAACCGGGCGTAGCGGACCCGGGTATCGTCGGGGAGCTGGAACGTCTCGAGTGTGTAGCCCTCGTTCGTCCGCACCATCGGGGGCAGCTCTCCGCCTCCGAGAGCGACCCACGTCGTCTCGCCGGTCAACCCGGCGGCGGGGCCGGAGTGGATCAGCGCCCGCATCATCGGGACCACGCCGCCGAGGTTCGGCTCGTACTCCTCGTGGAGGCGCCAGACCGCGCGGTTGCGGTCGGCCGCGTCGCCGACCGGCCGGATCGGCGGCGTCTGGGTGTTGAGACACAGGCGAATCCTCACGTTTCCTCTTCCCCCCACCGGGACGGGCGGGGCCAGCCGTCGACGAGCCCGCCGTGATTCCGACGGGCGATGCCGGCGACCAGAACCACGAACCCGTGCCAGTCGAAAACCGTTACGTCCGGGCGACGGACGACGCCCCGACGAGGTCGGTGATGCCGGGGAGGTACGGGGCCGACAACGCGACCTCGGCGCGGCGGGCCGGGGTGGCCATCGCGAGCCCGAGGGCGAGCGCGGCCCGCAGCACCCCGACGTGGGTGAACGCCTGGGGGAAGTTGCCGAGCGGCCGTTGCTGCTCGGGGTCCCACTCCTCTGCGAAGAGACCGAGCGGGCTCGCGGTCCGGAGCAGCGCCTCGAACCCCTCGCGGGCCTTCCGGACGGACCCGGCCCTCGCCTGGCACTCGACGAGCCAGAGTCCGCACGGCAGAAACGACCCCTCGCGGCCCCCGACTCCGTCATGGACCTTGTACCGCCAGACGAACGGGCCCCTCGCGAGCTCGCGCTCGATGCGGGCGACCGTCGAGAGGACTCGGGGATCGTCGAACGGGAGGAAGCCGACGATCGGGATTCGGAGGTTCGCCGCGTCGATCGCCGTTTCGCCGAAGGCGCGCACGAACGAGGCGGACTTGGCGTCCCAGCCGCGCGTGACGATCGCCTCGCGGATGGTCTCCGCGGTCGTGCGCCACCGCCGGGTCCGACGGTCGCCCCCGAACCGGTCGGCGATTCGGACCGCGCGGTCGAGCGCGACCCACGCCATCAGCTTCGAGTGGACGAAGTGGCGCGCCGGCCCCCGGACCTCCCAGATCCCCTGGTCGGGGGTCATCCAGCGCCGGGCGACGTCGTCGGCCACATCGAGCAGGGCTCGGAGCGTCGGTCGCGACACGGCGGTCGGGTCAATCTCGGCGAGTAGGTTCGCCGCATCGAGCAGTTCGCCATAGATGTCGAGTTGGAACTGGTCGTTCGCGGCGTTCCCGACTCGAACGGGCCGAGAGCGGAGGAATCCGGCGAGGTGGGGGAGCGTACGCTCGGTGAGCTCGGGTTCCCCGTGCGACCCGTACAGCACCCGGAGTTCCCTTCGGCGTCCCTTGCGGGCCGGGCCGAGGCGCTCGAGGACCCAGCCGAGGAACGCGCGCGCTTCGGCCACGTGCCCCAGCAGCAGGAGCTCCTGGGCGACGAACGCGGAGTCGCGGATCCAGACGTACCGGTAGTCCCAGTTCCGGCGCCCGCCCGGCCACTCGGGAAGCGACGTCGTTGGGGCGGCGACGAACGCCCCGGTCGTGACGTGGGAGAGGAGCTTCAGGACCAGCTCCGAGCGCTCGACCGCGGCGTGCCAACGGTTCGCCAACCGGTGCAGCGGAGCGCCCGGGCCGTGGGTCCAACCGGTCCAGAACCGTTCGGTCTCGGTGAGCAGCGCCCGGACCCCGGCGCCTCGTCGGGGAGCCGCCCCCCAGGAGAGGTCGAAGGCGATCGTGGCGTCCGCCGGAAGGGAGAGGCGGGCCGTCGCCACGCCGCCGTCGAGGGCGAACACCGCCGGGCCCCGCAGCGCGAGCGCGGTCTCGCCCGAGGCCGCGGTCACGCCACCAGGGCCGAGCGCGAGCTCGGCGGCCTGGCGGCCGTAGTCGAACCGCGGCTCGAACCAGAGGTCGAGCTCGGCCGGGCCTCCCTCGGCCGTCACGAGCCGGACGATCCGTGCGGCCTCCTCGTCGCTCGCCCCCTCCGCGATCGGCATGAAGTCGACGACCGTCACGACCGCGTCAGCGCCCGGCGGATGGAACACCGTCTCCAAAATGTTCGTCGCGGGGCGGTACCGTTGGACGCCGTCCGGGGTTTCCATCGGCCGCAGGACGAACGTCCCGCCCCGCCGGTCGTCGAGGAGGCGCGCAAAGACGCTCGGGTCGGAGAACCTCGGGAGGCATGCCCAGTCGATCGCGCCGCACCGGTGGACGAGCGCGGCGGTCCGGAGGTTCCCGATCACCCCGTAGTCGTGGGTGGTCGTCGGGACGGGAATGGGCGGGCGACGCGCGCGACCCCCGCCGCGCGGCCGGGGGGCGGAACCCCTCGGCGCGCGGGAGGGTCGGGCCATCCGGGGACTACGAGCAACCGCTCGTCGAGCCGCAGACGGTGCAGGCGTAACACGTCCCCGAGCGGACCATGATGCCGCCGCAGATGTGGCACGACGGCGCGTCGTCGCTCACGCCGCCCGGCGAAGCCGGGGCGAACATGTCGAGCGACTTGGCCGCGAACGTCTGCGACTTGGCGGGGGCGGCGCCGCTGCCATGGCCGCTGGAACCGCCGTTCCCCTCGACCGGAGCCTCGAGGCCGATGGCGCGCCGCTCGTCCTCGGTGAGGAACTCGTTCGCGAGCCAGCGCGCCACGTAGTCGGGGATCGACTTCGCGAACCGGATCTTCGGGTTGTTGGTCGCGCCCTGCGGCTCGAACCGCAGGTGGGCGAGCTTGCGGACGAGATCCTTCAGGGGCACCCCGTGCTGGAGCGCCATCGACATCGAGATCCCGAGGGAATCCATCAGGCCGTTCACCGTCGAACCCTCCTTCGTCACCCGGAAGAACACCTCGCCCGGGCGCCCGTCGGGGTAGAGGCCGACCGTGACGTAGCCGTCGTGGCCGCCGACCTGGAAGTGGTGCGTGATCGCCTTGCGCTCGTCGGGCAGGCGCTCGCGGGCGGGGCCGCGCGGACCGACGGGCGCCGTCCGTCCCTTTCCGGTCTCGTAGGGTTGCGAGGCCTTGCAGCCGTCGCGGTAGAGGGCGACCGACTTGATCCCGAGCTTCCACGCCTCGAGGTAGATCGTCTCGATGTCCTCGACGCTCGCGTCGTTCGGGAGGTTGATCGTCTTCGACGCGCCGCCCGAGAGGAACGGCTGGACCGCGCCGAGCATCTTCAGGTGCCCCATCGGCGGGATCGTCCGGGTGCCCCCGGCGGGCGCCAGCGCGCAGTCGAACACGGTGAGGTGCTCCGGCTTCAGGTCCGCGGCGCCCTCGATCGTCCCGCTCGCCGCGATGTGGGCGGTGATCCGGCCGATCGCGTCCTTCGAGTAGCCGAGGGCGTGCAGACCCTCCGCAACGGTGCCGTTGACCATCTTCATCGCGCCGCCCCCGACGAGGTTCTTCACCTTCACGAGCGACAGCTCGGGCTCGAGACCGAGGGTGTCGCAACCCATCAGGAGCCCGATCGTGCCGGTCGGGGCGATGACGGAGATCTGGGCGTTTCGGTAGCCCCACATCTCGCCGGAGCGGACCGTCTCGCGCCAGGACTCGCCGCCCGCCTTCACGAGCTCGGCGAGCCGGAGGTCGGAGCTCTGGATCTTGTCCGCGGCCGCGCGGTGCTTCTCCATCACACGGAGCATCGGGCTGCGGTTGCGGTCGAACCCCGCGAACGGGCCCATTCGTCGGGAGATCTCGGCGGACATTCGGTATCCCTCGGCGGAGAGGACGGCGGAGACCGAGGCGGCGAGCGCGCGGCCCGGGTCGGAGTCGTAGGCGAGGCCGTACTGCATGATCAGCGAGCCCAGGTTTGCGTAGCCGAGCCCGAGGGGCCGGAAGTCGTGCGAGTTCTGCGCGATCGTCGCCGTCGGGTAGCTCGACGCGTCGACGAGGATCTCCATCGCGAGGATCATCGCCCGCACGGAGTCGCGGAACAGCGGGAGGTCGAACGACCCGTCGCTCGCGAGGAACTTCATCAGGTTGATCGACGCGAGGTTGCACGCGGTGTCGTCGAGGAACAGGTACTCCGAGCACGGGTTCGAGGCGTTGATCCGCCCGGCCATCGGTGAGGTGTGCCAATCGTTCGTGATGTCGTCGTACTGGACGCCTGGGTCGCCACACCGCCACGCAGCGTAGGCGAGCTTGCGCCACAACTCGCGCGCCTTGAGGGTCGCCGCGACGGAGTGGTCGGTCCGGTTGTAAGTCTTCCAGTCGCCGTCCTTCACGACGGCGTCGATGAACGCGTCGGGGATTCGGACCGAGTGGTTCGCGTTCTGGTAGGAGATCGAGGCGTAGGCGGAGTCGGGGTCGGTGCCGTCGAAGTTGGACGAGTAGCCCTCGCGGATCAGCGCGAGCGCCTTCTCCTCCTCCTTCACCTTGCAGTCGATGAAGTCGACGATGTCGGGATGGTCGAGGTTGAGGATGACCATCTTCGCCGCGCGGCGCGTCGTGCCGCCCGATTTGATCACGCCGGCGAGCGCGTCGAACGCCCGCATGAACGACACTGGGCCGCTCGCGATGCCGCCGCCGCTGAGGCGCTCGTGGCTCCCCCGCAGCGAGGAGAGGTTCGAGCCCGTGCCGCTGCCGCCCTTGAACAGGCGTCCTTCGCTCCCGGCGAGGGCGAGGATCGAGTCCATGTCGTCGGTGACGGACTGGATGAAGCACGCCGAGCATTGCGGCGGTTGCCGAACGCCGACGTTGAACCAGACGGGGCTGTTGAACGCCGCCATCCGGTGGACCATCAGGTAGGAGAGGCTCTCCTCGAGGCGCGTCGCCTCCTCCGCCGTGTCGAAATAGCCGAGCTCGAGGCCCCGCTGGGCGATCCAGTGGGTGACGCGCCGGATCATTCCCTCGACGGAGTCCTCGCGACGGCCCTGGATGACGCGGAAGTACTTCGACGCCGCGATGTTGATCGAGGTGTCCGACCAGCTCGTCGGGGCGCGGATGCCGCGCTGCTCGAAGATCGTTTTCCCGTCGGCGGCGCGGATCACCGCGTCGTGACTCTTCCACTCGACGGTGTCGAACGCCGTCTTCCCGCGCGGGACGAGCCGCGGGATCGCGATCGGGTCGCGTCCGGTGCGGGTCGTCGGTCGGGCGAGCGCTTCCTCGGGCATGGTGGGGGCACGTCGCTTCGGAATTGCCATGGTGGTTTACTCCCTGGAAGGTCGGCTCCCGGCGCGAACGACGGGGACGATGGGGAAGCGCGGGGGCTCCGTAACGGTCACGACCAGACCGGGAAACGCCCTCGATGGGCGACCGTTCCACGAACCAGTCGGAGGCACGGAACCCGCGCTGCGTCGCCCCGGACGCGTGTCGCGGACCCTCCGGACCCGCGGTAGAGGCCCGCCCTATTTACACACTCGGTCGAACCCGAGCACGAACCGACGTTTCGGCGGCGTCGATCGGCAGAACGCGCATCGTGCAGGGCATTGTCACGCCGCACTCCCCGCAGAACAGCCCGTCCTCGGCGACCCAGAGGAACTCGCCGCACCGGTCGCACTTCCGCGGGTCGTCGGAGTCGTTGCGGCAGCCCATCGAGCTCCCGAGCGAGGCGAGGTACTTGATTCTCGGGATGGAGACGCAGAAAACGAGGGACTTGGGCCGAACCCCTCCGAAGAGGGGTTCGGGAAATGGTAGACGAAGGGTCGCCGGTTCAGGCGTTCTTCATCCGGGCGCGGGAAACGTACCCCTTCTTGTCGAGGAAGTACATGTACCCGTCCTCCCGAGTGACCTTCTCGGTCCCAACCTTCGCCTTCTTCCCCGACTTGTTCAACTTCGTGGGGGTTTTCCAAAGGTACCCGTCCTTGCCGAGGTAGTACAGGTAACCCTTCTCGCGCTTGATCTGCTCCTTGCCGACTTTCTCCGCCATGTGAGGCGACCTCGTCGGCGACATGGAAAGCGCTCCTATTTGAATGTAGGGTCCGACTCACGCCGAAGAAACGTGTTTTCCTCGACGATAAACGGCCTTTGGAATCGCACCGATCCGGTACGCGATCCGGTCGGCCGAAGCGAGGTCGAACAGCGCGAAATCCGCGGCCCGTCCGACGGAGATGACGCCGGCGCCGTCGGCGGCGCCGACGGCATGGGCCGCGTTGACCGTCGCCGCCGTCAGCGCTTCTGCCGGCGTGAGGCGCGCGGAGTGGACCGCGTGCGCGATCGCGACCGGCATCGCGTCGACGGGGGAGTTCGGGGAGCTGTCGGTGCCGATCGCGACGGGGACGCCCGCATCGACCATTTCCCGCCCTGGGCTCCGTAGCGGAGAGAGCGAGGCGAACGGTGTCACGGGAAGAAGCACCGCCGTCACGCCGGAGCGCGCGAGCGCTTCGCGGTCCTCCGCGGGCACGGTGAGCAGGTGTTCGGCCGACCGCACGCGCAGCGCGGCGGCGAGCGCGGCGCCGCCGGAGTAGACGAACTCGTCGGCGTGGATCTTTGTCCCGAGCCCCAGGGAGAGCGCCGCGCGGAGGATTCGTTCCGACTGCGGGACGGTGAAGAAGCCCGGCTCGCAGAACACGTCGGCGAACTTGGCGAGTCGTCGATGGGCGACCTCGGGTAGGGTGCGCCGGACGATCTCGTCGACGTAGACGTCGGGGTCCCGGGCGCGCTCGGGAGGGACGGCGTGCGCGCCGAGGTACGTCGGGATGAGGTCAAGCCCCGAAATTTTCGCGAGCTTCGGGATGAGTGAGAGGAGTCGCAGCTCGCCGGAGTGCGTGAGGGCGTAGCCGCTCTTCACCTCGGCCGTCGTCGTGCCGGCGCGCCGCATGCGCGCAAGCCGCGCCGATGTTTCGGCGAGGAGCGTCGGGGCCGGGGCCCGGCGGGTCAGTCGCACGGTTCGGTACAGTCCGCCTCCGCCAGCCGCGATCTCCCCGTAGGTCATCCCGCCGATCTTCTGGGTGAGCTCGTCGGCCCGGTCCCCCGCGTACAGGACGTGCGTGTGGGGGTCGACGAAGCCGGGGACAATCGTACCGCCGCCCGCGTCGATCGTGGTCCCTCCGCGCCGAAGGCGTACCTCGCGCCGTACCTTCCGCTCGGGACCGACCGCGACGAACACTCCGCCGCGGACCGCCAGCGCCGCCCCCGCGACGACCGAAAGTTCGCTCGCGGCCGCGCCGACGCGCGGGACCGGACCCGTTCGCAGCGTCGCGAGCTCGCCGATCCCGGTGACGAGCAGGTCGACGCCCGCGCTCATGGCTGGCGAACGAGATGGTCGAGCAGGTCGCGGGCCGCGTGTGCCTCGACGAAACGGACCTTCGCCTCCGACTCGAGTCCTTCGACCTCCTTGTAGCGGCTCGAAAAGTGCGTGAGGAACAGTTCCTGGACCTCGGCGGCCTTCGCGAGCTCCGCGGCCTGGCGAGCGGAGGAGTGCCCCCACTGGTTCGCCTCGTCCTCGAGCTCGGCGCCGACCGTCGCCTCGTGGATCAGCACGGTAGCGCGGCGAGCGAGCTTCTCGATGTCCCCGCACGGCGACGTGTCGCCCGAATAGACGATGGAGCGGCCGAGGCGCGGCGGCCCCATCACGTCCTCCGGGCGGACCTCGTGGTCGCCCACGCGGACGGTCTCCCCAGCCTCCAACCGGCCGAAGTCCGCGCCCCGGATGCCGAGGGACCGAGCCAGGGCGCCGTCGAATCGTCCGCGCTTCGGCCCTTCCTCGAGCCGATACGCCAGGCTCGGGACAGGGTGGGTGGCGGCGGCGGTGCGGACCGAGTACCCGTCGAGCTCCACCGACGCGCCCGGGGAGAGCGCGTGGAGCGTGATCGGGAACCGGAGCGTGAAGTATCCGAGCTTGAGAACCTGGTCGAACACCTCTTTCGCGTCGGGCGGACCGTACAGGTCGAGCGGCTCGGTCCGGTGGTTGAGGCTCATACTCTGGATCAGGCCGGGGAGGCCGAGGAAGTGGTCGCCGTGGAAGTGGGTGATGAACACCCGCCGGACGCGCATGAACGAGGCACTCGACTGGAAGAATTGCCGCTGCGTGCCTTCCCCGCAGTCGAACAGGACCATCTCCCGCTCCGTGTCGAGCGCGATGGCGCTCGCGGAGCGCTCCTTGGTCGGCCAGGAGCCGGCCGTCCCGAGGAAAGTGAGTCGCATCGTCGGCCGGAGGGGCCGAGCGGCATAACGGCACCTCCGCGAGGACAGGTGAAAGGAGAAGTACCCGCCCCGGCCTCGACCGCCGCTCATGGTCGACTGGGACGTCGTCGAGCGACGCCGCTCCAAGGGATGGGACTGGCAGCGGATCGCCGAGGACCCGAAGGTCGACTTCCACGCCGACGACAACGCGGGGGACCCGGGCCGGGCGCTCCGGGCGCTGTACTACCAGCGCCGCTCGAAGTCGCGGCGCCGTCCGTCGTCGGGCGATTCGGACGGATCGACCGACACCGAGCCCGAGAAGCGCTGGACGCTCGAGCGCATCGCGGCCGTTCTCGTCCCGCTGTTCGCAATCTGGTTCGTGATCGCTCTGTTCGTCCCCTCGCCGGTGGGGACGTTCGTCCCCGCGATTCCGTATCTCCTCATCCTGCTCGTCATCGCGGTCGCCGTCCTCGGCTACGCGCTCCTGCGTTCCGCCGACCGCTGGAACGTCGGCATCCGCAACAGCGTGGTCATGGGCCTCGTGCTCGGCCTCGTGGTCGCGGGCGGTTTCGGCGTTGCGGCCCTCGTGAGCGGATGCCCGACCCTCTCCTCGGGGGCAACCGCGACCGCCGAGCCGATGTCGTTCGCCAAGGCCGGAAACCCTCTGTGGGCGGACAACGGCGCCCCCGTGTTCTTCTTCTACGGCTCGACCGCCTGTCCGTTCTGCTCCGCGTCGAGCTGGGCGATGGTGGTGGCGCTCGAGGCGTTCGGGACGCTCACCGGGACGGCCTACGATCGATCGAGTCCGACCGACACGTACCCGAACACTCCCGAGGTCGTCCTCTCCGGCGCAGCGCTCCAAAGCAAGTGGGTCGGCCTCGAGGTCGCCGAGTCGACCAACGACAACCAGATCACGGCGGCCGCGACGACGGGCTGCGTCCAGTCGGCCTACGTGAGCGCCTACGACGCCGGCGGGAGCATCCCGTTCGTGGTCATCGGCGGTCAGTATTACCACGTCGGCGCGATGGTGAACCCCGCGAGCTTGCAGGGGCTCAGCGCGGGCCAGGTGCAATCGCAGATTAACAACCAATCGGGCGCCGCGTGGGACGCGATCAGCCCGACGGCGTTCCTCCTGGAGGCGTTCCTCGTCAAGGCGAACGGCGGCCAACCGGCGAGCATCGCCTCGAATAGCACGGTCGCGAACTGGCTCGGCCAGATCCGTTAGTCCGGCGATGCGAGCGGAATCGGCCCATGCGGCCCTGCTGGTCGTCATCATCGTGGGCCTCGGGCTCGCGGTCTTCTCCGCCGTGGAGTCCCTCGACCCGTGGTTCCAGGGGGCCTGCTACGTCAACAAGGTCATTTCGTGCGGAGCGGTCGATTCGAGCGGCCACACGACGACTCTCCATGTCCAGGACTACACGATCGGGATCGCAGGCTTCCTCCTCCTCCTCGTCGTCGACATCCCGCTGTACCGGACGTGGCGCCTGGACCTGCTGAGAGCGCTCGTCGGCCTTTCGGCTCTCGGACTCGCGGTCAGCGCCTACTTCGCCTACGTCGAGCTAGCGATCATCCACGCGCTCTGTCCCGTGTGCTTCTCCACCTACGTCGCCGACGCCGCGGTCCTGGTCCTCTCGTTCTACCTGCTCCGCACCAGCCGTTCCGAGGAGCCTGACCCAGATTCCAAGAATCCGTCCAGCGACTCGGAGCCGACGTCGTCATCGTAGACGAGCCGACCGGGGCGGGGGGACGCCTCGACAGCGCCGACGATCGGTGGGCCGTTAAGCCTCCGCCGCCCTAGGGGCCTCGTTCATCCGCATGGTCGACTGGGACACCGTCGAGCGTCGCCGTTCGAGGGGATGGGATTGGGACCGGATCGCGTCGGACCCCCGGGTCGACTTCCACGCCGAAGAGGGGGCCGGCGACCCCGGCCGGGCGCTTCGTGCCATGTACTACCAGCGTCGGTCGAAATCCCGGCGCGGCCCTTCGGCCTCCGAACGCGGGGCCGGGAGCGACCTCGCGCCGGAGAAACGCTGGAACCTCGTGCGCGTCGCGGCGCTGCTCGCGCCGATGTTCGCCGCCTGGTTCGTCCTCGCCCTCGTGTTCCCCTCCCCGGTCGGGGCGTTCCTCTCCGCGATCCCCGTGCTCGTGATCCTGATGCTCCTCTCGATCGCCCTGCTGGGTTTTGCGCTGCTGCGCACCGCCGATCGGTGGACCACGGGAGTCCGGAACAGCCTGGTCGTCGGGGCGGTCCTCGGGCTCGTGCTGGCGGGAATCTTCGGGCTCGCGGCGGTGGTCAGCGGCTGCCCGACCCTCACGGCCACGACCTCGCCGGAACCGTCCAACTTCGTCGTCGTGGCGAACCCACTCTGGGCCGACTCTGGCATCCCCGTGTTCTTCTTCTACGGGTCGATCGCGTGCCCGTACTGCGCGGCATCGAGTTGGGCGATGGCCGTTGCGCTCGAGCAGTTCGGGACGCTCTCGGGGACCCACTTCGACCGGTCCTCGCCGACCGATGCTGCCGGCCCGAGCACGCCCGAGGTCGTCCTCGCCGGAGCGACGCTGCAGAGCCGATGGGTCAGCCTCCACGTCGCCGAGTCGACCGATAACCAGACGATCACGGCCGCCCCGACGTCGGGCTGCGTGGAGTCGGCGTACGTGAGCGCCTACGACCCCGGGGGAAGCATTCCGTTCCTCGTCATCGGCGGGCAGTATCTCCACGTCGGTGCACTCGTCGCGCCCGCGAAGCTCGCCGGGTTGACGCCGGCCCAGGTGCAGGCGCAGATCGCGAACCAGTCCGGCCCCGCCTGGGACGCCATCAGCCCGATCGCGTTTCTTCTGGAAGCGTTCTTGGTCAAGGTGAACGGCGGACAGCCCGCCAGCGTTGCGACGAACAGCTCGGTCGCCAATTGGCTGGGTCAGATCCACTGAACGCGGACCGCCGTCGCTGGCGCGCGGAGCCGCGGGAAACGGTTCGGCCGAGCGTCGCTACGGAACGAACGGGTGCGCCGAGGCGTCCCGGCGGCGCTGGTCTTCGGCCCCGACCAGACGGTTCGCGTGCGCGATCTTCTGGACCGCCGCGTGGAAGGCGTCGAGGTGGTCGCCGCGGACCCCGACGAGCATCCGGTCGTCGGCCATCTGGGTGAAGACGCGCGAGCCGATGCAGCCCATCGACACCGCGACGTTCGCCCCCTGATTGAGGGTGGGAACGACCGCGCACATCGGGCGGCCGTTCATCGGGACCGGGCCGGCGACCGTCTCCATCGCCAGCATCGCCGAGCGCGGCTTCGCGAAGAACAGCACGTTGGTCGGCGGCATCGGGAGCGACCCGAGCGGGCCGTAGGCGACGAACTTCGGCGCGGTGGCGTTGCGAGGGATCTTCCCTTCCTCGCCGGGCCTCAGATACCCCTCCTTCTGCATCATCCCGACCGTGGCCATCAGGCGCTGGCCGAGCTCGCCTTCGGGGGCGGCCCCGAGGACGAACGCGCCGATCTCGCAGGCCTCGTGGGCGGGGAGCGCTGCGTAGAAGGCGTGCTTTTGTCCCTCGGCGAAGAACGTGCAGACCGAGGGGACCCCGCCCGGGTGCTCGGGGACCCCCTTCGGCGCCGCGTCCAGGTAGGTCACTTGGACGGGCGCATGGTCGAGCTCGAGGTCCTTCGATAGGTCGCTCGCGATCTGGCGGAGGTGGTCGGTCATGGACTGCGGGTTCCCCCACTCCACGATGGGTAAATACGGTTTCCAAATGGAAAGCGTCCGAGTGCGGCCCCCGCGGTCAGGCCGTGGTCTAGGCTCCGCGCCCCGTCGAAGGTGGGGTGCCGCCGTCCATCGTCGGCGTCGTCGCAGGCTTCGTGTTAAATAGGGGTCGTTTTTGCGCGCCCCGGGACATCCACATGGTAGACCCGTACGCGACCCTCGCGGCTGGAATTGCGATTGCCGGGGGCCTCATCGGGACGGGAATGGCCCAGTCCGGGATCGGCGCCGCCGGTATGGGCATCATCGCCGAGAAGCCGGAGAAGTTCGGGAACGTGCTGTTCTTCTTCGTCATTCCTGAGACGCTCTGGATCATCGGGTTCGTGCTGGGCATCGTTCTCCTGCTGGGCGTCATCTAGACCGCTCGGCTCGGCCCCCCTACCATGACCCTGGACCGCCTCGTCGAGGAAATCCGACTCCGCGCCGAGGAGGAGCTCCGCACCCAGTCGGCCCGGCAGGCGGCCGAGGAGTCCGCGGTGGCGGCCGACCGCGACGCGCGGGTCGCCGCGGTCCGGGAGCAGACGCAGCGCGACTCCGAGCGGGAGATCGCGCAGGAGCGCGCCCACCGGCTCGCCAGCGCGAAGCTGCAGGCGCGGAAGCTCGTCTACGAGGCCGACGAAGCCCGCATGTCCGCGGCCCTCGCCGAGACCCGGGAACTTCTCTCCGATTACACGGAGTCGGACGAGTACCCGAAGGTGCTCAAGCGGATGGTCACCTACGCCACGGGCGTGCTCGGCAAGGCGACCCGCGTGATGGGCCGCACCGAAGACGCCGCCGCCCTGAAGAAGCTCGCCGGCGCCGCCTTCGACCCGACTCCGCAGGCGATCCTCGGGGGCGTCGTGGCGGAGAGCGCGGACGGGGCGCGTCGGCTGAACCTCTCCTTCGACGAGCTGCTCCGGTTGCGCGAGGACCGGGTCCGCCAGCTGCTCAGCTCGTAGGCGCGTGCGGTCGTGGCCGGTTCCCCCTACGCGAGCGCCCTCGGCCGGCTGAAGTCGCACCTGCCGTCGATCCTCCCGAAGGAGTCGTACGGGCCGCTCGTCGCGGCGAAGGACCTCGTCGAGGTCACGAAGCTACTCGAGACGACCCCGTACGGCCCCGAGATCGCCCAGTCGGCCGCGAGCTACCACGGGGCCCCGCTGCTCGAGCTGGCCGTCAACCGCGTGCTGGTCCTACGGAACCGGCTCGCCTACGAGTCGACCCCGTTCGCCGGACGCGCGCTGGTCGGCGCGTACCTGCGGCGGTGGGATCTCCAGAACATCGGCATCATCCTCGCGGCGAAGGCGCAGGGCCGCCCGATCGGGGAGACCGAGACGGCGCTCGTGTCGGCCCGGGACATCCCGGCCGGCCTCGTCGCCGGGACGATGACGCTCGACGACCTGCGGCTCCTCCTCCAGCAGCCGACGCTCGATGCGGTCGCACAGGGGCTCGTGAAGTTCGGCTACGGCGGGGCGCTCCTGCCGAGGATGGAGGCGTACAACCGGACGCACGACATCTTCCCGCTCCTCGCGGCGCTCGACCGGTTCTACTACGAGGACCTGCTGAGTTCGGCCCGGTTCTACCAGGGCGACGAGTGGGTCGTCCGGCTGCTCATCCAGAGCGAGATCGACGTGCGGAACGCGCTCCTCCTGCTGAAGGGGAAGGACGCGGGCCTCGCGGTCGAGACCGTCCTCGAGCGGTTCATCGACGGGGGGACGTTCCTTCGCGCGAGCGTTGCCGAGGCCTACGGCGGGCGCACCGTGGGCGAAGTTGTCGCGGCGCTCGAGCCGAGGTTCCCGGCGCTTCCAGAGGGCGACGAACTGTACAAAACCGGCCGCAGCCTCGCGGGCTACGAGGCGGCGCTCGTCCGCGAGCGCGCGGTTCGCGAGCTGAAGCGGCTCCGCGCTTACCCGCTCAGCGTCGGCGTCGTGTTCGCGTTCCTGCTCCTCGCCGAGTTCGAGCGGGGCGACCTGCGGCGCCTCGTCTACGGGAAACTGTACCTCGTGGCGCCCGCGGATATCCAGCGCGAACTCGTCGTCCCGAGGCTCTGAACCGGTCTCGGACCCGCCCGTCCTACGGGGACGGAGGGGCGGGCCGGTAGAGCGGCGCGGTGTAGACCCGTCGGGTCTTGAGCGGGTGGAACTCCTTGCCGTTCCCCTCGTAGAACTTCGAGAAGTACTCCACGAAGATCAGCCGCGCCCCTTGGATCCCGGGCTCGAAGACGCCGAGCACGAGGTTGAACACCTGGCCGACGACGAGAATGACCAGGCCGAGGACGATGAACAGGACCGCCTTCAGGGCGACCTCCGCCGAGCCGCCCGCGATCATCCCGGCGCTTCCCCCGATGAGCCCGGAGTGGCCGTCCGGGCCGATCGTGACCGTGTTGATCACGGTCGCGAGGATGATCGAGGCGAGCAGGATGCCGATGAGCCGCGTGTAGGACAGCACGTGGCTCAGCATCTCCATCACGCCCATCAGCCCGTTCTGGGCGCCCTCGCCGAAGGCGACGAGGAGCGCCCCGACGACGATGAGCGCCACCGGCCCGAGGAACGAGATCGACGTCGGCCCGCCCTGGGTGTGGGCGAGGAGGCCGAGGCCGAAGGCGGCGAGCCCAATGGTCGCGACGATGCCCCCGACCTTGGCGAGCGCGTGGCGGATCCGGTGGTGGAAGTACTCCTTCAGCGCGCCGAGTGCGAAGCCGAAGACGACCATCCCGATGCCGATGAAGCCGGCGACCTTCAGGTAGGGCCCGACGTGGTGGAGCGGGTCGATCGGGGAGTTGTACCCGGGGATCACTTGCGCGCCGAAGAACGAGTTGAAGGTGAGCCCGAGGCCGATGGCGATGATGCAGCCGGGGACGAGCGCGTAGGCGAGTGAGCGCATCCCGGCGGGGCTCACGATGCTTGTGAGGAACTTTTTCAGCCCTTTCGGGAGGTGCGTGCGGCCCGGGAATCCCTGGATCATCCACAGGCAGATCCCGAGGATGACGAGCCCGTAGCCCCAGTCGGCGAGCATGAGGCCGTAGAAGATCGGGAAGACGAACGCGAACACCCACGTCGGGTCGAACTCGCTGGCTTGGGGCAGCGAGTAGAACCGGACGAGGAACTCGAAGCGCCGCACCCCGTGCGGGTTCTCGATGAACGTCGGTGGCTCCTCGGTCGTCGTGACGGGATAGAGCTCGGCGCGGTGCTGCACCGAGGTCTCGAGCGCGGAGCGGAGGGCGGGGAGCTCGCGCTTCGGGACCCAACCCTGGAGGACGAAGCCCCGGTCGCTCGAGCCGAGCCGGGTGTAGACGTCGAACTTCCGATTCTCGATCTCGAGCGCCTCGGTGAGCGCGGCCACGCGGGAGTACCATTCGGCCGAGATCGCGCTGAGGCGCGTGGCGATCTCGGACTTCCGGCGGTCGATCTCGGTCTGCCGGGCCACGAGTCGGGGGAGCTCCTCGGCGGAGGTCCCGGCGACACCCGAGGGTACGCCGAACAGTTGGATGCGGTGGACGGCGGCGGTCCGGGTGACCGCCTCGGCGTCGGCCGCGGGGATCGCGAACAGGAACCGGACCCGGTCGTCCTCGATCGGCCGCATCTCGACCTGGATCGTTCGGGTCGCGGGGAGCTGCTCCTTCCACTTTGCGACGTCCTCCGAGTCGCCCTCGCCGAACAGCGCGATGCCGTTGCGGGCACGCAGTTCGTCGTAACGCCCGGTGTACTGGGAGAACTGCTGCAGGAGCATGACGGTCTGCTCGAGCCCCCGGCGCTCGGTCGTGAGCTGGTCGTCTTCCCGCTTGAGCTGCCCGACCTCCTCGTCGATGGGGATCGTTTCGGTCGCGCGGAGGATCTGGTCGAGTCCCTCGAACCGGACCGGGGCCGGCGGCGCCCCGCCGGGCTTCGGCAGAGCGGCGAGCAGGCCGCGGAAGCGGACGAGCCGGTCGGCGACCTCGCGCTGGCGCTCGTTCATTTTGCCCGGTCCAATCTGGGCCAGCGACTCCTTGTCGACGGGCTCGACTTGGAGCGTGCCGAGGTCGTGGAGGACGGAGAGGATCGTGTCCTTGTCGTCGTTCAGCCCGACGATCGCGATCTTCGAGAACGGAATGGGGCGCAGGAACGGCACGCGAACGCCCCCGGTCAGTCCGAGCGGAACTCGCCCACGACGGCGTCGACCAGCTTCGACTTGAGCGCCCCGACTGCCACCTTGGAGCCGCCGGCGACCTTCTTGGCCTCGGTCTCGCCGGCCTTGACCAGCGAGGCGACCTCGGTGTCGAGCCCGATGCGCGCGGCCTCGACGGCCATGGCCGCCGTTCGCTCCGCCTCGGCCCTCGCCTGACGGACCGTCTCCTCGGCCTCGGCGCGCGCCGCCTTCAGTCGCTCGCTTCCGGCGGTGGTCGCGACCCTCAGCTTCTCTTCGACCTCGACCTCGGTCGCCTTCAGGCGCCGCAGGGCCTCGATCGATTCTCCACTGATGGGACCTGGGTTCGGTGCGTCGGACATCGGTTACGCTCCCTTCACGAAGTGCAGGACCAGGTAGCCGGCGAGCAGGAGGACCGCGAGCCGCAGGACGAGGGAAAGCATCTGGACGCGGCGGAACTTGACGACCGCCGGGTTCGCACTACGCCAGGGCAGCATTGCCGGCCGCCTCCTCGGCTTCCATCTTCCGCTTGACCGACTTCAGCATGCTGAAGGCGTCGCGCTCGAGTTCGTCGAATCGGAACTTGATGTAGCGCACTGTCCCCTGGAGGCGCGGGATCAGCACGTTCTCGATCGCGCTCGCGCGCCGCTTGGTCTTCTCGATCTCCCGGAGGAGGCGTCGCAGCGCGTTCTCCTTCTCGGCGATGTCGAGGACGACCTGGTAGATCCCCTGGAACTGCCCGATCGACTCCATGATCGAGGTGGGGAGGTCGAGGAGGGAGGCGGCGCCCACGACGCCGTACCCACCGGCGTCGACGCGCGGGGTCTTGACCCCCATGACGTTCTTCGTCGAGACCGTCACGGGCAGCACGTCGGGCAGGAGGACCGAGATCGACTCGAGGCGCGTCGGACCCTCCATCATGTCGGCCTGGCGGATCGAGGCGTAGCCGCGCGCGATCTTCGTCTGCAGGTCGCCCCGCAGCGCGAGCGCCTGTTTCGAGAGATTGAAGAACTCGGCGATCAGCGCCGAGCGCTTCAGCTTCAGCAGGTTGAGCCCCTTCTTCGCGAGAACGATCCGCCGCCGCGTGCGCAGCAGCTCGAGGCGGGTCGGGCGGATGTTCTCCTGAGCCATCGCTCCGTCCTCCGCCGTCGGGTCGCCTAGGCCGCCGACTTGACGCGGTACTTCGCGATGAATTCGGGCTTGAGGCGCTTCAGTTCCGCGTCGGGGAGCTCGGAGAGGATGTCCCAGGCGATCGCGAGGCTCTCGTCGATCGAGCGGTCCTCGTCGGGGCGCTGGTTGACGAATTCGTTCTCGAATCGCTCGGCGATCTTCAGGTAGATCCGGTCGACGGCGCTCAGGGAGTCCTCGCCGACGATCGCCGAGAGCGCGCGCTGGTCCTTCCCGGTCGCGTAGCTCGCGTACAGCTGGTCCGCGACGCCACGGTGGTCCTCGCGCGTCCGGCCCTTGCCGATCCCCTGGTTCATCAGGCGCGAGAGTGAGGTGAGCACGTCGATGGGCGGGTAGACGCCGCGCCGCTGGAGGTCGCGGCTGGCCACGATCTGTCCCTCGGTGATGTAGCCCGTCAGGTCGGGGATCGGGTGGGTGATGTCGTCGGCCGGCATCGTCAGGATCGGAAGTTGCGTGATCGACCCCTTACGCCCGTGGATCTTCCCGGCGCGCTCGTAGAGAGTCGCGAGGTCGGTGTAGAGGTAGCCTGGATATCCGCGGCGGCCGGGCACCTCTTCCCGCGCGCTCGCGATCTCCCGGAGCGCCTCGCAGTAGTTCGTCATGTCCGTCAGCACCACGAGGATGTGCATGTCGCGCTCGTAGGCGAGGAACTCGGCGGTCGTGAGCGCCATGCGCGGCGTGATGACGCGCTCCATCGAAGGGTCGCTGGAGAGGTTCAGGAAGACGACGGTGCGCTCGAGCGCCCCCGTGGACTCGAACTCCTTGAGGAAGAAGTTCGCCTCCTCGCTCGTGATCCCCATCGCGGCGAACACGACGGCGAAGTTTTCGGAGGAGTTGCGGAGTTTCGCCTGGCGGACGATCTGGGCCGCGATCTGATTGTGGGGAAGGCCCGCGCCGGAGAAGATCGGGAGCTTCTGTCCGCGCACGAGGGTGTTCATCACGTCGATGTTCGAGAGACCGGTCTGAATGAACTCGCTCGGCTCTTCGCGACTGTACGGGTTCATCGCGTTCCCGACGATCTCGAGCCGCTGGTCGGAGACGATCTTCGGTCCGCCGTCGCGCGGCTCGCCAAGTCCGTTGAAGACCCGACCGAGCATCGCATCCGAGACCGGGAGTCGCGCGACCTCGCCCAGGAACTTCACGCTCGTCTGGTTGACGTTCATGCCCATCGTCGGGCCGAACACCTGGACGATGGCGAGCCCCTTTCGGGAGTCGAGGACCTGCCCTTGCCGGCGCGTCCCGTCGGGGAGAGCGATCTCGACGATCTCGCCGTACGCCGCGTTCGCGACGCCCTGGACGAACAGGAGCGGCCCCGAGATCCGGTCGATCGTTCGGTAGTCGACGGGGATGTCGACGGTCGGCGCCTTGGGGGCCTGCTTCGTGCTCGCCATTGGCCTATCCTCCCGCCGCGGTGGCGGCGACCGACGTCGTCATCTCGGTGTCCATCGCATCGAACTGCGCCTTTAGCTCGGCCTCGGGGATCCACTTCATCCGGCTGAGCTTCTGTCGGACGGGGAGCTTCTGGATGTCGCCGACCAGGGCGCCCTTCGCGATCGCTTCCTGCTCGCGGTCCCCGAAGGTGAGGATCGCCCGCAGCATCCGGTACTGCTTGCCGATCGACGTGTAGGTGTCGACGTCGTCGTACGCCGACTGTTGTAGGTAGTCCTCGCGGATCATCCGCGAGACGTCGAGGATTCCCTTTTCGCGTTCCGGCAGCGCATCGACGCCGACGAGCTGCACGATCTCCTGGAGCTCGGACTCCTTCTGGAGCGTCTCGAGCGCTTTCTGGCGGAGCTGCACGAAGTCGCCGGCGAGCGAATCCTTGTACCACGGGGCGAGGTCGCCGACATAGAGCGAGTAGCTTTGCAGCCAGTTGATCGCCGGGAAATGTCGGCGCGACGCGAGGCTCGCGTCGAGCGCCCAGAAAACGCGCGTGACCCGAAGGGTGTTCTGACTGACCGGTTCGGAGAAGTCGCCACCGGGCGGGCTCACGGCTCCGACGACGGTGACGGACCCTGGGCGCGCCTCCGGCGAGACCGTGACGACCCGACCCGCGCGCTCGTAGAACTCGGCGACCCGGCGTCCGAGGTAGGCGGGGTACCCTTCCTCCCCCGGCATCTCCTCCAGTCGGCCGGAGATCTCCCGCATCGCCTCGGCCCATCGGCTGGTCGAGTCGGCCATCAGGGCGACGTCGTAGCCCATGTCCCGATAGTACTCCGCGAGCGTGATGCCCGTGTAGACGCTCGCCTCGCGGGCGGCGACGGGCATGTTCGAGGTGTTGGCGATGAGGATCGTCCGCTCCATGAGCGGCCGCCCCGACTTCGGGTCTTGGAGGTTCGGGAACGTCGCGAGCACCTCGGTCATCTCGTTCCCGCGCTCCCCACAGCCGACGTACACGACCACGTCCGCATCGGACCATTTCGCGAGCTGCTGCTGACAGACCGTTTTCCCGGATCCGAAGGGTCCGGGGATGCACGCGGTGCCGCCCTTGGCGATCGGGAAAAACGTATCGATGACGCGCTGGCCGGTGACCAGGGGAATGCCCGGCGCGAGCTTCTGCTGAACCGGGCGCGGAATCCGGACGACCCACTTTTGGGAGAGTCCGAGGGGCTGCCGGCCCGAGGGCGTTCGGACAGTTCCAATCGTCTCGCGGATCGTGAAGCTGCCGGCCTTCAGGTCTTCGAGGGTGCCCGAGATCCCGTGCGGGACCATGATCTTGTGAAGGATGAGCGGCGTCTCCTGGACCGTCCCGAGGATGGCTCCCGGCGTGACCTCGCTCCCGACCTTCGCGGTCGGGGTGAACTCCCATTTCTTCGTCTCGTCGAGGGGCGCGGCGACGAAGCCACGCGTGATAAAGTCGCCGAGATTCTTCTGCAGGACGTCGAGCGGGCGCTGGACCCCGTCGTAGATCGACTTGAGCAGGCCGGGGCCGAGCTCGACCGACAGTGCCTGGCCGGTGCTCTCGACCTTATCGCCGGGCCGGACGCCGGTGGTGTCCTCGTAGACCTGGACCGTCGCGGTCTCGCCGACGAGCCGGATGATCTCGCCGACCAGCCCGAGTTCGCCAACGCGGACGACGTCGAACATCTTGGCGCCGGTGAGGCCTTCGGCGACGACGACCGGACCGGAGACTCGTGCGACTGTTCCCATGGATTCCTCACTTCGGCATCGCGAGCGTCACACCGAGGACGCGCTTCGCGAGGGCTTCGACGCTCTCGACCTCGTACTCCCCGCTCGGCCCGGGGACGAAGACCACGAGCGGCGTCAGCGACGCCTCCGCCGCGGAGCGCTGCGCGTCGGTCAGCGACTTGCGGACCGACTGGCTCGCGACCACGAGGCTGAACCGACCGGACGTCATCGCCTTCTGGAATTCGTGACCGGCAGTCTCGGGCGTGACTTCCACGACGTCTTTCATGCCGATCAGTCGGAAGCCGATCGCAAGCTCCCGCTCGCCCAGGACCACGGTTCCACCGTCGTCCGGCGACCCTCCCGGCATGGCGGCCCGGGCGGGGTCTCGGCCTATTTAACGGCTCCCCCGGCGACAGCGCGCGAACGCGATTCTCCGTCGGCCGGGCGGCCGATTTGGCGCTTCGTCCGCGCTACTTGTACGTCGAAGTGTGGACGTGGCCCTCGTCGTCCGTGATCGTGATGCACTCGCCTTCGCACTCGAACAGGCAGGCCTCGCACACGATGCACTCGGGACCGTTCACGGCGATCGACTTCTCGCCGCGGAACTGGAACTTCGCTCCGATCGCCGCGTCGTCCACGACCTCGGGAAACTGGTCGCGGGGCTTCAGCTCAAACACGTTCACTGGGCAGACGTCACGGCAGTGCGCGCAGCCCGTACACTTCCCGAGATCGATGTCTACCTGGACCATGCCCGATTCCGCCGGGCGGTTTCACGCGGTCCATCGTATTTGACCTTTCGGTCGGAAATTACGGGCGCGTCGGAATTGCGCCGCTCGGGGCATCCCCGCTCCGTGCGCACGGAGGAGGCGGAACGCCCACGATTCACCGGGCACGTGCCTATTTCATCCCCGCTCGGCGTCGCCCGATCGTGGGACGGATTCTCCTCGGCACGAGCGGCTGGGATTACCCGGAGTGGACCGGTCGGTTCTACCCCCGCCACACCGTGCGCGACCGACTGCGGTACTACGCATCCCGGTTTGCGTCTGTCGAGGTCAACTCGACGTTCTACCGGCTCCCTCCGGTGTCGGTCGCCGAGTCGTGGGCGCGCCGGACCCCAAGCGAGTTTCGGTTCGCGGCGAAGTTCCCACAGTCGATCACCCACGACCGGCGATTGGTCGGAACGGCCGAGGAGCTGCGTCGGTTCCTCACTGTCCTGCAACCATTGCGCGCTGCTGGGAAGCTCGCCGCGGCCCTCCTCCAACTCCCCCCGTCGCTGAAATTCGAGCCGGCGACCGTCCGAGCGTTCTACGAGAGCCTACCGGCGGACCTTCCGGTGGCGGTCGAGTTCCGCGAGCCGTCGTGGCTCGAGCCTGCCTCGTTCGACCTCCTGCGCGAGTTCCATCTCGCCTACACCGTGGTCGACGAGCCGATGCTCCCGATCCGGCTCGAGATCACAGCGCCGTTCGCCTACGTCCGATGGCACGGCCACGGCCGGGAGATCTGGTACGATTACACGTACCGCGCGGACGAGATTGCGGCCTGGGTCCCGCGCGTGCGAGCCCTGGCCGAGAACGCCCGGGACGTCTACGGATTCTTCAACAACCATTTCCGCGGGGACGCCGCGACGAACGCCGAGCAGCTCCGCGACGGACTGGGCCTCGAACCACCCCCGTGGGCCCCGCGCCTCGGCTAGAATTCGTGCGATTTGTGAACCCGCGTCACGCAGACGCACAGCGTGTCGTTCGCGTGCGCCAAACCTAATACGTCCAAAGCCGGGGCGGCAATCCGCTCATGAGTGAACCGGCCAGCGCCGCGCCACCGTCGTCTTCCGCGCCGAACGGCGGATCCGCCGGCGCCGTCGCCGCCGTCAAGGCGCGCGCGCCGACGCTCATCGTTCTCGGAATCCTCGCGGCGCTCTTGATGGGCGCCCTCGACAACTTCGTCGTCCTCACGGCGCTCCCGAAGATCGTCGGCGACCTCGGCCAACCCACCGGGGTGACGTTCGTCGTCAGCGCCTACCTGATCAGCTCGACCGTCGCGATCCCGATCTTCGGAAAGCTCTCTGACCTGTTCAGCCGGCGGAACGTCTTCCTGCTCGGCCTCGCGATCTTCATCGGCGGCTCGCTGCTCTCCGGACTCAGCCAGAACCTCAACGAGCTGATCGCGTTCCGCGCCATCCAGGGGTTTGGCAGCGGCGACTTCTTCCCGGTCGGCATCTCGATCGTCGCGGTCGTCTTCCCGCCCGAGACGCGCGCGCGCCTCATCGGCCTCCTCTCGGGAGTCTTCGGCATCGCGACGGTTGGGGGCCCGCTCCTCGGTGCCTACATCGTGGACAACGCGACGTGGCGATGGGTGTTTTACGTGAACATTCCCGTCGGCCTCCTCGGCGCCGCGCTCTTGCTCCTCACGCTCGGGCCGCTCTACCCCACCGAGAAGCGGACGTTCGACATTCCTGGCGCCGCGCTGCTCGCGGGATGGGTCGGGGCGCTGATGTACGCGCTCATCCAGGTCTCCGAAGCCGGCTGGGCCTGGACGGACAGCCGAATCATCGGGCTTCTGTTCGCCACCGTCGTCCTGTTCGTTGGCTTTGTAATCTGGGAGCTCCGCACCGCTGAGCCGCTGGTCCCGTTGCGGCTGTTCGCGCGACGCGTCGTCGCGGGGAGCGGCGGCACCGCGTTCCTGATCGGCTTCTCGGTCTTCGCCCTGACGACGTTCATCTCGGTCCTGGTCGGCTTCGTGCTGATCAAGCCCGGCGCCTCCTCCGCGGATGTCGTCCGCGACGTGCTGTACGCGCTCGTGGTTCCGATCGTCTTCGGCGCCGCGCTCGGCGGCCAGTTCCTGACGAGGGTCTCCTACCGGACGCTGACGGCGGTCGGGGCGCTGATCTCGGCGGGCGGGTTCGTGTTCCTGACGACCGTCACGGCCACGACGCCCGTCTGGGTCTTCTGGCATGGCTTCCTCCCGGTCGGCGGGATCATCCTCCCGTTGATCCCGATCGGCTTCGGCGCCGGCATGACGCTCCCCGTGTTCATCCTCGCCGTGCAGAACGAGGTCCCAACGGCGGACGTCGGGGCGGCGAGCGGACTCGTCCAGTTCCTGCAGTCGCTCGGCGCCTCCATGGGGGTCTCGCTCCTCGCGGTGTTCCAACAGTCGCGGTTCAACGCGCTCGCGCCGGCCGCTCCGGCCGGGGGGTGCCCCCCCGGGGCGGTCCCTAGCCCGGCCTGCCAGGCGTACTTCATGGCGACACTGAACGCCACCGTCCACTCGTACGACCAGTTGTTCACCCTCGGGCTCGGGTTGCTCCTGCTGACGTTCCTCGTCTCGCTGCTGCTCGTCGGTCGGATGCCCCGCGGCAAGCCCACGGAGTCCGCCCCCGCGGCGGCGCCCTAGTCTCGGGGGGACCGGCCGCCGCTCGGCCGAGCGGTGCGATCAGTACTGCAGGACCAGGGTCTTGCAGTCCCGGCACCGGAAGCCGGCGATGTAGACCATCCCGTAGGTGTTCGGCTTCGCGACTTCTTCGCCACCGAACGCGAGACGCGTGCGCTCGAGGAACCACTTCGAGCCGCCGATGAAGCTCTCCGAGCCGAGAAACCCGGGGGCCATCGGTTTGGAGCAGTTGGGGCAGTTCGGCATGGCGAGAGTAGGAGGTACGATGCCGCGCCGACGAGAAGAGCTTTGTCGTTCGCGCGAGGGCGCGGGGACCAAGAAATCGCGTGGCACCACCGCGTTCGGTGGAGATTCCCGCCCCGAGGGCGGGGGAAAGGGTTCCGGATCGCGCTACTTGTGCTGGGTGAACTTGCGCAGCGACGCGGTGTCCTGCGAGAACACATGCTCGAAGTTCTTGCGGACCATCGGCTCGAGGTGCGCCTCGGGGACCGAGGGGGACTTGAAGTCGCCGACAATCGTCACGCCGGTCTTCGCACCCTTCGGGGTGTAGTAGTTGAAGAACTTCGACCCCGCGAGCGGTCCCTCGAGCTGCTCGATGGCCAGCCCGACGGGCGGCAGCATCGTGAGGCGGTTGACGACCTTGACCTTCTTCCCTTCCATATCCTGCTCCCACGAGACCTGCACGGTCGTTTCCGTCAGCGGCTTCATCTGAGCGTTCTGGTGCTCGGGGTGGGACTCGCCGTGGTCGTCCTGGGACTGGATGAACCGCCAAACGGTTTCCAGGGGCGCGTCGAACTCTCCGCCTTCATCAACGATGTGGACCATGGCGGGTCGACCCTCCAATCGTAGATGAGCCCATCGGGAGGCGACGCCTCGCCGTCCGGACCGGGCCGTTTCCAGCCGTTGCCTTCGTTTCCCGCGGAATGTCCGGAACGCCGAGACGGACTCGGCCCGACCACGGACCGCCGGCTCGTTGTGCCCCGCGCCCCCGACCGTGCGAACGGCGGCGCCGCGGAGCGCAAACCCACCGCTGCGATTTTCGCCCCGAAGTCGCACGGGAACCCGGGCCACGGGCGTGTCGCTCGTTTGCGCCCCTCCCCCTAAAGAACCGCCGAGGGATTGGAGCCGCTCGTGGGAACGCGGACACGCCGTTCCAAGCTCGCGTCGGAACCCAATGTTCCGGCCGAACGCTCGCGCCTGCAGACGCGGCTCACCGAGTTGAAGTCGATCTCGGAGAACCCGGCCACGCCCGGCGCGTTCGACACCACGATCCTCGACCTCGGTGACTCCGACCCGTACATTCGGCGCGCCGCGGCCTGGACTCTCGGTGCGCTCGGAGACGTGCGGGGACGCGCGTTGCTCGAGGCCGCCCTCCAAGACCCGGACCCCGCCGTCCGGGGAACGGCGGCGGAGTCGCTCGGCGCCCTGGCCCTCCCACGGAGTCGGCTGGCCCTCGAGGAGGCCCTTGGGGACCCGGTGGAGCGCGTGCGCTCGCACGCCGCGTGGGCGCTGTGGGCGATCGCCGACCCCGCGTCGCTCGAGGCGCTGATCCCTCTTCTCACCGATCCCGACCCGTCGGTCCGATGGAGCGCCGTTTCCGCGATCGGCCGTCTCCCCACGCCGGCGACGCTCGCACCTCTCGTCGGGGCTCTCGCAGACCCGAACGACCGGGTCCGTCGCGAAGCGATCCTGGGGCTGGGTCGGCTCGAGGATCCGAGTATCCCTCTCCTCGTCCGTCCGTTCCTCTCCGACGCCGCTCGCCGAGTCCGTGTGGCCGCAGCCGTCACGCTGGGACGACGCCGCGACCGGGGGAGTGTGCCGGCGCTGCTCGAGCGACTGCACGCCGACGAGGGTTGGGTTCTCCCCGGCGTCCTCGTCGCGCTGGGCCGGATCGGCGACCCCACGGTCGCCCCCGACGTCGTTGTCGCCGCCGGCCGCCGCGAGGCGTGGATCCGCGTCTGCGCCGTGCACGCTCTCGGACTGCTCGGCGTGCCCGAGGCGATCGAGGTCGCCCGGTCAGCGCTCACCGACCCCGCCTGGGCCGTCCGGGGGGCCGGGGCGGAGTGCCTCGCGCTCGTCGGAGGGCCGGACGACCTGAACCGCCTCCTCGAGCGGCTCGAAGATCCCCATCCATGGCCCCGGCGCGGAGCGCTCCACGCCATCGGCCGACTCAATCTCATGGCGGCCGCCCCGCGGGTGCGCGAGGAGTTGAAGCACCCGGTACCCGAGGTCCGGCTCGCCGCGATCTGGGCGCTCGGACGGTTGCGCGACGACGGCGCGAAGGAGGCGCTCGTCCAGATGCTCCGCTCCCTCGGACCGAACGCCGCCGAGAGCCGCACCCTCGCGGAGGGGGACGGCGGCGCCGTGAAGATCCTCTCCGACGCGGAGGGCCGCCTCTTCGACGCGACGGTCCAGGCGCTCTCGCGTCTGTGCGAGGGGGAGGGAGACCCGGTCGTCCTGCGCGCGGTCGCGGACGCGCGGGCGCGCGTCCGGGATGAGGAGCTCGACCGACCCGTCCGCCTGCCGACGTTCGACGACCCCGGGGTGCCCGGGCTCACCCTGCGCCAGCTGTTCGATGGCGTTCTCGCCGCCGTCGACGACGACGAGCTCGGATGCTGAGGGGGTTCCGGACGGCGGACCTCCCCGCCTACTACAACCTGATGACCGGGGAGTTCCCGGAGGAGAACCGCCTCCTCGGCTGGCGGCGCGCGGAGTTCTTCCGGATCATTCGGCGGCTCGACCGACTCGACTTCCGGATCGTCCTCGGGCTCCTCAACGCGATCGGCCGACCCCTCTTCCGCCTCTACATCATCGAGGTGGACGGGGCGATCGCCGCCTCCGCTCTCGAGTCGTTCGGCCCCGTCTCGGCGTACGTGGGCAGCGTCGTCGTCGCCCCGCGCTTTCGACGGCGCGGGCTCGCCCGGCAGGTCCTCGAAGCGTGTCACGCGATGGCCAAGCGGCGAGGGAAGCGATTCGTGATCCTCGACGTTCTCGACTCCAACGCGCCCGCGATCGCCCTCTACGACTCGTTGGGGTACCGCCTCGTCGGGCATGGCTCGCATCTCGTTCGCTCGATGTCGACCCCGCTCGCGGCCGCGGAATCCGGGAGCGTCCGATCGTTCCGGCGTTCGGACGGAGAGGCCCTCGCCGACATCGCGCGGACGATCGTCCCCCAAGCTCGCCAGGAAGTGCATCCGATCGGGGCCTCGGAGTTCCGCGTCGCCCCAGCGGTAGTTCGCGCGCTCGACTCGAAGAGCGAAGCGTGGGTCGTGGACCGAGGCTCGGGACCGGTGGCTTGGATCCGGGCGAGCGTGAGCCCCGCGATGGACGCGGGGCACCTCACCGCACCCGTGATCGGTCCTTCCGCCGACCCGGTCGATGTCCGGGCGCTCCTGACCCGCGCCCTGGAGTGGAATCGAACGGAAGGGGCGAGCCGCGTCGTCGTGGAGGTCTGGGACGAGAACCTCCGCGGCCAGGCCGCTCTCCGCGAGGCGGGGTTCGAGGTGGCGTATGGGATCCGCACCCTCGCGCTCCCGACCGGTGCGGCGTAGGGCGCCCTCCCCTCGGGGCGGGCTCGACATCTACCTACTTCCGGCGGTCGTCGGAGGCGGCCTGGGCGACATCGCCGAGGTCCTCGATGCGGGCAGCGCGCTCGCCAACGCCGGATTCGACCCGGTCCTCTACCGACCACCCGGCCGGCGGCTCCCCGCTTCCGTCGACGGGCCGTGGGACTTTTCCCGGGTCGAGCGGCGAACGTCGCTCGAACCGACGGCGAAGCGCGCGATCACGATCACCCCGAGCTGGGGCGTGAGCGCGGCACGCGAACGACCGGGTCGACTGGGACGACCGGGGCCGTGGGCCCGGGAAGCGAGCGACATTGAGGAGCGGTATGGGCCGGACTCGACGCTCCACATCAGCCTCGAGGAGTTTGCGCGCACGCTCACTTCCCCAGACGAGAACGAGGAGCGTTGGCGCGAGGGCGGTGTAGCGGCGCGGGCCAAGGCCCACGATCGCCGCACCACCCGATTCCGGGACGATGCCCTCGAATTTCACCGGGCGTACCGAGAGTTCCGGGGATTCGACCGACCGAACCTCCTTCACCTCTACCAAACGTTCCGCGCAAGCGCCCCGTTCGCCCGCGAGTACCCCGAGGCGGTCCAGATCGGTCCGATCTGGCCCCCGACGCGCGCGGCCCGAGCCGGAGTCGCGCCGGTCGACCCCTCGACGTGGATCTGGTACGCGAGCCCGTCCTCGTCCGCTGCGCTCGTCGAGGCGATCGACGCCGGGCTCCGCGGTTCTCCGGTGACGCGGGTTCGGGTACGCTCGCCGCGCCCGTTCCCGCTTCCGTCGTACTCGCCGATCCGATGGAGCGCGGACCCCGCGTTCGTGAGTTCGGAGTGGTCTCGTGAATTCGGCTCCGCCGGAGTCCGCATCGTGACGGGAAGTCGGACGCTGCTGGAAGCGCTCCGGCTCCGGTCGCCATTCCTGTACTTCAACGGAACAATGGGCGCCGGTCCCCGGAGGCGGCGGCACCGACCCGAGAAAATCCAGGCGCTGATTCGCGCCTGGGGGGCCCGCGGGGTTTCGGGTCCGTACCTCCGCGACCTCGACGATTTCTCGCGGGGGCGGCGCGTGGCCGAGATCGTCGGCCGAGCGGCCACCGACGGCGAATGGCGGCGCCGGTTTCCGAGGATCAGCCCGGTCTCGGGGTTCTCGATGCACCGGGAGGATGGCGGACGGTTCCTCGTCTCGCTTGCCCGGTCGTTCGCGAACGACACCGCGACCGCCGGGGAATTCGTGCGCAGGGTTCGCGTCGGCGGTGGGCGTCGAAGCTCCCACCAACTCTAAACCCGAGGAGTCGCATCGTCCCAGTGCGATGGCGACGGACGGAGCCGCCGCATCGTCTCTGGCCCGCTCCCTCATCGGCGGCGCCCTCCACGTCCGCCCGGGCGAGAACGTCGTCATCGAGACGTGGAACCACACGCTCGACTACGCCCGCGCGTGCGTGGTCGAGGCCCGCCGGATCGGGGCACACCCGCTCCTCTGGCTCGAGGACGAGACGGCGTACTGGCGGAGCGTCGAGGAGACGCCGACGGTGAAGGCGTGGTCGAAGCCGGGCGAGCACGAGTGGTCGGCGCTCGCGAAGTCCCACGCCTACGTCTTCTTCCCCGGACCGGCGGACCGTCCGAGGCTCACGCAACTTCCTCCGAAGCGGATGGAGGAGCTCGTCGCGTACAACGGCGAGTGGTACCGTCGCGCGAAGAAGGCGCGGCTGCGCGGCGTTCGCTCGGTCCTGGGCTACGCGTCCGATGCGCAGGCGGAGCGATGGGGCGTTTCGGGCGTCGCCTGGCGCGACCAGCTCATCCGCGCGGCCACCGAGGTCGACCTCGCGGTCGTGCACGATGACGCGAAGCGGGCGGCGCAGAAGCTCAAGACCGGACGCGAGCTCCGCGTCACGGCCCCGAACGGCACCGACATCTCGATGAAGCTCCGCCAGCGGACGCCGTACGTCGACGACGGTTCGGTGACGAGCGAGGACCTCGCGATCGGCGCGAACATGACGGTCTCGCCCCCCGGGACCGTGCTCGTCGCGGTCGACGAGAAGAGCGCGAACGGGCTCGCGATCGCGAACCGACCGAGCTTCCTGAGGGCCGGCCGCGTCGAGGGCGGCCAGTGGGAAGCGAAGGCCGGCAAGGTGTCGAACATCTGGTACACCGAGGGCCAGGCGGAGTTCGACGCGGCGTTCCAGGCGGCTCCGAAGGGGAGCGATGTGCTCTCGATCTTCTCCATCGGCCTGAATCCCTCGCTCGACCCCGGCGTGCCGCAGGTCGAGGACCAGGAGGCCGGCGCGGTGACGCTCGGCATCGGCGGGAACACCGGCTACGGCGGGTCGAACAAGTGCCCGTTCCTCTCGTGGATCGTCATTGGCGAGGCGACCGTCGCCGTGGACGGGAAGCCGCTGTGCGACCGGGGCAAGCTGCTCTAGCCGCCGCGCGGCTCCGCTCGCGGTTCGCCGCACCGCTCCCGGCGGAGTTCTACGGCCGAGCGACGCCCCGGGTGGCGCGCGAGCTCCTCGGGGCGTGGATCGTCGTGCGAACCGGGCGCGCCCTACACGGCGGACGAATCGTCGAGACCGAAGCGTACGTTGCGGAGGACGCCGCGAACCACGCGCGCCGCGGGCCGACGCCCCGCAATCGGACCATGTTTGGCCCTCCTGGCTCGCTCTACGTCTACCGGATCCATCAGGTGCATTGCGCCAACGCGGTCACGCGGCCCGGAGAGGCCGTACTCCTCCGCGCCGCCGAGCCCCTGAGTTCGGGCCTTCCGAGTCTGAGCGGCCCGGGCCGATTGTGCCGCGGCCTCGGCGTGACCCGCGACGACGACGGAACCTCTCTCGTCGACGGGCGCGTGCGGATCGTCTCGGGGGACTCGGCCCCGGAGTTGATCGTGCGGGCGCCTCGCGTTGGGATCTCGCGTTCGGTCGAACTCCCGTTACGTTTCCTCTGGGAGGGCCACGCTTCGGTGTCCCGGCCGCGTCCGTGGGGGCGCACGACCGCCTAGTGGATCTTCGCCCAGTCGTACCCGCGCCATCGCGCGGTCGACCCGAAGCCGCACGAGGAACAGACGTTCTTCTGGCGGTGGTAGGAGTGCGATCCGCAGCGCCGGCAGCGGATGTGCACGATCTTGCCGCCGCGCCGAGAGGGGGTTCCCTTTCCCATGTTCTACTCCGGAAGGATGCGGGCGTACCGAGATGGTGCGAGCATCACGACTGTGGTGCGGTCAAACGGCGTCATCGTCGGGGAGGCCGGCGAGACGAGGTTCCCTTCTTAACGGTTCCGTTTCGGGGCGAATCGAGCCCCTTCGCGAGAGCTCGGAGCGCCCTCAGCACGGTGTCGCGGCGCAGCGGGGGCGACGGGCGGGCCAGCGCCCGGAGCACTCGTTTCGTGACCGCGGAGGCGGAGTCCCCCGCGCGAACGAATTGGACCGAGCCCGCGGAGCCACGCGAGAGAGCGGCCCAGAACTCGCGCTCGACCCGGCCTACGGCCCGATGTCGGGCCGCGAGGAGCGCGGGGTGGGTGGCGCGCGAACGCCGGGATCGCGAGCGCCTCACCGCCTCCGGGGCATCGAGGTAGACGACCCGCTCCGGGATCACGACCCGCCGTTCCTCCAGGTCCGCGATCACTCGGTCGGCGACGGCCTTCGAGACCCTGCGGTAGCGGGAGTCCAGCTGCGCCACCCCCGCGCAGTACGTCGCGGGGCCAAACGGCGCCGTATCGAGTAGAATGCCCCCCCGGGACGGCGCGAGGAGTCGCACTTCCTGACTCCTCCGTCGCTCGGCCCGCAGGAGTCGTCGTTCAATCGCGAGCAGCGCCGTCGGGGAATCGAATCGAAGGGGCGGACGCGGGCGGAGTCCGACGAACGCCTCGGGGACCACCGTCCACTCTCCCGCACGGGCGAGCCGCTCGGCGATCGTCGACTTCCCGGCGGCGGAAGGCCCCTCGAGGGCGACCAGCCGAGCCGCCGGCACGGACGCCACGCGTCCCGGACCGTGGTGGGGAAGATGACCTCGGTGGGGGGCGACGTTTTCCTCGCCGACAGGGTCGAGTTCCCCGTGGACGAGGCCGAGGCGAAGGCCGCCGTCGCGTTCCTAGCGAAACACCGGGTTCGTGTTCTTCCGGCGGAATCACTCGCGGAGGTCGCGCGCGAGCTCGCGAAGACCGGCTCCGAACCGGAAGGGGTCGCCCTGATCGCCCGCAAGGGCATCGTCTGGCTGGTCCGCATCGACGACGTTTCGCTCAAGGCGGCGCCGCTGCTGAAGCAAGAGCTCCTCGCGGTCGGGGGCGACGCGGCCCAGGCGCGGGGCATCGCCGACCATTCGGTCGACCGCTCCGTCGTCGTGCTGGCGGCAACGGCGGGGGAGTACCAACGCGTCGTCGCCAAGTTGGACCGCCAGCCGTTCCATCTCGGCGACCTCGGACGGGCCGTCGAGCTCGCGATCCGGAACTACACGCACGCGGCGCCCCGGATCATCGGCGGGGCGCACCGCCGCCTGACCGTCGGAGACCGACCCAAGGTGATGGGGGTCGTCAACGTCACTCCGGATTCCTTCTCGGATGGCGGAGATTTCCTCTCGCCGGGCGACGCGATCGCCCGCGCCGAGGGGCTCGTGCGAGAGGGCGCGGACGTCGTCGACATCGGTGCGGAGTCGACCCGGCCCGGCGCGTCGCCGACCTCTCCCGAGGTCGAGTGGTCCCGCCTCGCTCCGGTGCTCACCGCGCTCCATGCTCGGCTGGACCGACCGATTTCGGTCGATACCCGCCACGCGGAGGTCGCCCGCCAGGCCGTCGATGCGGGCGCGGACTGGGTGAACGACGTCTCGGGACTCCGCGACCCGGCGATGCGACGGGTCGTGGCGGACACGGGGGCGGCGGCCGTGGTGATGCACCTGCGCGGCGACCCGACGACGATGCAGTCGGACACCCACTACGGCGAGCTCCGCGACGAGGTGTTCGGCTGGCTCGCGGACGCCACCGCGACGGCGATGGCGGACGGGATGGCGGCGGACCGCCTGCTGGTCGACCCGGGCCTCGGCTTCGGAAAGACGGCGGAGCAGAACTTCGAGCTGCTCGGGCACGTGGGCGAGCTCCGCTCGCTCGGATTCCCGGTCGTGGTCGGAGCATCCCGCAAATCGTTCCTCGGCGCGGTGTCCGGCACCGAGTCAGCGAAGGACCGGAAGGACGCGAGCGTCGCCGCGGCGGTCCTCGCGGCGATGCGCGGCGCCGAGATCGTGCGCGTCCACGACGTCCGCGAGACGGTGCGCGCGCTCAGCGTGGTCGACGCCGTCCGGAAGTCCGGACGGTCGGAATCCGTCCCGGACTAGGCGTCCTTGCGCGCATCCGGGCCGGGCGCGTCGACCTCGAGGACCAACGAGCCGACGTAGTCGCAGTTCAGGCAGTGGTAGACCTGCCCGGTGATCAGCCCGGCCTCGAAGACCAGCCGGTCCGACTGGCACTGCGGGCAGAGCTTGACCTGCTTACGGAGGGGCCGGCGCTTCGTCGTCGTCCTCCTCGTCCGATTCCGCCGACGGCACCGTCACTTCGTCCGGCCCGTCGTCGTCCCCCTCGTGGGGGGGCGGGGATGCGTCCGCTCCGCCCGTCGGCGCTTCGCCCTTCTCCGCGCCGTTCCCGTCGAGGCCGGCCGGCAGGACCAGGGCGTCCTTCACCGTGTCGCCCTCATCCAGGCGCATCACCCGGACGCCCATCGTGTTGCGGCCCTGGGCGCGGATCCCGTGGACGGCCATCCGGATCGTGATCCCCCGCTGGGTCGTGACGAGGATCTCGTCGTCCTCGCCGACCGGGAGGACGGCGATGACGCCGCCGTTGCGCCCACCCGTGCGGATGGTCCGGACGCCCTTCGCCCCCCGGCGCGTCTCGCGGTAGTCCGTGGTCAGCGATCGCTTGCCGAACCCGGTCGAGGTGATCGTGAGGAGGAACGGCCGCTCGCCGCGGACGGGCGCCATCGTGACGACGTGGTCGCTCCCGTCCGTCTCGAGCCGGGCACCGATGACCCCGTAGGCGGCGCGTCCCATCTCGCGCACCTCGGTGATCGGGAACCGCACCAGCTGGCCCGCGTGCGTCGCGAGGATCATCTCCTTGTCCTCCGGGTCGACGAGCGCAACGTCGACCAGCTCGTCGCCGTCGTCGAGGAGCACCGCCTGGATGCCGTTCGTCCGGATGTTCTGGAACATCTCGAGGCTGGTGCGCTTGACGATCCCCTTGCGGCTTCCGAACAGGATCCCGCCGGCTTGCTCCATGTCGCGGAGCGGCAGCAGCGTCTCGACTTTCTCCCCGTCCTTCAGCTTCGGCAGGAGGTTGATCACCGCCTTCCCTTTCGAGTGGCGGCTCCCTTCCGGGAGCTCGTAGGCCTTCAATCGGTAGACCCGGCCGAGGGTCGTGAAGAACAGCACGTTGTCGTGCGTCCGGGTGACGAACGTCTGGATGACGTAGTCCTCCTCCTTCGTCTCCATCTGGACGAGGCCGCGGCCACCGCGGCGTTGCCGCCGGTACTGCTCGAGCGGCAGGCGCTTGATGTAGCCGTCCCGGGTGACGAGCACGACGACGTCGGTGTCGGGGATCAGGTCCTCGAGCGTCCGCTCGGTGAACTCCGGGACGATCACCGTCCGGCGCGCGTCGCCGAACTTCTGCTTGAGCTCCTTCAGCTCGGCGTCGATGAGGAGGTCGAGCTCCTTCGGCGAGGCGAGCACCTCCTTGAGGCGCTTGATGAGCGCCTCCTTTTCCGCCGCCTCCTTCTGGACGGATTCCCGCTCGAGCGCCGTGAGGCGCGCGAGGCGCATGTCGAGGATCGCCTTCGCCTGCTCGACCGAGAGCAGGAACTTCCCCATCAGCGACTGCTCGGCCGCGGGCACGTCCTTCGAGCGCCGGATGATCCGGATCACCTCGTCGATGTGGTCGATCGCGGTGAGGAATCCTTCGAGGAGGTGGAGCCGTTCCGTCGCCTTGCGCAGATCGAACTCCGAGCGGCGCGTGAGGATGTGGCGGCGGTGGGCGAGGTGCGCTTCGAGGAGCGCCTTGAGCGAGAGCACCCTCGGCTGGCCGTCGACGATGCAGAGATTGATCACGCCGAAGCTGGTCTCGAGCGGCGTGTGCTCGTAGACCCGGTTGAGCACGATCTCGGCCGGGGCGTCGCGGCGCAGCTCGAGGACGACCGAGGTGCCGTGTCGGTCGGACTCGTCGCGGAGGTCGGTGATGCCATCGATCCGCTTGGTCTTGACGAGGTCGGCGATCAGCTGGAGCAGCGTCGCCTTGTTGACCTCGTAGGGGATCTCGGTGATCACGATCTCCGTGCGGCCATCGCGCTCGCGCGGCTCGGCCTTGCCGCGGAGGCGCAGCGTGCCACGGCCGGTCTCGTAGGCCTCGCGGATCCCGGTGGACGCGGCGAGGTAGCCTCCCGTCGGGAAGTCGGGGCCTGGGAGGACGGCCATCAGTTCGTCGAGGGTCGCCTGGGGGTTCCACAGGACGAGCGTGAGCGCGTCGACGACCTCGGAAAGGTTGTGCGGCGGCATGTTCGTCGCCATGCCGACGGCGATCCCGGACGAGCCGTTGATCAGAAGGTTCGGGACCTTCGAGGGGAGGAGGAGCGGTTCCTTGAGCGAGCCATCGAAGTTGTCGCCCCAGCTGACGGTCTCCTTCTCGATGTCCTGGAGCATCTCTTCCGCGAGGAGCGAGAGGCGCGCCTCCGTGTACCGCATCGCGGCGGCGGTGTCGCCATCGATCGAGCCGAAGTTCCCCTGGCCGTCGATGAGCGGGTAGCGGAGCGAGAACGTCTGCGCCATCCGGACCAGCGCGTCGTAGACGGAGAGGTCGCCGTGCGGGTGGTACTTCCCGAGGACATCTCCGACCGTCCTCGCGGACTTTCGGAACGGCTTGTCGTGGGTCGCCCCCGACTCCCACATCGACCACAGGATGCGGCGGTGGACCGGCTTCAGCCCGTCCTGGATGAACGGGAGCGCCCGGCCGATGATCACGCTCATCGCGTAATCGATGTACGATCGGTGCATCTCGCGCTCCACCGAGTGGTCGCGGACGCGTTCCACCGGGGGCGCGACGGGCGGCGCGCTTTCGGCGGGGCTCGTCATGCGGCGACCTCGGTTCGGGGGAGCTGCTCGGCGACGATCCGGTTCGTCTCCTCGAGGAATTTCGGTCGGCCCTCGGTCGGGATCGTGGCGCCGCTCGCGACCTTGTGGCCGCCGCCCTCCCCGCCCACGGCAGAGGCGGCCGCTCGCAGGGCGACCGCGAGGTCGAGGCCCCGCGAGACGAGCCACGTCGTCCCGCGGCCGGACACCTTCCAGACCCCCTGGCCAGCGGAGAAAACGACGAGCGGTCGGGTCGGGTCGACGAGGTAATTCATCGCGAGGCCTGCCTGGGTCCCAGCGTACGTCGTCTCGGCGCTCTCGAACCACTGGATGGCGGAGAGGGAGTTAACCCCCCCGTCCTCGACGCGCCGCATCCCCGTGAGGATCGCGGTCCGCCACGCGTTCTCCGCGCGCCGCGCCGCGTCCCATGCGCTCGGGTCGCCGAGCGCGAGCGCGATGCCCCGGCCCGGCTCGGCCGCGCGCCCGAGCGCGTTCTGCCAGTTGGAGAGCTCCTCGCCATCGACCCCGAGGGACGGGAGTCGGTAGCGCTCGCGTCGGAGGCTCTCGAGGAACTCCGGCCGAACCCCCTGCCGGACGAGCTTCGCGAGGAGCGCTTGGTGGAGGCGGCGCTCGCCGCCGGCATCGAGGCCGCTGGTCTCGTGCTTCGGGTCGAGGTCGATGCTCTGGAGGAAGGCGGTGACCGCCTCGGGGCGGCCCGAAAGCCCCTTGACAAACGGGTCGATCGAGCGCGTCACGGCCTCGCCCAGGGTCGGTCCGAAGAGGGCGAGCCCGGGCCGCTTCTGGATCAGCGAGCGCTGGACCGCCTCGTTGACGAGCGTCGCGTTCAGCCCGGAGAACCCGCCGACGTGCTGACGGTCGGCGATGCCGCCGGAGAGACCCCACGGCGCGTTGTCCCAGTTGACCGGGTCGACGAACACGCTGAACAACCAGCTGAGCGTCGCGGCGCACATCTCCCGCATGCCGTCGACGCCCCAGTCGACGGGGTTGACGAACGCGACATGGGCGGGAAGCTCCGGAGGTCGCGGGGCACCCTCGTACTGGTGGTGGTCGAGGACGATGACCGGGTGCGGGTGGGGAGGATACAGGTCAAGCCAGCTCGCCCCGGTGTCGACGACGATCACGGGTCCGTGGGTCCCCTGGAGGAGCGTGTGCATCCGCTCGCGCTCCACGCCCTGGAGCGGAGTGGCGTACGGCGGGTAGCCGAGGCGCTCGAGCATCCGGACGAGCGAGCACGCGCTCGCGATCCCATCGCCGTCGTAGTGGTAGATGACCCGCCAGCGGCCCGGGTGCGCCAGCAGGACCTCGCGGGCTTTCGTGAACTCCCGGCCGTACGCCGGGTCCGAGACGAAACCGTCGGGCCCCGAGGGCATCACTCCACCTGGAGCACCGCGCTGGCGGACGTGTACCGCCAGTCCTCCGGGAGGACCTTGTGGCGCTTGTAGTAGAGCGCGAGACGCCGGATCCGCGCCTCCATCAGGTTGAGCCCACGGCGGTTCGCGAGGTCCTTCTTGTGGACGCCGAGATGCCGTTGGAGGTGAACGACGCGCTTGAGGAGCGCCTGGAGATCCTCGGGGAGATCCGGCTTCACGCCCTGGCCGGCCAGGAGCGGGGTCATCCGCTCCCCGGTGACGGCGCGGACCGATGGGACGCCGTGCGAATCGCGGAGAATCATGCCGACCTGCGCGGACGGGATACCGGTCTTCGCGAGGCGGACCGCCTCCTCGATGACCTCGGTCTTGTCGAGGGTGGCGAACGCCGGGGGTCGGATCGGGTAGGGCTTGTGGGAGCCCGCGCGACCCTTCCGCCCGGAGTGAATTCGGGACACGGGCGCGACCACCCGGGTGGCCTACTTAACGGTTGGCGGGAATGTGAAAACGACCCGCCGGTCGACGGTCTCAGCGGATGCGTTCCGCCGTCTGGATCGAGTCCACGAGGAACTTCTTTCCTTCGGGCGTGATCAGATACCGTTGGGCCGCGGCCCGTTGGCGCTGCCACGAATAATCGGGCATCCCCGCGGCGGCGACCAGGCCATTGCGGAGCAGCAGGCCGAGGGCGAGCCCGACCTTCACCGAACCGTTATCGATCGCCCAGAAGTCGGAAAGTCGCCGCTCGATCTCCGGGAGTTCGAGCGATTGGTCGGCGAGCGCCCCCTCGTGGACCGTCTCGGCCTGGTTGAGCTGCTTCAGGATGGCGATCAAGGTCGCGCGGACGGGGTCGTTCTTCGGCGCGCCGCTCATCTCGGGAATTTACGCTGGGAAGGGGTACTTACAGTCATCGATTTCGTCTCCACGAAGTCGGCCCCCGGGAAACTCCCCGGGACGACTCAGGGGATCCGTTCCGTCTCCACGAGCTGGCGGACGAGGTAGGCCTTCCCGAGCGCCGTGAGCGTGTAGCGGGTCCCGAGCGTCCTCCGACGATCCCAGGCGTACTCCGGCTCGTCGTTCTCGCGAACGAGGCCGTTCTCGAGGAGGAGGCTGAGCGCCGTCTCGGCCGAGTCGTCCTCGCCCGGATGCTGAGTCCAGAACGACCGCATCGACCGCTCTACCTCGACGAGTTCGAGACCCTCCACGGGGGGCGGACGCTCCTGTTCGGCCTGGTTGAGGCGCTTGAGAACCTCGAGTATCGTCTCGTGGAACCGGTAGGCCGCCTCTTCCGCGCTGACGACCCCCATCCACCGACGGTACGGCCTTCTTCCAGAAAGAACCGACGTTGGACCGGGGGGCCGGTCCCAGCCCACAACTGACGGTTCTCTGGGGGGGCCGCCGACCCCAAACGCGCCCCGCGCGACGCCCGACGCGATGCGACGGGGAGCCGGACGTCGGCTACCGGGGTCGGTTCGTCGATTTCGTCCGGGGCCGGAACTCGTTCAGGATGCGTCGGACCATCGGCCGAACCGACCGGAGGGTCCCGAACCGGTCCGCGAGCGCAACGGCCCCCCCGAGCCATTCCACGGGGGCTCCCTCGTCGAGGTCCCTCCGGATGCGGAGCTCGTACCGACGACCGTGCTCCCCGCGGACGTGGGGTCGGGTGTAGTCGACGATGGAGGGTCTGGCAACGCGACCCTGGGGCGTGTCCTGGGAACCTTCGGTCGCCACGAACTCGTAGAACGCCTCACCGCCGAAGGGTGCCGGGCTCCGAACGTCGCGGACGATGGTCCGACCGCCCGCCCGGCGGAGGTGCCCGTTGGTGAAGTGCCCGGGGTTCGAGAGTACCTCGATTCCGGCGCCGCGCAGAAACTCGACTTCACCGTATTCGGCTTCGGAGAGAACGACGTCGACGTCCTTCGTTCCGCCGAACCCGGCGGTCTCGATGGCCAGGCCCCGATCAGGATGGGTTGCTACCCTTCGGCCCGGGGGCGCGCGAGAATCAGTTTCGCATCCTCGGGGGAGGCCCCTGCCATGTCTACGAACCTCGGGAGAATGCCCGGGAGTCCTCCACGGCGAGCGCGGCTGCGGAAAGGGGCTCGATTCCGGGGACTTTCGGAATCCCCGGAGCGAACTCGTCGAGCCGGACCCCGTAGGCTCGCCCCTCGAGGTCCTCGGCGAGGACTCGCTTCAGGAGGCGAATCGGGTCCAGGTCCCGTCGGTGACCGGAAGCGACACGGCGGGCGCCGAGCGCATCGATGGACAGCAGAGCGACGATCAGGTCCTCGAGCTTCGGGTCCCGAGCCGCCTCGATATCGGCCATCGGAAGGAGACGGTACGTCGTCTCGATCAAAGGGACAATCTGCTTCGGGGTCAGCAGCCGGGCCCGGAAGGAGAGTGGGTATCCGAGTTTCTCGATTCGTTCGGATTCGAGGAGGGAGATTGGAAGGCCGACCCGGCGAGCGGTCTCGACGTCCGTTCTCGAGCGGATCCGAACCGAGCGATACCGAGTCGGAGGTCGGTGCGAAACCCGGGATTCCGCGATGAAGATCGACGGTGTCGCCGCTCGTGATCCCGGCTCCCGCCGGAACACTCCCTCGACGAACATGCGCCCAGCGTTGCTCCCCTTTGGACCGAGAGTAACTATATGAACTTAGCCGGACACTCCAAGAGGATTTCGTCCGAGTCGACGCCCGGCGTACGCCGAGTCTCCCCCGGCGATCTCGGCGGGGTCGCGTGGATGGCCACGGGCAAGGAACCTGCCGCAAACACGGAGCCGCTCCGAGACGAGACGCTTTATTCACGGCGCTTCGTCGTGGAAGGGATGGCGTGCACGTGCCGGTCGCCGGCCCGTTGCTCGGTGTGCAACACACCGGTCCGTGTCCCGCTCACCTACCTGGAGAGCGCGACCGGGGGGGCACTCATCGTCGACCGGTTCGCTCGGCGCGACTCGGCGACGAGCCGCGACGCGCTCTACCGGCTCATGCAGGGGTTCTGCCCGTGTCCCAGTTGCGGGAACACGATTCACCACAACCATAGCCGCAGTTGCGTTTCGAACGCCCTATCCGCCGCGGGCGTTCCGTCCCAGGAGCGCGAGATGATCCTCGCCAAGATCACCTTCCCGGAAGGGTGACGGGACCGTCCGTGCCGGCGAAGGACGACTTCACCGTCACTCCGTACGAGGTCAAGGGACGGATCGATTACGCACGGTTGCGCGAGCTGTTCGGCACGGAGGACCTCACTCCCGCGCTGCTCGACCGGCTCAAGGCCGCCGCCGGGCGCCCCCTCCCGCCGAGCCTGGAGCGCGGGATCTACTACTCCCATCGTGACCTCGGTCGGATCCTCGACGCCCACGCCGGGGGCCGCCCGTTCTTCCTCTACTCCGGTCGCGGCCCCTCCGGCCCGGTCCACACATCGCATCTGCTCGCGTTCGAACTCTCGAAGTGGTTCCAGGAGTCGTTCGGCGCGGAGATGTGGATCCAGATCACCGACGACGAGAAGGTCTGGGCGAAAGGTGACCTTTCGCGGGCCGAGTCGTACCGATGGGGGCTCGACAACCTCGCCGACTTGCTCGCTGTGGGCTTCGCGCCGGAAAAGACCCACGTGTTCTTCGACACCCGTTCGATCGGGGCGATGTACCCGCTCGCGGTCGATGTCGCCCGGAAGATCCCGTACTCGACCGTGAAGGCCGTCTTCGGGTTCCCGCCGTCGACGAACGTCGGCCTGGTGTTCTACACCGCGCTCCAGAGCGTCCCCTGCTTCTACCCGTCGTGGGTCGCCGGACGCGACATTCCGTGCCTCATCCCGTGCGGGATCGACCAGGACCCGCACTTCCGGGTCACCCGCGACCTCGCCGAACGCCTCGGGTTCCCGAAACCGGCGCTCCTCCACAGCCAGATGACGCCCGGCCTGCTCGGGCCCGACCGCGTGATGTCCACCACCGGCGACCAGCGCGACAACGCGCTCTTCCTCTCCGACCCGCCGAAAGAGGTCGAGCGGAAGCTGAAGAAGGCGTTCACCGGCGGCCGGGCGACGGTAGAGGAGCAGCGGCGACTGGGGGCGACGCCCGAGATCTGCTCGGTGTGGGCGCTCTGGCGGTCCCGGTACGCCCCGGAGGCGCCGGAGTTCGACACGATCACGGGGGACTGCCGTTCGGGCAAGCTCCTGTGTGGCGATTGCAAGTCGATGCTGATCGAGCGCGTGAACGGCTCGTTCGCGGCGCACGCCGAACGAAAGGCGAAGGCGAGGGAGTGGGCCGAGTCGCGCATCGTCGAAGCTCTGCCCGACGGCTTCGACCCGCACGCGGTCGTGCCGAGTCGGGGCGGGGAAACCCCGCCGAGCCCGTCACCGGTCGGCTGAGTACCACCGTCGGGGCCTAGCCCGGACCGGACCCTTGCGCGGGGCCGGGGGCGTCGCGAGGAACCTCGACGTTGTGAAAGATCAGGATCTGCCAGGGGCCCTCGCCCGAGCGGGTGACCACCAGGGCCATGACGCCCCGTCTCGGGGGACGAAGGGCTCCCGCGTCGTCCCGCGCCCCGGTCATCGACCACCAGACATCGACCGCGGCCACGTCCGGACGGATGGGCCGCACCTGGAGTCCGTCGATCGTGAGGACGGAGTCGCGGAGGATCCCCTCGAACACGGCGGCGTGATGGGCCCGAACCCCGACCCGACCACCAACGTGGTCGCCTCGCCAGCTCGTGAACTCGGCGTCGTCCGCAAACACGGCCGCGAGGCGGATGGCGTCGTGCGCGTTCCAGCCGGCGCGGAACTCGCCGACGAGCTTGCGGATCGCCGCGTCGGGTTTCATCGTGCCGGTATCGCTCCTCGAGTTCATCTTGGGCTCCGCGGGCCATGTAAACTCACCTCCGAACGGGAACGGAACTCCGTCGGACCGCCGGAAGACCCCTCGCCATCGATCGGTCGGGGGGCAGAGCCGTCGTGGTCTCGGGGTATTTGTAGGAGCGAAATTTTCAGCGGGTTGTCCGTACCGGCCGACGCGGACCGAGGGAAGCCATGAGGAAGGTTCTGGCGATGGTGTTCATGACGCTCGACGGGGTCGCCGAATTCCCGATCTACGACAACCCCAGCGGGCCGGGCCCCGAGGAAGAGGAGGACCCGATGTGGAAGCCCCGCATCGAATCCTTCGACACGCTGGTGCTGGGGCGGGTGGCCTACGAAAAATGGTATGGATTCTGGCCCGCGAGGAGGGCGCAGCCCGACTGCAATGAATGGGAACGGGCCTTCTCTCTGTTTGCCGACCGAGCGGAGAAACTTGTTGTCTCGAGGACCTTGCAGAAGGCCGACTGGGTGAACTCGAGGGTCGTCAGCGGAGACATCGGGGAGGAGATCGCCCGAATCCGGGCGCTGCCCGGAAAGGACATCGCCCTCGGAGGAGGGCCCAGGATCCTGCAGGCGTTCCTGGACCGCGGATTGGTCGATGAGCTCCTGATCGCGATGTTTCCGAGCCTCCTCGGCCGAGGCAAGCCCCTCTTCCACGTCGTCGACGACCCGGACAATCCCGGAGATTTCGTGCCCCCGGGGGCGCCGGGCCGCAAGGACTTCACGCTCGTCGAGGCGAAACCCCTCAAGGACGGAACGGTCTTCCTCCACTACCGACGGGTTCCTGCCCGGACGTCGGGGTAGGGGTCCGACTCCGGGGCCGGCGTTGGCCGGCCGACCGGTCCTATCCGACTTCGGGGCGGTTCTGGGGCTTCGGGCCGTCCGGCCGTCGCGGCGTCGGCGGAAGCACCGGCCCCGCGACCGCGGGCCCGGGCATGTCCGTCAGGTCGGCTCCCTCGGACTCGGACGCGGCGGTGACAAGTTGGAGCATCGGACGGAACAGCGACTTCGCCGCTCGTTCCGGATCGAGCGTGTAGGCCCGCTCGTACGCGGCGACGGCTTCTTCTTCCTCCCCGAGGCTCAGCAGCGAGAGGGCGAGGTCGATCCAACTGCGCGACTCGCGCAGGGTCTCCTTCTCGCCGACCTCGTTGAGGTGGGCGTCGCCGGACTCCGTCGAACGGAGGGGTTCCTCGAGCGGTCGCTCCCCGGTCTCCCGGGAGAGGACGAGGGCGCGCTCGAACGCGGCGGACGCCGAGTCCTCCTCGCCGCACTCGGCCAGCGCGACGCCCAGCCGATGCCACGCGACGAGGTCGTCCGGCACCAGGGCGACGGCGTGTCGGTAGGCGCTCGCCGCCTCCGGCCACTCCGACCGGAGCGAGCGGGCGACGCCGAGATGGAACCACGCCTCGGCGTTCTGCGGGGCGAGGGCGATGGCGCGGGACAGGGACGATTCGGCCTCGGCCGCCCGGCCAAGGTGCGCTTGGGCCATACCGAGGTACGACCAGCCCCGGGCGTTGAGAGGTTCCTCCCGCAGGACCTCCTGGAAGGCGCGGACGGCCTTCTCGTGCTCTTTCTGGAGGAGGTAGTGCACCCCCAGATCGAATCGTTGGCTCACGTCGGACCCGGTAGTCGCGGGACGGGGGGCGGACGGAAAAACCCTCTGTCGGGTCGGAAGGCCGCGGAACGTGAGACGGAGCTCGCTCCCCGGGTTATCCGTCCGAACGACGATCCGGGGGACCTGGGTCGGCGAGGAAAAGCGCCCCGGAATCCCCCGGGGCGAGAGCCCTCGTCGCGCTCGGCGCCGGCGTGGGCCACTGGTCCCCAACATTCATATCGCTGAACCCGCGAAAGCTACCCTTCGTCGCTCCCACGGACGGCGTCCCGGAATCCCCGGGTCCGCACGACGGGACGCTCCGGGATCGATGCTCACCGCCGTCGCCGACCAACAGGCCGTCCCCCGACGGCCGTGGCACGAACCAACCTCACCGGACCGCTCCCCGGGAGGCCGTCCCGCCCCGTCGGTACTTCGCGAGGTCGTCGAAGCTCCCGAGGCCGAGGCCAGCCAGGAGGCATCCCGGACGTGGGATCAAGAGAACCGGCTCGTCCTCTCCGAACTGGATTTCCTTTCCGAGGCACTCGGCCGGGCGTGGCGAACCTCCCCTTCGCCCCTCGAGGAGATCGCCGCTCTCACGGAGGTCGAACCCGAGGCGCGGATCGAGGTCGGTCCACCGCTGGACCTCGACGAACCCGTCGAGTCTCTCGACGGTTCACCGAGCCCGTACCTCGAGGAACGGCTCCACACCGCCCAGGAAGTCGCCGTCGAGCTTTCCGGAGAGTTCGAGCGGATGGAGCGGCGCAGCACCCAGCTTCGCCGGGCCGTTCGGGTGCTCGAAACTGAGCTGCGTCGAGCGACCGAGGAGGTCGCCTTTCTGCGGTCGGAGGACGCGCGACCGGTCGAACCGGACCCGGCACCGGCCCGTCCGATGGTCAAACCGACCCCTGCCCCCGCCGGGCGCGCTCGCCCCTACGAAGGCCCCGAACGGCCTGCGAGGGCCGCATCGCCCCCCTACGACCGATTCACCGTCGACCGGTACAATGGGACCATCGCCGCCCTTGTCGCCCGTCGAAGGAAGCTCGCGGTGACCTCGGTCGCGTTGTCCATTGGGATCAGCGCGGCCCTCCTGACGCTCACGGTCCTCGCTCGCGAGCCGATCCCGACCCCGTGGGTCCTTGCAGGGCTGCCCGCGGTCTGGCTGATCCCGGTTCCGTTCTTCCTCGCGTCGTTCCGCGGCACCCACCGCGTGCTCTCCCGGGAGCCCCTTTCGCTCCCCGAGGCGCCGTGAGGGCGCCCACGGTGATCTTCCAGGTCACGGCGATCGGGAAGAACCCGCGCGCGCTCGAAGCGACGGTCCGCTCCGTCCTCTACTGGGTCCGCCACACGCCCCGCCAGACGTTCCGCCATCTGGTCTGGCTCGTCATCGAGCCCGACGGCTACGCAACGGCCCCGAGGCTCTACGATTCGCTCCGGACGGCAGGCGTCCAGCTCCTGATCGTCCCCGCCGACTACCGAACCCCGCTCGGCACCACGGGGAAGGGGCGAGCACTTCAGTTTGCGAGCGAGGAGCGCCGCCGCCTCGGGCTCTCCGAGCCGATGGTCTGGGTATACCACCAGGACGAGGAGACCTGCGTCGGCCAGGACACCCTCCTCGGCATCGCCGAGTTCGTCCGGCGCACCGACGTCTACCTCGGAACGGGCGTGATCCTCTACCCGATCGACTGGAAGGGGAGCGCGAGCCACATCCAGGAGCTGACGCGCTCCTACGACGACTGGCGTGTGCTCGACTCGATGATCCATCCGGGGAACCACACCGCGGGCTTCCACGGCTCCCACTTTCTCGTCCGGGCGGACGTCGAGGACTCGATCGGGTGGGACGCGGACGGCTACGCTCCGGCCGAGGACCTCCTGTTCGAGATCCGCCTGCGCCGCGAGTTCGGGAACGTCTGCGGCCTCCTCAAGGGGTTCGCCTACGAGAAGGGGGCGTTCACCATCTCCGATCAGCTCCACCAGCGACGTCGCTGGGTCCACGGGGTCCTCCACGCGATCGGGCGCGCTCCGGGGGTGCCCCGGCGCCGCCGCCTCACGCTCGCCTACTCGGCGATATCGTGGTTCTCCGCCCTTCCCTCGGTCGCCATCCTGGTCGCCAGCATCGCGCTGCGCTACGGCCCAATGCTCCTCGTGACCGGGGTCTTCACCGGATTCGTCTGGACGTCGATGGTCCTCGCCTATGTGGAGGGCTACCGGCTCCACGCCCGCTATGTCGACGGCCGCCCCTCGATCCTCCGAATGACGTTCGCCGGCATCCTGGGCGCCCTGGTCGACGTCACGGCCCCCTGGTACGCCCTCCTGACCCGACCGTCGCTCGGCGACTTCATCCCGAAGGATCTCCCGGCCCCCCGGAAGGCCTCGGCACCGGCCCGCCGGCCGTCGGCGGGGCGGACATCGCCCGGAGCGTCGTAAGGCCCCGATTTCCCGACGAAAGGGCGCCCCATGCGCCGACTTCGCTCGCCTTCGCCGTCATTAAATAGGGGGCCCGAATCGAGAACCTTCGTAGGAACCCGTAGCCCCGACTCCGTTGAGCTCGCCCGTCTGATTCTTCTGACGCGTGTGGACTTGATTGGGCCGACGGCTCTGGATTCCCACAAACGCAGAACGCGAAAGAGAGGAACGCCATGGAGAAGACCCTGACCAAAGTGAGAGACCTGACCCCGAGCTCGAAGCAAGTGAACGTCCACGCGAAGGTCGTGAATGTCGGCGACGCCAAGGAGGTCATGGGCAAGTACGGTGACCCCCGAAAGGTGGCGGAAGCCGTCATCGGCGACGACAGCGCGACGATCACGCTCTCGCTCTGGAACGAGCAGATCGGCTCGATCGCCAAGGACGACATCATCCTGATCGACAACGGCTACGTGTCCCTCGTGCGCGGCCACATGCGCCTGAACGTCGGGCGCTACGGGAACCTGACGAAGTCGACCGACCCGATCGGGGAGGTCAACAGCGCGCTCGACATGAGCCAGCAGGAGTTCGAGTCGGAGCGGCGGTCCTACGGTGGCGGCGGATACCGCGACCGGCAGGGCGGCGGCTACGGCAGCGGTGGCGGCGGCGGCGGCAGCTCCCGGTACGGGGGCGGCGGCGGCGGCAGCGGTGGCGGCGGCGGTGGGGGCGGCGGCGGTGGCGGCGGTGGCCGCGAGCGCTCCGAGACCTACAAGCGCTACTAGACCCGACCCGCGACCGGACCCGACCTAACCCAGGCGGGGGCGAGAGCCCCCGCCGATTTCGGCCCCCGACGGGGGCGCTCTTCGGATTTCCGTTAAATAGAGAGCCCTCCCTCGCCGTCGACGGACATGGCCGACGAGAAGTCCCGCGAGCTCAGCCTCTACGTCCAGAGCAAGAAGGTCGTCACGAGCTTCTACCGCCCCCCGTCGCACTCCGGCGATGTCCGCTACGGCCCGGAGAGCGGGATCACGGTCACGATGGGCCGGCCCCCCCACCTCGAATCCGACGCGTCGCCCGCGGCGGACGAGGCGTTCTTCCTCTCCGATGACCAGGCGCGGTGCGTCGCGATGGTCGAGGAGGTCGCGACGAAGCGCGGCTACGCGGTCAAGGTCACGGACGTCGCGAAGGTCGGTCGCCTCGAGCGGCTCGTCACCGAGCGACTGCGCGGGGTCCAGAACTTCCCGGTCCTGATCGGTCCGGGCGACCAGCGGCTCGAGGGGTGCGAGGCGTTCACCGACGAGCGGATCGCCGAGATGATGCCCGCCGAGATGACGAGCCTGCGCGCGTTCACCTACCTGAAGGTCCGCGGCGGCGACCTCGTCCGGATCCGCGAGATCCTGCTCGCCTTCCGGGAGGTCCGCGAGCTCCACCTGCTCACGGGGGACTGGGATGTGTTCGTCGTCCTCGAGTTCGACGGGGCGCGGAACAAGAAGCGCCAGGTCCTCGACTTCGTCACCGAGCGGATCCGCGGGATCCCCGAGGTGCTCGACACGAGCACGCTCGTTCCCGAGTACTCGGTCTCGAAGTTCCCGTTCTAGAGTTGCGGGATTCCCGGTCCGGCATCGTCGAGCTGGGAGAGGGCCCCGCCCCCGCGTCAGCCGATTCGAGCCCCGACCTGGCCGGCGAACGCGCCGACTCCGATCAAAACGAGCGGATCGCCGGCCCCGGAGAACGGCAGCCCGCCCGGGGGAATCGGCGCCAATTCGAACACGTCGCCTTCCTGGATCGGCGCGGTGGACCCGTTCAGGTCGTGACACTCGCTCGGCGAGACCGAAGGTCCCCAGATGTTGTTCGCCCCTTCGTACTGAGCCAATCCGCAGCCGGCGCCGAGGAGGTCCACCCCCGTGACCGTGAAGGGAAAGTTCAGGATGGAGCCGTTCGAGTTGATGATCTCGACATTCAGGTTCCATGGCCTTAGCGGCGTCCCCGCCGAGTTCCGCGGCGGCTCCGTGACGAGAAAGACGCACGTGCAGCTCCGGTTCGAGGCGTTGGCGCCTCCCGGGCAACGTCTCACTTCGTCATCGAGCGAAAGAACACAACTCACCGGCGTGTTGCCCGAACCTGCACCGCAGACTGGGGGCAGTGGGAACGCCCCGACGAGAAACGCCGCGACCAGACGGCCATCACGACGACACCGGCCAGCCCGAGACCAACCAGCAGTTCTCGAAGCCTCGACGGCGACCGCGGAGATGGGGGACGGCGGTGCATCCCGATCTCCCTCAGTGGAAACCTACTTGCGAGGTCCCCGGCGGTAGACCCACACACCAGCCACCGCCAAAGCGACGGCCGCGAGAATCCCGACCGGGGCGACCGTGAACCAGAGGGGAATGGGCGACGCGTTGGTACGCGTGGCAGGGGGACCGGCGATGGCGGCGAAGTGGAGGCCGACGCCGACCGCCCCACCGGCCACGGTAACGTTCCCGGAGGTCGGCGATACGTTGAACCCCGACGGCGCTTCCACCACGTACCGGTAGGTTGCGTTCGGGACGAGGAAGGTCAGCGACGCGTCCGAGGTCGGGCTCACCGAGCCGTTCCACTCGAGCGACCACACCGTCCGCGGCGGTAGTCCCGTGGCGTTGAAGTCGACCCAGAATCGGGGGGGGAGCACCGCCGCTACGGGGATCTTCGTGAAGTCCACGAACTCAGAAAGATTGCGGCCGGAGACCTGGATTCCGTACGGCCGGTCGGAGTTGTATCCGGCCACGTCGCCTACCGTGTAGAAATAGGTCCCGTTCGGGACTCGGAATCCGATCGTCCGAGTGCTCGACCCGTGCTGGGTTCCGTTGAACGTCACCGTCCAGGGAGTCCCCATGGGTAGCGCGTCCTCGGAGAAGTTGACGGTGAACAACTCCGGAGGAGGGGGAGGCGGCGTCGAGGCGAAGATGATGAAGACCAGCCAGGTCGTCCCGTTCACGACGACCGAACCGTTGGTGGGGTAGGCGGTGAACCCCCTCACGGCACCGACTTCGTACAGATAGGTCCCGTTGGGGACCTCGAACGACGTGGTGTTGTTGGCCGTGCTAACGTTCGTGCCGTTGAAGGTCAGCCGCCAGAGCGTGAAGCTCGAGAGTCCGACTTGGTCGAAGGTCACGTTGAAAAGTTCCACCGAGGGGAGGCTCGGGAGCCGGTCTCCCCGAGGTTGGCCGACCGCCGGCTCGCGGGACCGGGCCCCTCCCGGTGGTACGCCGGCCCCGTTGGCCGGGCTCGGAACGGACGACGAGCTCGAACCCGCGGGGACATTTCCCCTGGAGAGAGGAGGGACCGAATGGTGGGGGAGCGCCACGGCCGGTGAATGGGAAAAGTTCGGCGGCGGAATCCTAGGGTTCGGTGCCGGCGGGGATTCGGCGCGGCCCGGCGTCGGGAGCGCGGCGAGTGTGGTGAGCACGATGAGGGCAACGGCGAGGATCGCGCAACGGTTCGCGGTCGATCGTTCGGACCGCCCGGGACCCGCCCGAGGCGGCCATCGTACGCCTGCCATCCTCGGGAACCGGCCGATGCCGCACGGGTCGATGCAGGATAACTCTCCCCGGAGGGCACGCCCCCGGGGAATCGCCTCCACGGGAAGCGGGGACTCGTTGACTACGATTCTTTGGTTTCCGGGGTCGGGAGCGCCTTCGGTGCGCGCGGTCGTCGGACGCGCGGCTGGATGAGCGGTACTCCGCGGGGCATCGGGATGCTCCCGTCGGTGCGGCCGGGCTCCGGCGCGCCGTAGAGCGAATCGACGGTCGCGGGATGGTCCTTCAGCCAGGCGAGGCCCTCGACGTAGGCGGCGAACCCTTCGAGGCTCGTGAACAGGGGGATCCCTAGTTCCACCGACCGACGGCGAAGAATGTACTCGTCCTCGAGCATGCGCTCGAGCTTGGCCTGCGTGAGCGAGGAGGGGACGTTCAGCATCAGGTCGATCTTGCCGGAGTCGAGCGCGTCCACGACGTTCGGCTTGCGGTCGGGCTCGCTGACCTTGTGCAGGACCTGGACCGGGCGAAGTCCCCGCTCCGAGAGGAACGCCGCGGTGTCCTCCGTCGCGGCGAGCTTGTAGCCGAGCGTCCGGAGGAGCTCCGCGATCGGGAGGAGCTGCTCCTTGAACCGCGGCCCGCCGACAGACAGGAACGCGGTCCCGCCCGATGGAACCAGCTTGACGCCGGTCGCGACGAGCGCCTTCACGAGCGCGTCGGCGAACGTCGGCCCGAAGCAGGCGACCTCGCCGGTCGATTGCATCTCGACGCCGAGGAGCGGGTCGGACCCCGACAGTTGGAGGAACGAGAACTGGGGGACTTTGACGCCCCAGCGGTTCGGGGGGAGCGGCGCGATTCCGACCGTGGTGAGGGGTCGGCCGAGGAGGGCGCGGGCGGCTTCCCGAAGGAGCGGGACGCCGGTCGCCTTCGTGAGGAACGGGAGCGATCGGCTCGCGCGCAGGTTGAGTTCGATGATCTGGAACTCCTCATCCTTGACGAGGAACTGGACGTTGAACGGCCCGCGGATCGCGAGCGCGTGCGCCATCTTCTCGGCCGCGGCGACGAGCCGCGCTTGCATCGCCGCCGAGGTGTGGCGCGGCGGAAGGCAGAAGATCGCGTCGCCGGAGTGGACACCGGCCTGCTCAACGTGTTCGAGGATGCCTCCGACCAGGATGCTGGTCCCATCGGAGATCGCATCGAGTTCGACTTCGTCGGCCCCTTCGACGAACTTCGTGATCACGACCGGGTGCTCCGGCGAGAGTCGGACCGCCTCGGCGAGGAATCGGTCGAGGTCGTGGCGGCCGTGGATGACCCGCATCGCCTGGCCGGAGAGCACGTACGAGGGCCGGACCAGGACGGGGTAGCCGACCTCGTCGGCGAACGTCGCCGCCGCCTCGACCGTCGTGAACGCCCTCCACGCGGGCTGGGGGATCTCGAGTCGTTCGAGCAGTCGCGCAAAGTTCGCACGGTCCTCGGCGGTATCGATGGATTCGGGAGCGGTCCCGAGGATCGGCACGCCGCAGGCGTGGAGGAGCGGGGTGAGGTTCTGCGCGAGTTGGCTCCCGACGCAGGTCACGACGCCCGCGAACCCCTCGAACTCGAACAGGTCGCGGACCCGCTCGAGCGTGATCTCCTCGAAGTAGAGGCGATCGGAGCGGTCGTAGTCGGTCGAGACGGTCTCGGGATTGCTGTTGAGAAGCGCGACCGCGGGGATCCCCTCCGCCCGCAGACCGTCGACCAGGTTCATCGTCGACCAATCGAACTCGACGCTGGAGCCGATCCGGTACGGCCCGGCACCGAGGACGAGGACGCTGCCCTTCGGAGCCGGGGCCACGTCGGAGGCGTCGGCGCGGTAGGTGCAGTACAGGTAGTTCGTCACCGACGGCCATTCCCCGGCGAGCGTGTCGACCATCCGGATCCGTGGGGTGAGGCCCAGCGAGATCCGGCGCATCCGCACTCGCTCCTCGTCGTCGTTCGTGGCGCGCGCGATCGCCCGGTCGGAGAAGCCCAGCTCTTTCGCGGTTCGGAGCAGCGGCTCCGGGACGCCCGCTGTCCCTCGGACCTTCCGGAGCAGCGCATCCGTCCGTTCGACCTCGGCGAGTTGGTCGACGAACCACCGGTCGATCCACGAGGTCGACGCGATGGTGGCGGAATCGAGTCCGGCCCGCAGCCCTTCGAGCACCCGGTCGAGCACATCGGGACGCGGCTCCGCGAGGTCCCGCAGGATCTCCTTCTTCGGGCGCACCGTTTCGGACGGGACGAGGTCCGCCCGCGGGTCGCTCATGCGGACCGCCTTGAGGAGTGCCTCGGGGAACGACGCGCCGATGCCCATCACCTCGCCGACGCTCTTCATCGACGGGCCGAGGCGGCGCTCCGCGCGGGGGAACTTGTCGAGGTCCCAGCGCGGGAGCTTGACGACGACGTAGTCGAGCGCCGGCTCGAAGCAGGCGGTCGTGACCCCGGTGACCCGGTTCTTGAGCTCGGGGAGCGAGTAGCCGAGCGCGAGCTTCGTTGCGACGTAGGCGAGCGGGTAGCCGGTCGCCTTGCTGGCGAGCGCGCTCGAGCGGCTCAGCCGCGCGTTGATCTCGATCGCGTAGTACTCGTCGCTCGTCGGGTCGAGGCAGAATTGGATGTTGCACTCCCCGATGATCCCGCACTCCTCGACGGCGCGCAGCGCTGCCTGGCGGAGCATTTGGTACTCGTGGTCGTCGAGCGTCTGCGACGGAGCGATGACGATGTTGTCGCCGGTGTGGACCCGCATGGAGAGGACATTCTCCATGTTGCACACCGTGAGGGCGTTCCCGAGTCGGTCGCGCACGACCTCGTACTCGAGCTGCTTGAACGAGCCGACGTACCGTTCGAGGAGGATCTGGCCGACCGGGCTCGCCCGAAGTCCGCGGCCCGCGACGTCGCGCAACTCCTCGGCGCTCCGGGCGACCCCGCCGCCCTTCCCGCCGAGGGTGAAGGCGACGCGGACCATCACCGGGTAGCCGAACTCCGACGCCGCGCCGACCGCCTCGTCGACGGAGTACACCGCCTTGCTCGGAAGCGTCGGGACGTGCGAGCGCTCCATCGCGCGGACGAACTTCGCCCGGTCCTCGGTCGCGCGGATGCCGGCGAGGGGCGTCCCGAGCACCTCGATCTTCTGGCGGCGAAGCGCGCCGCGGTCGGCGAGCGCGATGCCGCAGTTGAGGGCGGTCTGGCCGCCGAATCCGAGGAGGATCGCGTCGGGCTTCTCCGCCTCCAGGATCGGCTCGACGAACTCCGGCTGCAGCGGCTGGAAGTAGACGCGCCCGTGCTTCGGGGGGTCGGTCTGGAGCGTCGCGATGTTCGGGTTGACGACGATGGCGTAGACGCCTTCCTCTTCGAGCGCCTTGAGGCACTGGCTCCCGGAATAGTCGAACTCGCCGGCCTCGCCGATCTTGAGCGCCCCCGAGCCGAGGACGACAACCTTCTCGAAGACCGGCCTCATGCCGCCTCCCGGCGGACCAGTTCGGCGAACCGGTCGAAGACGAATCCGGCCTCCTGCGGTCCGGGGTGACCTTCGGGGTGGCCCTGCAGGGCGAGGACCCGACCGCGGCGGTCGCGCAGCCCCTCGAGCGTCCCGTCGTCCGGGTTCGTCGCCCAGGCCTCGAGTCCGGTTCCCTTCAGCGACTCCGCGTCGACCGCATAGCCGTGGTTCTCGCTGACGATGTACGACCGTCCGTCGGGGAAGCAGACGGTCTTGTTCTGCCCGCGGTGGCCGAATTTGAGTTTGTACGTCCGCGCCCCGCGCGCAAGCGCCACGAGCTGGTGGCCGAGGCAGATCCCCAGCGTCGGCCGACCGTCGAGCGCGGACGGCCGGAGCGCCTCGATCGTCGGCTCGAGCTGGTCGGGGTCGCCCGGGCCGTTCCCGACGAGGACGCCACGAACCCTCCGGCCCTCCCACCTGGCCGGGACCTCATGGTCGAACGGAAGCCGGAGGACCGACAGCCGGCGGTCGAGGAGGTTGCGGACGATGCTCGCCTTCACGCCGCAGTCGAGGACGGCGACGAGCGGAGCGTCGGAGGCCCCGTACACGACGGGCGACCGGACCGCCACCTCGGGGACGAACGCCTCTTCCTCGTAGGACGGCGCGCGCGCAATTGACTGGCGCAACTCGTCGTCGGAGGGAGGCGAGCTCGCTCGGGAGACGTCGACGACGCCCCGGAGCACGCCGTGCGAGCGGAGGTGTTCGGTGAGCCGACGGGTGTCCAGGCCGACGAGACCCGGAACCCCCTCCTCCCGCAGCCAGTCATCGAGTCCGCGGTTGCTCCGCCAGTGGTGCCCCAGTGTGAGTCCTCGCACGAGGATCGCTCGGACCTGGATGTGGTCGGACTCGAGGAACCTCGGGAGTCCGTGCTCGTCGCGCGCCGTCGGGTCCGGCACGCCGTAGTTGCCCAGCAGCGGGTAGGTGAACGTGAGGATCTGCCCGCGGAACGACGGGTCGGTGAGCGACTCGGGGTAGCCGACCATGCCGGTCGTGAAGACAACCTCGCCGACACGGCGGCCAACCGCGCCGAAGCCGCGTGCGTCGAACCGGGTGCCGTCCTCGAGAAGTAGGGTCCCCGAGAGCGCGGAACTTTCCGCTTCCCCCACGAGTTCGATGACCCAAAGTTTGCGAGGAGGGCGGTCGCGCATAAGCGTTGCGTTTCCGGGAAAACGAGTGACGCGAAATCCGTCGGCTCCGGGCCCCGTGGTCGTCAAATTCGCGGTCGAGTACCGACGGCCGTGCCCGGACTTCCGCGCCTGAAGGAGTCGTACGACATCCTCGTGGTGGGGGGCGGCCACGCCGGTCTCCAGGCGGGGCTAAAATCCGCCCTCCTCCGACAGACGGCGGCGGTGTTCGACCGCGGCCCAAAGTACGCGCGCACGTACTACGCCCCCCGAATGGAGAACATCCCGGGGTTTCCGGGCAGCGTCTCGGGGCACGCGCTTCTCGACAAGCAGGTCGCTCAGGTCCGGGAGGCCGAGGAATGGGTCGGCTACTTCTCCCCCTCCCAGGTGCATGAGGTCCGACGCACGGAGACCGGATTTGACGTCGGCTTCGATTGGCTCCGGCAGCGGCTCACCGCGCGCGGCCGCGCCGTGATCCTCGCGATGGGCGTCGTCGACCGGATGCTCCAGCTCGGGGGCGACATCAAGCCGATCTTTCCCTGGGCGAACTTCGGGATCGTCGACTTCTGCATCTTGTGCGACGGGCACGAGATGGGCGGGAAGGCGGTCGGCGTGCTCGGCCACGACCGGTTCGCCGCCCTCACCGCGCTCGACCTCCTCCATTTCGGCCCGACGTCCGTCGAGATCCTGACCCACGGGGAGCCGTTCCTCGGCCACGAGCCGGAGCCGGCTCGCACCGAACTTCTCGCCGCGCTCGAGGGACACCACGTGACGATCGTCGAGAGCGCGATCACCGAGTTCGACGGCATCCGCGAGAAGCGGTTCGGGGTCAAGCTCGCGGACGGCACGACGCGCTCCTACGACAAGGGGTTCTCCGCGCTCGGCTGGTGGGACCTCCACCAGGAGATCCCGAAGTCGCTCGGGGCGACGTTCGACGAGGAGGGATTCGTCCGGGTGGACGAGGACGGTCGTGTGCTCGATGCGGCGGGCCAGCCGATCCCGGGCCTCTACTGCGCCGGCGACCAGAAGACCGGCTGGAACCAGGTTCCCGAGGCGTGGGCGTCGGCAGAGCGGTCCGTGATCCACGCCTACGCGGAGTATCTGTAGCTCGGCCGAGAGCTCAGGTCGCCGCGAGCCGCGCGACGTTCAGGAACTCCGCGAGCTCGTGGAGGTCCCGGGCGACCGCCGCCGCTCCGGCAGCGCGGAACCGGTCGGCGACGGCCGGTTCCCCGCCCGACTCGGGAAGGACCGCATAGAACCGGACCCGGGCCCGTGTAGCACACTCCGCGTCGATGCGATGATCGCCCACGACCAGCGCGCGGTCGTACTGCACGCCCATTTCGTGGAGCAGGAGCCGCAACGCCTCCGGGTCCGGCTTCGCGGGACCTGGTGCGCTCCGGGTACGGAGGAACGGGAAGAAATCGCGAAGTCCCGTCCGCTCGAGCGCCTGGCGACAGAACTCCTCCGAACTCCGTGTCAGGACGCCGAGCCGGAAACCTCGGCTGACGAGGCTCTTCAGAAGTTCCGGGGCGCCGGGGCGGGCGGTGGTCTTCGGGAGCGCCTCGAGCTCAATCGCGTCGATGACCTTCTTCGTCTCGGCCTCGAATCGGAACCGGTTTCCCGGCGGCGCGCCGGAGCCTTCGATCTCCGCGATCGCCGCGGATTCGATCTCGGCGATGGTCAGCTCCGGGCTCAGGTGGCCCGGGACGACGCCGTGGCGTTCGGCGATCCGGATGACCTCGCGTCGCATCCGGCCGAAGTCGTGGTTCGACTCCACGAGCGTCCCGTCGAGGTCAAAAACGATGCCGAGCAGCGGCTCGAGGAACGCCGGCGGGCTGCCTTCCGAAGCGTTCACATCCCCTCCGGACTGGCGTCATCCTCGGAACCCACCGTAAGGGTATGTGTCCACCGGCACGATGCCGGGCGGGGCGTTCCGTCCGGTCAGCCCAGCGGAGCGCCGCAGTTCTTGCACTTAGTCGCCATTGGAGCGTTCAGGCCACCGCAGTAGTCGCATCTCGGCATCGCGGCGCGGCGCGCGGCGATGTCGGCGCCGGATCCCGCCCCTGGCCCAGCTCCGGCGGACATCCCCGGCGGAGGCGGCGGCGCTGAGGCGCGGGCATTGTTGATGGCGTCGGCCCACGCCTGCGCTTCAGGGGTCCGGAAGAACAACGATCGTTGCAGCAGATCGAGCTCCAACCGAGGCCCGCCCTGAGGTCCCGGTGACGACCTCGCGAGACGGCATCGCCAGAGCGCGATGCGGCGGACACCGGGGGCGAACTGAGGCGGCCCACCCCCGGCCGCCGGAGGTCCCACGGGGGCCGGACCTTCGTAGATGATCGCGCGGTTCGTGAGGGTGAGGGTCCCCGGCCCGACCCCCGGTCGGCCCGCCCACCCGACGGATCCGGTGCGAAGGACGGTCTCGCCCTGGATCAGTTCGACCAACGATCGTCCCCTCCCGCACGCCCGAACCGCGCTACCGCCCCGGGAGCGGAAGCGAATAAAGGGGTTGAGGGGGGAAGCTCCGCGCGCTCCGAGAACGGTCGAAAGTCACAAGAACCGGCCCCCGACTGCCCGACCATGGCGGTCCTCACCGAGCCAATGATGGCGCTGGTGCGCCTCCAACGGCTCGGCTACGTCGCGACAGTCTCCCCGGATGGCTCGCCGAACGTTTCACCGAAGGGCTCGCTCACCGTCTGGGACGACGGCCATCTCGTCTTCGCGGACGTCGACTCGCCCCATACCGTCCGCAACCTCAAGACGAACCCGCGGACCGAAGTGAACGTCGTCGACCCGTTTTCCCGCAAGGGGTACCGATTCCAAGGAAAGGCGACGGTGTTCCACGCGGGCGCGCTGTATTTCCAGGCGCTCGACCGGTTCAAGGCCGAGGGTTCGGACATCCGACGGATCCGGGCCGTGGTGCTCATCGAGGTCGTGCACGCCGCGCCGCTGGTCTCCCCCGTCTACGCGGGCGGGTTCAAGGAAGACGAGGTCCGCCGACTCTGGGAGGAGTACTACGGCAAGAAGACCGTCGTCGACCTGACTCCCCCCCGCGACTTCTAAGGCACAGCGGGGGATGGTGACGCCGCGCGCCGGAAGCTCGGGCCGGCGCCGCCCCGCTTGCCGTCACGCCGCGCCCAGGTCCGGTTAGCGCTCATGGCCGAGTACGGCGCGCTCGATGCGACCACGATCGCGCAGATCGTCCTGGTGGTCGAGCTCGTGTTCGCCGGGATGCTGATCGTCGGCATGTTCCTGGCCCGGCGGGGGAACATCCGATGGCACGCGCGCATCCAGAGCATCGCGGTGCTCGGCAATGTCCCGGTCGTCGCGACGTGGATGCTCCCGCAGTACCTGACGAACGTCTGGCCGGGAATCCCCAGCGAGATCGGCGAACCGTTCTACCTGTTCCCGACCCTCATGCTCGTCGCGGGGGCGGTCGTCGAGGCGCTCGGCGTCTACGTGATTCTTGTCGCGGGGACGAACCTCATCCCGGAGCGCTTCCGATTCCGCGAGTACAAGTGGTGGATGCGGACCCTTCTCTGCCTCTGGTGGGGCGTCCTCCTACTCGGTCTCACGACGTACTACTTTTGGTTCCTGGCGCCGAGTTGAACGGACCGGTCGGGCGCGTTTGCCATCTGAGCCGACCGATCCGGTCTCGGCGCGCTCCGGGCGCCGGATGACATCGGGGCGGGCGGCGGCCCGAACATCGTTGCCGACGAGGGGATGGCTCCGCCTACGTCCAATGGCGGCCGTTCCTCGACGAGATCGACCGATTGGGTCGGGGTCACGGGTTCGAGATCGGAGAGCGCCCGGTTGACGTGGGACCCGACTGGGTCCGTCGGGCCGGTCACTTCCGCCGGGGCTTCCCGACCTTGGGCCGTCGACGGGCTTGGTCCCGCTTCTCGTTCTCGATCACGCGTGCCTTCACGATCCGGGCCACCAATCGGTCGGGAATCGGGTGGTCGGCCGTGAATCGCAGGGTTCCCTTTCCGGCGGCGAAGGATTCGAGTTCGGCAGCGAACTTGCGGGTCGTCACGACGCTCCCGGGGAAGAAGCTCGCGTGGTCGGAGAAGGCGCCGAAGTAGACCAGCATGCCGTGGTGGCGGAAGCCGGCCATCCCGTAGCTGATGACCTCCTCCGCGTCGGGCGCCGCCGACCGGATCGATCGACGAAGGCGCTCGAGGGTGGGGCGAAGCTCTGGCGGCGCCCGGGCAACGTACTCATCGATGGTTTTGGGGGCCGGGCCGCCACTGCTTTTCATCTGACGGCGCGAAACCGAACCGTTGGTATGTACCTTGCGAATGCGGGCCAGGGATGGCTCAGGCCCGAGACCGATCGGAGCCGCAACCGGTCCGCTCCGGGCGCTCGCCAGACGGAGGCGCGGCCCGCGTCGAGCCGGGTGAGGGCGCGCGGCTAGATGGCGAGTACGGTCTTCCCGCGAAGCTTGCCCTGGCGACTGGCCTCGAGGGCATCCGGGGCGGACTCGAGCGGGACCTTCTGCTCCACGGGGATCCGGAGCCGACCCTTCGAGTACTCTGCGGAGAGACGGTCGAGGAGCTCCACCTTCGGCTGGAGGTCGATGTTGATGCCACGAAGCTCTCGGGCCGCCATCGCCTCCGGCGTGACCGCGCCGATCGTTGAGGCAACCGTCCCGCCCTTCCGAACCAGTTCCAGCATCGTGTCAAACGGCGGCCCGCGGTTCACGACGTCGATGATCGCGTCCACGCCGTCGGGGTACGCCGCCTTCACGTCGGCGTGGAACGACTCGGAGGTGAGGTCGTAGAACCGCATCGCGCCGAACTTCAGCAGGTAGTCCCGGTTCGGTCCTCGGGAGGTGGCGATCACGTTGATCCCCTGGTTGGCCGCGAGCTGGACCGCGAACGAGCCAACACCGCCCGACGCCCCAACGATGAGCAGGGCCTGGCGCTTCCCCAGGCCGATCTCGTCGAGGGTTTGCAGCGCGGTCATCCCCGGCATTGGAACGGCCGCCGCCGGGTCGTTGTACATCCCTCTCGGGCGCACCGCGATGGTGTTGGATTCGGGGACCACCGCGAACTCCGCGTAGGTCCCGATCCCAACGGGGTCGTGGAGGAACTGGCCGAACACCCCGTCTCCGACCTTGAACCGGGTCACTCCCGGTCCCACGGCGTCGACCGCGCCGGCGCCGTCGACGCCGACGATGAGCGGGAACACGTGGGGCCGCCGACCGTCCAGCGCCCCATCGATGATCTTCCAGTCAAACGGGTTCACGCCCGCCGCCCCCATGTGGACCAGGATCTCCCCGGGCCCGGGGACCGGCTTCGGGAGATCCATCATCCGGGGGGTACCGCGAAACTCGGAGACGGCGATTGCGCGCATCGCCGAACCCAGTCCTCGCACGCCCTTCAAGAGTCGCTTGGCGAGCTCCCCCTCGTGACCCGGAGGTGGCTCCCGGTCCGCTCGCGTGGGCCCGGCGCGCCGGCGTCCAGTGTTACGATTTTCAAAAGCAGCCGAAGGCTTTTCATACCGACCGTTCGTCGGAGCGACCGATGCCGAGGGCCGGGCCGGATCCGATGTCCGTTCCGAGGGGCTCGACCGATGGCGCCGGTGAGCGCCGCGCCGTCGTCCCTCCGCCACTTTCGGGGAAAGAGAAGACGTTCCTCGCCACTCTGTTCGCGACGATCGGCATCGCGACGATCACAGCATTCGGGCTGCTCATCCTCGTCACGAACCTGTATCACCAGGCGGCCGCGGGCGTGAACCCCGGTGTTGTCGGCGGCTCGGTCACGTTCTTCGGCGCGGGCATCCTCGCGTACACCTTCGGGCTGCGCCACGGCGTGGATGCTGACCACATCGCGGTCATCGACAACACGACGCGCAAACTTCTGCGAGACGGCCAACGCCCGCTGACGGTCGGGACATGGTTTTCCCTCGGCCACTCCACCATCGTTTTCGGCCTCGCAATCGGCATCGTGGCCGCGACGAGCTACGTCAACAGCCAGATCGGAACGATCCGCGCGATCGGCACGATCCTGGGCTCGCTGATCTCCGGCGGGTTCCTCTACATCATCGGGATCATCAACGTCATCATCGTCCTCGAAGTTTACCGAATTTTCCGCCAGCTCCAGCAGGGCAAGCTGAACGAGGCCGAGCTCGAGGAGCAGCTCCAGAAGCGCGGCTTCATGAACCGCGTGTTCGGCAAGCTGTTCGGCGTCGTGAAAACCCCGCGCCAGATCTATCGCGTCGGCGTCCTGTTCGGCCTCGGGTTCGACACCGCGAGCGAGATCTTCCTGCTCGCGAGCGTCGCGGTGTTCAGCCTCGCCGGAGCGCCGGTAGTCGTGGTGCTCCTCTTGCCGACCCTGTTCACGTGCGGAATGGTCCTGGTCGACACAGCGGACGGCGCGACGATGCGCTACGCCTACGGGTGGGCGTCCGAGCGACCGCTGCGGAAGATCTTCTACAACCTGACCGTCACGGTGATCTCGGTCCTGGTGGCCTTTGTCATCGGATCGGTCGAGCTCCTGCAGGTCCTCGCCATCGAGCTCCATCTCTCCGGCCCGGCCTGGCGCATTCTGAACTCACTCGATTTCGAGACGCTCGGCTACTTTGTGGTGGCCACGTTCCTCGTCACCTGGGGGGTCGCCAGCGCGATTTACCGATACAAGGGGTATGACCGATTCGAGCCCGGCCGCCAAGAACTCCCCCGCGATCCGCCGCCCGGCGCGGACCCGAGCTCCTAGGATGCGGGGCGACTCGTGAAACGGGGTTCCGCGCGCTCGCGCCGAAAGCCCGGAGTCGTCCGCCTCGGGGTTTCGCTGGAGCCCGAGCTGCTCGCGCAGCTCGATGGGTGGGTCCGCCGCCGAAATTCGCCGAGCCGCTCCGATGCGGTGCGGGCGCTCATCCGCAAAGAGCTGACCACCGAGGCGCTCCTCGACCCGGAGGCCCCCGCCGTCGCCTCGGTAATGCTTCTCTACCGGCACGATGAACCCGGCGTGCTCCAGCGACTGACGGCCGTCGAGCACCGGTGGGAGGGACACGTCCGCTTCTCGGGCCACGTCCACCTCAGCGCGGAGGCGTGCCTAGAGGTGGTGGCGATCTCCGGGTCCGCGCGGGAGGTCCTGCAGATGGCCGAGGACCTGCGGGGCGTCAAGCGGATCGCGTTCGGCGGGTTCACGATCGGCGCGCCGGGGATCCTCGGCAAGCCCGCCGCCCATCCGGCGGAGGCCGGGGCGACGGGCCATTCCCACGACGTGACGTAACCGTCGTCGACTCCCCGGTGGCCCCCCGTTCGGGCCGAGGAAAGGGTTGTCGCGGGTGACCGGGTTCTCCGGCCCGCCCTAGGCGTAGTGCAGCCAGGTGACCAGGAACTTCGAGTTTCCGTAGTACGAATACCCCGCAATCGCGCCGGTCTTCTGGTCGACCAACAAGGAGGCTCCGACCTGGTTCACCTGCAAGATCGACACGCCGCTCGTGCTGGACCAGCTTCCGATCCCCAGGAACGAGTTGCCGATCGTGTCGGCGCACGCGTAGAAGGTCGTGTTGTGGTAGTTCGCGACCGGCGTGACGCCCGTGTATCCGAACCCGCTCGGCGCCTCCGAGATGCACTCGGCAGATCCGTCGAGGCCGCCCTCGCAATTGCCCGAGGCGGCGTTGCAGACCCATCCCCCGCCCGTGACCGAGAACGAAGTCCCGGCCGAAAGGTCGGAGAGCTGCAGCGTGTAGACGCCGCAGACACCGCTCACGCAGGCGAGCGAGTTGTAGAGGACGTAGGCCTGGACGAAGTCCCCCGCGCTGATCGAATTCACGGTCGTGATGCCGTTGTAGGGGAAGAACTCCCACCAGTCGTAGTAGGCCGGGGTCGCGCCGGTCGTAGAACAGTAGGAGAGCGTACCGTCCTGTTCGACGGTGGGGGTGTTCCACCCGTCAATTCCCACCCAGGAGACCTGGTAGGCGCCGCCGCGGGGGGCGTGCGCGCAGTTGACGGCGGGGGTGTTCCACTCGGCCGTCACCTCTTGGATCGTCCCGTAGGACGTGCTGGCGATGGTGTTGACGAACCCCGCCCAGTTGTTGCTGGTCGTGTGGGTGACCGCTCCTCGGGTGGAGGAGTGGATCGCGTGGGTGATCGCCACGAGGTTCGGTCGGGCACTGTCGGCGGAGGCGTGCGCTCGGGTCGATGGGTGCACGGCCGTCGGCGCAAAGGCAACCGTCGCTGCGAGTCCCACTCCCAGGATCATCACAACGGCGATGGTCAACGCGAGGGCGGCGTTCGTTCGGCGATGGGGTTCCATGCGTCCGAGATGGAGTTCGGGTATTTGGAGACCGGTCGCGCGCGCGCTCTCGTGCAGCTTCCCGACGGAGTTTCGGTAGTTCACCGAAGTCGCACAAGTTCGCACGGAGCGCGAACGCCGGACGAAGGGGGGCGACCGCCGTCGGGGTCGAACTACCAGTCCAGCGGGGACCGCAGGTCGGTGCCGTGATCGAGCACCGACTTCAGGTTCGTCAGGAAGTACGCCCACCGAGCCGAGCACTCGGCGAAGTGAGCGGGATCTCGGAACCCGGAGTGCTGGAGAGCGAGCACCGTGCCGGTTCCCTTCTTCGTGAGCACGAACATCACACGGGTCTTCGCGAGCTTGCCGTTCGGGAGCGTGTCGAGCCAGAGGAATCCGACGGCCCGGTTCTCCTCGAATCGGAAGATCGAGCTGTCCATTTGGTATCCGCCGCTCCAGATGAACGAGAACGCGCCCCGGACCCTCGGCGCGATGTTCGCCTCCGAGAGGAACCAACGCACGAGGATCTTCGGCTCGGTCAGGCCACAGAACACCTTGGCCGGGGGTGCCGCGAAGTGGTACCGTTGCTTCGCGACGAACCTGGTCGCCATGGTCCGCCACGAGCCGCTGCGGGGGCATGGGTCTTCGCGCGATTCGAGCTCCGCCGCCGGGCGCCCGGCGGCACCCTAGCGGGGTTGGGAACGAAGTCGAACTCCCTCGGGACCATCCTCGGTGATTCCGGCCCGGGAGCAGTACTCGAGGGTCCGGTTGAGGCCGGCGAGAGACATTCTGTGGCCGTGCGCGTCCAGCTCCTTCAGGATCTGACGACGGCGGATGGGGCCTCCGGCCTTCCGGACGATCTCGACGACGGCGTTCGCCGCTCCTTTGGGAATGTCATCGGGCGTCGAGGAATCCACGGGCCCCCCACGGGGTTGCACCGCCTGGACCGGACGCCCGTCGATAACGATGCCGCGGATCGGCGCCTCGAGGGCGTCCGGGACGACCGCACCGGGAGTCGGCGTCGCGAACGACTTATCAGGCATTGCCGGCGTCGGCGAGTCGATGAAAGCATTGGGCCTAGTTCTCGCCGCGACGGTCGCGATCCTGCTCCTCGCCGTCGTTCCAATCGCCTCCGCGGCCCCGTCCAATTCGACCGGTACCGCCACCTCGTGTGGGACCCTCACCTCCTGCCACTTCACCTTCACGAGCGGGAACTTGACCGGGTGGGCCAACACCTACTCCGGCTCCGTCCAGTTCCAACTGCCCGGCGAAGCCAACGTCACGGCGAACGGCCACTACAGCGTCAGCGTCGTGAACGTCTCCGGGACGACGGACCATGTGCTCGGGACCATCGTGGCCATCGACGCGAATTCGGGGAAGGTCGTCTTCGGGTCGACGGACACGAACATCACGGTCACCGTTCACTGCAGCCACACCGGATGCGGTACCACCTACCACCTGCTGAACGGCACGATGCGGCTTCGAGTCACCAACACCGACGGGACCTCGACGGCGGTCGCCTGCTCGCCCTCGAGCTTCTCAGCGGGGAGCACCACCCGATGCACTGCGACCGTGACGGACCTGGCGAACCACTCGGTGCTGCCGAGCGGGTCCATCCAGTTCAGCACCTTCTCGGGTCTGGGTGCGCTCGGGACGTTCTCGCACCACGGGGCGTGTACCCTCGTGTCCGGGAGTTGTTCGGTCCGGTTCACGGCGGGAGACGAAACCGTCGGATCGTTCCA
>JAKIWI010000004.1:166961-176755 GCA_022750115.1 Thermoplasmata archaeon
CCGGGAGTTGTTCGGTCCGGTTCACGGCGGGAGACGAAACCGTCGGATCGTTCCAGGTGACCGGGACGTACCACCCGCTGCAGACGTTCTACAAGAGCGTCGGGAGCGCCCCCATCACCGTCAACGGGAACTAGAGGAGCGCGGCTCCGCCCCGGCGGAGTCCTTCTTCTTCGATCGAAGGGGCGGGGAGTATTTCTCCGTCCATTCGTCGGAAAGCCGGTCCCGACGGGGCCGGTACACCTCGTCGTAGAACCGCTGCCGCGACTCGAGCGTGGCACGGTCGAACTCTCCGACGACGTGCATTGCCTCCTCCCAGGCTGCGTGGAAGTTCTCGGGATTCGTGAATCGCGAGGTGACGGCCCGCTCGAACTCCTCGGGGGTCTGGGCCCGGTCGCCGATCACGAACGTGATCCCCGGGGCGTTCGGGTCCCGAAACGCCTCGTCATCGCCCAATCGATACACCTCGCGCGACGGAGACCTCGCGGTCGCCTTCGGGGCCTCTCCGACGTCCGACGAGCCCCCTCGGAAGCCCTGTTTCGCCGCGGCGTAGAAGATGGCGCGATTCAACCCCCACGAGAAGGCGGCGTCCCGCGGAAGCCCGAGGGACTTCGCCCGCGCGGCCTGGAGCATCGACATCACGACGAAACGCGTGACGCGTCCCTGATTCCGTACCACGGATCCCGCCCGTCCCTCAGGACTCGGATGCGAGTGCGGGCAACGGGAATATCGCTTTCGCGGGCGTGGATTGACCCGACGCGCTCCCGTGGGCGGTTCGCCACCGCGGCGTCGTCCTCGGATTGCGCGTCAGCGACCCACGGGTCGGCGACGCCCGGCCCCCTCGGACCGAGCCGCGGATCACATCGGCGGGAAATTCTGCCACGCCATGAGCAGGTTCCCCTCGGAGTCCTTGAACAACGCCACCGCGCCGAAATTGTCGAAGGCGATCGGTCCCTCGATCTTCGACTCCGGGCTCATCTTGGACGCCTTCTCGAACTTGACGCCGCGCTTCTGGAGCTTGGCGACGTACTTCCGAACGTCCTTCACGAGGAGCGTATGGTAGGCGAGCTGGCGCTTCTCCCGCGATTCGGGGACGATGAACCACAGGTCCGCGCCACCGACCTTCATCGAGGCCCACATGTCCTTCATCTCGCCGGTCCCCCGGTAGAGCAGCTTTCCCCCCAGCGCCTTGGTGTAGAACTTGATGGCGCGGTTCATCTTTCGGATCGGGATCATGCTCACGAACGTCGCTTCCGCTGCCATTTTTTATCCACCACGCGCGGGCCGTACGGCCCGACGTAGCCGGGAGCTACCGCGGGCGGCTTAACTAGGTTCCCCGGGGAGCACCTTCGTCCGGACCAAATGGGGGTCGGACCGCCGCACGGCCAGGAGGGGACCGTTCCGCCGGACCCGCAGGTCGGGCTGCGGCTCTGGAGCGCGCTGGGCAATCGGTGAGATCCGAGCTCGCCCGCTTCGCCTCGACGCTCGGACGGCATCGCCTGAGCTTTGGCGCCATGTGGACTCGAAAGCGGGGCGATGAGGGCGATGGTCTGGACGCGGTACGGGCCGCCGGAGGTCCTTCAGCCTCAGGAGGTGGCGACGCCCAAGCCTAGGGTGGGGGAGGTTCTCGTCCGGATCCGCGCCACGACGGTGTCGGCGGGGGATTGTGAGATGCGGGGCCTCCGCGTCTCGCTCGGTCTCCGGATCCTGTTCCGAACGATGTTCGGTTTCACCCGGCCGAGGCGGCGAATCCTTGGCCAGGAGTTCGCCGGAGACGTGGCGGCAACCGGACCAGGGGTGACCTGGTTCCGCGTGGGGGACCCCGTCTTCGGGACGACCGGCTTCGGATTCGGAGCCTACGCGGAGTACGTCCGTGTCCCGGAGCGCCCGCGCGGCGCGGCGCTGGCGATGCGGCCGGCGAACATGGACTTCGAGGAAGCGGCTGCGGTGCCGACCGGGGCGCTCGAAGCCCTCCACTTCCTGCGGCGTGCGGGCCCCCTCCAGGGACGCAGCGTTCTCATCAACGGGGCGGGAGGCGGGATTGGTCTGTTCGCGGTTCAGCTGGCCAAGTACTTCGGCGCCGACGTGACCGCGGTGGACTCGACGGGGAAGCTCGACCTCCTCCGTTCCGTCGGGGCCGACCGCGTTCTCGACTACACCCGCGAGGATTTCACGAAACTCGGAGACACCTACGACGTCGTCTACGATTCGGTCGGTAAGAGTTCGGTTCCCGAGACGTTCGCGGTGATCCGCAATGGTGGTCGGTATCTGGTGGGCAATGCGACAGTTTCCACGAAGCTGCGAGCGTACCCGAGGTCGAAGGGCGGCGGGACGCAACTTCTGTTCGGGGCGGCCTCCCAGACCTCGGAGGAACTGGACTTTCTCCGATAGCTCATCGAGGCGGGGCAGCTCCGGGCGGTGATCGACCGGAGGTTTCGGTTGGATGAGCTCCCCGAGGCGCACCGGTACTTCGAGTCGGGGCGGGCACACGGCCGGATCGTCATCACGGTCTGAGCCGACCACCGTCGCGCCGGCGCGCGAACCCGCCGTGGGGAGGTGGTTCAATGCAGGGAGACGGGCTGCGCCGGCACGATATCCCGCTCCACGACCACGGCCGTGCCATACGCGAGGACCTCCGTCATGGCCGTACCCATCTCCGACGTGTCGAAGCCGACCGAGACGATCGCGTTCGCTCCCAGGCTCTTCGCGTGCTCCGCGAGGCGCTCCATGGCCTGGTGGCGCACCTCCTCCAGCAGCCGCGTGCAGACTTTGATCTCCCCGCCGCCCCAGGCGCGGAAGAAGGCCCAGATGTTCTGCCCCAAGCCCCGAGACCGTACGATCAATCCGAACGTCGTCCCAATGACCCGGGTAACATGGTAGCCGGACACGAACGGCGTGGTCACGATCAGGATGTCCGTCGGGGGGGCGAATGGCTCCGGGGACTCCGGCGGAAGCGCGCTCATCGACGGTCGAGTTCGACGGGGAAATTGAACCTGACGGGGCGTGGACTATGCGATGGCCTCGATGGCGGCACCCTCACTCCGTGGAAAAGGTCGGTCGAACTCCGGCCCTGGAAGAAGTGCGACCCCATCCGCAGGGCGGAGGGGGAAAGGTCCTCAGGACGCCGGGCGAGCGTCCCGTCAGGCAGTCGTCGTGCCGCCCCGCTTCGCTCCCGGCCGCCGCGACCTCGCCGCCGGGGGCGCGGCTGCTCGGGGAGGGGCGGGAGCCGACTTCGCGGCAAGACCGCCGCGGGCGGTCGCAACGACCGCGAGGCCGTAGTCCAACAGCTTGCGCGCGGATTCGGGCGAACGGCTCTCGGCGTACACCCGGCAGATCGGCTCGGTCCCAGAGGGGCGCACGAGGATCCAACCGTCGGAGAAGAACGCCTTGACGCCGTCAATGGCGACGATGCGGACCGCGTCGCTCTCGAGTCGGTCGTGGACACGGGCCATGACCGCGGGAACCTCGCCTTTGGCGAGCGAGACTTTCGTCTTCAGGACCGAGTAGCGCGGAAGGTCGTCGACCAAGGCCGAGAGAGGGCGGATCGACTGCGCGAGCATCGCGATCATCCGGGCCGAGCTCATCGGACCGTCGCGGGCGACCTGGTGTTCGGGCCAGTAGTAGCCGCCGTTCTCCTCGCCGCCGAAGGCGGCGTGGTGAGCGCGGATCCCCTCCGCGACCGGGAGCGACCCCGAGCGAGTGATCAGGAGCTCTCCGCCCTCGGCTCGCACCACATCTTCCACGACCGACGAGGAGGTGACGCTCGTGACGATGGTGCGACCCTTACGTTCCCGCAGGCGCTCCTGGGCGAACAGCGCGAGCGCGGCCTCTCCCGGCACGAACCGGCCGAGCTCGTCGACGAAGGCGACCCGGTCGGAATCCCCGTCGTGGGCGATCCCGAGGTGCGCGCCGAACTCGACCACGGCCTTCCGGAGCGCCCAGAGGTTCTCCTCCGTCGGCTCGGACGGTCGGCCGGGGAAATGTCCGTCGGGGCTGGCGTTGAGCGTGATCACTCGGCACCCGAGACGGCGGAGGAGCTCGGGGCTCGTCACGGCGCTGGTGCCGTTCCCGGCGTCGAGCACGACGAGAGGGTTCCACCGGCGAACCCGGTCGTTGGAGGCGTGCCGGAGGATCGAGCGGATGTATCGGTCCGTCCCCTCTCCGTCGACCCGCAGGTCCCCGACGCGGTCCCAGACGCTCTCGCCGAACTCGCGGAGATGGACGGACCGCTCGATGATCCGCTCGACCTCGCGCGGGATCTCGAGCCCCTCCGGGCCGGTGACCTTGATCCCGTTGAACTCGTTCGGATTGTGCGACGCCGTGATCGTGAGGCCGAGGCGCGCCCCGAGCGCTTGCATGTTGAACTGGAGGCACGGGGTCGGCATCGGACCCATCTCGCGCACTCCGACACCGTGCATCATCAGCCCCCCGGCGAGGATGCGCGCCATCGCCTCGCTGGACACTCGGAAATCGCGCGCGATCAAGACCTCGCCCTGCCCGCCGAGATACGTCCCGACCGCTGAGGCGACCGAGGCGAGGAACGGCGGCGTCATCTCCCGTCCGACGACCATGCGGATCCCGTCGGTGCCGAACAATCGGGGGGCTTCGACGGAGTTCGTCGCGGGGCTCGAGTCGAATTGCTGGATCTGCGTCGCCATGGTGCTACCTTTGCGAATTGGAGGGTGAGGCTCGGAACGGCGGGGGCGTGCGGCCGCCGAGGGACTCGGGGTCCCAGCCGGTCGACACAGTCAGGCGGGGTCGGATCGAGGCGCCGACGGCGTCGGCGTTCGCCCCGAGGACCGCGCGCTCCTTGCGGCCCCACGACGAATCGAGGGCCGCGCCGAGAATCGTCCACGAGCTCGGCCGGGGGATCAGCGGCTGGCGGCTGGTTGCGGGCTCCCCGGAGAGGCTCGCTTGTCGACCCGCGGAGCGCCCCTCGGCGGGACTCGCTGCGCCCCCGAGCGACACGACCCACGGCTGCCCAGGTACAGAGACGGTGACGTCGGGCAGGCTCCCGGTGGGGTGGGTCGCGTCCGGAAGGCTCACGATGACGGGTCGGTGGGACCGAAAATTGGTCGCGTTCGCCCAAACGGGAGGAACGGTCGCGCCGTCGGGCCGACCGCCATCCCACACGTCGAGCTGGACCGAGTACGGACCCGGGGGAAGGGCGCGAACCAGGCCGGCGGCCTCACGCCGCCGCCTCGACGAGCTGGTCACGACCAGAAGCCCCGGGTCCAGAGTGAGGAGGATCGCCGCAAGGGCGGGGAGCGTCACCCCCAGCGGATCCCGGTTGGTGGAGGACGGACGCGGGCGAATCCAACCGGCAGGGTCGGGTGGAATCGAGCGGTCGCCGCGCCAACCGGAATGGCGAAGGATCGACAGAAGGATCCGAGCCCCGTCGCGGACGGCGTGCAGCTTGGCGACGCCGACCCGGACCCGGTAGGTGACGGGGATCTGGCAGACCCGCAGGTGCTGGCGGAACGATTTCACGAAGATCTCCGACTCAATTTCGAAGCCCGTCGATTCGAGGCCGAGGGAGGCAACGACCTCGGTGCGCAGGCCCCAGAATCCGCTGCAGACGTCGAGGATCGGTCCGCGCCCGGACCGGGCCGCGCAGAATCCAAGCAGCCCGTTGCCGGCCCGATGGACAAACGTCCGCTGGGTCGAGCGCGCTGCGTGGTCGGGGCGACGAACGCCGATGACCAGGTCGAATCCTTCCTCCAGCAGCCGGAACAGGGCCGGTAGGCGCTCCGTCGGATAGGTCGCGTCGGCGTCCAGGACCCCGACGGTCCGGAAGCCGTGCTCGACCGCCCAAGCGAGGCCGTCGCGGATCGCGGCGCCCTTGCCGCGACCCGTCTGTCGAAGCACGTGGCAACCGGACTCGCGAGCAATCTCGACCGTCGCGTCCGTGGACCCGCCGTCGATCACCAGGATCGGAGGTTGCACCCCGCCCGCGAAGATCGCCCGCGTCCGATACTCGCGGAGGGTGGCCCGAATGCCCCCCTCTTCGTTCAGGGTCGGAAGGAGGACCAGGTGGGGTCCACCCGGGGGGCTGGCCGGCGCCTCAGGAACGGAGGGAATCGTCGGCACTGGGAGGTGGTGGGAGGGTCAGTATAAGCGGCCCCCCTTAACCCGAATCAAGCGTCGAGGGCGACCCGGACTCGAGTCGCCGCCCAACCCGTGGCGCAGCCGCCCGGCCATTCGGGCTCGTCGGGAAAACCTGAGTGAGCCGGGGTCTGGCAATATCCGGCTCGAGAGAGATTCGCGAATCGGTAGGTGTTTTCGAATGCGCGGGGCGAGCTGGATCGAGGCACGGGCTCCATCCGACTCTCACCGTTGGTGCCGGTTTTCCTCGTCGTCGCGCCACGGGCGGCGTGGGGTCGCTCAACTGGAATCAAGGCGCGCTCCATATGCCGGAACGCTCGGCTAACGATCGTTGACGCCAAGGATGCGGCCGCGACCGAGGCCGACCGGCGCCCGACAACCCACGTGGTGACGATGGCGAGGTCGATCCTTCCCGACGGAGCTCCCCCGGGATCCCCTCGACCGCTCCTCGCTCCAACGGCTCGGGGGGCGAAGCGGGATCCTGGGTGGAACCGCGACCTGCGCCCGCGGCGGCCAGTTCGCCCAGCGTTGCGAGGTTCCGGGGGGTCCGCCCGGTCGTTGGCCCGCGGACTCCCATGTTCGGTCCGGCCCAGTGAATCGCCAGGGCGGCTCATTTGGAATCTCGCATCCGGCTCACGGGTCGTTCGGCCGGCCGCGACGACGCGCTGGTGACGCCTGCCAGCGCGCGCGCGCCGGAGGGCCCCCCCGTCCCTCCGTCGGCGACGCGGGTGACCTACCTGGGCCATGCCAGCCTTCTCATCGAGACGAATGGGGCGGTCCTCGCGACCGATCCCGTCTACGGCGAGCGGATCGGCGGGTTCTTTACCCGCCGCGCCTCGCCGTCGACATTCCGACCCGGGGATCTTCGCGGCGTTGTCGGGATCCTGATCTCCCATGCCCACCACGATCACCTAGACTACCCGTCCCTGGCGGCGCTCCCGCGTTCGGCGCCGATCGCCGTCCCCTGGGGGGTCGCGACCCCGTTACGATGGCGGGGACACTCGGATGTCCGTGTTCTCCGCCGTTGGCAACAGACCCAGATCGGGACGTGGACGGTGACCGCGGTTCCCTCGCGGCACTTCGGCGGTCGGCTCCCTCTGGTCGGGACATCGGGGCATCAAGGCTACGTCCTGGAAGGTCCTGCGTGCATCTACTTCGCCGGAGACACCGGGTTCGACGCCCCCATGTTCCGAGCCATCGCCGACCGGTTTCGGATCGACCTCGCGATACTGCCGATCGCCGGAGCGGTGGTGCCATGGTTCCGCCGGAACCACATGAACGCCGCCGAGGCGCTGGGAGCGTTCCAGTTGCTGGGCGCGAAGCAGATGCTCCCGATGCACTTCGAGACGTTTCCCGCCTCGTTCGAGCCCGCCGGGGAGCCCCGCCGGCAGCTCGTGGAAGGATCCGCGCGGCTCGGGTTGACGCGGAGCGTCACGCTCCTGGCGCCGGGGGCCAGTCTATGGGTCCCGTGAGGGTCCGCCGTCCCCGCCCGCCGGCGGGCTTCCGCGAAAACGCTCGTTCCCCCCGAGTCCGGCCTGGGAGGGAGCGGTGAGCGGAACCTTCGGATTCCCGAGCGACCTGATCCTCCCGATCGTCGCGCTGCTGCTCTCGATCGACGCGGTGGCGATTGTCACGCTGATCTTCTTCGAGCGCCGCGACCCGGAGAGCGTCCTGGCGTGGCTGTTCGCCATCCTCACGCTGCCGGTAGTGGGGTTCGTCCTGTACCTCATTTTCGGATTCAAGTATTTCAAAACGCGAGCGTTCGGGCTCAAGTCGACCGGCGACCAGGCGATTCTCACCCGGGTCCGGAGCGGGCTCGAACCCGGGATCGGGGCTGGAACCCCGCATGACCTCGAACAGGAGGCCGTGGTTCCGGAACTCGCCCGGCTGCTCATCGCGGACAGCGCGGCGTTCCTCACCGCCGGGAACGAGGTGTCGGTCTTCACCAACGGGAACGACAAGTTCGCGGCCCTCTTCGAGGCGATCGACGGGGCGAAGTCGCACATCCACCTCGAGTACTATCTTCTCCGCGACGACGCCTTGGGAAACCGATTGCTCCGGGCCCTCGAAGCGAAAGCCCGCGAGGGGGTCCAGGTCCGGCTCCTCTACGACGACCTCGGGAACCAGATCTCGCGCCTGAAGTACCGGACCCTCGAGGGGTTGGGAGGCAAGGTCTCGGGATTCTACCGTGCCCTGGTCCCCTCGTTCGGGTTTCGCATCAACTACCGCAACCACCGGAAGATCGCGGTGATCGACGGGACCATCGGGTTCATCGGCGGGTTCAACGTCGGCGACGAGTACCTGGGCCTCGGGCCCCTGGGAGCCTGGCGGGACACCGCGGTCCGAGTTCGGGGGGCGGCGGTCCGCGCGCTGCAATTGCGATTCGTGCTCGATTGGAACTTCGCCACGCACGAAGGCCTCCCGCTCGGCGGCGCGTACTTCTGCCCGGCCCCGGAGTCGGCGGGTTCGGCGCTCATCCAGGTGGTCAGTGGCGGCCCCGACACGACCTGGAACCCACCCCGCGAGCAGTACGTCAAGATGGTCGGGTCGGCGACGCGAACCTGCTACCTGCAGACTCCCTACTTCGTCCCGGACGTGAGCGTGATGACGGCGCTCCGCATCGCGGCACTTTCGGGCGTCGACGTCCGGATCATGATCCCCTCGCACGCCGACCAGCCGTTCGTTCATTGGGCGTCGCTCTCCAACGCGGGCGAACTCCTCGACGCCGGAGTTCGAGTGTTCGGCTACGACGACGGGTTCCTCCACGCGAAGACCATCACGATCGACGACCAGGTGACGTCGGTGGGCAGCGCCAACTGGGACCTGCGGAGCTTCAAGTGGAACTTCGAGACGAACGCGGTGATCTACGACCGAGCGTTCGGGCGCGAGTACCGTCGGATCTTCGAGGAGGACATGCGGCGATCCACGGAGATCACCTCGGCATCGTACGCGGCGCGGTCCCGGTCCACCCGGGTCAAGGAATCGGTCTGCCGGCTGTTCTCGGGCGCGCTGTAGCCGAACCGGTTCGGTCGAGCCCTCCGGACGACCGCCGTCGCTGCGGGAGCCGAGAAAAGGTTCGACCTGCGAAGGCTCCCTTGCTGGGGGCCGGTTCCGCAGATGGTGCGATGTCAGCCATGCCTCCCGCCCCTCGGGCGAATGACCGGACCCCGCTCGCTCGCGTCCTAGAAGCCCACGAAGCTCAGAACCCCGAGCATCACGAGGATTACGACGGCCGCGCAGATCACGATGATCAATCCGAGCACGTCCCCTCCCTACGGCGCGGGAATGTCGGATTCCGGAACGGTCGGGGGCGCCGGCGGCACGATCTCCGGAGCCTCCTGCCCGGGAGTCCGGTCGCTCACCTCCGGCTCCGAGGTCACGATCTCCGATCCCTCCGGGGAACTGACCTCTCCCGGCGGGCTCGTTTCGGACGAGCGGGCACTCGTCGGGGTTGTGTCGTCCACCTTGGGAACGATCTCCTCGGGCGTGTTCATGGGCTCGGGCGCGTCGGTCGCGGGCGTTTCCACGTCTGTGTTCTGCACGTTGGTCCACTCCTGGTACGGCGGGCCAGCGGCGTAGGGGGGGTAGTCTCTCGCTTCGGCGCAATTGAGGATGAGGGGGATTTCTCCGAGAAACACTTCACGTCGGGTTCGAGATTCGTTGCGGAGCGAGGGCCCGGCGGAGGAGGAAAC
>JAKIWI010000004.1:176855-195007 GCA_022750115.1 Thermoplasmata archaeon
GCATACCGCCACCGTGGCGCCGTCGTCCGCCGGCGCGGTGTCCCAGCTCGAACGGGAAGAGTTCGAGGTCATGTTCACGGACCTGAAAGTGCGCCGTCGGAGCGGCGTCGAGCTGCTCGAGTTGGCGAGGTCGCGCTGGCCGCGAAGGGGGGCTACGACGTCCTCCTCATCTCGCCGCCGCCGGCGGTCCCGGTCAACACCGAGAGGGTCGTCCACGTCCCTCTCGACCCGGAGAATCCGTTCCGCCTTCGCGATGCTGTCGAGGAGTTCGTCGCGCCGAAGGACCGGGCCGCGGTCGTGCTCGCGGCGGTCGAGGAGCTACTCGCCCGCCACCGGGAGGAGGATATCGTCAGTCTGCTCGGGGCCATTCGCGTTGTACTGCAGGGAAAGGGCCCCCTCGCCGTCGGCTACGACCCCAAGCTGATCACGGCCACCGGGGCGCTCGCGGTCCACGCCTCGATCGTCTCGGCCGATGCCCACGCGACGCTCGAGTCGCTCTCGAACCCGATCCGGCGCCTCGTGCTCCACCGGCTCTCCGACGGCCCGTGCACGTTCATGAAGGCGATGGAGTCCACCAACCTCAATGACACGTCCAAGATCGCGTTCCACCTGCGAAAGCTGACCGAGAGTGGCCTCGTGGCGCATCTCGCCGGAGAACGGTATCGCCTCACTACACGAGGGGAGGGCGCGATCACGATCTTGACCTCGATCAACGACATGGACTCCCGAAAGGGGAGCGGGAACCGGATCTTCCCGTCGAAGACGCCGAAGCGGGTCCGAAAATAGGATCCTCAACTCGCGGAGTCTCCGCGGGCCACATTTGGAATTGGGGCGAGAGGGGATCGTCGGATCCCCCCTCGGAAGGGGTTGTCGGCTCGGTGGGCTCGACCTAGCTCTGCGGGACGACGACAACGGTCGTTGCGGGGGCCGCAGCGGCCTGCGGGTAGACGTTGGTCACGGTCGGCTGGGGTCGGGGAGCCGCCTGGGGGTAGATGTTGGTGACGGTCGGCTGGACCGCCGGGGCTGCCTGCGGGAACACGTTCGTCACCGGGGCCGCGGCGGGCGCCACGGTCGGAGGCGGCGTTTGCGTGCGCGTGGTGAACGATTGGGCCGACCCAGTGTACGCGATCAGAGCCACTCCGATGATCAGCAGGACCATGAACAGCACCAGGCCCGCGTCGCCGGCGGCGTGGCCGCTCACGTCGAAGCAGACGCCCGTCCCATCCCCACAGCGATTGAGGACGCCGAGGCTGAAGGCGAAGGCGACGAGGGACAGGATCACGACGATGATCCCGGCCGTTTGGTACGGGTGGTCGAGCTCGACGCGGGTCTTGGTTACTGTTTCCATGTGGGCAAACCTTCCGGAGCCGCGCTCGACCGGGGTCCATATGAACGCGCCCTCAACCGCACTCAACGCGCGCACGGCTTCGTCGATGCGACGCCGTTACGACTCTGAGCGAGGTCCGAAAGGTGTTCGACCCGAACCGCCTCAAACGACCGCGACACGGTTCGGCACCGACCTCACTAGGGAGTACGAGAGGCCTGGCCACGACGCTCGGCTCCGCGTACCGGAACGAGGGGCCGGAAACTCTGGCCGAGCGTGGGTGCATGATGTTGCGACCACTCCCGCCGGCTTCTTCGGGCCGATCGGAACACTCTGCGATCTCGGAGGGGGTGTCTTTCGGCGGGAGGGAAACCGGCGCCAACGACTCGAGGGCGCTCAAGTCGAATCAAGCCTAGGTTCAACTGCGGGGGCCGGCAGGGTGGGACATGGCCGTGCACCGCATCAGCCTCTTTGGCGCCGTACTGATCTTTTTCCTGGCGATCGTGTTCCTGTTCATCATCGGACCCCTCGGACTTTTGTTCCTGATCCTGGTCGCCGTGCTTCTCTGGTACGCGTTCGGGCCCGGCAGCCGAAGTCAGATCCTCGTCCGTTGAACCCGAGTGGGTCGCCGCGCCGCCGCGGGCCATCGGACCGGTAGGTCCGAGTGGTTCGCCCGGCGCCGAATGCTGCTGGCGTGGCAGCGACGGAGTCGAACGGCCGACGACGCCACCCGACGAGAATTCGCGCCTCCTCCGCCCCCCGCGAGTCGGACGATACATTCAAACCACGCGCGCCAACGATATGTCGCTCGGAGCTGGCCGTTACGAACACAAACGCGCCCCGGAATCTGCTCGCCTCCCTCGCGATCGTCGGCGTGCTCGCGGTCCTCCTTCTCGGCTCCGGAGCGGCCGCGCCGAACGGGGCCGTCGCCCCGTGGTCGCACACGACCCCCCGATGGACGCTGGACGGGGGTCCGGCCACCTCCGCGATTCCCGCGAGCAATCCGGTCTCCGCGAGCCTCTCGATTAGCCCCAGCCAGGTCCAGAAGGGCCAGTCAATCTCCGTGACCACGACGGCGAGCGGTGGTACGCCTCCCTACACCTCCTACTCCTACACGGGCCTACCGGGCGGTTGCTCCGGCCAAAACCAGGCGTCGTTCTCGTGCAATCCCTCATCGACCGGCTCGTTCAGTGTTCAAGTCACGGTGACGGACATGCACGGGAACCAATCGACCCCGGGCAACACCGTCAGCGTCGACATCACGTCCTCGAGCAACGGAAACGGCAACGGGAACGGTGGCGGGAACAACTCGAGCGGTGGCCTCTCGAGTCTGTTCTCAGGATTCTCGGGCATTCTCTCGTTGCTCCTGATCTTTGGGATTGTCGGGTTCATCACCTGGATTCTCCTACTTGTCGGCGTTTGGATCATCGCGATCACCCTCGTGCGGCGGCTGCCGAAGCGGGGAGTCGCCGGAGCGGTGAGCGCCTTCACCAAGTGCCCGGCGTGTTCCACCCCGATTCCCGTCGGCACGAAATTCTGCTCCGAGTGCGGGACGAGCACCGCACCGAAAGTCACCTAGCGTCGGAGGCGAGCCGGCCGACTCGGCGCCGGTGGCCCACAACGCCCTCGCCCTCCCCTCGGGAACTGTGTCCGTCGTGCGACCCGTTGACGGTGGCTGGATTCGAGTCGAGGGGCGCCTTAGGGCGCCCTCTCGGCCGAAGCATCCGATCGCTCAGACTCCGATGGTGACAGTCAACGCATCCGCGATGCCCGTCACGATCTTGGAAAGCTCGGCGACGGTCGACGACACGAAGAGCACCACCCGCTCCGTTCCGGGAAGGAGCGTCCTCCGTTGGGGCGGCAGATCGGGCATGTTGGGGGCCGATGTCTTCCTGGTCAGCATCGTCCACCAGGTGGCGTTCGTCGGTACCAACTCGACCGCGGCCGGCGCGGGACCGATCATGGGGTTCCCGCGTGTTCAGACCCAGATTTTCGTCGGACATACCCGGTCCCTCTTCGGGGTTCTGCTGTTCGTGCCCCTGTTCATCGCTCTCCACCGGACCCTCCGCACGACCAGGCTCGCCCCAGCTAGGTTCGGCGGACTCCTCATCTTCCTCGGTCTCGCCGTCCGGGCGGTCGAGAGGGAGCCGAACGTGGCGGTGGCTTCGATCTCCGCCCAGTACCACGCCGCCGAACCGACGGCGGCCGAGCAGGCCAACGCCGTCCAGATCCGGCAGGGCACGCAGGGAATGTTCAACCAATTCGACACGTGTGCCGACATGTTCCACTCGGTCCGGTTCGTCCTCCGGGGGGTCGCGATGCTTCGGGCTCCGGCCTTCGGGAGGAGCTTCGCGCTCGTCAGCGCGACCTTCCGCGAGGCCGGGCTACTCGTGTTGGCCTCCTTCGCGGTGAATTCCGCCGCGTTCTCCCCATTCGCTCTGCTCACGTTCGCCGTGTTCCCGCTCCTCTTCGGATAGAAGGTCTCCAACCTGCCGAGGACGCGAGAGGGTTCGGTCCAGCCCGCGCCAGCCTAGGACCGCTCGGGAGGAGCACGCCCGAGTTGGGCAGAATCGCGGGGCGGGAGGACGGACGGTGTTCGACCGTCCGCACCTCACGGTGCCGCTTTCACATCCTTGATCTTGCGGTCCGCCGTCACGAGCGCGCGGTCGCGGGCCTCGGCTTGGGCCTTGTCGGAGGCGAGGCCCGTCTCGTCGGCTTTGTTCTCGGCCACCTCCCACTGGATCGCGGCTTCCGCTCTCTCCACGTTCGCCGCTTCGAGGCGCTTGGGCTTATCCGACATCGAGCGAACGGACCCGCGCAGCAGGATAACCTCGCCTCGAGACGTCGGCTCCGGGGCCGCGCCCCGCCACCGGGGGCGCCCATCCGGAAACGGGGTTGGTGACCGGCCCCGGTCGCGCCCCGAACCTTCAGGCGTACTGATACTTCGTCATGGTCGACCGGATCACGGGCAACCGTTCCGAGAGCGCGCCCGTCAGGTCTTTCACGGCCGCTGGAGTCCAATTGCCCCGCAGGTCGAGCGACATCGCGTGACCGTGGCCGCCGTGGACGCGTCGGACGACCACGTCGACCGTTCCGCCGGAGAGGTCCGAGAGGGTGGCGGAAAACGACCGGGCCGTGCCCACCGACGCGCCGGCATCGCTCTCGAGGGCCTTGAGGAGATAGCCCACAGGTTCCTCCGCATCCGGATCCTCCCCTGGGCGAGGGGGCGGCAACCAACTCCCGGGGGATACCTCCCACGTGTCGACCCGGCGGAAACGGCGGGCCGACAGGGCGTGCAGCGTAGCCGCCGCGAGAACGATCAGAGTTCCCTGCTCCACCATCTGCTTCCCGCTCAGCCACTCCGCGAGTCGCTCGAGGGGCGCGACACCGGTCGGAGGTTTCGGATCGGGGGCGAGGTCGATTTCGAGGTGGACATGACTATACGATCGGTTGCGCGACCGTCGGGCAGATCGTGGGCCGGAGACGCCCGGCCCCTCGATGGAGTTCGGTCCACCGATCCCCGGCGCGGCGAGCGCGGGCTCGGGTTCCTTCGGGGGCACCATCGCCGCGTGGACCGACGATTCGGGAAGAGGGTTGTCCCTCCCCGTCCGATGCGCGAACGCATTCGGATCCGGATCCGGCGTGCGAGCTCTCGGATCCGAGTTCCACCACGGCCGGCGAGCGGGTCCAACGAAACTTCGAATCTTTCGTCCCGAATGGTCTATAGGATGTGCACCTCCCCCCGCCCATGGTCGACCTCGGGTTCCCCGAGCTTCTCACCCTCGTTCAGACGGTCGCGATCATCGTGGCGATCGTCATCGCCATCTACTTCTCGCGGCGCCAGATCCAGGCGCTCTCGACGGACCTGGAGGCGCGCGTCATGAACGACCTCGATGAGAAACTGCATCGAATGGGGGAGATTTTCATGGAAAAGCCGGAGTTTGTCCGGGTCATCTACGACACGCCCGAGGCCGCGAGCGCCGAGGCGGCGTTTGCCTACTATGTACTGTTCTTCTGCGCCCATTGCTACCACATGCGGCAACGGGGGATCCTCGGCGACAACGAATGGGCCGGCTGGCTGCAGTGGACGAGGAATGCCTTCGAGCACGGTCGGCTGAGGACGTATTGGAAGGAGGCCGAAATGCAGGCGTGGGTCGACCCGGCCTTCCGGGAGTTCGTCAATCGAGAGATGCTTCGGCCTGCCGATGTCGCGAAATCGGGCGGGAGTTCCTCCCGTCGCTAGGCGGCGTCTGCGCAACCTCGCCAAACTCGGCCGAACACGTTCACCGCGTGGTCATCTTCCTCCACGGGGGCGAGACTAGGGTCGCCCATGCTACTAGGGCCACTACCCAGCGGCGGACCGGAGTCACAGCACCAGCCGGCTCGAAATGCAGGTGCAGTTCGGCTCCCTCGAGGTCGAGAGGGTGTCCGACGAAAGAAATCGTTGCGAGCGTCACCGAGGCCTGCTCCACCGTGTACCCGTGCCACGCCAAGCTGGCCTGCGCCGCCAGGAGCGGGGGGTGTCCTGGAATTTCCAGGGAGGCCCCTTTCAGGCCGTACCGGAGGCTCCCCACGAGCGAGCCATCGGGCGCGAGGAGCTGGAATGGATGATCGCGCTGGAAGCCCCCAGAACCTCGACGGATCCGGTAGTACGGTTGGGCCAGCGCATCCTCGAGGACGAAGTTCATGAGCACGGCGCGAAAGCCCTCCCCGTCCCGTCGGCCGCGGAGGACCACGCTGCCCGATTGATCGTAGCCCACGAAGCCGAGGAGCAGTGGATTGTTCATGTCCGCCTCGAGCCGCAGTTCCGGCGTGAGGTCCAACGGGTCGGGGGGCGGGGGCAGGTAGGACGGCAACGGGGCGGAGTCGGCCGTCACTAGACTGCCACACCCCCTCGACCACAAAGGCGTCTCGATGCGGGTTGGGGTTCGTCGCGCCGGCGGGCCCCTTCGCTCGCAGGCGGGTTCGACCCCGCGATCCCCCGGCCCCGGGTGGTGCGAATCCGAGCCGCGAGGGGCCGCCGGTTGTCGGCTCGTCCCTCCGCTTCAGCCCGACTTGGACAGCTCGGCGAGAGCGAGCAGCTTGGCAAGATCCCGCTGGTCATCGGGTGAGCTCGCGAGGTCGTCTGTGATTCGCGCCATCATCTGTTCCAGAGGTGTGTTGTTGACGGCGAGCTTCTTCGTTTCCGACCCGATGCCGCTCAGTCGCATCTGGTACTCGGCCCATGCCGTGACGAACTCGACCAATGTTTTCTGGCGATCGACCATGCGGAGGGGAGCCCATCGCCCGGGTATCAGCTCATCGCTCCCGCGCTTCGTATTGCGGGAAGGTGCTACCGCCCGACGCGGAACGGCGATTCTACTGGCTGAGCGCCCAGCACCGTGAGCGCTCCCTCAACCGGGGAGTCCCTCGTTCAGAATCTGTCGCGGCCGTTGGTTGGAGCGACTCCGCCGGCCCGTGGGCGGGGCTGGCCACGCCCCCTCAGCGCCCTCGGAGCCCGGGGAACCTAGCGCGCCACGAAGTCCCGAACCCCCGGTCGGTCCCTGTGCTCCTTGGCACCGGGGCCCCCCTGGGGTCGGGCGGGACCCGGAATGATCACGCCGACGACAAGCGCGAGGACCGCGACAACGACCCCGGCGAGGGCCATGCTCATCCTGGTTCGGCCTCGGACGGGGCTGGCGAGGTGGTTCATTGTGCTGGTAGGTTGTTCTCCGGTGGCGATGGCGGTTGCGTGCTGGAGGACCGGGACCCCGAGAACAGAGTTTTTGGGACCGGTCGGCTCGGCGACCGGGCGGGGGGGGCGTAGCCGGGGCCTCAGGCTCGACCTCCTTGCGCGACCGGTGCCGAGCGCTGGGCGCGCGTCGCCGGCATGACGGAATCTGCGGCCCCCCGGCTGAGTTTGCGCTCCTCGTCGGAGGAATCGCTGCACGCTGGCGAGCGCCTACGAGCTCGGGTCACCCGGCAAGATACTGCATTTGGTCGCGCATGTATGCGGCGGGCGCTTATCTCTCAACTTCCCGTGGCCGCAGAGCGTGAACTCGCGGCGCAGGCAAATCGCGGCCCGTACATTTCTCGCAGCCGCCTTAGCAGCGTTTAGCGTGTTTTCTGTCATGAATGGCATCGGCGCCCCAACTCTTTCGCCCGGAGCCATTCACGCCTCCGCGCCGCCCGTCGCCGGTCCCTTTGTGCGGAACTCCGGACCACCAACCTCGACGCCGCTTGGCGGCGGGACTGCCCCAATCGGACTCCCGGCCCCTCCCCCCCTGATGCCCGCCAACAACTCCTCGGCGCCGGGAGACTTCGCGGGCGTGGCGATGGCCTACGACCCCTCGGTCGGAGCCATCGTCGCCGTGGATGCCAACTTTTCCTTCGTCAACGGGACGTTCACAGCGAGCAACCCGGCCCTCACCTGGACCTACTCGGCGGGGAACTGGACTCGTCTCAACCTTACGACGGGGCCGCCGCCACTCGGGTTCTGGACCATGACGTACGACACGGCCGACCAGTGCCTCGTGTTGTTCGGCGGAGAGGAAATTTTGGGCGGATCGACGGTCAATTACACGTTCACCTTCGCCAACGGGACATGGACCAACCTCACGCCAAACCTGACCGTCTCACCTCCTCCCCTTCAATTGTCCCAAATGACGTACGACGCCGCGGACGGGTACGTACTGCTTCACGGCGGATTCAGTCCTACCCTCGGGACTTCCGGGAACTACATGGTCACCTGGGCCTTCGTGAACGGGACCTGGGCGAACCTCACCCGGCCCGCTAGCCCAATGCCGGCACTGAACGGGTGGATGACGTACGACGTCTCCGATCGATATGTGCTGTACTTTGGCGGATCCCCCGGCGGAGGAATGACCGGGTCCCACACGAACGACACATGGGAATTCCGAAACGGCAGCTGGACGAACCTCACCGCGATTGTCCACAATGCCCCCTCACCCCGCGACCGGGCCCCGATCGAGTACGATTCCGCGACAGGCACCGTCATCCTCTGCGGCGGGCAACGGTCGGCCTACCCCTCGAATTCGAGCTACCTGAACGACACCTGGAGCTACTCTGCGCTCACCTGGACCGAATTATCGCCGAGTTCGGGTTTCTCCCCCCGAGAGAACATGGTGCTGGCCTACGACGCAGCGGACCGTCAGGTCGTTGGGTTCGGAGGATTTGGTTTGGTCCTGAACGTGAATCCGAACGCATCCCAATCCTATGTCGAGAACGATTTCGCTGACACGTGGTCCTATTCGGGCGGCACGTGGACCCCCGTCGCGCCAGTGCTGACCCCGGCCCGTCCGATCGTCGACACGGGCGCGACATTTTCCTTGAGCGTGATCGGGTCGGCTGATTCGCCCGGTGCCCGAGTCATCTATGTCGGCCTGCCGGGGGGATGCGTGTCGCAGAACTCCTATCGATTGGAATGCCGGCCGAACCGGGCCGGAACCTTTCGGCCCGCCGTGGAAATCGAGACCTCCCTCGGGGATATCTCCTGGGCGTTCACGGAAATCATCGTCAATGTCGGGCCATCGGTGGCATCCTTCCGAGCCAGCTCGAGCATCGTGCGTCTCGGAGAATCGATGCAAGTGACGGCCGTCGTGACGAATGGGACCGGTGCACTTTCCATCCAGCACACCGGGTTGCCCCCCGGGTGCCAAGACCAAAACTCGTCTGCCCTCGTCTGTCGACCCACTTCACCGGGTACGTTCACCATCGGAATCGTAGTGACCGATCGTGTCGGGGGGGTCGCCACCGCCGAGACATCGGTCCGCGTCATCGATTCGGATTTCGTGGTCCATCCTCCGGCGACTTCGAGCCGCTCGCCAGGTCTCGGGCCCCACCTGCTGCACCAGGGCCAGCCGGCGCCCGGATGGCTGACGCTGCAGGTAGGGTTCCTCGCCGGTCTGACCACGCTAGTGGCCGTGCTCGGTTGGGGAGTATGGCGTCTGCAGGTCCGACGCCAAGCGGGGCAACTGGTCGCCGAGCTCGAGCACGGACAATCCGACGGCCCCGATGGCGCCCCCGGTCCGCCGCCTCCGTGAGCCCGCACCTCCTCGCTCGAGTTATTGACCTGGCCGCAGTCCGGGGTTTGGGACGCTCGGGGGTGGTCGACTGAGCGGGCTTGACTTCGGGGCCGGAGTCGTCCTCGGCGTCGCGATTTCCGGCCTCGTGCTGGGGGGGTTGTGGTGGTATTTCGCCCGAGACACTCGTCGGAGGCAGTCGACTCCTGTCGCTAGCATTTCCGCCCGGCCGGAATCCTACCCCTCCGGGCCGGGAGTTCAAGATCCTCCCACAGGGCGTCCTCGCCCCGACTCGGAGCTCGCCACGCCGCCACCCGACCTTCCCCCAGACCTCCCGAAAGCCGGATACCGGTGGCATGTCGGGGACGCGCGGCCGCCGGCTCTCCAACGAGCGCCGCGGAGTGCGGCAATCCTACGGTCCCCCGGCGAACCGAGCCGCCTTTCACAGCGAGTCCTCCTCCACCTTGCGCGCCAGAAATCCGGTCCCCCCGGAGCCACGGTTCAGCATTCGCTCTGCCAGCGGGGAATCGCCGAGGCTCTCGGAGTGACGCAGGGGGCGCTCGCGGGCGTTCTCCGGCGACTAGAGGTGGGGGGAGCGCTCGTGTCCGAGCGCGCCCACGTGGAAGGACACGACCGCCGTCTCAAAGTGTACCGCCTTTCCCCGCGAGGGCACGAGATTGTCCGCCGCCTGTGGAAGGAGTACCCGGGCGAACGGTTCCCAAAGACAACGACAGGCCCCGCCGCAGGGGCGGAACCGACCCCGCCTGGCCGGGCGAAGCTAATCGGGGTCTCTCGGGCCTGAGCCGACGACGCTACTCTCGAGTTCCCCCACCCCGACGTCCGGTGCGGACCACACGAAACCTGCCACGCCGGCGGCGGCCGAGGCCCGAGGATTGCCATCGTCCCCACACCATCGAGCGCCAGTCAGCTCCACCCGAGCAGGACCCGCTTCCGAACGATCCGCCAGTGGGCATTCACCGGGTCGAACACGACCGGGTGGAAGGAGGCGAAAGCGGCGCTCTGCTTCACCATGCCACGGCGCCATCGGAGTCGCTACGCGACCGAACCTCGCCCCGCTGCGGGATGCGGCGCTAGCCGGAGCCTAACGGCGAGGTCCAGACTACGTCATTGAACGATTGTCGGAATCCAATCCTCATGTACTGGGGGAGTCCCATCGGGCTCGCCTGAAGGCAGGATTCCCGACAACCGGCCGAGACTGCATCGGTGAGCGAGGTCACGGTCAGCGCTCGGGCGTGCCCCCGTCGCCGGTGAGACGGCAGGGTCGCCACAGCATAGATTCCCCCGAAGAATGCATCGGGAAGGAGCATCGAACAGGCCACGGGCGTCAGACCCTCCCAGGCCAGGTAGCATCGGATCGGGACGAGACGATGGAACGGCACTTCGAACAGCTCTGCGGGGGGAAGAAACTCCGATCCCCGGGCGAGGACGTCCGCGAACTGTTTCGACTCTTCAGACGAAGCGACCTCTCTCACGACATGCGGGTCACCCAGGGCCGGGGCTGCGACCAGGGGAATCGGAACGGTCAACGCCGGTCGAACCTCCACGTGCGTGAGCCCCCGCTCTTTTGCGGGTCCGGCCAACGTCGGCCGCAGCGACTCGTCGCCTTCCAGTCTCCAGCGTTGCGGTCGATCTCGAAAGAACTCCGCCGCCCGCTCCACGGTCCGGTAGGGGTCGCTTGGAGGCGACGTAACGAACGCCACATTCAGTTCGGTGAGAGTGCTCCCCGAGTCGATCAGCAGGAGTTCGCCCTCCTCCCGACTGCGGCCACGAGGAAACCCCTCGGCGAACCGCCGATAGGCCGCCCGGATGTTTCGGAGCGCCCCCGCCGGCCCAACCCCCGGCAGGGCCCTTCCCTCGTCCCTCCGCCGGCTCGCGTCTGGATCTCGCGTGCCGGGGGATTAGCTCCCCGCACGTAGAAAGAGTGTCGTGAGGTGAATCCGGTCGAGCCGACGCTCGGGCGCCCGGGGTGGCCCCCTTCCGCCCGAGGAAGTTCCCCCCCTCGTCAACGAGGGCTTTACGGTCCGGACACGGTTCAGGGACCGGGTTTCCCGGATGAGCCTCTCCCTCGATATCCCCGAAGAGCTCGGGGATTTCCTGCTCCGCCCGGGCCCCGCGAGCCTGCTGATCCGGGGCGAGTCGGGAACGGGAAAGTCCCTGCTCGCGCTTTCGCTGCTCAACCTCTTCAATGGCCGCCGAACCCTCCTGACCGCACGTGCGGCGGACCCCGACGTGATGGCCCGCCATTCCGGGGCGACCTCAAGATACGGGGCTGTCGAGGTAATTGCCCCGGACGATCCCGACGCTCCCGTCGCGAGCGGAACCCAATCCGCCATTGGATCGGCGGCGGAGGAGTCCACCCAGTCCATCGTGTATCCCCGGTTCCTCGACCTAGCGTTCCGCGCGCTCCGCTCCGCGCCACCCGCCCTCATCGTGTTCGACTCGTGGGAGGCCCTCGCGAGCGACCCCGTGGGGAGACCGAATCGGGACGCTGGAACGGTTCCGTCGCGGGCCGAGCTCGAACGGGAACTTTTCTCGGCCTGGGTCAAGTCGTCGGCGCACCTGGTCCTTGTCTCGACGGATAGCGCTCGAAGCCAACTCGACTATCTCGCGGATGCCTCCTGCACCCTCGAGCTTTCGGAGCTCGATGAGCGCCCGTTGCGCCTCCTGAAGTTCTCGAAATTGCGCGGGGGCTCGGGCCGGTCGATGGAGTACCCGTTCACCGTCTGGGAGGGCCACTTCCGATGCTTCGCGATCGCCCCCCACGGCTACCCTCTGCAGAGCCACCGGACCGACCCGGACCCCGAGCCGACCTCCCCCGCCATGTGGCCGGGCTCGCGGGAATTCGCAGAGGTCTTCGGCCGTCTTCCTCCGGGAGGTCTCACGATTATCGAGGCTGACCGCGCCGTACCGCTCGATGTCGTGCGAATGCTCACCGTGCCGATGATCGCCTCCGCGATCGCGTCCCGCGGGGTGGTCATCATCGCTCCCCCCCCAAGTCTGACCCCGGAGGAACTCTGGAAGCCATTCTCCGATTCAATCTCTCCCGAGGCGTTCGCGGAACAGGTGTTCGCCGTGGTCACGTCGCGGCCGAAGGATGCCGGGCCACGCTGGACCGGCGCGATCCACTCGTCGGACGCGGCCCGGCCGATGGGGTTCCGGTTCGTCCCGCCCCGGGAACTCGGTCCCTCCGGAGGCGCGCATCGCGCCGATCCCGAAGAGTTCGCAGCCCAGCTGCCCGACCTCGAGGCGTTCATCGGACGGTCCCGACTGAACCACGCTCGCTCGCTTTCGATCGGGTACGCCGAAGGGAACCTCGCGATCGGGCGGGCCACGGGGTTCCCGATGGACCCGGATTCGTACGCCTCCACGCTCAGGGCCTACCTGGTGGGCGAGGGAGCGCACGGAGTCGCGATCGGGCGACCGGAAGAGCCACTCTTCGATACCATCCGAAGCTACGCGGGCTTGCACCTGAACCTGCGGGCCCACAAGGGTCGCTACATCCTCCACGCGACGCGGCCGTGGTCTCCCTCGTACGTCCTGGCGATTGCCGAGGATGAAGCCCCGGGCATGGGTCCGTACCACTTGGTCCCGCTGACGTGAGCGGGGAGCAGAAAGCGCGTCCGAGCCGGCATCACTTCTGCAACCACCTTGGCCCCGGATTTCCTCCCGGATTCAGTTGGATTCCTGGTTCGTCCTATCTTCGCCCTCGGATCGGTGAGAAGTAATCGCTCTGCGGCTGGGGGGAGTGCAAGCAACCGAAATGAGGACCTTCGACCCACCTCGTCGCGCCCACTCCTAGACCACCGCCCCGTAGGCCGTGATTCGCCTCACTTTCTCTCCCTCGAATTCGAAGACGTCACAATATTGAACATCGATTCTCGACCCGTCTTTCTTGAAGATCTGGGCGAGCCCCTCGGCCACCACGACATTGCCCTCCTCAACCGTGCGGTCGACTCGTATTCCGAGACGGACGACGTCAGGGCCGGGAAGGACCTCCTTCTCGAATTCGACCTTGCCATGGGTTCGCGTTACCGCTCCGACTTCCCACCGTTCCACGTCGTCGGTGAACAGGCCAACCATAGCCTTCCAGTCCTGGTGAGCGAAGCACTCCGCCCATCGTTCGATGACTTGCTTTCTTGGCGTCATCAGAATTCTGGAGCTGCAAAGCTAGTTTACGTCACCCGAGAAACGGAGAGGCCGAGATTCCTCCCCATTGCTCTCGGCGGGTTGGGCCGCGGGCGGGTCGACCGTGCGCCAGGGAAGTACAGATTCTGGAACGTCAGCGGAGCCAACTCGGCACGGGTGCCGGAGTGCGGAACGGAAGGGGGCAGTGCAAGAAAGACCGAATTCGTACCGTCCCGTCGTCGCGGTGGGGGGGGGATGCTCCGCTACGGCTCGAGTACCACGGGGGCCATCCCCTTACCCCGCGCCTCGCCGGGGCTGCGAACGTTCGGTCCTCCCCCCATCTCCGGAGTGTCGCGGAGAGGACTCGCCGTAGGCGGATCGGTCTCCCCTAGAGGACGTCACAGCGGCACTGGCTACCGTCGGTGCGGGCCCTAGCCAAGCCCGATTTGCCTCAGCAACCCGACCAGGTCGTAGAAGAGCCGTTCCTCGACGATCTCTCCGCGGTCGTTCCAGGTGGCGAGGGTGCAGAACTCCACCTTGAAGCTGCGGTTGGTCGCTGGGATCGTCTTGGCGCCCATCTTCATCGGCCCCTTCATAGTCCCGGAGAGGTCCGCCACGGAACAGGTGTGGTTCCCCGCCGCGAAAAAAATCTTGTACGGACGATTGATGAGGTGGTTGTCCGGGAAGGTCTTGAAGAACTCCACGGCCTCCGCGTCGTGGTTGTGCCGGCCCCGCGTCGGTTCCGGCTGACCTGGCCAGTAAACGGCCACATCCTCGGTGTGACGCTGCCGAAAGGTCTCCCAGAGCGTGCTGCTGGGACCTGCATTCCAGGCATCGTCCAACGTCTGCATCCGCTCGGCAAGATCTTCCGGTCTCATGCTGCGCCCCTTGACCACAGTCCCCCCCGACCGATAAATTCTCGGCGTCCTGGGTGGGGCCGCCCGTCGAGCCTGGGAGGGACGTGGTCGGCTCTCCGTGCGGGCGATGCCCCCGTCGTCGCCGTGGGGGGTAGTACCAATTCGCCGAAAATTGCCCTATGGCCCCCCATCGCGGCGCGGCCCGCTGTTCAGTGCCGGAGCGGGAAGGTTTGGAGGAATCGTCGGGCAATGAGACTCCGATAAGTAGCCTACGGCCTCATAGGGGTCCGTGTTTGCGCCCGGACTGGTCGCCGCGGTGTTCTACCGCCGCCGCCCAACGAGACTCCAGAACGCGCTGGGCATCGCGTTCACCGTGGCCGTATCCGGACTGCTGGGGTACGTTCAGGATGCCGGCACTTCGCGTGTGTGGGAGAATGTCGCGCTCGCGATCCTTTTGGGGGTTGTCCTCTACGCGGCCATCCTCGCATATCTCTTGTACGTCTATTTTCCGAAACGAGAGAGGCTCGCCGGACCAGGCTGAACCGCTCGTGGGTTGCGCATGGTGGGCCGGACTTCCGACCGGTTCGAGGGCCGCGCGACGGAGGTCGCAAAGGGGTTAGGGGGGAGCGGGAGGACGGTCGCTCACCGCCGGCGCCGTTCCCCGCAAACATGGGATCACGGCGAACCGAGAGTGGGGCGAGCGAACCGCCGCCCAACGTCAGGCGCGCGAGGGAACCCTGAGCTGAGAGCGAGGGGGGGATGTGGGCAGTCGAAGCTCGCGCAACATCGAGACGAACCGTGGATCGCCGCGGATCCCGTCGAAACAGGAGCGCCGGTACGTGATCCAAAACGCCCGATCGCCGTTCCGCAGGTCCGCCTCGAGAAAATCGAGGGCGCGGTCGTTTCGGCCGACGATGGCGCTGAGGCTGGCGAGATCCATGAGGGGTACGTAGGTGGTGTGCGCCGCCTCCTCCAGCTGGGCGAGCAGGTCCGTGGCGTACCCCCGATCCCCGAGGTTGGCAAGGAGCTCGGCCCTGGGAATCCGACCGATGCCGCCCCCCGGGCTCGTCCGCGCAGCTTCCGCGCGCGCCGCATCGGGTTGGCCGGCGGCGAGGTAGAGCAACCCGAGCCAGGCGTGGAATGACGACTGGCTGGGATCCGAACTTACGATCTCACGGGCGATCTCGATCGCCGCCGGGAGGTCTCCGGAGTGCCGATGCGTCGTCATCAGGACGTAGCGCAGCCCGACGCTCGCCGGATCGTCCTCGATCGCCGCGGTGATTTGCGTGACGGCCTCGGGATACCGCTGGAGGGCCAGCAGAAGGAAGCCATACCAGAACCGGGCGAGAACGTCGCTCGGATTCAACTCGAGCGCCGCCAAGAACTCGCGTTCGGCCACGGGCCAATCGGTCTCGATTTGCAGCGCGAAGTTCGCGCGCGCCGCGTGCGCATCGGAGGCGTCGGGCGTCAGACGGATGGCCCGCTCGACGAGCTCGGCGGCCCGCGGCGAGATCTCCTGGCGCGACCGAGTCTGACCCATCACGCCGATCAGGAGGTGGGCGAGTTGGGAGCAGGCTCCCGAGAACTCGGGGTCGGCGCGGATCGCACGGTCGAAGAGGTCGAGCGCGACTTCGAAGCTGTCGTCGGTAAAGGTGCGATAGGCGGCGATGCCCCTTAGGTAGAGCTCGTACGCCCGCAGATTCGGTCGGTGACCGGGGCCGGCCGACGCTCGCCCGGGCGCGAGGAGCTGCCCCTGGAGCACTCGGGCCGCCCTCTCGGCGACGTCGGCTTGGATCGCGAACACGTCGTCGAGGGGCCGGTCGTAGGTCTCGGTCCAAAGGTACTCCTCGGTCCGGACTTCGACGAGTTGGAGGGTGACCCGGATGCGGGAGCCCGACTTGCGAACGCTCCCGGAGAGGGCGACGGAAATCCCGAGCTCGGAGCCAATCTGACTCAACGGCGTCGGCGACGCCTTGTATCGCTCCACCGAAGGGCGAGCGATGACGCGGAGGCCCCGGATCTTGGAGAAGGCAGAGATGAGTTCCTCGGTGAGCCCATCGGCGAAGTACGCGTCGAGGGGGTCGGGGCTGATGTTGGCGAGCGGGAGGACCGCGAGGCGTCGCCCTGCTCGGGGGGTCGAACTGGGTGCCGTCAGGGGAGGCGGGACGACCTTCCCGCGCCCGGCCCGCTTCCCCGGAGGGGGAGTCACATCGACGAATCGATGAACGAGGCCGCCACGGAACGGCTCGGCGAGGGTCCAGAACGCCTTGTTCTCGGGATCCCCCGGGGCGAACAGGTGGTCATACTTGATCCGGTCCTCCCCGGGAGGAAGGCGCCGGGCGGCTTCCTCAGCGAGGTTCCGAAGCGCGCGGGCCGAACCGAGGGCCGGGCTCGCGGCAATGTAGAAGAGGGCGAGTTTCTCGATTCCCCCGATACTCGAACCCTCCTCGTGGGCGGCCGCGAGCAGTTGACTGACGGTGACGAGGAGCTTGTCGCCCGGGCCGAGCGAAGGGACGCTGAACTCGTTGGTCCGGGGGACGCGGCTGAGGAAGTCGCTCCCTTTCGGACGGGCCCGGATCTGCGCCTTGAACTCATCGAGGTCTGCGCCACCGCTGCCGGCAAGGCAGAAGCAGACGGGTTGGGGCGAGGGCGAGGCCGGCTCGAGGACCGGGAGCAGGAGTTCGTACGGCCAGGTCTCCGACGGTTTCGAGTCAATCTCGTCGATCAAGCAGACCGTTGGGACGCGCACCTCGGCGATTCCCCGAAGTCCCTCGCGGAAGGTCGCCTCGCCGAGACCCGCGAGGTTGAGTTCGCGATAGGCGAAACCATCGCCGGCGGCGATTTGGTTGACGAGGTAGGTTTTCCCCGCGCCCGGGGAACCCCATAGGAGGAAATTCGTCGGGTGCCGCCCGGGGAGCGCCATGGCTGCGAGGAGCTTTTGCCGGAGGTCCTTCAGACTCTGACGGGTCGCCTCCTCGAAGCGGACGTAATCCCCCGCCACCACGAAACGCTCGAGGCGCAGCTCGTCGAGCGACCGCACCAGAGAGGCCGTGGCCTCGTCGGGCGTGACCGGCTTCGTCAAGGGGACCGGTCGGGAAATCCCAGGAAGGTCATATGGCCGCCCTCCCTCGGAGACTCGCCGCGATGATCTATTCCCCGTTGGGGAACTGAAGCCGTTCCCTCAAGTTCGGTGGCCACGTCTGGCACGCCGCGCCGATGAATGCGCCCCGCCAGCGATCCTGGGGGTCGGTGGTCGAGGATTTTGTCCGGCACTCGGACCGGAAATACGTCATCGAGTCGGATGGTCGAGCCATCCGACGACGCGCCTTGTTCCGAACTGGGAGCTTGGTCCCTATCGGGCACGAGGCCAACCGGATCGAGGACGCTCGGGTCCTCGGGCTGCGGGCCGTGGGAGGTAGGGCGAAGCGCATCGTCGACCCGGATCCCTTCACGGGGAGCGCGACGGAGGTGGCAAGACGACTCGGCGTAAGCAGGAGGACCGTCTTCGACCGCCGCCGACGTATGAATGAGAGAGTCGCACGGGGCGCCGAACGGCTCGGCCCGGGAGAGAGGAACACTGTCCGCACGGTCCGGGTCGAGGATCTCCTCGACGAGCCGGAGTTGCAGGCCGCCCTCGCCAAGCGAGGGCGCGGATCACCGGAAAGAACTTCCGGTCCGCTGGAATCCGGTCGCTGTGGGGGGTCACACCGCGGAGCAGCTACCTTTCGGTCCCGGTGCGTGATGAGATTCTCGTCCACCGACCACCGGGGTCGTCGACGGCACTCAACCCTGTTTGCGGCGCGC
>JAKIWI010000004.1:195107-252421 GCA_022750115.1 Thermoplasmata archaeon
CTCGTCCACCGACCACCGGGGTCGTCGACGGCACTCAACCCTGTTTGCGGCGCGCAAGATTTCGCCCTGCCAATCTCCCTGACTCTGTGGGGCGAAGCCGTGCCGTCGGACGGACGGGCAGCGCAACCGTCTGGGTGGTCGTGAAACCGATGCCCAGGTCTGCCTGGCCGTTCCCGCGATGTTTGGTGAAAGGTGAACGAAGACATGGCCGGTCTCACCGTTGAACGTCCCCGAGAAGTACTCGGCGTAGACCAGGGGAGGTAGCCGTGGGGGTCAATTTCCCGTTCGATCTCTCCCGGATCGCAGAAGGCCCGGGTCAGATATCCTTCTGGGGGCAGTGAAGGTCGTGACGACGCCCGTTCGGCCGGGGTGGAATTCACTCCGCGGCGGTGAGTGGAGGTACCTCGGGGGCTCTTCCGGCGACGGAACTCACCACTCGGGAAGAGGCTCCCGCCAACACCCAGGTGGCCTCGCGTCCCGGAGGGCCCGTGCTCCGGCTGGGTACGAAACCGACCCTGGCTCGGGATCGCCGCCGCTGCCGCATGGAAGGGGGGCCGCGACCGAGGCTCCCCTGCGCTATCCGTGACCTCGGAGTTGTCCCGCTCGTTCCCGCAAGCTCTGTCCCCCAAGGGCCCTCGATGCAGCTCGCTTTAGCGGGGCGACATACTACGAGCCGTTGGAGTCCATCGAAAGTGGGTCCCGCAGGGCGGCGCGATCGCGCCACAAGCGTACGCGTCGAGGTGGCGGGTCTGTCGCTCGTGATCGTCCTCGCACTGCTCATTCTCCCCGGTCCGTCGGTTCTGAGTTCCATATCCACTTCCGTCCCGTCTCGGATTTCAGCGTCAGTCCACGGTCCACCTCCCAACAGCTGGCTGCCTCCGTTCTACCTCGCGTCGGCGTTCTCGAACGTCACGGTGCAAGGGGTTGGTTGTCGCTCGGAACTCGTCTCCGTCGTTCCCCGGGCCCACCCCTACACTGGATTGGTTGTCACAACATCGAACGTGACCGCAATCAGGGTTCCGGCCTGCCCGACGAGCGCGAACAACCTGAGCACAGTGGCGGGATTCTTCGGTCCGCGGTTTCAACCAGTCGTGTCTGGCCCCCACACGGTGCTGTTTCGCTGGCAGGTCAGTTGGATGGTTTCCTCGGGGGGAATGGGCCTCGGGGGGGCGGCGCAAGCGAACTTGTTCGCCGATGTCTTCGACAACACGACGGGAGTCTGGGTTTTGGGCGGGGCCTCCGCGTCCGGTGTTGTGCAACTCATCTCGAGTTGCTCCTCGCACCCGATGTGCAACAAAACCGGCGTGCTGCAGAACCTGACAGTCCGAGTCCGCGCCAACCTGACGGCGGGAGACGACTACGTGTTCTACACGGGAGTAAGCACCTTCATCGAAGGGTGCGACGGGTGCGGGACGCACACAGGGACCTCCTGGGCCAGCGTCGACATCGGGTCTTCCGGACGCGGCGCTTGGTTGCGCAGCATCGCCGTCCGCTAGTGTCCCGTCCGATGAATGCATGAGCATATAGCCGGGGACGCGTTGTCTCCTCTGTGCGGGTTGCGCCTTCCCTGTCCCTCACGCCGGAGGAACGCTCGCAACTGGAGTCCTGGGCTCGCGGTCGGTCGACCCCGTTCCGCATCGTCCTTCGAGCCCGGATCGTCCTACGCGCCGCCGACGGCTTCAGAACAATCAGATTGCTGAGGAACTGAACACTCAGCGCAACACCTGTGCCCTCTGGCGGGGACGGTTCCACCGTCTCCGCCTTGCGGGCATCGAGCAGGATGCCCCTCGTCCTGGAGGGCCCTCTACTCTCCCCGACTCGAAGATCCGGGCGATCGTCCACGACACGCTCCACTCCAAGCCGTACAACGCCACGCACTGGTCCGTTCGCTCGATGGCCGCCAGGCACCGGGTCAGCCCCGACACGGTGGCTCGGATCTGGAAGGCCCGACGACTCCAGCCCCACCGACTCGAGCACTACAAGCTCAGTACCGACCGACAGTTCGAGGAGAAGTTGCGGGACGTGGTGGGCCTCTACCTCAACCCTCCCGAGCACGCGCTCGTGCTCAGCGTCGACGAGAAGACCCAGATCCAGGCGCTCGACCGGACCCAGGCGATCCTTCCGATCCGCCCCGGAGTTCCCGAACGGCAGACCCACGACTACCGACGGAACGGCACCACCGACCTGTTCGCCGCCCTCGACATCGTCGAGGGACGGGTCATCGGCGAGTGCCACAAGAGACATCGGGCGAGGGAGTTCCTCGCCTTCCTCAGGACCCTCGAACGGAGCACCCCACCCGAGCTCGACCTCCATCTCGTCCTCGACAATCTGTCGACGCACAAGACCCCGGAAGTGAAGCGGTGGGTGCTGCGGCACCCCCGCTTCCACTTCCATTTCGTCCCGACCGGGTCGTCGTGGCTGAACCAGGTTGAGCGTTGGTTCAACGACCTGACCCACCGCCAGATCCGACGAGAAACGTTTCACAGCGAGCGGGAACTGATCGAGATGCTGAAGCTCTACATCGAGAGGTACAACGAGGTCCCTCGGCCCTTCGAATGGCGAGCGACCGCCGACGAGATCCTCGTCAAGGTCACCCGGAACCGGTTAAGCGTAGGTCTGGCTGGTACACCACACTAGGTCGATCTTGGGATCCAGCCCGAGTGCGGACAGCTCCTGGCGGACGACCAAATGCACTGGGTCGACCAACGCGAGTGGGGTACCACAATCGGCACCCCGGGCCGGTATTGCGGGACTTCACGTCTCTCCATTCGCTCCACCGAGGCAGCCAATCTTCGCCGCCCGTCGTTCGAATCGTAACGAGACAGATTGTGAGCCGTCGGACATTTCCTACCCGCGGGAAATCAGTCTGACCCAGTCCGTGCACGTCGTGAGGTCGGAGCTGGTCGCGTTCGTCGGCCCGAAGGACTCGGCCCGTCCGGCGGGTCTGATGGCCCTACCCCGCCAACGATCCTGGGGGTCGGTGGTCGAAGACTTCGTCCGGCAACATGACCGGAGGTGCACATTCGACGGGGAGGGACGAGCGGTCCGGAGGCACATCCTTGTCCGGGCCAAGAACTTGGTCGGCCTCGGCAAGGAGGCGAACCGAATCGAGGACAGCCGAGTGCTCGGGCTCGCCGGTACACGGCGTCGAGCCAAGCGGTACGTGAATCCGGACCCGTTTAAGGGGAGCGCGACGGAGGTCGCGAAGAGGCTCGGGGTGAGCCGGAGGACGGTGTTCGACCTACGGCGCGGACGACGTGAGCGGTTCGCCCGCTGAGCGGCGGGCGGCAGTCCACTCATCACGAATCCGCCCCGACATCGACTCCGCCGCAGGGTCCTCCCCGACCGGGAAGTTCCTCGGCCCCAAGATCAGGGCCCGATTGCTTGGCAGAGCCGTCGGGTGGCCAAACTCGACTCGACCGAGGGACGGCTCGGGGAGTTCACTCAGTTTCGAGTCAAGCATGACGTGCCACTGTCCCATGTCCCGCATGAAACTCGAGCTGGGCTTCCTGAGGGATATTCGTCCGGCAAGCCCGGCCACGACCCGCGCGGTCGGCAACTGGAGCACGATCAGTCGCTCATTGGTCAAGAGGAACCGAGTGAGAATCCGGGCAACTGGCGACTGCTTCATCTCTAGCGAGAAGTCCCATCGGCCGATCTGCCTCTCCTTTGCTCCGAGTGAAGTCTCGGGAGGCATAGCTGGAAGGCCCATGACGGGGGCTGACGATTGGGACCAATATACACTTGCCAAGGCGGGGGTAGTGAAGAAAACATCGAATCGGTACTACCCCTGTCGCGCGGTGGGCCGGGACGGATTCGAACCGTCGATCTCCGCGTTGTAAGCGCGATGTCCTAACCGCTAGACCACCGGCCCGACGGAAACAGAAGGCCGTCCGTTCAAGTCAGTGTCGGTGGAGCGAGGCCCGAGCGACTCCGGTGGCGTACCTGCACCGCGAGCCCGTGCTCCAGCTCCGTCATGAGCGGACCGGGAAGCTCCGCTTCGCCCACCGCGAGCAGGCGTTGGTTTCGGGTGAGGAGGACCGCGTCGCCGGCCCGAATCGCTGGGTCGGCGGACTCGACGCCGGGAACGAACAGGTCGCCGTTGAGCGGCACCTCGGCGCGCACCACGACCTGGAGAGTCCGGGCCGACAGGAGGCGTTCGCCCCCGGCCACCGTGAGTTGGAACAGCCCACGCTCATCCCGCCACGTGGCAAGGTCCGTCCCGCCGGGGTCCGTGACCCGCTGGAACCATGGGCGCCCATGGAGGCGGACGGGCGGCGCAAACAGACCGGCGGCAGCCGCGGGTCCGAACTGGAACGCGGCAATCGCCTCGAGCTCCTCGCGGACGATGGTCAGGGGTCCCCCGTCGGGAGCCCGAGTGTCGCCCAGAGCGTCCACGGCCGCCTCGTGCAGCGCCGAGAGAGACGTGGACGAGGTCGAGCGCCCGTCCGAGATCGTCCAGACCGGACGGAGCGACTCGGGAACCGCGGGGCGGAGGAACGAATACTCACTCGGGTCGAGGTGAACGATGGCGCGCTCGTAGGCGCCGGTCACCAGCAACCGCTCGACCGACTCTCGGACCGTCCGTCGCTCCACCTCGTCCCAGTCGCCGGTGACGGGGATGTCGTAGTGCCGTGCGGGCGGCACATCCTCGAGCTCCCTCGGGACGACCCCAAGGGGCGAGGTGACCGAGACCACGTGGATCCGGGCGGCTCCCGTCAGATCCTCGAACGCGGAACGGAATCTTCGGTGCGAACGCGAGTTGCGGTACGGCTTGGTCTTGGAACACGGCACGAGGAGCAGAACGCGCTTCGAGGGCGGCGCCCGGTAGCGCGTCAGGAATCGCTCCTGGTACCGTCGGATCTCCGGGCGACGATGGGACTCGCGAAGAACGTAGGTGCGGATCCCGTGCGCGACGACCGGAGTTCGCTCGTCGAGGAGGTCGGTGAGATGTCCGTCGATGTAGCGCAACAGTTCCGCGAGCAGCGGCTCGGCGGCTAGTCGTCCTTCGCAACGCTCGCGGAGCAGCCCCGCTCCGATCGCCGTTCGGACGGCTCGCCGCTCCCGTTCGAGAAGCGCGAGCCCATGGACGACCCGGTCCGGGGCTCCGTCGGCACGACATCCGACGCAGTCGCAAGCCCGGTCGGCTGCCGTCGCCGCGGGCTCGGAGCGGCCCAGCTCGAGGTCGAAGTACGTCCCCTCGGTCGCCTGCCAGACGGTCTCGGTCGCGTCCAGCACATCGAAGCCGAGGTAGGTCAACAACGCGAGTCGGTGGGGTGTGGTCACCCGCGGGGCCCAGACGAGCGGGCGCGCGCCGAGCTTGCGACGAAGCTCGTGCACCGCCCGGATCAACGGCTCCCCTTCGGCGAGGAGAACGCGTGCGTTCGCGAGGACGACGAGCTCGGGCCGCGCGGCCGCGAGAGACGTCCACTGGCCCTCGTCGAGCGGCCAATGGACGACCCAGGTGCCGTCTCCCGCGGACTGGGCGGATCCCGGGACTCCGGAGACCTCCGGCGCCGGGACCGCGTACTCGAGACGCAGCGACTGGGTTCCGTCGGTGATCTCGAGCGCGCGGTGGGCCGGTTCGGCGTCCGCGATCGACCGAACCGAAGGCCGCCCGCCCGTCGACGGGCCGACGGACAGGACGGTCGGAACGCGGAATCGGAGAGGGCCGACGGTCGCGACGCCCTCGAGGATGAGTCCGTCCGAACGCTCGACGTGCCGCAGCGACCGCCCTCCTTCGAAGACCGGGGCGAGAGCGGACCTAGGCTCCGTCCGTGGCCTTCGCGCCCTTCCTCGCCCGGCGAGGAGGCGCCGATGGACCGGGGAAGAACGATTGCCACTGCGCGACCAGGGCCTCGCGCCGTTCGGCGCCGGCCTCGGATCGTCCCCGTCGACCGATGAGCGGGTCGTGGGTGTCGCGGACCTGCTGCAGGAACTCCCCCGGGCTTTCGCTCGCCTTCTCGAAGCCGTAGAGGATGAGCTGACGAAGGAAGCTCGAGCGTCCGCGCCAGCCAATCCGACGGCGAACAGCCGGGTTCAGGTGGCGCTTCGCCATCCGCCAGACGTCGTTCGTGGTCCGGTAGTCGCGCGCCGAGAGCCCGATCATCACCTGCGGCATGGTCCAGGGGCGTGGCAGGTTCAGTGGCGGATTAGACTTCTCGGGCCGATCTCGCGCGGGCGACGAGTGCCCCAACCCGGCGCGCGAGCGGAGGCCCCGATTCCGGCCGTTACCCGAACCCCGACGGCAAAAACTCCGCGAGCGCGACGCCGACCAGGAAGATCGCTCCGAGCGCCGTGTGAAGGCGGAACGGCCAGCTCACGCGGTCGGGGGCTCGGGCCACGGCGACGTCGACGCCAACGGTCAGCACCGCCATGGCCGCCACGGCGAGGTAGAACGGCGCCGAAAGTCCGGCGAGCCGCCCGAACACCACGAACAGCACGATCGCCCCGGCGTGGAGGCAAGGAACGAGGGCGACCGAGAGCCGCTTCCCGAGGCGAACCGGGATCGAGGAAAGTCCCGCCGCCCGGTCCGCATCCACGTCTCCTAGAGAATGGATCGTCTCGAACGCCGTTCCCCAGGCGATCAGGGCGGCCATCGCGGCGAGCGCTTCGAGAGGAATCGCCCCACGGACGGCGATGTAGATGGCGACGGGAACGATCCCCTCGACGACACCGAGAAAGACGGTCGTGAGGGCGGTGAACCGCTTCGTGTAGCTGTAGCCGAACACCGCGAGCAGCGCGACGGGCGCCAGGACGAAGGCGAGTGGGTTGAGCAGGTAGGCCGCGAGGACCATCGCGACGGCGCTCGCGGTGACGACCGCCGCCGCGAAGGCGATGGAGTAGCGACCCGTGACGAGGGCCCGATTCCGGGTCCGGGGATTCTGGCGGTCGAACTCTCGGTCGACGATCCGATTGAACGCATGGCCCGCATTCCTCCCCGAGACGAACGCGACGATCGTCCAGAGGACGACCCAGACCGACGGGTGCCCGACGGACGCTGTCAGGAGGAAGGCGAGGGCGAACGGAAGGTTGAGCCCGAGATTCTGGATCTCGAGGAACCGGCCGATCCCGGGGGCCGGCTCGGGGTGGGAAGCGCTCACTTCCCATTGGAGCGAGCGAACAGACGGGCCACGGTCGGGTCCGACTTCGCGAGCGCATCGACCCGGGCCACGACCGCCGGATCCATCCGGATCTCTTCCGGCCACGGCCTCGGGAACCCGTCGGAGGGCCCCTTCTTCGTCGCGTCGACGCCGACCTTCCCCCCGATGTTCGGTACCGCATTCGAGATCGACAGCTGGTCGACGGGTCCGGTCGCCAGCTCGAGGTCCCGGGCGGGATCGGCCTGGAGCCCGACGCGATAGAGGACCTCCCCCATGTCGTGGACGTCGACGTCCGCGTCGACCACGATGACGTAGCGGGAGAACATCAGCTGCCCAAGTCCCCAGAGCGCGTGCATCACCTTTCGAGGGTGCTCGGGAAACGACTTACGGATCGAGACGACGACGACGTTGATGAACAGCCCCTCGACGGGCAGGTTCATGTCGACGATTTCGGGAAGCACGAGCCGGACGACCGGGAGGAACAGTCGCTCGACCGCCTTCCCGAGGACCGCGTCCTCGGTGGGCGGTTTCCCCGTGACGGTGGAGAGGTAGACTGGATTCTTTCGGCGGGTGATGTGCGTGACGTGGAAGACCGGGAACTCCTCCGGCGCGGAGTAGTACCCCGTGTGGTCGCCGAACGGACCTTCGATCTTCCGCTCCGATGGGTCGACGTACCCCTCGAGGACGATTTCGGCCTGCGCCGGGACCTCCAGGTCGACGGTTTCGGCGCGGACCAGCTCGAGCGGCTCGGAGCGCACGAAGCTCGCGAACACCCAGTTCGAGATCCCCTCCGGGACCGGGGCGAGTCCGCTGAGGACCGTCGCAGGGTCGGCGCCGAGGACCGCGGCGACCGGCATCCGCTCCCCGCGGGCGGCCCACGCCCGGTAGTTCGCCGCCCCGACTCGATGCAGCTGCGCGTGGAAGCCGAGCGTGTCGCGGCCGTACTGCTGGAGTCGATAGATCCCGGTGTGCGACTCGCCGGTCTCAGGGTTCTTGGTCACGACGACCGGGAAGGTGATCGTGCGGCCTCCGTCCCCCGGCCAGCAACGAAGTAGGGGGAGGGAGTCGAGGTCGACGGCGTCCGTCGAGACCTCTTGGCACGGGGCGCTGGTGACCCGCTTCGGACCGAGGGAGCGCACGGTGTCGAGAAGGGCGAGCGTCCCGCTGATGTCCTTCAAGGCCGCCACAACCCCAGCGGGCGGACGGAGCCGCGACAGGGCGCCGATTCGTCCTGCGGCCTCGTCGATCGTGGCGGCCCCGAGTCCCAGGGCGATGCGGCGAGCCGAGCCCAGCACGTTCATCGCCACGGGCATCGTCGCGCCGCGGACGTTTTCGAACAGCAGCGCCGGCCCGTCGTTCGAGATCGTGCGGCGGGCGATCTCGGCGACCTCGAGGTCCCGGTTGACCTCGGAGCGAATCCGAACCAGGTCCCCTCGTTTCTCGAGTTCGGCGAGGAACTCGCCGAGCGACCGGAACGCCATGGACGTCGTCGGAGCCGGATTCGCTATTTAACCGAAGGTCGGGCGGAAGCGGGTTCATATGAGAACCGGGGGTGCCGGGCCGCCCGATGCAGACGGTCACGCTCGAGTTCCGGACCGAGGACCTCGTGCTCATCGGCCTGGTTCCGGCAGAGTTCTTCGAGACGTACGAGGAGCTCGAGCTTCTCGAGACGCTCCGCCTGGAGCGCGGGTGGCGGCTCCAACTGGTGCGGCTCCGCCGGCGCGGGCCTCTCCGCTCGGACGCCGACCTCGAGCGGGAATCTCGCCGGATCCGGCGGACGTACGGGCTGGACAGCTTCGAGGTGGTAGAACGCCGGCCGCGAACTCGGGACTACATCTTGCTCGTCCGACAGCGGAACCCGGCGTCGTTGCGGGCGCTCGTCTCCCTCTCCGCCGGTCGGATCTCTCCGACCGCCCCGTTCCGCATGACGCCCGAGACGACGATCGCGTCGTTCCACGGCGAGGAGCGAACCCTGCGACGGGTCCTTAGCCGGCTCCGCAAGGAGGAGGTGCCGTTTCGTGTGGTGCGAGCCTCCAAACGCCCCGTCCTCGCGGACGCGACCGCGACCCCGCTCACCCCCAAGCAGCGGGACGTGCTCGCACGGGCCTGGGCCCTCGGCTTCTTCGCGGTACCGCGGCGGATCACGCTGACGCGGCTCGCGAAGACGACCGGCCAGAGCCCGCCCGCGCTCGGCAAGATGCTCCGGCGCGCGGAGGGCCATCTCGTGACGCGCTATCTGGCCGTTGAACTTCCCGGGGTGCTCTCGCCGGAGGAGGGTACGTGACCGCGCGTTCGAGTCCCGCATCGAGACGCGGCCTGCAACGGGGCACCGCTCGCGCGGCGGGGCCGAAGGTGATCCTACAGCGCGTCGACGGCACTCCGGAGGTTCCAATTCCCGTGCGCGCGACGATCGGCTCGGCCGGCTTCGACCTCGCCAGCGCGGAGGAGGTTCGACTGGAGCGCGGGACCGTGAGCCTCGTGCGCACCGGTTGGAGGATGCGCGCTCCCCCGGGAACGTTCCTCGAGGTCCGTCCGCGCAGCGGGCTCAGTAGTCGGGGGGTGCTGATGGTGAATGCCCCCGGCACGATCGACCGCGACTACGCGGGGGAGGTGAAGGTCCCGATGACGTTCCTGTTCGAGGGAGGGTACTCGATCCACGTCGGCGACCGGATCGCGCAGGTTCGGCTCGTAGCGGATCGGCCGGTGCGATTCGTCCTCGGAACGGTCTCTCCCACGACCTCGCGTTCCGGCGGGTTCGGCAGCACCGGCCGCTGAGCTTCGCTACCCGGGCGGGAACTCGTCGAGGACGCGCTGGACGGCCCGGGGGGCCACTGGCGCGAGGGTCCCGCCGCGCGCCTCCGCTTCGACGCGCTCGAGCATTTCGTGCATCCGACGCTCCTTCCCGCGACTGGCCCGGTCGAGTCCGACATCGCGGGTGCCCTCGGTGACGAGCACGACCACGCGCCCGGCTCGGACCCGGCCCGTTCGCCCCCGCCGCTGGATCGTGCGGACGATGTCGGGGACCGGCTCGTAGAACACGACGAGGTCGGTCGACGGGATGTCGAGCCCCTCCTCCGCGACCGAGGTGGCGACGAGGCAGTTCAACTCGCCGGCGCGGAACTTCTCGAGCCGCTCGACCTGTTCCTTCTGGCTCATGCCCGAGTCCTCGTCCTTCGACGCCTGACCCACGAACCGCGCCGCGCGCACGACGCCCCCCTCGCCCTTGCCGAGCTCGGTGACGAGCAGCTCGGCCGTCTGACGGTACTGGGTGAAGACGATCACCCGGGCGTTCGGGGAGCGGCGCAGCTCCGTCTCGACGAGGTGGACCGCCGCAGCGACCTTCGGATGCTCGAGCCGAATGTCGGCGAGGGCGCGCTTCACGGCTTCGACGTCCGGGTCGTTCAGGAACGACCGCGCCGCGGGCGAGATCCGGCCCGACGACTGCCGGTCGAGGAACTGCCGCACCGCCTCGACGCCTTGGGTTTCGGCGAGCTCGAGCGCGTGGAGCGCCTTCATCGCCGCCGCGTGATGGGTGACCGCGCTCCAGAGGTTCGCCGCGGCAGGTTGGCCCCGGGCGCGAGCCTCTCCGAGTCCCCGGTGCAGCTGGGTCCCGAGCTGGAGAAGGTCGCGCTTCGACCCCGCACCGGGGGGGAGCACCCCCAGCTGCGAGAGGGCGTTGGTCTGTCGCAGCGCGGCGGCCCTCAATCGGACCCCGAGCTCGCGGACCTCGGGTGGCATCGTGACCGCGACCGTCTCGTAGCCGATCGCGTGGACGTACGGCCGCACGTCCGCATCGGTGGAGGTGCGGTACTCGAACCGCTCGATGTCGAGGTTGTGCCAGACCTCCCGGATCGCCTCGATCCGGGAACCGGGGGACGCGGTGATCGCGAACACGCGCGCGCGCGGGCCTTCGGCATTCGCTCGGGCGATCGCCACGTAGGGGTAGTCCCCCCGCGCCCGGTGGGCCTCGTCGAAGATGATGAGCGAGAACGTCTCGAGAGGGAACCGGCTCGCCGCGAGGTCGTTGCCGATCACTTGGGGCGTGGCGACCACGACCTGGGGCGGGTGGAGGAGCTCGGCTCGAGCCGCGGGACTCACGGCCCCCGTCAACACCACCGGCGGCGGCGCGAGCACGGTCGTCCGGACGCTCTCGGCGTGTTGGAGCACGAGGGGCCGCGTCGGGGCTAGCAGGAGCACCGAGCGGGTCGGATGGCGCCGGAGGAACTCGGCGGCGAGGCGGAGCGCGATCGCGGTCTTGCCGAGCCCGGTGGGGAGCACGGCGAGCGTGTTCGCCCCGGTCGCAGCCTCGGCGATCGTGGCCTGATATTGGCGGTCTTCGAGGACCCCGGGACGGAGGCGCGCGTGCGCGACCGTCTCCATGGCTGCCCCCGCGTTCGCACCGTCGACGGCTTATTTACCCATCCGAAGCGTCGAGGCCCGAATGGAGACGCTCTTCGTCATCGCGATCGCGGCGGCGACGATCGTGGCGATCCTGTTCCAGGGCCTGCCGCTCCTCTTGGCGGCCCAAATGCCGCGGCTCGGTCCGTGGTCCCTCCCGGCGGACGGCCGTCCGGCGCCCCTCGTGAGCGTGATCATCGCCGCGCGGAACGAAGAGCTCGACCTCGGCCCGGCCTTGGACGGGCTGCTCGCGCAGTCGTACTCCCCCCTCGAGATCATCGTCGTGGACGGAGGGTCCACCGACCGGACGCGCGAGGTCGCCCACGCCCCCGGGGCCCGCATTCGGGTGATTGAGGAACCGCCGCTCCCGCCGGGATGGGTGGGCAAGAACTGGGCGTGCGACGTCGGGTACCGGGCGAGCCGAGGCGACTACCTGCTGTTCACCGACGCCGACATGCGCTACCATCCCGAGGCGGTCCGCACGACCGTCGCGTGGGCCCAGGCGGAGGGCGCGGACCTCGCGACGCTCGCCCCGGCCCTGGAGGCGCACTCGTTCTGGGAGAAGGTCGTCCTTCCGTTCTACGTCCAGATGGTGCTCACCTACTTCCGGACCCCGCGGGTGAACCGCGATAGTTCGAGGGCGGCGATGGCGAACGGCCAGTTCACCCTCGTTGCGCGCGGACCGTACGAGGAGCTCGGCGGCCACGCCGCGATCCGAGGGTACGTGCTCGAGGATGTGGCCCTGGCGCGTCGGTACCGCGCCGCCGGCAAGCGGCTCCGGGTCGCCTGGGCTCCGGAGCTACTGACCACGCGCATGTACCGGGACCGCACGGAGCTGTTCGAGGGACTTCGCAAGAACGTGCACGACACCCGCTTCTCCGCGCTGCGGCAGCTCGTCTTCCTCGCCGGAATCCTCGGACTGTTCTTGCTCCCGCTGCTCGTCCTTCCCGTGGGGCTTTGGCTCGGCTCTCTCGTCCTCGAATGGCTCGGGGCGTTCGTCTGGGTCGCGTGGTTCGCGAAGCACGCGCTGTTCGCTCGAGCGATCGGGATGAGCGCGGCCCACGGACTCCTCTTTCCCATCGCCGCCGGATTCTACCTCGTCCTGGTGAGCTCCTCCCTCGTCGCGGGACTTCGCGGCCGGCCCGTGGAGTGGAAGGGACGGTCCTACGCGATGAATGGGGAGCCGACGGGCTCCGGACCGTCGTCGGGTCGCTAGGCGAGCGAATCCGGGTTACGCCGGATGCGCCGCCCGCAGCGTCTCCACGCTCCGCGCGAACCGCCCCGGACCGAGCCAGTCGGCGTACTCGCTCGGGATCTCGGGCGGCCCTCCGCCCCGTGCGACCTCCTCGAGCCGGTCGAGGTACTCGCGCAGCCCGTCGCAGGCGCCGACGTCCGAGACCGGTCCGTGCCCCGGCACCAGGATCCGAGGTCGGATCCGGGCGACCTTGTCGAGCGTCTCGCGCCACCGGGCGAGATCGGAGAGGCCGACCGTGGGATGGACCCCCACCGAGACGAGATCGCCCGTGAACAGGACCTCGTCGTCCGTCACGAACAGGACCGTGTCGCTTTCGCTGTGGCCGGCGCCCTCGACGATCATGGCGCTGCGCGGGCCGGGAAACGTATGGCGCGTCTCGAAGATGGCGTCGGGGGTCCGGATCCGGACGCGGTCCCGAGCGTCCCGCAACTGGATGCGAGCGGCGAGCTCTCCCCCCAGCTCATGACGGTAGAGCGGTCGGCGCTCCTCGTCGTGGCGGATCTGCAGCGCGCTCGTTCCATCGACCCAGGTCGGGTCGGCGAGGGCCGTGACGATCGCCGAGCCGCGCTGGGCGAGTAGTTCGCGGGTGGTCTCGGTGCCGTAGATCGACGCGGCCCCGAACATCGCATTGCCGAGGCTGTGGTCGAAATGCCAGTGGCTGTTGGCGACGAACCCGGGATTGCGCCCCGTGAGGATCTGGGAGGCGGTCCGCAGGTCGGCCGCCGCGAGCGGAGTGAGGAACGTGTCGAACACGAGGGTCGTCGTGCCGAGGTCCACGATCCCCGCGTTGCTCAGGTTCGCCGAGCCGGGTCGGCCGATGGCCGCCCAGATCCGCTTGCCGACCTGTTCGAGCTGGAAGTTGTCCGACCGGAACGTACGGTTCCCTCGTCAAGACTCAGGGTCCCGGCCAGATAGCGCATTCCGCCGCGGGGAGCGACCTCGGCACGCCGTACCGAGCCCTTGGAACGCTCGGTCGGCGAGACGCTATGTGGGGCCCGTTTCTCCCCGTGCCCTCGCATGTCGACACCCCTCGACCGTCCGTTCGACCTCCTCATCGGCGGCTCGGAAACCCCCGGTACCCGCGGCGAACGCGCTCCGGTCAAGAATCCGGCCTCGAACGAGGACCTCGCCCCGGTCGCCGTCGGCCACGCCGACGACGCCCGCCACGCGATGGAGGTCGCCCAAGCGGCGTTCGAGGGAAGCTGGTGGGCGAGCGACGACGGCGGCCGCCGCGCGAAGGCGCTGTGGAAGCTCGCGGGCTTGCTCGAAGCGCGCCTCGAGGAGTTCGCGCGCCTCGAGACGCTCAACATGGGCAAGACGCTCAAGGAGGCGCGCGGCGACATGGGGTTCGTCGTCCGCTCGATCGAGTACGTCGCCGGCCTCGCCGATAAGGTCGAGGGCGAGACCGTCCCCGTACCGGGAGCCCGTCTCGACTACACGATCCGCGAGCCCTTCGGTGTCACGGTCCACATCGCGCCCTGGAACTATCCCCTCCTGCTCGCCATCCGCGGCGTCGCCCCCGCGCTCGCGGCAGGGAACGCGGCGGTCCTCAAACCGGCCAGCCTCACCCCGCTCACCGCGATCGCGTTCGGACGCCTCGCGAAAGACGCCGGGATCCCGGACGGGATCCTCAACGTAGTCGCCGGTCCCGGTGGAGAGGTCGGCGAGGCGCTCGTGAACGACCTGCGGTGCAAATCGGTCTCGTTCACCGGCAGCGGGGACGTGGGCCGCCGGATCGCCGAGCTCGCCGCGCGACGCACGATCCCGGCGACGCTCGAGCTTGGGGGAAAGAGCCCGGTCGTCGTGTTCCCGGACGCCGACCTCGACCGCGCGGCGCGCGGCATTGCCTTCGGGATCTTCGGGAACGCCGGCCAGATGTGCTGGGCCGGCTCCCGCCTCATCGTCCACGACAGCATCCACGCCGCCCTCGTCGAGCGGGTCGCCAAGATCGCGAGCGCGATGCGCCTCGGCCCCGGGATCGCCCCGGAGAGCGAGATGGGTCCGCTCGTCTCGCCCGGCCAGCTCGAGCGGGTGGCGGAGTTCGTCGAGTCGGCGCGCTCCGAGGGCGGCCAGGTCCGGACCGGGGGCGCGCGGGCGTCCGCCGGAGAACTCGCCCAGGGGAACTTCTACCCTCCCACCATCGTCGATGACGCGCCGCCGAGCGCGCGCGCGGTGCGCGAGGAGATCTTCGGCCCGGTCCTCGTCGTCCACCCGTTCGCGAGCACCGACGACGCGGTCCGACTCGCGAACGCGACCGACTTCGGACTGTTCGCGGCGCTCTGGACGAAGGACCTCGCGACCGCCCACACGGTCGCCCGCCGCCTCGAGGCGGGCATCGTCTGCGTCAACGAAGCGCCGGTGACGTTCCCGCAAACCCCGTTCGGTGGGTTCAAGCAGAGCGGGCTCGGGTTCGAGCAGGGCTCCGAGGTCGTGCGCTCGTACACCCGGCGCAAGAACGTCGTCGTGAACCTCTCCGTCCCGAAGCCGAAAGGCTGACCGCCCCCGGCGCCGCCTCGGTTCGTACGAAGGCCCCTTAGCCGTACCGCCGGCTCGGACGCCCGTCCGAAATGGCCGGTCCGCGCGACTCCGAGTGGGGCACCTGCGCCGTCTGCGGGGAGGCGTTCCCGCCCGGCACGGGCACCTGCCCGACCTGCGGCGCTCGGGAGCCGATCCGAGCGGGGTCCGAATCCGCGCTCCCGACCCGGGGTCGTCGCAAGTTCCAGGCAATCCGGGTGCTCCGCGTCCTCGCGATCGTCGGCGTCATCCTCGGGCTCGGGTGGGCGACTCTCTCGGCCGGACTTTCCGGACCGCCGACGTTGGACGACCCATTGACGACCGCCGGCTGGCACGACGTCGGGGCCGGGAACTACACCACGCTCTCCGGGCCGATCACCGGGGAGGACTACATCGTGGGCAACTTCTCGGTCGCGAACCCGCCGGGGGCGCCGCTCACGTTCGAGGTGTTCAACTCGACCGGCTTCTCCGCGTTCGTCCTCCACGCGCCCGCGACGCCCCTCGCCGTCCAGAACACCTCCTCGAGCCGGATCATCTTCGCCGCGCCGTACACGGACACGTTCTACCTCGTGTTCGTGAACTCGTTCGCGCCGTCGACGGGCATCGACCTCCACGTCTACCTTGTGACCAACTACGAGACGAACGTCGTCGTCAACTGACGCGGGCCCGTGGTTCGGGGCCGGGCCCCGCCCGCCGCGCGAGCCGAAGCCCTACGCGGCGTTCGCGGTGGGCGGCGGCTCGTGGCGGGCGAGGAACTTCGCCGGCACCTGGTCGGCGAGGAAGACGGTTTTGCCGGCCCGCATGATGACGATCCCCTCGGCCTGCGCGGCCTCGGCGTTGACCGCCAAGATCACCGGGTCCGGCGTTCGGACGACGCCGGCGGCCCGCGCGTCCTCGGCGGTGCGCGACAGGTGGACTTTGCGGCGGTCGGACGGCTTGAGTCCGACTTCGAGGACGATCGACGCCTCGTCCGGGGTCACGGGGAAGTACAGCTCGACCGGGACGTTCTCGGTCGGAAGGTCGAGGTTCACCTCGATGGTGTGGCCGTAGGTGGCCCGCACGCGGTCGTCCTTCACTTCGTAGCGGCCTTTCGGGTCGCTCTCGGCGATCGCGACGAGGTGGTGGACGCGGAGCCAGTGGTAGCCGCGGTGCCGTTCCTGGACCGCCCGGACGAGCGTCGGAAGGGGCACCCATCCCCGCTCCTCGATCGTGAGGCCGTACTTCTCGGGGAAGTGGCGGAGGATCCCCGTCATCACGCGCCCGAGGTGGTCGAGCTCGCGGTCGTTCATCAGGAACCGACCGGAGCCGCCGCACACCGGGCAATTCTCGGCTCGGAAGTACCCGTGCTGCGCGCACTCCTTCAGCATCGCGGGCGCACTCCCGGATTACGCCTTGATCTTCTCGGCCTTCTTGTCGAAGTCCTGGAGGACGTCACCGTACTGGTCGGCGAGGTCCTTCAGCACCCGCTTGAGGACCGCTTGGGGCTTCTCGCCCTTCGTCTTCACGTAGAGCGTCGGCCGGTCGAGGAGCGGGTGGCCGAAGTAGTAGCGCGCCTCGATGACGTGCTCCTCCGCCTGCAGCGCCTCAACGAGGGGGACGAGGAGGGTCTCCTCGGTCCGCGGAATCTCGATGCGGAGCGCGTCGTGCTCCTTCTCGACGACCTGGATGTCCATGGCGTCGAGCGCGCCCACACGGGTGCGGTTCTTAAGCGTGGCGACCCCGAGGTTTCTCGTCGGCGGGAGAACGGCCCGCGCGGGCATCACGGCTATATGTCGCGCACCCCCCACGAGCCGGATCGATGCGGGTCCTGGTCGTCGGCTCCGGAGCGCGCGAGCATGCGATCGCCGCCACCCTGGTGCGGTCGCACGCGACGATCGTGGCGGCGGGACCGCGGGCGAACCTCGGCATCGACCCGATCGCCGAGGCAACGCTCCGCGCCGAGCCGACCGCGACGGCGCCCATCGTGGCGTTCGCAAAGGCCCAGCGGGTCGACTACGCGGTCATCGGCCCCGAGGCTCCGCTCGCGGCGGGACTGGGCGACGCCCTCCGGGCCGCGGACGTACCGGTCGTGGGACCCTCGAGGGCAGGGGCCCAGATCGAGACCTCGAAGCAGTTCTGCCGCGAGCTTCTCGCGAAGTACAAGATCGAGGCGTCTCCGCGGTTCCTCGCACTCCGGAGCGTCGACGAGGTCGACGTCCGCGTGGCCGAGATTCGTGCCCCGTTCGTCGTGAAGCCGGTCGGACTGACGAGCGGCAAGGGCGTCTGGGTCCAGGGCGTGGATTTCCAACAGCCCTCCGAGGGGGCGGCCTACGCGAAGACGCTCCTCGCGAGCGGCGGCGACGGCGTTCTGCTCGAGGAGAAGGTCGAAGGAGAGGAGTTCAGCCTGATGGCGTTCGTCACGGACTCGGGGGTCTACCCGATGCCCCTCGTCCACGACTACAAGCGGGTCCTCGAGGGCGACGCGGGGGGCAACACCGGCGGGATGGGCTCGTTCTCCCAGCGCGACCACCTCCTCCCGTTCGTCTCCGCGAGCATGCGCGACCGCGCGCTCGACATCGTTCGCAAGTGCGTGGAGGCGCTGCGCCAGGAGGGGATCCCGTACCGGGGCGTCCTCTACGGTGGGTTCATGCTCACCGCGCACGGGCCGGTCCTGATGGAGTTCAACGCGCGCTTCGGCGACCCCGAGGGCGTCAACGTCCTCGCGCTCTACGAGGAGGGCGACTTCGACCGATTGATGTACGGCGTCGCCACCGGTCGAGTCGACCCCAATCTGATGTCGTTCCGGCTCCGGGCGACGGTGGCGAAGTACGTCGTCGCTCCCGGGTACCCCGCGGCGCCGAAGGCGGGCGCGGAGGTCCGCATGGACCTTCCCTCGGTCGAGACGGACGGGGTCCGGGTGTTCTTCGCGGACGTCACCTCCCCCCAACCGGGGAAGTTCGTCCTCGGCGCGTCCCGGGCCTTCGCGCTCCTGGGGGAGGCGAGCGCGATCCACGAGGCTTCCACCCGGGTCGAGGCGTCGCTCCAGTTCGTCACGGGAGACTGCTACGTCCGCCACGACATCGCGATGAAGCCCGACCTCACAGCGCGTCTCGAGCGCATGCGCGGACTGATCGTTCCGGGCGCGAAACCGTCCCCGCTCCCTCTGTCGGTGGCGGCGGCGGACGCGCCGCCGTCCAGCGCCGCGACCGCCGACCAAGTGCTGTCGACGTAAGCCGGCCCCCCTAACGTCAAATAGCGATTTCCGGCTTCGGAGCCGAAATGTTCTGTCCCAAGTGCAAGCGGCTGATGCGGCCGGACAAGGCCGCGGGTGTCTGGCGGTGCTCGGCGTGCGGCGCGAAAGTTCCGCTCGGAGCGGGGCGCGAGGTCGGACGGGTCGAGGCCTCGGGCCAAGCGATGACCGTCATCGAAACGAAGACCATCACGCTCCCGACCGCCGAGGAGGAGTGCCCGAAGTGCGGCAACTCCCGCGCCTACTGGGTCCTCCGCCAGACTCGGGGCGCGGACGAGCCCGAGACCCGGATCTTCGAGTGCACCAAGTGCGGCCACAAATGGCGGGAGTACCAGTAGCCCGCCCTCCGCCGTTCGACTCCGTTCGGGCGGTGTTCGCGGAGCCGGCGGTCGGCACGAGCGTCCGGCTCCACGGGTGGGTCCGGAGGGCGCGATCCTCCGGTGGGCTCCTGTTCTTGGTGATCCGGGACCGGACGGGCTCGGTCCAGGTCACCGCGAAGCGCGACGTCCTCGGCGAGGAAGCGTTCCAGAAGGCGTCGCAGCTGCAACTCGAAGGTTCCCTCGAGCTCGAGGGAACCGTCGCGACCGACCCCCGCGCACCGGGAGGCCGCGAAGTGCGCGCCACATCGATCCACGTCATCGACGCCGGGGCCCCGTTCCCGATCTTCAAGGACCAGACGGAGGAGTACCGTCTCGACAAGCGCCACCTCGTCATCCGGTCGTCCGAGCACGTCGCGACGTTCCGCGTGAAGGCGGAGCTGCTCGCCGCGTTCCGGCGGTTCCTCGCCGCCGAGGACGTTCTCGAGATGACGCCCTCGGTCCTGACGGGCAACGCGGCGGAGGGCGGCTCCGAAGCGTTCCAGTTCGACTACTTCGGCCGCCCGGGGTACCTCTCCCAGACGGCGCAGTTGTACCTCGAGGCGCTGCTCGTCCCGAACGAGCGGGTCTACGCGCTCACGCCGTCGTTCCGGGCGGAGAAGTCCCGGACGCCCCGCCACCTCACGGAGTACCTCCACCTCGAAGTCGAGCTCGCCTGGTGCGACCTCGACAGCCTGCTCGAGTTCATCGAGCGGATGATCGCGACGTCCGTCGCCGAGGTCGCGCAACGATGCGCCCCCGAACTGAAGGAGCTCGGCCGGGCTCCCGAGGAGTTGACCTCGCTCGCGCCACCGTTCCGTCGGATGCCGTACTCCGAGGCGCTCGACCGCCTGAAGGAGAAGGGGTTCGACGTGAGCTGGGGGAGCGACCTGCGGACCGCGGAGGAAGCCGCGCTCACGATGGAGGAACGCGCGCCGATCTTCGTGACCCACTTCCCGAAGGAGCTGAAGGCGTTCTACATGCTCGAGACGCCGTCGGACGCCCGGACCGCCGAGGCCGCCGACCTCCTCGCCCCGGAAGGGTTCGGCGAGATCGTCGGGGCGAGCTGCCGCGAGACCGATATCGCGAAGCTCACCGAGCGGCTTCGCGCCAACAATGTGGACCCGGCGGAGTACGAGTGGTACTTCGAGATCCGACGCCACGGGAACGTCCCGCACGCCGGCTTCGGGCTCGGCGTCGAGCGCGTCCTACGGTGGATGCTCCGTCGCGAACACATCCGCGAGACCACGCCGTTTCCGCGAACGCCGTCGCGCCACACGCCCTGACCCGTCCGGGCGGCCGGGAAAGGGGCAAGATTCAAGAGCGGTGCCGCGCATGAACGCGCGTCCCGTACCGTCGGAGCAACGCGCGTGGCTGAGCAGACAAGTTCCGACCGGGGCGACTCCCGGGCCACCGGGACCTCATCGAAGAACGCCGCGAAGTCGGCGGTTACCGTCGAGCGGCTCTCCCACCAGGACATCCCCGAGATCTGCGCGCTCTACAAGCATGTCTGGGAGACGTTCCGTCCCGAGCTCCCTGCCCCGTTGGTGAAGTCGTGGGCGCCGACCCCGCTCGAGTTCACGAGCTGGATGGAGGGCGTCACCTACTTCGCGGCCCGTCGTGACGGCCGGATGGTCGGCGCCGTCGGATGCGAACTGAACGACGGCGCGTGCCGCATCGTGCACCTCGTCGTCGACCCCGATGTGCGCCGCCAGGCGATCGGCTCTGCGCTCGCGAACGCCGCCGTCGAGTGGGCGAAGCACAACAACTCGAGCGAGATCTGGGTCGACGCGCTCTCCCGGTTCAGCGCCGCCGCCGAGATGCTGAAGAAGCTCGGGTTCGCGGAAGCGGGCGTCCTCCACCGGCACCGGTGGACCGAGGACGTCAGGCTGTTCGAGAAGCTCCTCTAGGGTCGAGTCCCGCGCTCGACTCGGCCGAGGGCCCGACCGAGTGGATCTGGGCGAGGATCCGCAGGCGCCGCAGCGCCTCTTCCGGGTGGCCCTCGACGAACGCCTTCGCACCGCGCGCGAGCTCGGCGGACTCGACCTCGACCGCGACGCCCTCGGAGCGCTCGCGCACGAGGTACTCGCCGTAGCGGCTCACGTACTCTGGGAGCGACGCCTTGAGGCGGCCCATCGCCTGGAGGCGGAGGGCGCGCAGCTGCTGTTTGAGGGGCGCGAGGCGCCCGCTGCGGAGCTCCCGTTCGAGGTCGTCGGCGATCTCCGCCGGGTCGACGGGAGGCTCGAGCCGCAGCGCCTGCATGTCGCGGAACAGCGAGACGAGGCGCTCGAGCTCGTCGCGCGCCTGGTCGAGGTGCTTCTCTTTGAGGGTGACCACGCGGTCGACCTGCTGGTACGTCGTCAGTGCCTGCGAGATCTCCCCGGTGCGCGCCGCGTGGAGGACGTCGTCCATCTGCTCGCGCTCGAGCCGGCCATCGACCGAGTACGCCTCGAGCCGCGAGAGGCGGCTCTTCGTCTGGCGCTCCCACTGCTCGAGGGCGGTGACGACGGCGCGCTGCGCGAGCCGCTCGACGCCGCGGACGACCTCGAGCCATCCGTCGGGGTCGGTGCTCCGCCGGGCGGCGCCCTCGGCCCAGGAGGGCAGCTGGGCGACGCGGACCCCGAGGGGCTCCGCCTGCTCCTGCCACTGTTGCAGACGAGCCTGGCGGCGTGCGAACTCGCCCGTGGGCGCCCCGGATTCACCGGCCGGCTCGCCGTCGGCCACGGGAGCGATGGCCTGCGGACCCGGATCGATCACGGCTCCGCAGACGGGGCAGCTGTCCTCGCCACCGTCGAGCGTGCTGCCGCATTGGGGGCACGGTGCCCGCTCAATCGCCACGAGACCCTCCGGGGGTCGGGATGCAGGGGGTGAGATTTGAACTCACGAACTCCTACGAGACCAGGACCTCAACCTGGCGCCTTTGACCAAGCTGGGCCACCCCTGCGCGGCCGCGCGGCGTACGGCTCCTCGACCATAACCTTTGCCGCGAGAGGCAGTCCAACGGCCCGAGCCCCCGCGGGAGAATGGCCCCGACGCGAGAAAAAGGCTTGTACGGCCACCCGCATTCACCGGCGATGGTCGAACCGCCGGCGGCCGCATCGACGAAGGAGCGGTCGACCGTGTTCATCGGGCCCCGGCCGACCATGACCTACGTCTTCCAGGTCGTCGCCGAGTTGAACTCGGGGGCGGGGCCCGTGGTCGTGAAGGCGCGCGGCAATGCCATCGCGAAGGCGGTCGACGTCGCCGAGGTCGTCCGCCGAAGGTTCCTCGAGGGCCAGGTCGGAGTCGGGCCCGTCACGATCGACACCGAGCGCCTCGTCAACCGCGACGGACGCGAGGCGCGGGTCTCCTCGATCGCGATCAGCCTCACCCGGCTCGGAGCGCTGCCGGTGCGCTCGCCCCCGGCGGCGGAGTCGTCAACGGCTGCGCCGTAACGACCCAGGTCCCCGCCAAAACGTCGCCGATCCGCTGGGATTCGGCGCTCCAGGAGATCGCGAGCCCCCCGGCCGCCGTCGGGATCGAGACCCCGAGCACGAGCACCACGAGAAGGGCGACGACCGCCGTGAGGAACGGGACGATCCCGGCGGGGCCCACCGTGAGGTCGGCCCCGCCCCGCAGGGCGAGGAACGTGAGGTCCGCGCCGACGATGCCGATGACGAACAGGGGGACGAGCTTCGGCAAGTTCCGCAGCAACGCGGGGATGGGCGCCGGGCGACGGAGCGCCCGGTCGGTGACCACGAGACCGAGCCACCGCTTGCCGAGCGTAGTGCCGAACGCCGCCTCGGCGACGACGAAGTAGACGAGACCCCAGGCGGCGTACCCGACGGCGGCGGCGTTGAACCACGCGCTCGTGATCAGCGCGGTCGCCGAGCCGGTCGAGCCGAGGTCGATCGCCAGCCAGAGCGCGAAGGCCGGCACGAGCAGGACGGCTGCGTCGACCGAGCCGGCCGTGAGCCGAAGGCTGGGACGCGCGAATCGCTTCCGTGAGATGTCCCGCGCCACGCGGACCAGCCAACGGGCCGTCCACCAGGCGCGCGGGGCGTCCCGGGGTCGGCGCTCTCGCGAGGTGACCAGGGCCCGTAGGTTCCGGTGGTCGAGGTCCACCCAGGTCGGCACCGGCAATCCGGACCACGGTCGGTCGGGAGGGGAGGGCGGCGCGCCCGTGAGAAGCCGTGCCCGAGCGACCGCCACATCCGCCGCCTCCCCGGCGAGGCGAGTGGCGGTCGCGGGGTCGCCCGAGAGCGCCACGGTCACGGCGCTGCGGAGCAGAACCTCAGGGACCGCGAGGGTGGGCGCCTCGGGCACCGGCCGACTGGTGGGCCGGTGCAGGACCCGGTCGAAGCCCCAGGCGGCCACGACCGCAACGAGCCCCGACAGGTAGAGGAGATCGGTCGGTCCCGCCCCGCCGATGACGAAGAACTGTCCGACGCCCGGACCGTAGAGCGGCGGCTGCCGGAGCACATCGGCGCCGATCAGGACCCCGATCGTGGCGGTCGAGTACGCCAGGGGGAAGGCGGAGAAGCTCGGGAGGTGCAGCGCCTCGATGACGGCGACGGCGACGACCCCCACGCCGACCGGGGCGAACAGGTAGAACGGGAACTCCGAAACGATCCCGTAGCCGACCTCGCTGGAGGTCGCGAGGAAGGTGACGACGATCGCGGCGGAGATGAGCGCGAAGGCGGCTCCCAGCGCCGGGGCGACGGGGGGTGCAAAGCGGTTGATCGCCACCGCCGATGCCACCAGGGCGCAGACGAGCACGGCAAACGGGGCGAACAGCCCCGGGAGCACGACCACCGCAACGAGCGCGGCGGCGGTCTCGGCGGCGATCAACCCCGCGAACGGGAGGTGCGACTGGCGCGAGTCCGCGGAGAGACGCACGAGAAAGATCGTCGAGAGGACGAGCGGGATCAGGCCGCCGGCGACGCTGATCCCCAGGACGAACCGCCCGATCGGTAGGATCGGGATGTCCCCCAGAATGCCGAGGATTCCGCCGACAACCAGCAGCCAGAAGGTCGATCGCCCGAAGCCGGCGGCCTTGGCCCGTCCGGAGTCCTCCCACGTGAACAGGTAGAGAAACAGCCAGAGGAGCGGTGTCGCCGCGAGGAACGCCACCGTCTGGGCGATGTTCCAGACGACCGACCCCCCGTCGACCACGGATTCCCCTCGGTGGCGCCCGGCGAACGGCGCCCCGTTGGCAGAGCGAGGCGCGGTTATATCCCGCCCCGGGCGCGAGGCGAACCGAGCGAGCCCGATCCCGCCGACTCTCGTCCTACTTCGCTCGTCGGATCCGGAACGCTACCGCATCCTCGTGGGACCGGAAGTAGAACGACGACTGCGAGTCGATCGCCATCTCGTGCGCGCGCGCGACCGTGAGCACGGCCTCGTACGCCTCGCGCGGCGTTCGGCAGATCAGCCGAAACGGAGCTTGAACGATGACGGCGTACCGCCAGACTTCGTCGTCAACCGCGTAGCTCCTTCCCGCCGGGATGCGGGAAACATCGTAGACATCGACCAGGAAGCGGGGATTCGCCCATGCGAGGGTACGAACCCGGCCCTTGGGGTCGGTGAACTGGAGCCCCCCCTCGTTGATTTGGAGGCGCGCGACGCCGCCGGTCCCAACCACGTAGGCGACGAACACGCCGAGTCCCGCGAACAGCACGCCGCCGCCCAGGCCGAGCAGGGTGCTCGTCGGATCGCCCGGAGTTCGGGAGGCGAGGCGGAGGATCGCGAGGGCCGCGATGACCATCCCCACGGGGACGAGGGCGAGCCCGCCGACTCGGATCGGAAGGCGCGCGCGGCGGAGTCGAGGGATGCCCTCTCGCAGGTCCAGGTCGGCGACCGGCAGTTCCGCGGCTCCCAAGGATGGTCCCGGAGGGGGAAGGAACACCCCCTCGGCCAAATCCGTTGCGAGTGGCGGAGCCCGGCCGAGCCGCTCGCGCGGGATCGGCCGGCCGCCGCGGGTTTCCCCGCAAACGATTATGGGTCGGCCCCGCTCGCGGGCTCAATGGGAGCGACCCGCACCGAGACAGACTCGCTCGGTCCGCGCGAGGTCCCGGCCGACGCCTACTACGGCATCCAGACCCTCCGCGCCAGGGAGAATTTCCCCGTCAGCGGCCTTCGTTCGTCGCCGCACCTTCGGCGGGCCTACGCGCTGCTGAAGCTCGCCTGCGCCCGCTCGAACGTCGTGCTCGGGGTGCTCGACGCGCGCCTCGGCGCGGCGATCGAACAGGCGGCGAAAGAGACCGCCGAAGGGCGGTTCTCCGACCAGTTCATCGTCGACGTCTTCCAAGCCGGAGCCGGGACCTCCTACCACATGAACGTCAACGAGGTCCTGGCGAACCGGGCTCTCGAGATCCTCGGGGAGCCGCGTGGATCCTACACGACGGTGAGCCCGAACGACCACGTGAACCGCGGCCAGTCCACGAACGACACCTACCCCTCCGCGGCGCAGGTCGCCACGCTGTTCGCTCTTGCCGAGCTGAAGGGCTCGCTCGGGGTCCTCACCGAGAGCCTCCGCCGCAAGGGCCGCGAGTTCGCCGCGGTCCCGAAGGCGGGGCGGACTCACCTGAAGGATGCGATGCCGGTGTCGCTGGGCGCCGAGTTCGACGGCTACGCGGCGAGCCTCGAGCATGTCCTCGAGCTCCTGCCGTCGGTCGAGCGGGGTCTGGCGGAGATTCCGCTGGGCGGCAGCGCCGTCGGCAGCGGGATCAACTCGGCCCCCGGGTTCCGGTCGCGGACCGTGGGGGACTACGCCCGGCTCACCGGACTTCCGCTCACGGTCGCCCGAGACCCGTTCGAGTCGATGCAGAGTCGTTGGCCGCTCGGGGCGACCGCCGCGTGGCTCCGGGCGCTCGCGCAGGAGCTGGTCCGCATTGCGAACGATCTCCGCCTGATGTCGAGCGGACCGGCGACCGGGTTCGACGAGATCCACCTGCCCGAGATCCAACCCGGGTCCTCGATCATGCCGGGGAAGGTCAACCCGTCCGCGGCCGAGTGCCTCGACCAGGTCGCCTTCCACGTCATCGGCGCCGACCTCGCGACGTCGCTCGCCGTCCAGGCGGGGCAGCTCGAGATCAACGTGATGATGCCCCTCGCCACGTTCGAGGTGCTGTTCTCCGCCGAGATCCTCACGAACTACCTCCCCGTCTTCGCCCGGAGCTGCATCGACGGGATCCAGCCGAACGAGGCGAAGCTCGAGCGCTACCTCCTCGAGTCCGCGGCGCTCGCGACGATCCTGACGCCGCGCTTCGGCTACCTGAAGGTCGCCGAGCTGATCCACGAGTCGGCGCGAACGGGCACGCCGGTGAAGACGCTCCTCGTGGGCCACGGACTCCTGAAGCCCGAGGAGGCCGAGGCGCTTCTCGGGAAATCGGCCCTCGTCGGGCTGACGAAGCCCGTTCCGTAGGGGACCCTCCCCCGCCGACAGGGATTTACAACGGCGGGTCGCTCGGGAGCGCTCGATGCCAACGGTCGAAGAGGTCGCCGCCGCGCTCGGGAACGACGGCTCGGAGGAGTACCGGCGCGCGGTCGAGGTCCTCGGGAAGGTCGGTCTCACCGTCTACGAGGCGCGGGCGTACATCGCCCTGGTCGGCCGCGGCGTCGGGGACGCGAGCGCGCTCGCGCTGACCGCTCGCATCCCGCGCACCTCCGCCTACAAGGTCCTTGAGTCGCTCGCCGAGAAGGGGTACGCCACACCGGGCGGCGGAAAGCCGATCCTGTTCCGGCCGACCCCGCCGCTCGAGGCCGCCGAGTCCCTGAAGGCCTCGATCGCCGAGGTGTTCGACAAGCTCGAGGCGCTGCATCGCGCCGTCGCCGAGCACGGCGAGCCGCAGCTCGTCTACCTGTTGTCGGGTCGCGAGCGGGTCACCGGCAAGATCTCCGAGCTCCTCGACCAGTCGACGTCGGCGTTCATCCTCACGACCCCGCAGCTCGCCGACCTCCGCGACGAGCTCGGCAAGAAGGTCCTCTCGGCGGTCAAGCGCGGCGTCAAGGTGACGTTCGTGACCGCGGCGCACCAGAAGGTCCCGGAGGGCGTCCAGTACGTATCGCGCGAGAACCTGATCGCGACGGAGGTGCTCGCCGACGGGCAGCATGCCCTGCTCGCCGCCCCCGGGCTCGACGCCTGCGGCTTCACCGACAACCCGATCCTGACGGCGCACCTCAAGCAGTTCCTTGAGGTCATCCTCGCCCCGGTCGGCGAACCGTCCTCGTAGCACCCCATCGACGGCCCCGATGGTTCGTGAGCGCGGAAGCCCGGTCGAGCGCGCGCGCCGACGGGTGCGGGCGCAGCACGGCGAGGGGGTCGCCGAGGCGCTCCCCGACGGATTTCAGCGGGTCGGCAGCGTCGTGGTCCTTCGACTTCCGGAGCGGCTACGGCCGGCGTTCCCGGCGATCGGGAAGGCCTACCGGGACGAGCTCGGGGCGAGCGCGGTGCTCCGGCATCGAGGTCCGGCCTCGGGGGAGCGACGCCTGCCGTCGCTCGAGTTCATCTCCCGCGGAGCGACGGAGACCGAGGTCCGGGAGCATGGGGTCCGATTCCAACTCGATGTCGCTCGCGTGATGTTCAGTCGCGGGAACGAGATCGAGCGGGCCCGGGCCGGCCGACTGACGCGTCCGGGCGAGACCGTCCTGGACCTGTTCGCCGGGATCGGCTACTTCGTCCTGCCCGCCCTCGTCGTCGGGCGAGCGGCGCGCGCCTACGCCGTCGAGGAGAACCCGGATTCCTACCGGTACCTGGTCGCAAACCTCGCGCTCAACGGCGTCGAGGACCGGGCCGACGCGCTGTTGGGCGACAACCGAACCGTTCCGCTTCCTCCGCGCTCGGCCGACCGGGTGTTCCTCGGCTTGCTTCCGAGCGCGGTCCCGTGGATCCCGCGCGCGATGTCGCTCGCGAAGCCCGGCGCCACGCTCCACGTCCATCTGGTCGTCGACGCGAACGGCGACCTCGCCTCCGGCGAGCAGCAGGTGGCGCGTGCCGTCGACTCCGCCGGGGGCGCGCTCGAACGCTCGAGCGCGCGGCGCGTGAAGGCGTACGGACCGGGTCGGTCGCACGTCGTGGTCGACGCGACCGTCACGCCGCCCGCGGCGTGACCGCGCCGGCGCGGAGCCGGTCGACGGCCGCCGGGAACGCGGCGGCGAACTTCGCCACCTGTTCGGGCGGATTGGAGAACGAGGCACGCACGAACCGTCCGCCGAACTTCGGGGAGAGGTAGTTGCCGGCGCGGACGAAGACGCCGTCGTCTTTCAGGAGCGTCTCCTGGAGCCGCTCGGGTGCGATGCCGGTCGCGGAGATGTCGATCGCGAACATGTTCGCTTGCGACGGGTAGACCGGGAGGAAAGTGCCCGGGGTCGACTCGACCGCGGCCCGGATCGTCGCCTGGTTGTGACGCGTCGTTGTCCGGACCGACTCGATCCAGGTGGACTTGCTCCGGAGGTCGGCGAGCGCGGCGACCTGCGCGAGGATGTTCACGCCCAGATCGTTCGTGTTGAACCGTCCGACCGCCTTCGTGACGTCGGCTGGGGCGGCGAGACCCCCGAGCCGCAGCCCGGCGAGGCCGCAGTTCTTCGACACGGACCACACCGTGAGGGTGCGGTCCGGATGGAACGGGTAGGCGAGGGTGTGCCGGTCCGCGAAGTCCCGGTAGGTGATGTCGTTTAGCAGCCACAGCCCGTGGTCCTTTGCGACCTCGGCGATGGCCCGAACCTCCTCGGGCGGATACCCCGATCCGAGCGGGTTGAGCGGGTCGATCAGGAGGATCATCTTCGTGCGCGGACCGATCGCCTCGCGGATCCGGTCCGCCGTCAGCCGGTACGGGGGTGCATAGATCTCGAGCGGGACCGGGCGCGCTCCCGAGAGCTCGATGAATTTGTGGATGATGAGGTAGCTCGGGTCGCTCGCGATGACCTCGTCGCCCGGAGCGAGGAGAGCGCGCGCCAGCATGTAGAGCGCCTCGGTCCCCCCGGCGCTCACGATGCAGCCAAGGTCCGCGGGCAGGCCCAGGTCGGCAAGGACGAGGGTCTTCAGCTCCGCGAGGCCGGGCGCGTACGGATACCCCTCGTATCGCCGCTCCTCGAGGGCTTCCCGCACGGCCGTCGTCGCCGGTCCCGGGGGAACGAGATGGTTCGTGTTCTGGCTCATCCAGACGATCTCGCGCCGTCGGGCGTGCGCGTAGACGAACGGGTCGAACGCCTCGGCGGGCATGGGTCGGTTTGGACCCCGCGCGGCCATAACGCCTGCTCCCGCCCGACCCGTCTCCCTGGGTCCGGCGCCGTCGTCCCTCTGCGGAAATCCAGGAGTTTCGATCAGAGGGAACCGGAGGCTTCCGCCAGGTAGGTCGTCACGATCCCACTGGATTGCGGGATTGCGACCACCCGACCAAACCCGGCTCCCCGCATCCGGTCGATCATCTGCTGCCGCGGGGGAAGCGATCGAAGGGACTCGGGGAGATATCGATACGGTCCGGCCCTCCCGATCGCCGCGCCCAGCCACGGGACCACGGAATCGAAGTAGGCGTGGAACAGCCCCGCGACCAGCCGGCTCGGGGGCTCGGTGATCTCGAGCGTGAGGAGGGTCCCGCCGGGCCGGAGCACGCGTCGCAACTCGCGGAAGGCCGCGTCGAGGTTCGGCAGATTACGGACGACGAAGGCCGAGACGGCGACGTCGAACGTCGCCGGCGCGAACGGGAGGCCGCCCGCACTCGCTCGGACAAACCCGATGCGGGAGGAGGCGCGGCGCCCCCGGGTCCGTCGTGCCGCGGCGGCCAACATCGGTCCGGTGAAGTCCGCTCCGACGACCGAGGCCGCCGGGAACTCGCGCGCGAACTGCCGGGTGAGCTCGCCAGTCCCACAGCCGATATCGAGGGCCCTGCGGACCTCGGGCTGCCCTCGACGGAATCGTTGCAGGGCCCAGAGCGCGCGGGGCCTCCACAAGAGGTCCTGGCCGAGCGAGGCGACGTGGTCGAACGTCTCGTAGCCGTCGGCGATCTCCGAGAACATCGCCCGCACCTCCCGATCGAACGTGCTCCCGGCCCGGTCGGGGTACGACGAGCCGTCGGGGGCGGTCCGGGGGGATGCCGGAGCGGACACGAATCGAGAGCCCCGCGGTCCCTACGCCGCTTTGGGGAGGGCCCGGAGCCGCTGCTCGGTCTCCTCGAGGCGCCCTGCGAGGTCGCCGCGCATCCGCAGCAGTCCCGCCTCGCGGGCGCCGTCGAGCCACGTGCGGGCGGACGGGGCGTCGCCGCGGGACACGGCGAGCCCGCCGAGCCGAAGTTGCATCTCGGCGATCTCCGGTTCCAGCCCGAGCTCGCGCGCGGACGCGAGCGCCGAGTCGTAGGACGCCTGCGCGTCCTCGAACCTCTGCTCGACCTCCGCGATCATCCCGCGCGCCATCGTGGCCTGCTGGTCGGCGAGCTGGTCCCCCAGCGGGGCGAGTTGGACGACGGCGCGGTCGAGGGAGCGCCGCGCGGCCTCGACGTTCTTCAGCTCCGCCTGGAACTGGGCCATGTTGAGGTGGCAGTAGCCGATCCACATCCGCGAGCGGCCGCGCTCGGCGGCCTCGATCGCCTCGGCGAGGTCGCGCACCGCCTCGTCCATGCGGCCGCTGTTGTGGGCGAGCAGCGCACGATTCATGAGAACCCGCGCCCGAGCCGAGTGGTCGCGCGTCTGGGCGAACATCGCGGCGGCCCGGTCGTACAGCTCCGTCGCCTCCGCGACGCGCTCGGCCCCGCGTCCGACGAGCGTGTTCGCGAGGTCGATCAGGGCGTGGCCGCGCTCGCTCGCCGAACCGGCCCCCTCGGCGAGACGGATCGCTTCACGGTGGTGGCCCTCGGCCGCGTCCAGGTCGCCGAGTCGCCAGCAGTCGACGCCGAGCACCCGATGCGCCACCAGGAGACCGCGTTCGCTGCGGCGCTGCTCCATCGCGTGGAACGCTTCGGTCGCGAGCTCGCGCGACGCCCCGTACCGGCCGAGGTCGTAGAGGGTCCGGGCAAGGCCCAGCAGGGCGAGTCCGAGCTCTCGCTCGAGGGTCGGCTCGGCCCGCGCGCGCGCCACCGCGTCGAGGAGGACCTCCTCCGAACGTCGAAAGTCGCCGAGCTCGTTGAGGACGCCCCCCAGCTCGATCAGGAGCCGAAGTTCGGCGCCGGTGTCGCGGGGAACGAGGCGTCGCGAGGACTCGAGAGCCCGTTCGAGGTGGACGACCGCCGACTCGAAGGCGAACGACGCCGCCGCGAGGTCCGCGGCGCGCCGGTTGTACTCGACCGAGCGGGAATCGTCACGGCCCAGGTAGGACTGGCGTGCGAGCTCGAACGTCGCCGCCGGGCCGTCGGCCCGCTCCTCGATCGCCACCGCGGCCTTCCGGTGGAGGATCCTTCGGCGAGTTTCCGTCAGCTCCGCGTAGATGTCGGCGCGGGAGCGCTCGCTGACGAACTCGTAGACTTCGCCGCCCTTCTCCCGGAGGATGCCGCCGTGGACGAGGCGGTCGAGGCTCTCGGAGAGGCGCTCCTCCTCCTGGCCCGACGCACGGATCAGCGTGGGAAAATCGAATTCCTTGCCGAGCACCGCGGCGTAGACGAGCACCCGGCTGTCGGATTCGGCGAGGTCGTGGATCCGACTCCGGAGGACCTCCTCGAAGTCGGTGCCCGCGCGCTCGTTCGAGCTCGCGCTCGTCCCGACGCCGAGCGAGCCGCGCACGAGGTGCTCGACGAACAACGGATTCCCCTCCGTCTGGGTGAACCACCGCATCACGGCGTCGCGGCCGGGTTCGCGCCCGTTCAGGAGCCAGCGCACGAACTCCGCGACGTCGGGCTCGGCCATGGCGCGCAACGAGATGCGAGTCGTCTCGGGCGCGTCGACCAACCGCTCGAGCTGCGACTGGCTGCGGGCGGGAGCGCTCGCGAGCGGGACCGTCGTGCCGACGATCGCGACGCGCCGCTCGCGCGCAGCCTGCGCGAACTCGACGAGGAATTCGAGCGACGGGTCGTCGGCGAACGCGAGGTCGTCGAGACCGATGAGGAGGGGTCGGCTCTCGGAGAGTTGGAGCAGGAAATCGGTGAGTTGGCCGGCGAGCGCCGCGCGGTTGGCCTGCACCCGCTCGACGGGATTCTCGAGCCGGCTCAGCAGTCGGTCCGCCTCCTCCGCTTCGCGGGTGATCTCCGGCGTCGCATGGGGGCTGGTCCGCGCCGCCGCCGACGGACTCTCGAACGGAGCGAGGAACATCGGCAGGACCGGACTGTCCCCGCTCCCCTCCTCTTCGCCGTCCCGGCGGTCGAGCTCGCGCGCCGACCGCAGCACATCCCCGAGCAACGCGAACGGCTGGGGGAGGTCCGTGGGGAGCGCGCGCCCGTGGACGACGCCGAAGCCGCCCGCCCGGGCGGTCCTCTCCAGCTGTCGGAGGACAATGCTCTTGCCGACACCCCCGTCGGCGACGAGGACGGTGAGTCCGCCGGAGCCGTCACGCGCGGCGTGCAGCCGACGGACGAGGGCTTCGACCGTGTCGGTCCGCCCGAAGACGGGACCCGAAGGAGCGACCGCGGGCTGATCGGATGCCACGACCCCTTCCTAGGGGGTCTGTCCGTTATTAGCGCTCTCCGACGCGGTGGGTCCGGGGTCGGCGGCCGCCAGTTGCCGGCCGAGTTCCTCGAACGCCTTCGCGAGGTTCGGCTTGAGTCCCGGTAGATCGCCGAGGCGAGCGAGCTCGTAGGCCGCCCGCGCCGCGGCGAAGTCGCGGGTCTTGAACTTCAGGCGCGCGAGGTGGAACTGGCTCTCGGCGGCCTCGGGGGCGAGCTCGAGGAGCAGCGCCCGCTGAGTCGCCTGCTGGAGCGACTGCTCGGCCTCCTCCCACTGCCCGCGTCGTTCGTGGATCAGGCCGGAGTTCATCGCCACCTGCTGGTGCCCGAGCGGGTCGTCGGCCCGCTCGAGAAGGCGCCCCGCTTGCTGGTTCTCCCACTCGGCGGCCTCGAGCTGCCCGAGGACGAGACGCATCTCGACGCCGGAGAACAGCGCCCAGCCGGCGAGCCGGAGTTCGTGGGCGCGCTCCGCGTACTCCCGGGCCCGGGACAGTTCCTCGAGGCCCGCGGCCGGGTCGGTCTCGCCGACGGTGATCCCCAGGTTGAGGTGACCGCGCGCGACCTCGACCCAGTCCCCGACCTCGACGAGGTGGTCGATCGCGCGCTCGTACCACTCGATGGCGTCGTCGCGCAGATTGGGGCCGAGCATGCTGAACGTGTTCCCGATGTCGATGCAGAGTCGGCCGAGCACTCGCTGGTCGCTCGACTGCTGGAGGAGGTCGAGCGCCTGCATCTCCTCCTCGAGCGCGTCGCGGTAGCGACCGGAGTGGAACTGGATCCTCCCGAGGATCCGGTGGACCGAGGCGACGCCGGCGAGATTGCCGAGGGCACTGAACATCTCGAGCGCCTGGCGAGCGCCCCGCGCGGCGACGGCGACCTCGCGGTTCTCGCGCGCGACCTCGGCGCGCGCGAGCAGGAGCTGCGCGCGGGTCTTGGACGGTCGCGGGCCGACGAGGTCGAGGCCCTCGCGGTAGAGCCGGTCCGCGGCCCGCGCGTCGCCCATCGAGTAGTAGACGTTCCCGAGCCGCTCGGCGAGGTCGGCCTCGGCGACCCGATGGTCCCCCTCGAGCGTCTTCAGGTCGATGCGCGCGCGCTCGAGGTGATGCGCCGCCTCCTCCGGGTCGCCCGCGAGCTCAGCGAGGTCGGCCGCCCGCTGGTTGAACTTGTACGCCTTCTCCGGGACCTTGCCGAGGAAGTAGTGGCGCCCGAGCTCGCTGACGACCTCCTCGGGAACCTCGGGGTACATCTGCTCGATCGCCTCGGCGATCTTCCGGTGGAGGACCCGAAGGCGGCTCGCGGTCAGCGTCTGGTAGATGCGCGCGCGCACCTCGTCGAGGGCGAACCCGAACCGGTCGCCGCCGGCGCGCTCGCGCAGCACCCCGAGATGGACGAGCCCCTCGACGCGTTCGGCGAGCGCCTCTTCGCCCTCGCCGATCGCGGCGACGAGCAGCGAGAAGTCGAACTCCCTTCCGATGGCGCTCGCGTAGGCGAGCGTACGACGCTGATCCGGGTCCAGCCGGTCGAGGACGCCGAACGGCGGGTTGTCCGCCACTTCGGCGCTCGGGCTCCCCGGGGACATGGCCCACCGAACTAGCGTGGCCCGGCGCTTAAGGGCGCTCGTTCGACCCACGCGCCCGCCGACCGACGGGGCGTAAGGGTTATGCGAACACCAAGGTCGAATCGCCTGCCATGGCCGAGGAGCCGTCCATCCCGAAGGTGCCGCTCGCCCGGATGGTCACCTTCTGGGGGTTCGCGTCGCTCGTCGTCCTCGCCGCGGTGTTCTACCTCTGGTGGGGTCTCAGCTTCGGTGTCTGGATCGACAACGGGGTGTACGCGGTGGTTGTGGTGCTCCTCGCGTTCGGCCTCGCCGGGATGTGGCTCGTCGCGCCGAACCCTCCCATCGCGCCGGCGTCCGAACAGACGCCGTAACGAACGTTAGAGCGGCTGACCGGCGAGCGCCCAGCGCGCTGGAGTCGATCCGCAGGCGATGCACGGGGCGGGTTCGCCCGCATCGATGGGCAGCCGTCCCTCCGGAACCCCGAGGAGCGCACCATCGATCGCGGTCTCGATCTCATGGCCGCAGGCTTCCAATCCGCACCACGAAATCACGCGGACCGTGGAGCTGTCCTTGAGCTCGGGCAACGAGCGTGCGACCGAAAACGAGGAGGCGAATGCGGCGTCGGCCTTCGCTCGGAGACGGCGGTCGAAATCCGCCAACGCGGCGACGATCGCCGTGTCGAGGTCGGTCGGCCCGAGCGAACGCTTTTCGCCCAGACGGTCGACCGCCGTCACGGTGCCCGCTTCTGCTTCTCGGCGACCCACGTCGAGGCGGAGCGGGACCCCGTGGGTCTCCCAACGGTAGTACTTGGCGCCGGGACGCTCGTCGGAGTCGTCCACGTGAACCCGGAGTCCGTGGGAACGGAGGCGCTCGGCGAGGGCGTTCGCGTACGGGAGTACTCCCTCGCCTCCCGAGGCGGCGACGATCGGAACCACGACGACCTGGTAGGGGGCAATGGCCGACGGGAAGGCCGCGCCTTTCGCGTCCCCATGCACCGCCACGATGGCGCCGACGAGCCGCTCGGAGAGCCCGAACGTCGTCTGGTGCACGTTGCGGGTGGTGCCGTCCGGCGCCTCGAAATGGATGCCGTACGGGCCGCTGAAGTTCTCGCGGTAGTGGTGGGTCGTCCCGATCTGGAGCGTGCGGGCGCCGCCGACCGGGATGTCGAGCGCGACGGAGTAGAACGCCCCGGGGAACTTGTCCCACTCCGGGCGTCGGATGGCCACGAACGGCAGCGCGAACGCGTCCGCCATCTTCGCGAATGCCGACAGGTTCGATCGGACCCGCTCAGTGGCGGCCCCCTCGTCGGCCTGGCAGGTGTGCTCCTCGAAGAAGTGGATCTCCCGCACGCGGAGGAACGGACGGGTCGTCTTCGTCTCGTAGCGGAACGTGTTGACGATCTGGTAGACGTTCAGCGGCAGGTCGCGGTGCGACCGGATCCAGAGCGCGAACACCGGGTACATCGCGGTCTCGCTGGTCGGGCGGAGGACGAGCGGGATGTCGAGGTCGGTCGCGCCGCCCTTGGTCACCCAATAGACCTGCGCGTCGAACCCCTTGATGTGCTCCTTCTCTTTCTGGAACTCCGTCTGGGGGATCAGGGTCGGGAACTCGACCGGCTTCGAGCCCGTGCGCTCGATCTCGCGGATCATCACGGCATCGAGCTGGCGCCGCGCCTGGAACCCGTAGGGGGTCCAGACGTTCATCCCCTTCACGGGGTAGCGCTTGTCCGTGAGCTCGGCCGCCTCGACGACCTCGAGGTACCAGTCGATGAACTTGGAGGCCTTGTCCGGGAACGTCGCCATCGTCTGGGTCGGCGAGGGGAGCCACCCCTCAATAAGTGTCTAGGCCCCGCCGCAGCGCCCCTCTTTGGGCGACGGCGGGCGGCGCGAGCGAATGGCGCTTCGAGGAGCCCGGCGGCGCTACGGCTCCGGTGCGGACGACGGGAGCTGGTAGTCGTACATCCCGGGTCGACGGGCCCGCGCCTCGTGACGCCGAAGTCGAGCGAGCCCGCGCAGGTAGCCGACCACGATTCCCGCCGCGGAGAGGGCAGAAAGGCCGGCGAGACCTTCCCAAACGTAGTCCCCGATTGGGTCTGCGAACGACGTGGCGGTCAACGCAGCGCCGTCCGCATGCAAGACGAGAGATCCGTTCGTGCCGGTCACGGTGCCAACGAGGGAGACGATGTCGCCCACGGCATACCATTCGTGGGAGTCGTCCGACTGCGGAGCCCCATACACGTGGTTGCCCAACCCGGAATCGTCGACCCAGACGAAGGCGGACCCTTGGGCCAGCTCGAACGGGCGACTCGACCAGGTCCAGTGCCCACTCTTTCCGGAGCTCGTCCACACGGCCGTGAGCGGAGCCGAGGTCGTCCCGGCGATTGCGCCGGTGACTCTCACCCGCTCGCCGCTCACGAGGTCCCGGACGAACACCGCCGGGGTGGATTGGAGCCCGTTTCGGTAGCTCGCCTCCGCGAAGAACACCCCGGCGAAGATCGCGCCGAGGACCAGGCCCACAATGGCGAGCCCGAAGACCGGGGAAAGAGAGGTCGCGACCGGATGGTCGCAGAACGGACATCGATGGGGACCTTTCGGCACGTTCGCCGGGGTGCATTTCGCGCAGAGGAACATCGCATCGTGCTCGCACCAGAGCGCGTTGACCGGGGAGTGCAGGAAGAATCGATTCCCGCACTTGGCGCAGTTCATCGGCCGGACGATTGAACCGTGACTCTTAGAGTTCCCGTTCTCCCCGAATCAGGGTCTCGGCCCACCCCGGACCGCGCGCCGGCGTGGGGTCGTGACACAAGAGAACCGTTGGCAAACTGAGATTGGGTGGAGTTGAAGGTCGCACCAGCTAAATTAAGGGACCACGGGGCGTAGTACTTCTTCCCTATGCGGCTAGTCGTCTGCGTCGACCGCGACGACGACCTCGGCCGGAAGGCCGGCGTCGTCGGCCCCGTGGTCGGCCGCGAGAACGTCCTCGCCGCCGCCCTCAAGCTCGGGACGGCCGACCCCGAGGACGCGGACACGAACGCGATGTTTGCGGCGATCCACCTCCTGGACCAGATTCGCGAGACGGGCGAAGAGGCGGAGGTCGTCGTCCTCACCGGTTCGCCGAAGGTCGGGGTGCTCTCCGACCGGAAGGTCGCGGAGCAGTTCGACCGGGTCTTGCGCGAGCGCCCCGCCACCTCCGCCCACTTGGTCTCGGACGGTGCGGAGGACGAATACCTGTTCCCGATCCTCGCTTCGCGCGTACGGATCGACGGTGTGCGGCGTGTGTTCATCCGCCAGAGCGCGAGCCTCGAGTCCACGTACTACACCGTCGTGCGGGCCCTCAAGGACCCGAAGCTGCGGGCGAAGACGGTGCTGCCGTTCGCCATCGTGCTGCTGATCCTCGGGATTGCCGCCGCGAGCGGCGTCATCTGGTGGGGCGTCATCGGCCTCTCGATCCTCCTCGGCGTCTACCTGATCTTCTGGACGTTCGATATCGACGAGGCGCTCATCGATTCGGTCCGGTCCGCCTCGACGGACATCCGGCAAGGTTCCGTCGCGTTCGGCTTCGGCCTGTTCTCGATCGCCCTCGTCGGCGTCGGGTTCCTGACCGGCTACAACATCTTCATCAGCCACCCGGCGGACACGCCGATCGACCGTCTCCTCCGGTTCGCGGCCGTCGGTCTTCTCTGGTGGCTGTTCGCGGCCGAGGTGTGGGAGAGCGGGCGCGCGATTCGCCGCTACTTCGTCCACGGCCGGCTCCCGCGATCCTACCCGGTCGCCACGATCTCCATCGTCGGGATCGGACTGGTCTGCTATGGCATCGTCTACACGCTCGCCTTCCTCGAGGCCCTGCCGCTCTCGGGGCTGCTTGGTCCCGCCCAGCTGCCGCTCATCGTGACGCTGATCGTCGTCGGCCTCGCCCTCGTGATCGGAGCCGGCGCCTTCTACCAGTACCGGAAGGCGCGCACGATCCCTCCTGCGCCGGGCGAGGCCGCCGACGCGGCGGACGACCTGGCGAACCCGGGCGACGGCGCCGGACTGTAGGGCGCCCCTCCGGCCGAATCCGAGCCCCCGGTTCGCCGCTCGGGAGGGGCCGGACGGAGATGGGGCTCGATCCCTGAGAGCGGAGCCCGGGTCGACGAGGTCAGCGCGATCGTTTTCGCCAGGTCCAGAGAATAGTTCCGGCGACTCCCGCCGCGACCAGTCCGCCGATGAGCCCGTAGGTTTCGGTCGGCGAGAGACCGAACAGCCCGACGGCGCCAGGCGCCACCGTCAGGTTGAGCTCCCGCTGCACCGAGACTCCCTCGTGGTCGGTCACGTCGACCATGAGGGAGAACATTCCCGGTGCGGTCGGCGTGCACGACAGGACCGCGGAGTTGACCGTCGTACATCCCGTGGGCAGCCCGGCGTACCGGAACGAGTAGGGCGGGACGCCGTGTCCGACGGAGGCGGTGAGTGCGAGCGACTGCCCGACGCGGGGTGTCGCGCTCGACGAGACGAACCCAGAGATGTCGAGGGAGAGGGCGACCTCCACCGCGACTGGGGAGGACACCACGGTGTTGGAGTTGGCGTCGGTCGCCGAGATGTTGACGGTCGAGTTTCCCGGACGAGTCGGCGCGCAGGTGAGCACCGTTCCGTTCGCGGGTGGGGCGCAGCCGAGCGTGCTGGCGACCTCGCTCCAGTTGGAGCGGACCGCCCCGCTCCCGCCGGAAACGTCGGCCGTGAGCGTGAGCGGCGAGCCGACCTCCGTGCGATTCCGAGAGATCGCGAGTCCGGCGGACAACGGCGGCGCGACGGTCAGCGGGAACGTCACCGACGCCGTGAGGTTGGCAGAATCGAGAGCGGACACGGTCACGTTGGTGGCGCCCGTGGCGGTGTAGAAGCACCCGACGGTCGGAAGGATCGACGGCGAACATCCCGACGGAAGGCCGGTCCACAGGTAGGAGATCGGGAGCGCAGCGCCGTGCTCCGAGATCGCGAGGTCGGACCTCTGTCCGACGTCGGCTCCCCGGGAGACCGGCTCGGTTACGGAAAGTAAGAGAGGGTTCGCAAAGGTCCAGGTGTCGCTCGGCGGGCTGGGCTGCCGGAACCCACCGTACAGGACCGCGGCGTTGGCGACCGGGTCGAACGCCATCCCCCCGTACGCCCGCGTCGATGGGGATGGGAGGGTGGGGACCTGGAACCAATCCCCGCCTCGGTACAGCCACGACTGCGAAGCGTAGGAGAGCCCCAAGTTCGACACGTTGGACCCCCCGGTTCCGCCGAACATGAGGACGGACCCGTCGTTCGGAAAGTATGCGGTCATCGCACCCCCCCGAGGTCCGGGCGAGGTTACCGGAACTCGCGCGACCCACGTTCCCCCCGAGTAGGTCCACGTCTCCCCGTGCGCGGACCAGTTGTACGCGTGCGTGACCGGCGAGACGACGAACGAGAACCCGCCGAACAGGACCACCGACTGGGTCGCCGGGTCGTCTTCAACCGAGCAGTATCCGACCGCCGGGGGCGTCACGGCTTGGGTACGGTTGGTCCAATCGCCGCCGACGAACGACCATGTCTGGGCCGAGGCGGTCGTCCCGAATCCGCCGTACAGGAGAACGTACTGATCGGTCGAGTCGTACGTGAGGCAGGGGTCACGGAGCGCCGGCGGGCTATGAACCGGAGCGAGGCGTTGCCACGATCCCGCGTGGAATTCCCACGTGTGCGACGAGCCGTCCCCGAACGCGAGGACCGATTGGTCGGACCCATCGTAGGCCAGTGTCCACCCGTAGGCGGTGGGCGGCGAGACGCGGAGGCTCAGGTTCGTCCAGGTATCGTTGGCCGACCAATACGCCCAGGTCCCGTTCCAGGTGTACGCGCCGTTGTCCCCGCCGAACAGCACGGTGTAGCCTTCGGCGGCGTCGTACGCCATCGAATCGAACTCGAGCGGGGGAGGCCGCCCATGGGTGCCCCAATCGAACCAAGGATCCGAAGCGTTGCCGAGGGCCCGAAGCCGCGGGTCCGGCCCAGATGCCGGCAGACGAGATCGGGCGCCGAATGCCGGGCAGCCGCCGGCGGGGATGTGCGTGGTCCGGCACTCGACGGAGGTTCCAACTCCCATCCTGGAGGGTCCCGTCAGGCGCTCCGCCTGCGGACCGGCCGCCGGTGCCGCAGGCCCGGCATTGCAGACGCCCGGAAGGACCATCACGGCGCCGATCGCCACGGCGAGGACGAGCGTTGCGAGTCGGGAAAGGCAGCGAAAGTGCCCCGTTGTCCCGGCGGCGAACATGCCGAACGTGGGCAGGCAATTCGTCCTTAAACGGTAGCGATTTTGCCGTCCGTCTCGACGGCCGGTGGTGTTCGCGCCGACCGGCGGGGGGCCGGTCGCGGGGGTCTATGGCTCTAGGCTGCGGGCGACATGGTCGAGTGGAAGATCGAGTCCCGACCGTTCGCGGAGCACCGCTCGGACCTGGTCGGCGTCCAACCCACCGGCCATCGCCTGGTGGACGAGGTGCCGGACGTCCTCCCAGTAGTTCCAGGGGAAGACGACCCATACCCACGCATCTCGGGGGATCTCCTCGCCGATGTAGTCCGGGAGGAACTTGGAATGCCCGATGTGGAGGCACGCCGCCGATTCGACGCGCGACGCCCCGGCCTCCCGCACCGCGTTCGTGGCGAGGGCCAGGCTCTCCCCGGTGTCGGTGATGTCGTCGACGACGAGGACCGATTGACCTCGAACCGGTCCGCTCAGACCCTCGGTGAGCTCGGCCTTCCCGCTCGGCTGGGCGGTAACCCCCCAGTGCTGGAGGCGGATCGATACCATCCGCTTCACGCCGAGGCGGTCGGCGAGGAGGCGGCCGGGGACCCAGCCGCCGCGGGTGAGCGCGACGATCGTCTCGGGAACGTGACCCCGCGCGCGGACAGCCTGGGCAATCGTCTCGGCCCAAGAGTCGGCCTCGGCCCACGAGGTCCGGCGGCACTTCGGGAGGTCGGCCACGGACTCCGGGACGCGCGGCGCGGGAAGTGGTTGGCGCGGGTCCGCCCGACTACGGGTAGATGCCGCGGATGGTGATCGCGTCGACGACTCGCTGGACCGCGAGCACGTACGCCGCCGTCCGGTTGTGGACGTGGCGCGCCTCGCTGACCTTGTGCACATCGTTGTAGGAGCGCACCATGATCGCCTCGAGCTTGTGGTTGACCTCGTCGAGGGGCCAGAAGAACCCCTGGATGTCCTGCGCCCACTCGAAGTAGCTCACCGTGACGCCGCCCGCGTTCGCGAGGACGTCGGGCAGGACCGTGACCTTGCGCTCGTAGAGCACCGTGTCCGCCTCGGGAAGCGTCGGTCCGTTCGCGGCCTCGGCGACGATCTTCGCCTGGATCTTCTCGGCGACCTTCTTCGTGATCTGGTTCTCGAGCGCCGCGGGGATCAGGACGTCGGTGTGGATCTCGAGGAGCTCCTCGTTCGTGATCGACTTCGTGCCGGGGAATCCGACGACCGAGCCGGTCTTCATCTTGTGTTCCTCGACCGCGTGCGGGTTGAACCCGTCGGCGTTGTAGATCCCGCCCTTGGTGTCGGAGACGGCGACGATCTTCGCGCCCTGCTCATCGTGCAGAAGTTTCGCGGCGACGCTGCCGGCGTTGCCGAACCCCTGGACCGCGACCGAGCCGCCGCGGACCTTGACGCCCGCGTGCGGGGCGGCCTCTCGGATGACGTAGGCGCAGCCGCGCCCCGTCGCTTCGCCGCGGCCCTCGGAGCCTCCGAGACCGATCGGCTTTCCCGTCACGACGCCCGGGACGGTGTAGCCCTTCATCGACGAGTAGGTGTCCATGATCCACGCCATCGTCTGGCTGTCGGTGTAGACGTCGGGTGCGGGGATGTCCATCTCCGGTCCGATGATCGGGGCGATCTCCGACGCGTAGCGGCGGGTCAATCGCTCGAGCTCGTGTTTGCTCATCGTCTTCGGGTCGCAGACGACCCCTCCCTTCGCGCCCCCGTACGGGAGGTTGACGACGGAGCACTTCCACGTCATCCAGGCGGCGAGCGCCCGGACCTCGTCGAGGGTGACCTGGGGATGGTAGCGGATGCCGCCCTTCGACGGCCCGCGGGCGTTGTTGTACTGGACGCGGTGACCCGTGAAGACCCGGTAGGACCCGTTGTCCATCCGGACGGGGAAGTTCACCGTCAGCTCGCGCTTGGGGTGCTTGAGGATCTGGCGCATCCCATCGTCGAGGCCGAGGAGGTCGGCGACGATGTCGACTTGGCGCTTCGCAGTCTCGAACGGATTGATGGTGGAGCCTTCGTTCGCCATGTGCGCACCCTCGAATGGGTGGCGCGGCCACGCGAGGTGGCCTACTTGAATCTAGCCCAGCGGTTGCGACGGTCCGACACGGGCGAGAGCGGTCTCGAACGGTCGCCACCCCGCGCCCGGCATCGGTCGGAGCTCCCGGTTCCGTCGGAGATACGCCCCCTTCCCCCGCTTCACCTCGCCGACCACGGACACGAGTCCCCCCACCCGACGCACGGCCCGGATCGCGGCGGCCACGCGTGCGGCCGGCACCGCGGCCAGGAGCTCGTAGTCGCCTCCGTAGAACACGGCGGAATCTCGTGCCGCTCCCGCGGGGATCGCCCGCAGTCCCGGGGCGAGCGGGAGCCGGTCGAAGTCGACCTCGATCCGGACTCGACTCGCTTCGGACAGGAGGCGGGCCGATTCACCGAGGCCGTCGGAGGTGTCGAGCATCGCATGGGCGAACCGGACGAGGACCCGTCCCTCGAACAGGCGCGGTTCGACGCGGAGCAACTGCCGCCGCAGGCTTGGGGTCGGCCTCCCGCGATGGAGCGCGGCGGCCAGGATCCCTCCGCGGCCGACGGTCCCCGTCGTCACCAGGACGTCGCCCGCTCGGGCGCCGGAGCGCGGGACGAGGTGGCGGGGGTCTCCTTCGGCGAGGACCGTCCCGACGACCGACCGGGTCGCCGAAGGCTTCGTGTCCCCCCCGACGAGCTCGCCGCCCCATTGGCGGATCTCGGCGCGAGCGCCCGCGGCGACCGCGTCCGCCCAGCTCGGAGGAGTCTGGGGGGGGAGGAGCAGGTCGAGGAGGAGGGCGATGGGGCGACCGCCCTTCGCGGCCACGTCGCTCAGACTCACTCCGACGGCCGAGCGTCCGACATCGGCCGGCGCGGAATCGGAGAGAAAATGCGTTCCCTCGACCAGCGCGTCGGTGGTGAGGAGCGCGACCTTGCCGGCGGAGATCCGGACGGCGGCGGCGTCGTCCCCGATGGGGAGGGGGATCTCGGCGGACGGGCGCCCGGCGGCCCGCAGGCGGGCGTGGAACCCGCGCTCGGAAAACACGCGAGGACGGGATCGGGAGGCCGCCCGCGTCACGAGTACGGAAGGAACTCCTTGCCGAGCAGCTCGCGGCCGAGGATCATCCGCATGACGTTGAGCCCGCCCTCGGCTCCGACCATGTAGGACATCACACCCCGCAATCCGAGCTCGAGCCCGACGTCCTTCGTGTAGCCGGCCGCCCCGAACCACATCATCACCCGCTTCACCGTCTCGAACGCCACCGGGGGGGCGGTGAGCTTGACGGCGGCGACCGCCTTGGCGACCTCGGATCGGTGGGAGTCGTCCCCGCGGAGCGTGTAGCGGTCGAGGAGCCAGGCGGCCCGGCGGCACTGCCACTTGACCGCCTCGATCTGCGTGTAGAGGTCGACGGCCTCGAATTGGATCCCCTCGAACTTGCCGAGCGGTTGGCCGAACGCGGGGCGTTGGCGGATGTACTCGAGCCCGACCTCGAGCGCCCGCTCCGCGGCGCCGACGCAGGCCGCGCTCACGAACGTGCGGGCGACGGTGAACCCCTCGACCGCGTAGCCGAACCCGCGGCCCTCCTCGCCGAGGAGGTAGCGAGCCGGGACCTTCGTGTCCGCGTAGGTGATCGCGCCCGTCGAGATCCCCATCCGCCCCATGTTCTGGAACCGCTGGGTCGTGTTGCCCGGGGCGCTCGTCGGCACGTAGAGGAAGTTGAACCCGTCCGAGTCGGTCGACTTGGTGAGCGTGAGGTGCCCTCCCCCCATCGTCCGGGCCTCCTCCACGCCGGAGAGGAACGCCTTCTCGCCGCGAACGGTGAATCCCTCGCCGTCCCTCCGCGACGTCGTCCGCATCCGGGCGAGGTCGCTGCCGCCCGTCGGCTCGGTGGTGGCGATCCCGAGGAACGTCGAGCCCTGGCACACCGGAGGCAGGATCTCTCGCTTCGCATCCTCGGTGCCGTGTCGGCTGAGCGCCCAGCCCCACCCGGCCTCGAGAAGGAAGAAGACCGCCGTCGCCATCGACAGGTCGCCGCGGCCGATCTCCTCGGCGGCGATCTCCGTCAGCACGGCGGAGGCGCCCATCCCGCCGTACTCGGTCGGGACCGGCATCGCGAGGAGGCCCAGGCGGGCCATCTCGTCGAGGACCTCTTTCGGGATCCGTCCTTCGGAGTCGATCCGCCGCTCGTTCGGTCGAAGGACCTTGTCCCCAAACCGCCGGACCGCCTCTTGGAACGCCCGTTCCTCGTCGGTGAGATCGAACTCCATCGGCGGTTCGGGACCGTACTTCCCCCTAAAGGTTCGTGGTTCCCGGAATGCGACGACGGTAGCCCCTTTATGGTCAGGCCGGGTCGGTCGCGCTGGTCGCGGACGGATGAAGGTCAAGGTCGCCGTCAACGGCTACGGGACGATCGGCAAGCGCGTCGCCGACGCCGTCGTCCGGCAGCCCGACATGACCCTCGTGGGCATCGCGAAGACCCGCCCGAGCTTCGAGGCGCGGCGTGCGGTCGAGCGCGGGTATCCGATCTTCCTCGCGGGCAGCGGCTCTCGCCCCGAGTTCGAGCAGGCGGGACTTCCCGTCGCCGGCACGATCGACGAGCTGATCGGCCTCGCCGACATCGTCGTCGACTCCGCCCCCGAAAAGGTCGGGAAGGAGAACGCGAAGAAGTACCGCGACGCCGGGGTCCGCGCGATCTTCCAGGGGGGCGAGAAGAGCGACGTCGCCGAGATGTCGTTCAACGCGCTCGCGAACTACGACCGCGCCGGCGAGAAGCGGACGGTACGCGTCGTCTCGTGCAACACCACCGGGCTCGCCCGCGCGGCGAGCGTCGTCGTCCCGCACTGGGGCGTCCAGCACTGGGAGGCGACGATCGTCCGCCGGGCCGCGGACCCCTCGGAGTCGGACCGGGGACCGATCAACGGCATCATGCCCACTTTCCATCTTCCGTCGCACCACGGACCCGACGTCCGGACGATCTTCCCCGACCTCTCGATCGCGACGACCGCGGTCGTCGTCCCGACGACCTTGATGCACGTCCATGTGAACCACGTCCGCATGGCGCGTCCGCCCCCGGATGCCCAGCACGTCATCGACCGCTTCCGCCGGACCCCTCGGTTCCACATCTTCGCGCCGTGGGAGCACGTCGACGGCACGCCGCAGGTGATGGAGTTCGCCCGCGACCGGCCGAACGGTCGCCCGGACATGATGGAGAATGTGCTCTGGGAGGCCGGGGTCCGGGTCGACGGCGAGGACCTTTACTTCTTCCAGGCGATCCACCAGGAGTCGATCGTCGTTCCCGAGAATATCGACGCGATCCGCGCGATGTTCGGCCTCGCGCCCGACGCTGAGGCCTCCATGGCGATCACCGACGCGGCGCTCGGGATCCCGCACCCCTAGCCGGCGTCGGCGACCCCGCGGGCGAACGGGCCCGCCGAGAGCGGGGAACCGGTGACGTCGCGCAGCCGATCGGTCCAGTCGAACCGGGCCCCCAGGGTGAGGAACGACTCGGTGAGCCACGGCCCGGCCCGCGGGTTTGGCCAGAACGGGCCGCCAATCGCGCGCTCCATCGCCTCGACGACCTGGGCGCGGAACAGAGGAGCGAGCAGGTAGCTCTGCATGTAGATGGGATGGGTGACGAAGAACGGCGCCGCCCAGCTGAGATCGCGGTACGCGTCGTAACCGAACCTCCGGCGGGCGAGGGTGTGCGTGGAGGGGCGGGGGTCGCGCCCGGGCCGCTCGTACAGGCGAAGCTCGGTCTCCAGGGAGAGCGCGGTTTGCCCCGCCTCGATCAACGCCACCCACGTCCTCGCGCGGGCGAACCCGGCGACCAGTCCCGAATCGAGCCCGCGGACGGTCGCGAGCCAGTTCGCGTCCTGGGCGACCTGCTCGAACACCCCCGCGATCCCTTCGGCGAAGCCGGCATAGCCGGGGTCGGTCGTGCGGAGGAGATGCGTCGGCTGGTCGATCGACGCCGCGTGGACGGCGTGCCCAAACTCATGGAACAGGACCATGTAGTACTCCCAACCGCCCTTGGGGTGGACGAGGATCCGGACGTCCCGCGGGAGCTCGACCGAGATCGTGAGACCCCCGAACGGAAGGTCACAGCGGGCGATCTGGAACGTGCGGCGGCGCGCGGGGATCCCCCAGGCGCCGAGGGCGCTCCGGATGGCGGTGACCATTCGCCCGCCCGGAAACGGCCCGGTCGGCAGCCGGGCCCGCTGCTCGAGTGCGAAGCGCACGTCCCACGGGGCCCAGCCCTCGTCGGAGGAGCGCGTCTTCGCTTCCGCCCGGAGCCGCGCCGCCGCTTCGGGCAAACCAACGAGTGCCTCGGCCGACAGGGTTCGGAGGTGGTCCGGAGAAAGACCCTCGTAGGACAACCGCAAGGCGGCGAAATTGCGGTGTCCGAGGGCGCGCGCGTGATCGTTCCGGACCTCGATGAGCTCGCGCAGGGGACCCTCCAACGAGCGCCGAAGAGGGTCATCGGCCCTCCAGGCCCGCTCCCGTTCGCCCCGGTCCGGGGCGCTCCGCAGAGCATCGTAGACCTCTGCCCGGCCGACCTTTCGGCCGTGCCAGGTGGGACGGAAGCGGACGATGCGACCTTGGAGGCGCGAACGGACGCGCACTACATCGGGCGACTGCTCGACTTCCGCGTCGAAGACCACTCGCTGGAGCAGTTCGACTCTCCGTTCGAGGAGGGGAGCTCCGAGGCGTCCGGAGAGGCGGCCGAGCAGACGCCGGCGCTCCGGGGCACGGAGGAACCGGGCCCGCTCGGTCTGCCATCGCACCGTCGCCCGCTCATCGGCCCGGCCGGTGTAGAGGTTCCACTCCGCGAGAGCGATTCGGCGGTCGAAGGTGCCCAGCCGGCGTTCGAGACGGTCGAGCTCCCGCACGGCGTCGCGTTGTGCGACGCCGGCGGTCCGAACCATCTTCCCGGGGACGGCACTTCGGGGATAACTGGACTGTGGCGCGGGCCCGACTCGCACTCGAGCGCCCCACGATCGACCGGGTCAGTACCAATGCCAAGGGTCGGGGGTCAGGACTACAGGATGGCCATTGATCGTCGCGGGAGATTGCTGGACAACGAACGTCAGAAAGTAGTTGCCGGAGTTTAGGGGGAGGGACAACGAATCCATGGAGACGTTGGCGTGGCCGGTCCAGACCGCCGAGCCCCAGTCGTACGCCTGACAGTCGGCTCCGTTCAAGGGGGGCGAGTGGGGGGAGTGAAATTGCGACTCGGACACGAGGTACGCCGTCGAGCTCGGGACGGACGTCCAATTCGTCGCCACTGTCCCCGGGGTGCTGGCGAAGAACTCGAACGCGTAGCACCCACGGAGGGAGATCTCGCCGAATCCATTGGGCGAAATGATGATGGGCTGGTTGTGGGCCGCGTCGATTTCCGCGACGATGGCCAAGGAGGCCAGCACCACGACACCTACGACGACGATCGCGACGACGCCCTTTTTGCGTCGAGACCAGGGCCGGACGGTCGGAATCCGCCAAGTTTCGGTCGTGGCCCCCCCTCCCGCCTGGGCGGTTGGGATAGAGCTCCTCGAGGTATTACCGTCGAGCCCAGAATCGGTGAACGTCCCCGAGGCGGGGTACCTTCGGTACCACCCAATCGAGGCCGCGTCACCGCCGTGAATAACATATTATAGAGGGCCCGGGTGCGCGGGCCGGCATGTATTATCTCGACCATCGGCGGGACGTAGTCCGCATCCCCCCGGAGCGGCTCGGACCGAAGCTCGAGACGGTCCTCACCGAACTCGCCCAGCAGCAGTTCGAGGGGAAGCTGTTCGACGGGCAGAACCTCACCGTCATGATCCAGGGGGTCCGCCCCATCGGGGAGGGTCACATCATTCACGGCGACGGCGGCGTCTACCAGGAGGTCGAGTACGACTCGCTCGTCTTCCGCCCCGAGATCCAGGAGGTCGTTGAGGGCTCCGTCGTCGAGATCCGCAAGTTCGGCGCGTTCGTTCGCTTCGGCCCGCTCGACGGTCTGCTCCACGTGAGCCAGATCATGGACGACCGCGTGAACATCGACGAGCACAACCAGCGGCTCGTCGGCGTCGAGACGAAGCGCGACCTGAAGGTCGGCTACAAGGTCCGCGCCCGCGTCGTTTCGCTCTCCCTCTCGGAGATCTCCCCGCGCGACAGCCGCATCGGGCTCACGATGCGCCAGCCCGGTCTCGGCCGCCTCGAGTGGGTCGTCGACGCCCACAAGAAGGCCGAGGACAAGTCGGGCGCGAAGCGCCCGGCGGTGAAGCGCGAGGGTGGCAAGGCGCTGCCGAAGCCGCCCGCGCCCAAGCCCGCCGCCCCGGGGGCGAAGGCCGCATGATCAGCAGCATGAAGGCCTGCAAGAACTGCAAATCCATCGTCGACGGCAACAAGTGCCCGCGCTGCGGGGGCGAGACCTCGCGCGAGTGGCAGGGCTACCTCATCGTCATCGACCCCGAGAAGTCGGAGATCGCCCGGAAGATGGGGATCCACGCGGCGGGGCGGTATGCGCTCCGCGTCAAGTGACGACCAGGCCTGGGTCGTCCCCGAGTCCCTTCGTGGCCCGCTCTCGGAGCGGTACGGTCCGGTCCTCGCTGGCCCGGCAGCCGAGCACCGCGTTCACGAGCTTCGGAACTTCGCCGCGTGCGGCGACCGAGTCACCGAGCTTGCGATTCGTGTCGGCAACCTGCCGATCCTCGGCATCGTGGATTTCAAGACGCAACGCCATGAGCCGATCGATCCCGCGGCGTTCGAGCCCCTCGCGGCACGGGCCCGGCGGCGCGTCGCGAACCCGGCCGGGATGCTGACGGGGCGTCTCCGCCGGGCGGTCCGGGAGATGCTCGGAACCGGCGGCGGGCTCCTCGAAGTCGTCGGCGAAGAGGACCTCGGGTCGCTCGCGCTCGTCGAATCGCTCCCTCTCGGAGCGACCGTTATATACGGCATCCCGGGTGCGGGGGTCTCGTTCGTCTCCGTCGACGCGGCAGCGAAGGATCACGTAAAGTCGCTCATCGCCCGGATGGAGCTCAGGAGGGTAGACCTTGGACCTGAAGATCGTTGAGGAGCGGAAGAACCCGCTCCTGAAGCGGACCGAATACCGGTTCGAGATGAGCCATCCGACCGCATCGACGCCGAAGCGCGACGAGGTGCGCCAAGTGCTCGCGACGCAGCTCAAGGTCCCGAAGGAGCGCATCATCGTCGAGCGCATGCATGCGAAGTTCGGGACACCGATGAGCGTCGGCGAGGCCTCGGCCTACACCACCAAGGACGCCGCGCTCGCGACCGAGCGCGAACACATCTTGATCCGCAACGGCCTCAAGGAGAAGGCGAAACCCGCCACGCCGGGCGCCGCCTCCGAGGCTCCCGCCGCCCCTACCCCCACCGAAGCTCCGGCGGCCGAAAAGGCGCCGGCGGAGAAGCCGGCCAAGGCCGAGAAGGCGGAGAAGGCCGAAGCACCCGCCGCGGCCGCGAAGCCCGAGAAGCACGCGAAGGGGGAGAAGGCCGAGAAGGCCGAGAAGACCGACGCCCCCGCGAAGGCCGACAAGCCGGCGAAGGCCGACAAGTCCCCCGCGAAGGGAGACTAGACCGTGGCGAAGGCGCGCGTCGGGTTGTACTCCACGAAAGGGGAGGCGCTCGTTCGGACGCACAAGTCGTGCCCGAAGTGCGGCCCCGGAGTGTTCCTCGCGGAGCACGCTGACCGCCGGTCGTGCGGCAAATGCGGTTTCTCCGAGCCCAAGACCGGTTCGAAGCCCGTCGCCACGCCAACTCCCGTCCTGAAGGGCCGCGTCGCGAAGACCGCCTAGGGCGGGGCGTCGCAGGGCGACTCCTCGCCCCCTGGAAAGCGGCGGGATTGGCCCCGTGACGCGACAGAGGTCCCCTCGGTTCCGAGCTTGCGTTTAATAGTCGAGTTCACGCGTATTGCCGACGTGTGGTCCCCCGCGGGCACGGTCGCGCCGCGGATCGGGCGGCCGGAGGCGTGGGCCGAACTTTTGGCCCGGCGCGACCGGGCCGCGACGGGGTCGGGCGGCCTGACCCTCCTCGAGGGGACGAGCGGCGTCGGAAAGTCCACGATCCTCGCGCACCTCGCGGCGGAGTCCCCCGCGCCCCGGTACCGCGTCGCCGCGGCGCGCGCATTCTGGGCGGACTATCTTCCCCCGTTCCAGTTGATCGAGGACGCGCTCCGCTCCCTCTCCGCCGGACCGTCGGAGACGTCCGCCCCATTCGCGAGCGCCAACGAGACCGCGCCTCTCGCCTTCCAACCGGCCGTCGAGCGGACCCGGGTCCGGTTCTCCGAGATGGACCCGCTGGCGTCGATGGACGAGGACGCACCGTCGGAGCTCGCCTCGGACCGGTTGCGGCTGTTCGGGTCGTGGGCCGAACCGATCCTCGCCGCCTCGCGAAAGGCGGTCGTCCTCGTGCTACTCGACGATGTCAATCGGGCCGACCAGGGGTCCCGCGCGTTCCTGCGCTACCTGCTGACTCGCATCGCCGACCGACCGATCTGGATTGTCGCGGCGTGCGACCCCCCGGGCGCCGCAGCGCCCGCGACGCCGGACCCAATGGCCCACCTCCGGCGAGCGGAGCACGTGGACCGCGTCGCGCTCCGGCCGCTGACCGAGGTCGAATCCGAGGAGTTCGTCCGGTGGGCGCTGCCGGGGAGTCCCCCGGTGGGGGCGGAGGTGCATCGGCTCCATGCGCGCTCCGGCGGGGTCCCCTCCCGGATCGTCCGTCTCCTCTCGCCTTCGGCGTCCCCGGCGACCCTCGAGGGGCCGTCGTCCCCGTCGACCGCTTCGGAAGGCGGAACACCGGGGGAACCGGAACCCGACGAGCTCCGGGTGCTCCACCTCGCCCTCCTGGCGGGTCCGGAGATCGAGGGACGGACGATCGCCGCCGCGGCGGGCCTCCCGGAGGGATCCACCTCGGAGCACCTCGCGCACCTCGCCTCCCAAGGCCTCCTCCACGCGACCGGACCCGGGCGGTTCGCCTTCGACCGGGAAGAGACGCGCGACAGCCTCGTGGCGCGGCTTCCGGCGGAGGCGGTTCAGCGCTACCACCGGCAAATCGCCGAGGCGCTGCTGAAGGACGGCTCGGGCGACGTTCCCTCCGTCTATCGGCTCGCCCGCCACACCTACCTCGGCGGCATGGACCGGCAAGCGGTCGAATGGAACCAGCAGGCGGCGGCGTTCGCCGCCCGGTCGTTCCAGCCCGAGGTCGCCCTCTTGTACCTGCGCCTCGCCCTCGAGGCGCTCGGACGCTTGCCCTCGTCCGATCCGCGGACGGAGCTCCAGCTCCGTCTCGAGGTCGCCGTCCAACAGGCGCATGCCGGACCGGCCGAAGCGGCGGAGCAGCTCCTCGAGGAGATCCGCGACTCCGAACGGCTCTGGGGCGCCGCCGACCCCGTCGACCGCGCCCTGCTCGGGGTCTACCGGGCCCGGGTGTTGGCCGACCAGGGACGGTGGGACGAGGCGGAGCAGTCGCTGCAGGAGATGCCGGCCAACTTGCGCGGGCTCGACCGGGGGGACATTCCGCGCCTCGCGTACCGGCTGCAGGGGGAGATCCACTACTACCGCGGGAACTACACCGAGGCCCTCGAGTCCCACGATGCGGCGCTCGCCGTGGCGCTGGAGGAAGGGGAACCTCGGGAGATCGCGGCCCAGCAGATCCGGCGAGCGACCGTCATCTCGATGATCCCGGGGCGCGAACCGGAGGCGCTCAGCGAGTATCGCGATGCGATCGACCGGCTCCTCGACCTCGGGGACTCGGCGGAGGCCGCGCTCGGGAGCTTGTGCCTCGGCGTCGAGCTGAGCGCGCTCGGACGGAGCGACGAGGCGCGGGCCGCCCTCGCCCAATGCGTCCAGTTCTCCGAGACCGCGAACGACCTCCGCCGCGCGGGGTGGGCGCACCTGAACCTGGCCGACCTCGAGTTCAGCCTCGGCCGCACCGTGGAAGCCGCGACGGAGGTTCGGCTGGCCAAGGTCCTGTTCGAGCGCGTCGAGGACGCTCTCGGGGCCGCGCGGGCGGCGCTGACCGAGGGCCGCGTCGCGCTCGCCCGGGGGAAGCTGGACGAAGCGGAACGCGCCTTCACCGTCGCGGGAGAGATCTATGCCGGACGCCACCTCCTCCCCGACCAGATGGAGGTCGAGCTCCGAACCGCCGAGCTCGAGCTCGCGCGCCACGCGGTCGATCCGGCCCGCGAGCGGTTGGTGCGGCTCGTCCGGGACGGGCTCGCTCGCCTACGCCCGGACCTGATCGAGGAGGGGCGACTCCTCGGCCAACGACTCGGACCGCCGGTCGTGGAGTTCGACTAGCGGGCGGAGCCTCGGTGTTCCGGCGCGGGGAGTCCGCCGTTCCCCCCCGAGGACGGACCCGAGCCGATCGACCGGAGCGACGGCGAAGCGACCGTCACGAGCCCCACGACCGCGAGCCCGAGGGCCGCGAGTGCGAATCCCGACCGCGCCCCGTATGCCGCGATGAGGAGGCCCCCCGTCACGACCCCGACCGGCGCGACGACCCAGACGACGGTCTCCTGGAGCCCCAGGTAGCGGCCGAGCAACTCCGACGGGACCACCCGTTGGACCAGCGTGATCGAGCCGGTCAGGACGATTCCCATCAGGATGCCCATCAGGGCGAAGGCGACCAGGGCGAACGGGAGGTTGGGGGCGACGACGAGGAGCCCGAGGAGCCCCCCGCTCCCCACGAGCGACAGCCCGAGGACCAGGCCGAAGTGCTCGAGAAGGCGGAATCGCCCGGTGAGCAACGAGCCGACGAGGAATCCGGCGCTGTAGCCCCCGGCCAGGTAGCCGAAGAAGCTCGCGGGGAGCCCCAACGCCTGGACGGTGAACACGACGAGGTACGGGGAGAACATCGTCACAAAGAATCCGGCGGCGACCGCCACGGCGGTGAACCGCAGCAGCCACGCGTGACCTCGGAGGAAGCGGAGTCCATCGACGAAGTCGTCCCGGAAGCTCCGCGCCGCGGGAGGCGGCGCGGGGCGGGCGGCGGGCCGGCCCGCGATCAACGCGACCAGAATGGCCCCGACGGCGAAGACGAGGAAGTCCAGCGCAAAGCTCTCCGAGGTGCCGAGGGTGGCCAACAGTCCGGCGGCCACCGCGGCCCCCGCCGCCCAGGAGACCGACGAGAACGCCTGGGTCACGGCGTTGGCCCCCTCGATCCCGCCCGACGGGACCATCCCCGGTAGGAACACCGTGGTCACCAGCCCGAAGATCACGGTCGCCGTCTCAAACGCGAGGGCGAGCGCCAGGACGATCCCGAGTTGAAATCCGAGGAGACGGAGCGTGAGGGGGACGAGGCCGAGGATGACGGCCTGAGCGACGGCGGTGACGACCAAGAGTCGCCGGCGGTTGTAGCGGTCGGCGAGGGCGCCGCCGAAGTAGCCGGCGGCGATCGGCGGGACCGTCTGCGCGAGGCCGACAGCGGCCACGGCGAGGGTCGAACCGGTCGCGGAGAAGACGAGCCAGACGAGCAGCACGTCGGCGAGGCCGAGCCCCGCCCAGCTCGCCGTGTTCCCGCCGAGAAAGTATCCGAGGTCCCGGGTCCAGGTCGGTCGGCCCGGCTGCAGAGCGGTCGGCGGGAGCGGCTCCCCCGGGACCATGGGCCTCATCAGGACGCCCCCCCGTCATGGACCCACCGTTGCACGCGGAGCGACCCCTCGGGTCGCCCATCGAGCGCGGTCGTTACGCTGCGCGGCGTCCGCGTCCGCACGCCGGACACTCCGGCCAGAACCGCGGTCGGACGACGTGCGTCTCGCCGGCGGTCCAGAGGTTCAGTTGCACCAGGACTCCGTCGTCCTGCGGCCGGAGCCCGGCGAGGAAGTAGAAGGCCCGGAGCGCGCCGAGATGGCCGGCGATCCCGGCCGTCGGGGCGATGACGGCGTTCCCGGCCGGTTCGGGGAACAGGGCCGTGCCCTCGAAGACCTTCTCGCGGCGCTGTCGCCGCTCCAGCTCGTGCTGGAGGCAACGGAGGCAGGGAGTCCGTCCCGGCACGAACAGCGCGATGGAGCACCGTGGACCGGAGTAGCTGTTGTCGAGCCACGGGGTCCCGTGCTTCACGGCGGCGTCGTTGGTCCAGAGGAGGATCTGGTGCGGGCGGTCGGCGCCGAGGACGAATAGGTCGCATCCCTCCAGGAGCGGTCCAAGTTCGCGCGGCGAAAGGACCTCCCGGCGCGCCTTCGTCACCCGAAGATGCGGGTTGATCGCCTTCAGGTGCTCCGCGGCCGCATCGACTTTCCACCGTCCGACGTCGCTCGACCGGTAGAGGGTCTGGCGGTTCAGGTTCGACACTTCCACCCGGTCGGAGTCGAGGAGGCGGAGGTGGCCGACCCCCGCCGCCGCCAAGCTCACCGCGGTCGCCGAACCGATGGCTCCCACCCCGAGGATCGTGACGCGGGCGGCCCGGAGACGCCGCTGGAGTTCGACCGCGGAAACGGACGATCCGAGCGTGACGAGTGAGAAGAAATCGAGATTCCGGGAATACCGGTCGGCCTCTGCGTCGGGCAAACCGACGCCCGAGGAACCGCCGCCCTCTTCGATCACTCCCAGGCGCTCGAGCCGAGCGACGGCGCGCCGGGTGGTCCGCTCATCCCAGCCCGGGTGGAATCTCCGAACACCCCTCGAGAGGGCGGGCAGATCCCTCGTTCCGTCCATCAGGCGGAGGAGGCGCCAGAGCGCGTCCGACCCGTCGGATGGGATCCGCTGTCCGAGGCCGAACACGTCCCGCGCCAGGAGGATGTCGCCGTTCGCGAGCCGGAAGGGACTCAGCGAGCGTTTGGTTCGAGGACGAAGCACCAGAGATGGTGAAAGATGGGGCGCCTAATTCAACCCCCGGCCCCGCCCGCCCCTGGGGCGGCCGAGAGCGGGGGGAGCGTTTCGGTCCCAGGCCGGGACAATCGGAAGACCTGAGACCGAAGGAGGCGATCGGGGCGACGGCCTACCGACGGACGGGGGTCGGGACCGGGCGCGTTTGGGCCTTCGTCAACGGCTGCAGTCGAATCCCGGCGTTCTGCTTCGTGCTCATGTTTGCCTGCACCCCCGTTCTTCGAGGGCATTCGTTCAATTTCTGGGTTTCCCTACTTAAACGTGCCCTAGTGGCCTCGCGCCGACCGGCGGCTGAGATTCCGTCGGGCTCGGGTCGGGGAGGGGGGCGCGGTGCGGAGGGAGCGTGGGACGGGCGAGTCGCGGACCCGGCGCAGGGTCCACCCGGCGTCATCCCGCGGTTCCGCTCGGCTCCGCACGCTTCGGCCGATTGGGGCGGATCCTGCGGGCGACGACCCACCGATGCATCGCGATCTTGCGGGACCGGACGAATCCCGCCTTCTCGAACATCCCAAGGGTCCCACTGCAGAGGAACGAACGCGAGACCTTCCGGCCCGCCACGTCCTCGGGGTACGCCTCGACCGTCCCCCCTCCGAGTCGGGCGATCTCCCCGAGTGCCTCGCGAAGGGCGAACGTGGCGATCCCGTCCCCCCGGCGCTCCCGGTCGATGAAGAAGCAGGTGATGCGCCAATCCGGAAGGTCGCTGACGCCCTCTTCGTACGCGGTGCGGCTCCGAATGTTCGGAAGTTCCCCGGTGGGACCGAACTGGCACCAACCGACGGCCGTCGGACCGTCGAAGACGAGGGCCGCATGAGCCCGCCCTTCCCGGACGCGCGTCTCCTTCATCGCTCGGTACTCGGCGGGAGTGCGCTTCCCTTCCCCCGGCCCGAGATGGAATGAGATGCACCAGCACCCGCCAAAGATTCCGTTGTGCTTCTCGACGAGTCGCGCGAACGCGGGCCAGGTGTCCGGGGCCAGCGGTTTGGAGGTCAGGGCGTGAGCTCGACCTGGGCCCAGACGCTTGGGTGGCCGCGGCGGAGCACCTCTCCCGGCGGCGGGAGGCGCGCTCGAGTTACCGGCCATGGCGAAACCCTCCGGGACTATGGGCGAAGGTCCGGGAGACTCTCGACGAAGCCATGGAGCGCGGTGTCGAAGACGTCCGGTCGGGAAAGGTTGAGCAGGTGGTCCGCACCCGGGACGAGCTGCACTTGGGCACCGGCGATTCCCCGCCCTAGGAAGTTGGCGAGGTGCGGCATCGCTGGGTTGTCTCGGTCTCCGACCAGGATCCGGGTCGGGACCCGAATCTCACCGAGCCGAGCGGCCGCGGGCGCCCCGTCCCTTGTTTCGTGTCGGCCGGAACTCTCCTCGAAGATCTCTTTCGCATTCTCCCGGACCATCGTCCGGAATAGTTCTAGTGCGGACCCCGCGAGCGACGAGGCCCACAGCTGCCGGAGGTGCTCGGTCGCTCCCTCGAGATCTCGGGCGGCCCAGGCGTCGGCCGCCGCCTTGGAGAGCCGTTCGTCGCGTTCGAACGTCGCTTTCCCGCCAGGGACGTGGTCGTAGTCCATGCCCGAGTAGGCCGGGGCGACGAGAAGCAACGCCCCCACACGTTCCGGGTCCGCGAGGCTCAGGTCGATGGCGACCTTCCCCCCCATGCTGGGACCGACGATCAGCGGACGGGCCATGTCAAGGTGGTCGAGCAAGGCGACGAGGTCCCGCACGGGCGAATACGCGGATGTCGCGGGTGCGGAGCCACCGTACCCTCGGAAGTCGTAGCGCGCGACGCGATGGTCGCGCGCCAAGTGCGAGAACTCGCGATCCCACATGCGTCGGTCGGCGATCCCCTCGTGGAGGAGGACGATCGGCAGCCCCCGACCGGCGACTTCGTAGGTGAGCCGGCCGCCGGCGACATCCAAGCTCTGTGCGGGGAGATGATCGCTCATCGGCGGGAGAGCCGCCCCGGGGTTCATAAACGAACCCGCGAGAGGGTGGAACGGTTCGAGATCGAGCTTCCCGCATCCGTCATCGCGGACCCGTTCGAACATCCTGGCAGGGGTTCCACGAACCGGCCTGCCACGGCGAACTTGCTCGACGCACGGTGGGTGGGTGCCGGGAAGCTAACGGCGCGCCCGAGAACGTCGTGCGACCGGCGAAAAGCCAATACCCGCCCGAAGTTGGTCGGCGACGTCCCCGATGGGCCCGTAGTATAGCTTGGACATCACAGAGGCCTCCGGAGCCTCGGACCC
>JAKIWI010000014.1:0-24956 GCA_022750115.1 Thermoplasmata archaeon
GCCGACACGCCTTGGGCTTCTCACCCAGGGGCACCTGTGTCAGTTCTCGGTACGATCCACAGTTGCCATCCTCGACTTTTCACGGGCCACCCGCATCGGAAGGAGACTCCTTGCGGAGTCCCTCTACCCATTCCCCCGGTTCTCACCATGACGGTACTTCCCGGGGCGACTGGGGTCAGATAGGCTGGCGTATGCCCACCCTCCCTAGCGGCTGGCTTCCTCGAGGACGCTTTGACCTGCGGGTCACGGAATATTAACCGTGTTTCCATTCGCGAGTGCCGATTAAGGACTCACTTAGGATCGACTAACCCACGACGGATAAACGTTGTCGTGGAACCCTGGCCCCTACGGCGGACGGGATTCTCACCCGTCTTTGCTGCTACTCCTCCCAGGATTTTCGATGGAACCCGGTCCATAGGAACTTACGCCCCTACTTCTACCCGAGCACCACGCCTCCTTACACGATTACCGCTACGGCGGCACGCTCGCATATCGGGGGCCGGTTTAGCCCCGTCCATTTTCGGTGCCCATGCCCTCGACTGGTGAGCTGTTACGCACTCTTTGAAGGATGGCTGCTTCTGAGCCCACCTCCCAGTTGTCTTCGAACACGGACGCCCTTTGCATGACACTGAACCGGCACTTGGGGCCCTTAATGCGAGGCTGGGTTGCATTCCCTTTCGTACTGCGGGCTTACCCCTGCAGCGCTCACTCCCGGCGTCTACGCTGCACGGAACTTCGGAGTTCGACAACAGGCCGAGACCTTTCGGTCCCGCTTCCCGTAATCGGTGCTCTACATCCCGCGCTAGCTCGGCCGAGACCTACCTGCGAGTAGTTTCAGGAGGAACCAGCCATTCCCAGTCTAGATTGGCCTTTCACCCCTAAGCACAGGTCATCCGAGTGATTTGCACGTCAACACCGGTTCGGTCCTCCACCTATCTTTCGACAGGCTTCAACCTACCCACGCTTAGATCGATTGGCTTCGGGTCTTCCACCTGTGACTTCGGGCGAGCGCACCCCGTCCCTTACGCCTTACGGCGCTGCGGACTGTCGGTTTCCCTTCGGCTCAGCTCGTTGAGGAGCTTGGCCTCGCCACAGATCGAAACTCCCTGGCCCGTTATTCAAAACGGACGCATGGACCCTGTGTCCACGACCTTGCGGTCGCTTCGTTCCTTGGGGGCCACATGCGGCTTATCGTCAGTTGATTTCAAGCTCTTTTCACCTCCCTTCCGAGGTACTTTTCAGCGTTCGTTCGCACTACTAATGCACTATCGGTCTCGGGACGTATTTAGGATCGGAAGACTGTACCTCCCAGCTTCCCGCGCGATATCCAACGCACGGTACTCAGGATACCTCCAATCTCGCCTCTTCGGGTCGCCTACGGGACTTTCACCCTCTACGGTCCGCCGTTCCAGGCACGTTTGACTGCCGAAGCCAGCAAGTACGGAGGTCCACTACTCCACATCTCCCCACCCTTGCCGGGCGGGGATTCGGTTTGTCCTCTGCCGTTTTCGATCGCCTTTACTAGCGGCATCTCGTTTGATTTCTTGTCCTCCCCCTACTAGAATGCTTTACTTCGGGGGGTTCCCTTTCCTTTCGGAATATCCCTTGCGGGATCGGAGTTCCGATTCGGTAATCGGTGGATCGCAGGTTCCTTGCGCCTACCCACCGCTTATCGCAGCTTGGCACGACCTTCGTCGGCGCCTGAGCCCAGCTATTCCTCAACTGACAGGAGTCAGCTACACTAATTGCACTTGACAAGCGTCCAGAACGCGTGTGATTGGCGTCATCGGTCCGGCCGTCCAGGGGACGGGGTACCCTCGCCCTTCCCCGGCAAGGCGTGGCCTTGACGGGTGCATAATCGCCCGCGCAATGCGGGCGAGGGCGGTCCGACCACTACCGGATTATTTAACCCCTCCGCGGGCGACCTCGGCGCGCCCGCCCAGCCGGCGTAAGCCAGCTCGCCGAGGGGCTCCGGCCCCGCCGCGCGAGGCGTGGCATGGAGTCGCATTCTTTCGAGCGATGTACCATCAGGGTTTAGTAGGCTGAACCGGGTGATTCGTCGTGGTGTCCCCCTACGACCGTTCCCGCCGTCTTCGACCAACTAGCCCCCCGAGGCGCCGTTAGGCCGGCGCTTTTCGGGGCAAATCGATCCGTTCGAGCCGCCGCATGACACCTCCGCTGTTGCCCATCCATAGTCGGCCCCACACAGGCCGTCGGATCCTGCTCATCTCCCCGTATCCTCCGTCGCGCACCGGACTCGCGGAATACGCCGCCGTGTTCGCCGCGCAGTGCGCCGCCCGGGGGTTCGAGGTCCGGGTCCTCGCCGAGCACCTGCCCGCGGAGGGCGCGATTCCCCCTCCCCCTCCGAACGTCGAGGTCGAACAGGTCTGGACGCGCGACCTCGGCGGGATGCGGCGCATGTACCTCGCGGCGCGCGACGACCCCGCGGAGGTCGTCCACGTGAGCTACTCCTTCACGATGTTCGGGGGGATGGTGCCGGGGGCGATCGCCCTCGTGGCCCTCGGTCGTTTGGCCCGCAGCCGACCGGTCGTCGTCACGCTGCACGACGTCCTGCCGAAGCGCGACCTCACCCGCGAGACCCTCCTGATGTACCACGTCCGTGCCTCGCCCTGGTTCGCTCGGATGGCCGTCGGTGCGATCCTGAAGTTCCTGACCCGAGTGGCCGACCGGATCGTGGTCCACGGGGCCACCGCCGCGGCCACTCTGGAGAACGACTACGGCGTGCCGAGCGGCAAGGTCGCGATCACGGAATTTCCCGGGTACCCCGCCCCCAACAACGGGAGCGTCGTCGCCCACGAGCCGGCACCGGCCCCGACGATCCTCTACTATGGATTCTTGGCTCCGTACAAGGGAGTCGAGACGCTCCTCACCGCCTTTGCGCGGGCCCGAGCCACGGTCCCGGACAAGTTCCTTCGCCTCGTGATCGCCGGCGACAACCACCCCCGCCTGACGGTCGACTATGCGGCGGAGCTGCGGGACCGCGCCCGCCAGCTCGGGCTCGGCCCCAGCGACGTCGAATTTCCGGGCTACGTCGACGACGCGGCGACCGCCCGCCTGTTCGCCCAGAGCTCCCTCGTGGTCCTCCCGTACCTGAAAACGGCCGGGGCAAGCGGAACTCTCGCAACGGCGATGGGTGCTGACCGCCCGGTCGTGGTGACGGACCTCCCGACCCTCGTCGCTCAACTCAACGGCTACGCGAAGAGTCGGGTGATCCGGCCGGGAGACGTCTCCGAACTCGCTGAGACGCTCCGAAGCGTGGCCGAGGGACGGTTTGTGCCGCGGCCGCCCCGCGTGGCCGTCGTCGGCGGCGTCCGGCGCTGGGACGACCTCGTCGACCGGACCGCGGACATCTACACCTCGGCGATCGCGGCCCGGCAGCGGGACTTCGCCGGCTTCGCCGGCGACCTCGGTGCGGAAGCCGAGAGCACGATCTAGGCGGGACGACTCGCGCCTCCCTTCCGGCGCGCGCCGCGGGTTCTCGGGCGAGCGTTGTCGCCGGTTCTAGAGAGGGACGCTCGCCGCATGGGACCGCTGAGGGCGCCGCCGCCCACTCGAGGCCGTCGGTTTAAGCCGCGGCGCCCGCGTCCTCGCGCTCAGCGACCACGGTCCAGGGAGGCGGGCTCGTCGTGAAACCGGTCGAGTGGGTCACGATCCCGAGCCGGCTCCTCGCTTCACCTCGTACCCGAGCCGCGACGGTCGTGGGCCTGTTCCTTCTGGGATCCGTCCTCGCGTTCCACCGACTGTTCCTCCCCTTCGGGGGCCGGTTCTACGACGGGGATTTCGTCACGCCCACCACGCCCGCCGACCTCCGGTATTATCTCGCTGCCTTCTCCGGACCGTGGAACTCGGGCACAATTGTGTTCGGGTTCAATCCGTTCTTCCCGAACAATCTGATCCTCCTCACCATCGTCGGCGCGTTCTCGCTCCTGTTCGGTTCGCTGGGGACCGGGATGCTCGCGACGCTGGTCGCGGTGGAAGCTGGACTCGGACTCTCCCTGTACCTGTCCGCGCGACGGATGGGCGTCGCGCCCCCGTGGGCGATCGTGGCCGGCCTCGCCTCGATGCTGAGCCCGGCCGTCTTCGACCGCTCCGTCGCCGGCCACGAGATCATCCTGGCCGCGGCGATGTTCGTCCCCCCGTTCCTCGTCCTCCTGAGCGAGGCGACGTCGCACGCCGTCGGAGTTCGCCACGCGGTCGTGCTCGGGGGGCTCTGGGGGGTCGTGGGACTCCTCGAGTACCACATGTTCTACCTGGTCGGGATTGTCTGGCTCGTCGGGTTCGCCGCGGCCGCGTTCCGGACCCTCGTCCGTCCGTCCCCGGAGCGATGGGGGGCGCGCCTCCGCGTCGCCGCGCGCCGGCTGGGCGGCCTCCTGGGCGCCGTCGTCGTCGCGGTCGGCGCGAACCTCGCCTGGCTCGTCTCAGCGGTGACCTTCGGCGGGGGGAGCCAGCAGCTCTCCACCAGCACCGCGACCTCGCTCGGGATCCTGACCTACACGCAGGGCGCGATCCGGCAGTGGACGCTGTTTGCCTCGAACGTCTACTGGGGCCAACAGTGGACCTCGACCTGGGGACGAGCCGACGGGTTCGCGCTCGGCATCGTGGTGAGCTACGCCCTCTCCCTCGTCTTCCTTGCCGTCCTGTTTTGGCACGCCTACCATCGGCGGGCGGAGACCGACACCCTCGTCCTGGTCGCGCTCGTCCTGATCGTCCTCTCGACCGGGACGATCCTGCCCGGGGGATTGTACTTGTTCCTGCTCCACAACGTCCCGGCCTTCGCCGTCAATGACGACCCGGCCAAGTTCGACGTCGTCCTCACCCCGTGCCTCGCGCTGCTGCTGGGGAGCGCGTTGCAAGGATGGTGGCGGGCGGGCCACACGTCCGTCTCGGAATCTTCCCCGGGCCGGATCCTCCGGTGGCGGAGGGCCGGGCACCGGGTCGCCCGCGTCGCGGTCTTCGCCGCCATTGCGGTCGTCGTGGTCAGCGCCGCCCCCTTCGCGACCGGCAACTTCGGCGGTCGGGTCGCCCATGTTCCCGACGCTCCGGGAGCCCTCGCGACGGCGAACTCGCTCGATGGTAGCGTCCCGCCGCTCGGGCGGGTCGCGCTGTTCCCCCCAGATCCGACCGAGTACGTCGGAAAGGGCCAGTCGCCGGCGAACCCGCTCGCCGTCTACCCTCCCGGAAGCGCGATCTACATCCCCGGGCCCCCCGGGATCGAGCCCCTGAATCTCGCCACCCAGACGGCGACGTGGGCGTATACCGCCATGTACGCCAATGCCACGGATCACGGCGCGAGCCTGTTCGGGCTGATGGACGCCACGTCCTGGGTCGTGGACCGCGCGGCGATGCAGTCCCCGGCGTTCGGTCCGTACGACTGGGACAACCCCTACGCGTTGTCGCTCGCCCTCGACACGCAGGTCGACCTCGGCCCGAGCGTCACGAACGAGCAGACCCGCATCTACTCGACCGGGAACTCGACGGCAGGCCCGGTGAGCCTCCAGAACGAACCCACGCTCGCCCTCGCCGACCGCGAGTTCCTCCTCGACGCGGCCTACCTCCCCAACGGCGATGCCTGGGTACGGTCGACGCCGTTCGTGCTCGACTCCGGCACGCTGTCCGGAAACCTCTCGGCCTCCAACAGTTCAGCGCCGTACATCGAAACTCCGGAGGGGATCCTGGACGAGGAGTTCTCCCAACTTCCGGCGGGCTCGGTCGTCCCGACCGAACCGATCGTCTGGGCCGGGTTCGGCGCGGGCGGCCTGCCTCCGCCGGGCCATTGGACTCCGTGGGAGCAACACTACGACCTCGAGAACGGCCGACCCCTCGCCTCCCTCCTCGGCTTCGGGACCACGAACAACGAACTCCTGCCACTCACCGTGCCGTTGCCGACCGTCGGGGGACCGCGGTCCGAAGTGTGGGCCGACATGTTCTACGGTCCCTCCGAGGGGAGCCTGCAGGCCGACCTGGGGTCGCGGCCACCCGTGACGATCAACGCCTTTGCTGCGTTTCCGTCCGGATTCCACTGGACGCCTGTTGCCCTGCTCGGAAACGCGTCCTCCGCTGCGTTCTGGCACGTCGGAAGCGGATGGACCTCCATCTCGGCGGTCGCGGTCGTCCCCCCGGGCGCGCTTTCGTCCGCGCTCAACGCGACCGGCCACTGGCTCGCGTCGAACGGGGCGGCGGTTACCAACCCCCCGGTCCTCTGGGTGAAGGGCGACGCCGGGACCGGCTACGGGACCTGGACGAGGGTCGGCACCGGAGGACTCGCGGCCGAGGGATGGGGGAGCGTCGTCAACCCGGACGGAGCGTTCACCACGACGTTCTACCTCCCCGAGGCCGCGAGCGTCGGCGTCCTCGCGCGGGCGTCGGGCTCGGGGTCGGTCTACGTATCCGCTTGTCCCGGGACGTCGCTCACCGACAGCTCGCTCGAGCCGTGCACGCAGCACACTCTCGTCTCCTTCGACAGCACCGCGCCCGCGTGGTCCGAAGGCGCGTCGAACCTTTCGGTCGGCCCGGGGATCGTCAAGGTCACGATCTATGGCGCGGCGCGGTCCGTGCTCCTCGACCAGCTGATCCTGACGCCGTCGGCCGGATCTCTGCTCGCGGGATGTGCCACCCCGATGCCGGGCGAATGGACTTGCGCGACGTCGGCGAAGCCGGTCTCCGTTTCCGGGAACGTCGGAGGCCCGCAGCTCGGCGCCACGTTTGCGGCCGCGATGGCCCCCTCGGTCCTCGTCCACCTCGTTTCGTGCGACGTGCCCTGGCGCGCCTCCGGGAGCGGGGTCGCGGCGGTGCCGTTCGTGGTCGACGGCTGGGCGTGCGGATACGTCGCGGCTCCCGGAACCTCGACGATCGGGATCTCGATCCCGGGCCTCGTCGCCTCGGCCGAGGCCGGCCTCGCCGGCTCGATCCTCGTCGCCGTCCCCGCGGCGTTCCTCGCCATCTTGGGCGTCGCGCCGCTGCGCCGGATCCTCCGCCGCGCTCGCCGCTTGGGGTCGTAGGACCGGCGCGCCCTACGGAGCCGCTCCGACGGGCTCCGACCAGATCGCGAGATACGTCGGCAGGTCGGGCGCAGTGACGATGGCGAGCAAGCCGGAACCGGACGCTCGGCCCGTGACCGTCAGCGTGAGCGTCGTGCTCTGGAACGCCGCGAGCGTGAGGTCATCGTGCGCGGACGGACCCGCGACGGGTCGGTAGCCGGTCGCCAGCAGCAGAGCGAGGTCGTCGCTCAGCGAGAGCGTGGCGGCGGGCACCACGAGTTGGGGATGCTTCGAGGCCCAGAGGGAACCCCCGAAGAAGAACACGCCCCCATGTCCGACGGGCTGGTAGACGAGCGAACTTCGGGGGGCCGATCCGGACGCCCCGCGGGCCGAGTCCACGCCGAGGTCGGTCCCCCCGTGCGCGGCGACTCCCGTCGTGTTCGCGCCGGTCGTCGTGGCGTTGTACCGGATGCCGAGCGCGGCTCCGATGGCGCCCTCGGTGGTCCCGAGCAACGGCCCCGGCGCTCCCGGGTCGCTCAACGGGAAGTGGGCAAGCGCGAGCTGGCCGTTCCACCCCAGTGAACTCCAAACGAACCCCGATGGCGACGGGTGCCCGGCGGTCCCCCCGAGAGGCCCTCCCGCCCACACCAGCGTGCCTCCCGCGGTGATCCAGTTCGCGAGCGTGGTGTTCGAGAGGGACAGCACCGAGTCGGGCACGGTGCCGCCGAGGACGACGACCGTCCCGCTGTCGTTCGACGCTAGGGCGGTTGCGAGCCCGGCGCCGTCGACGAAGGAGATCGGGTCGGGGATCCCGGCTTCCCCGAGCGCGAGGCCGACCCGTTCGGCGATCTCGTGCGTCGCGGTGTACGAGCCGTTCGCGTCGGGGTACGCGGGGTCGGCGAACACCCGCACCGGACCGCGGGCGACCGCGAAGCCCGGAACCACGCCCACGTGGACCGCCACGGGGGTGACTCCCGTCGAGAGCCGAACGGTCGTCGCGACCGAGCCCGGCCCTGCGACGACCTCTTCGACCGACACGCGAAGCGCGGGCGGGGGAGGCGCGAGCAGGACGGTCGCGACCCCCGTTTCCACCGTCATGGCGATCAGGACCAGGGTGACCACAACGGTCGCCGAACTCGGGCGGCGCATTCGCCGCATGGACGCGGCAGGAACCGAGACCCGCCGGACGACGGCCGCGGTCAGGCCGGGATCTGCCCCCGCGGCGGAGGGGCCTTGGAGGAGGAAGCGCCGCGCCGTCTTGGCCGCGGCGAGAATCCACGTCCCGATCAGCGCGCCACCTCCCACGACGCCGAGGAGGATCCAGAACGCCCCCGCGGGGACCGGCCCCTGGTTCAGGGCGTAGGCGACGACCCACCGGTTCGCCCAGCCGACGGCGCCCGGGCCGATGGCGACGAAGAGCGGGTAGAAGAACGCGAGCGGCGTGAGCAGCGTCAGATATTGCGCCCACGCGGCGAGCGAGACCGTCCAGTACGCGCGCGCACCGTAGCGTCCGATGACCGGGGCCGCCAGGGCCAACGGCACGAGCACGGCCACGATGTTTTCCGGCTGCGTGGTGAGGATGGCGAGCAAACTTCCCGCCACCGCCCCCAGGGAGAGCAGGGCGAGATCGGGGAGCTCGATGCGACCCGGGGGGCTGCGGGCGAAGCGAACGGCGAGCGCGCCGACCGAGAGAGCGACGCCGACGACCGCCGTCGCCTCCAGGACCGCGACGAGCGCGCTCGCCGTCCCGGGCGGCCACAAGCGCGCGATCGACGTAATGTTCGGGTTGAAGACGATCAGGACGGTGAGGCCGCCGAAGTTCACGTTCCCGGACTGGTGGGCGATCACCACCGCGAACCCCGAAAGGAGCGGCAGGAAGGGGACGACGGACAGCGCCAGGCCGGCGGACAGGCGTGCGAGCGGAACCCATCGGGTGCGCATGGGACTTCCGCGCGCGGCATCGAGCGCGAGCACGGCCGCGGCGAGAGGAACGAGCAGGACCGGGTAGAGCTTCGCGAAGGTCCCGAGCCCCAGGAAGACCCCGGTCAGGACCGCCGAGCGGCGCTCGAGGGCGAGCAGCGCCGCGAGGACGAACAACGCCGCCAGGGTGTCGACCTCGCCGTGGACGGCCGTCGACCAGATGACGAGCGGATTCAGGAACCACGCCGCGGCCGCGGCCGTTGCGACGCGGTCGCCCCAACTTCGCTGAACCGCGTGGAACAGAAGAAGCGCCACCGCGAGGTCGCTCGCGATCAACGGGAGCTTGAGCGCGAGCAGCGCGGCCGGGGTCGGAAGGTACGGGATCACCGACTGGGTGTGGACGGCGACGGGTCCGAGGGCGGGAAACCAGCGGACGAATCCTTCCGGGGAGCCGAACAGGCTGAGAAGCGCGAAGCCGGGGAGTTCGAGCACCGGACCCAAGGGCGGGTTGAAGAACGTGTAGCCGCCGTACGGGCTTCCGGTCTGGAGCATCCGGACCGCGCTGAGCGTGAAGTACGGCGTGTCGACGCCCCACGAGGTGATCGGCGCCAGCACGAGCCGCACCGCCAGCCCCGCCAGGAGGACGAGCCGCAGACGCCGGTACCGTTCCTCGGTGGCGAGCGCCCGCGCCCGCACGATTGTCCATCGGACCCCTCGTCGGAGCCCCTCGGAGATCGGGCCGAAGAGGGGCGGGCGCCCCGGCGTGGGGGCCATCGGCCCCTCGGTCATCGCCGACTCGCCGAGGCCGCCGCGTCAGGCAGGAGCCGGCAGACCGGGGCCGTGATCTTCGGCAAGGCCGACGCCCAGCCGAGCGACGGGGCAAGGGCTCGCGCGGCGTTGGAAAGCTCGGAGCGTCGCTGCGGGTCGGTCGCAAGCGCCCGAATCGCCTCGGCGAGCGATGCCGGTTGCTCGGGGTCGAACCGGGCGGCGGCGCCGGCGGGACCCAGGAGGTCCGCGACCGCCACGCGGGAACTGACGATGACCGGGCAGCCGTACTGGATCGCCTCGACGGCGACGGAACCGAACCCCTCGGTCTCGGTGGGCGACGCGATGACAAGCGCGAGGGCCCGGGCGAACTTCGCCGCGAGCTCCGTATCGGACAACGTGCCGAGGAAGCGCACTCGGCTCGCGATTCCCAGTTCTGTGGCCTGACGCTCGAACTCCGTCCGGCGGTCGCCGTCCCCGACGACCTCGAGTTCGATGGGAACGCCCGCGCGGATCACGTCGGCGACGGCGGCGAGGAGCTGGTCGACGCGCTTGTAGGCGTGCGCGGCATCGAGCGCCCCGACGAACAGGAACGGCGCCTCGGTCCGGATCGCGGCGGGGGGGACCGCCGGAAGCGAGCCATCCCCGATGTAGGGACCCGGGGCCACGGCCACGATCCGGTCCCTCCGCACGCCGCGGGCCGCGAGTGTCTCTCGGTATCGTTCGCTCGTGACGAGGACGAGGCGGGCCCGCCGCAGCAGCCGCATCTCCCACGCGAGGTAGCGTCGTTTCCACCATCGGTCGGAACCGACGTCGGCGTGGTACGTCGCGACCCACGGCCGGCGGGTCGCGATCGCGAAGATCGCCCCCAGGTCGGCCGTCGGGGACGGATGGTTCCCCCAGACCACGTGAGGTCGGAAGCTCCGCAGCGCCCGCCAGAGCGAGATTGGGCGGACCAGACGCTCCCCCTTGGCGGAGCGCGACGGAAGATAGTGGACCACGAGCGGACCCAGCGCGGTCCCTCCCGCCGGCGGATCCGCTCCCGGGGGGAGGTTGAGGGCCGAGGTGAACACCTCGACCCGGGCGAACTCGGACAGCGCCCGCGCCGTGAACAGGTGGTAGCGCTCGCTCCCCCCCACCGTCGGGAAGAAGCCGTGCGAAACGACCGCGACCCGGCCGCGCTCGGCAATCGTCGAACCCACGGCCGACCGGCTCCGGGTCGCGACGGTCGCGCCCCTATTTCTTCCGGCGCGTGCGGGGACTGGAGCTCAGCCCGACGCCGGGGTGCGGAGCGACGGGTCGTAGCGACTCGCCGCGTACTGGCACAGGCCGTCGCGGTTCGGCTCGCACGCCGCACAGTTTCGGTCCACGGGTACGGGCGCGCGAACGGAGTCGGCCCGGATCTGGACGAGCGCCGCGCGCAGCCAGTGCTCCTCGCTCTCCCCGTACGCGACCTCGACCCACCCTTCCCGCTGGCCGTCTCCGGTCGCATCGCCGTACAGGACGATCCCGCGCGAAGGCCGGCGCCCGGTCGCCGCGTGGACGAGGCGGCATTCGGCGATGGCCTGGATCGTGTCGAACACCCGTCCGTGCGGGCCGTGGATGTCGTGGAACAGGTGCGTCGCCTTGTACTCGACCGGCACGAGGTCGCCGTCGACGCGTCGCACGACGAGGTCGGGACGACCGGCCAATCCCAATTCGTCGTCGAAGATCGTGCCATCGTGTCGTCCCAACCGGCCATCGAGCTCGGTTTGCTCGGGGGAGAACAGGACCGGTAGACCCCTCTCCTTCGCGTCGATGTACACCAGCCGGTCGAGCGGACCGAAGTCGATCCGCCCCTCGAACGCCTGGACGGAGTGGACGGGGGGGCTGAACAGCGGAGAATGGTGCTCCGGTCGGGTCGCCGAGGGGGTTCGCGGCGTGAGCGGCGAACCGTGGCGCGCCGCCTCCTGGGCCGCGTGGTGCAGCTCCATCTCGTGCGGGCAGCGCGAGTAGGTCACGAGGTCGTGCGGGGTGAGGTGCTCGAGCAGGGGAGGTACGACGGCCGCCATCGGCGGCGAGGCGGTGCCCATCGTCTATGAAGCTAGGCTTGGACCCGCACGCTCCAGTTCGCGATCAGTAACGCCCGAGGAACTCGGTTCGTTGCGTCGCACTCAGCGTGGAGGCGTGCACGAGTCGCTCGAGGAGGGGTCGGTCGGCGGGCCGCTCGACGAGCCAGGACTCGAGTCCCTCGAGACTCCCGGTCCCGCCCAACTCGGTCAAGCCGAGGAGCGTGGCCTCGGGAGGGGCGACCGGAATGGGACGTCCGTGCCAGTCGATTGAGACGGGCGTCACCCCATTGGAGAGGATCGTCCACTCCGAGAGTCGGTGAGACTCCCGCTCGTCGGTGGGAATCGCCCAACCGACCCGCGCGCCGGCTCGGAGCGTTCCGACGAACGCCCGGGCGGCGAGCACGGGACGGCCGTCCCATTCGGTCGGGGCCGCCGGCTCCGTCGCGAACTCCTGCAGCGTGGTGGCGATTCGCGCGACGCCTTCGGGCGTCGTTCCGAGCTGAATCTCCCTCGGCTCGACGTTCGCACCTTGGACCCGGAGGGCCATCCGCCCCCCGACGAACCAGGGGATCCGCGGTTCCGCGCCGTTCAACGCGTCCGCGACGGTCTCGAACGCCGCGTCGAACGGAACGGGGATTCCGCCGTACTCCTGGGCGATCATGGCCTCCATCACGAATCGCGTCCGGTTGTACGCGTTCCGGACCAGCAGCGCGTCGGAGAGCGGAACCGCGAACTCGCGGTGCCAACAGAGGCGTCCGCCGATCGGGCACATCGTGGAGCTGGGCCTCCACCCGAACGGCACCGGGCTCCCCTTCGGGGGCCCGTTCGCGTCCATGCCGCCCTCCTGGGCGTGGAAGATGAACTTCTGGACTGCGCCGAGCCGCTCGACCGTCAGCTGGTGGAGGAATCCGCCCCCGAGGTCCGGCCCGCTGACCAACTCGAGTGAGGCGCCCCCCGACGCCGTTGCCGGCATCGGGGGTGGTCGGGCCTACGCCGCCGGGGCGACGGTGACCGAGTGGATGCCGGGGAACCGGTACGGGACCTCGTTCCAGCTCTTCGCGCCGTCCGGGGAAACGAGGAGTTGGCCGGTCGTCGTGCCCAGGTAGATCCCGGACGGATTCAGCCAGTCGGAGTCCATCGCGTCCCGGTGGGTGCCGAGGTCGCCGGGGAACGGGCGGCCCTTCACGGTCGGTGTGAACTTCCGCGTCCGTTCGGACCACCGGTAGACCTGGAGTTGACCGCCCGTGCCCAACCGCGACATCGGTTCGAGCGGGGCGAAGAACGCCTCCCCCGGCATCTCCTTCGGCGCCGTCACCACGAACCCAAAGTCGTGGTCGAGGACCTTCCCGACCCGGATCCAGGAGTCGGCGGAGTCGCGGCTGACGTGGATGCCGTCGTGGTCCTGTCGGTAGACGATCGTCGGATCGGCCGGGTCGAGCACGATCTTGTGGACGCACTGGCCCACCTCGGGGTTCTGCTCGGGCTGGAAGCTCACGCGGACGCCCTTGTTCTTCGGGGTCCACGTTTCGCCGCCGTCGTCGCTGCGGAACACTCCGGCCGCGGAGATTCCCGCGTACATCCGCTTCGGGCGGGTCGGGTCGATCAAGATCGAATGGAGGCACATCCCGCCCGCGCCCGGGTTCCACTTCGCGCGGGTCCGGTGCTTGTTGAGGCCATCCAACCCGACCCAGCTCGCGCCGCGGTCGTCGGACCGGAACATCATCGCGGGGTCGATCCCGAGGAAGAGGGACCCGGGCTCGTTCTCGGGCCCGAAGGTGAGGTGCCAAAGGTTGACGATCGGACCCGCCTCGGACCCGCCCATCTCGTTCTTGGCCCGGTCCTTGAGGACGGCCATCATCGGGGGGGCGACCTCGGCCCACTTGCCCCCCGAGTTCGACGAGCGGAACACCCGCGGGCCGAACCAGCCGTTGTTGGCGAGCGCGTAGACGTACTTCGGGTCCCTCGGGTCGGCAGCCACGTGGAACACGTCATTCCCCGCGTGTGCCGGCCCCTTGACGGTCCACTTGCGACGCTTCGCGTCGCTCGTGAGCCCATAGGCGCCTTTCCGTGTCCCCACCCAGACCGCCACCGTTCCTTTCGCCATGTTCCGTTACCCTCCTTGGATCGAATGCAAGATGTCGACCGTGTCGTTCCCCGCCAGCGGTGTCGCGAGCCCCGTCGTCCGGTCGACCTCGTCGCCGTTGACGAAGACCTTCACGTAGCGCCGGAGGGCACCCGTCTCGTCGCGGAGCCGGAACCGGATCTTGGGGTAGTTCTCCTCGAGCTCCTCGATCATCGCCCGAACCGTTCCGGCGGACGTCGTCACCGACCGCCGGGGGACGAACTCCTTCAGCATCGCGTCGAGACGCACGGCCACCATCGACGACTGGGGATGGCCCGAGGCACCGATAAAGCCGCCCGGGCCCGATTCAACGAGCGGCCCGGGCGACCGGCGCCGGAGCCGGGATGGTTCCCGTCGACACCGTGACGAGCCCGTGGGTCGCCTCGGCGTGCAGGTAGTGCCCGTTGGAGAGGTTCCGCCAGTCCTTCCGGGTGCCGTCGAACGGCTCGCTCCCGACGACGACCTGCTTTGAGTCCGCGAGGTAGGCCATCTGGTAGTAGGGACGGTCGCGGTCGAGGAGCGCGGGGCCGTGCTCCCCGAGCGACGCGCAGAACGCCCACAGCTCGTCGGGCCGCCGCGAGAGCAGGATGTTCAGGCCCGAGTAGGGCCCCCGAGGAGGCGATCGCTTCTCCCGCCAGACCCGCCCAAGGTCCGTCACCGTTCGGGTGAACGCCGCCACGGGGTCCGGGGTGGCGTCGAGGTGGCGGAGGAGCAGCCAGAACAAGACCTCGCTGTCGTTGACGCCGCGCACGAGCGGCTCGAACTCGCCGAGGAACGCCCGGGTCTCCCGGGGGAACGGGATCGAGCCATTGTGGGCGAACAAGACCGTCCCTTGCGCGAACGGCTGGCTGTTCTCGAACCCGATCAGTCGCTCTTTCGTGAGGCCCATCGGGTTGCTCGCCTTGCGGAGGTGGCCGATCGCGAGCGGTCCGCGCGCGGCGCGGGCGACGGCGCGGAATCGGTCGACCTCGGCGGGGGACGCCGCGCCGCCCACTCCCTTCTCGACCCGTAGGCCCCCGCGGTCGTCGTACCAGCCCACCCCCCACCCGTCGGATTGGCGCTCGGTGCCCGGGACGTTCGCCTGCTTCAGGAGCGAGCGGTCGGTGTCGATCAGCCACGGCTCGGCCGGGCTTCCGCCATTCCCGAGCAGGCCGAACAGACGGCACATCGGTCGCGCAATCGAAGCCGGGCGGGTAAAGCCTCCGGCGAAGGCTATGGCGTCGACGCCACCATCCCCGGCAACGCTTAAGCGGCCGGGGACCGGTTGAAGGGGTGAGGACGGACGATGGTCAGCGTCGATGTCACCCCCGCCGCCGAGGAGCAGGTCCGCAAGATCATGCTCCGACAGAATAAGGCCGGGCAGGCGCTCCGCCTGTTCGTCCAGGGCGGAGGCTGCTCGGGCCTCACCTACGGCATGACCTTCGACCAACAGGAGACCGGCGACGAGGTCGCCTGGAGTCACGAGGACGTCAAGGTCGTCGTCGACAAGGCGAGCGCCCCGCTCCTCCAGGGACTGAAGGTCGACTACCTCCTGGGCCTCGAGGCGTCGGGGTTCAAGATCTTCAACCCGAACGCGAAAGAGACGTGCTCGTGCGGGAAATCGTTCTCGGCGTGAGAACGACCGAACGGCCCGTTAAATACCACCGAACCCCTCGAAGGTTCGGGGCTGTCTAGGAGGGCCCCAAGAATGCAGCTGAAGTTGGATGTCACGAAGGAAGCTCAATCCCAGGTACGGGAACTGATCAAGTCGCAGAAGCCCGGCACCGCGGTCCGTGTCTTCGCCCAGGCGGGCGGGGGCGGCGGCGGCTGCGGGTGCGGCGAGGGTGGCTGCGGGGGCGGAGCCGAGGCGGAAGCTTCGGGACCGACCTTCGGGCTCGCCTTCGACCGCCCGCGCGCCGGCGACGTGGTGGTCCCGGTCGACGGGTTCCAGGTCGTGGTCGACCCCGCGAGCGCTCCCGAGCTCGAGGGGGCGAAGATCGACTTCGTCCAGGCGCTCGAAGCGACCGGCTTCACGATCGTCCCCGCGAACGCCACGGCCCCCCGCGCTCCCGTCGGGAGCGGGTGCGGCTGCGGCGCGGGCGGTGGCGGCGGCTGCTGCTGATCCCCCCTACCAACCTTTTCCTCCCCGACGGGGAGGGCCGATCGATCCCGCGCTCCGATTCGGGCGCGATCAGTCCTTGATCTGCTTCAGCGCCTGGATGACCTTGCCGACGGTCTCCTGTGCATCGCCGTAGAGGATGCGGGCGTTCTCCTTGTAGAACAGCTCGTTCTCGACGCCGGCGAATCCCTTGCCTTGACCGCGCTTCAGGATGACCACGTTCTTCGCCAGGTCGACGTCGAGGATCGGCATGCCCTGGAGGGGGCTTCCCGCGCGCCGCGCGGCGGGGTTGACGACGTCGTTCGCCCCGATCACGAGGACGACATCGGCCGTCGGGAACTCCGGGTTCACCTCCTCGCGGTCGAACAGGCGGTCGTACGGAACGCCGGACTCCGCAAGTAGGACGTTCATGTGGCCGGGCATCCGGCCCGCGACGGGGTGGATCCCAAACTTCACGGTCACCCCGCGCGCCTCGAGCTGGTCCATCAGCTCCTTGACCTTGTGCTGGGCCTGCGCGACCGCCATCCCATACCCGGGGGCGATGATCACTTTCTGGGCGTAGGCGAGCATCATCGCGACATCGTCGGGCTCGATCGGCTTCATCGTCCCTTGGACGGCAACGCCGGTCTCTTCCGTCGCGCCGAACGCCGAGAACAGCACGTTGGAGATCGAACGGTTCATCGCCCTCGCCATCACGAGCGTGAGGAGCGAGCCCGCGGCCCCGACGAGAGTCCCGGCGACGACCATCGCGTAGTTCCCGAGCGCGAAACCGTCCATCGCGACGGCGATTCCGGTGAGCGCGTTGTAGAGCGAGATAACGACCGGCATGTCGGCGCCGCCGATCGGGAGCGTCATCAGGAGGCCGAAGCCGAGGGCGAGGAGGAAGAACGGCAGCAGGAACGCCCCGGAGTAGGCTACGGTGAGCGCGCCGAGCACGATCGCGGCGCCGAGGACGATCAAGTTCGTGGGTTGCTGGAGCGGGTAGGTGAGCGGCCGCTGCCGCATCCAGCCCTGCAGTTTCAGGAACGCAATGACGCTCCCCGAGAACGAGACGGCCCCGATCAGACCTCCCGCGACCGAGAGGCCGCCGGTCGTCGAGAATCGGGGGCCGATCAGGAGCTCGACGACCGCGATCCCGGCCGCGGCCCCGCCGCCCATGCCGTTGTAGATCGCGACCATCTGCGGCATGTCGGTCATCGCGACGCGCTTCGCCGCGACGAAGCCGAGAGCGCCGCCGATGGCGATCCCGGCGGCGATCCAGACCAGGTTCGAGAGTCCCGGCGTGAGGAACGTGACGACCGTCGCGATCAGCATCGCGACGCCCGCGGCGACGATCCCGCTGCGCGCCGTCGACGGCGAGCTCATGCGCTGGAGCCCGAGGATGAAGAACAGGACCGTGAGGAGGTAGACCCCCTCGATCACATCGGAGAGGTCGGTCACGGCGGCCCCTTCTTCGCTTTCGATTTGTCGAAGATCTCGAGGATCCGCTCGGTGACGACGTAGCCGCCCGTGACGTTCATCGCGCCCATCACGACCGCGACGAACCCGAGGACCTGCTCGGGGAGCGTCGTCGCGGTGCCGAGCGCGAACATCGCGCCGACGAGCACGATTCCGTGAATGAAATTCGATCCACTCATCAGCGGCGTGTGGAGGAGGACCGGGACGCGCCGGATCACTTCGTAGCCGGTGAAGGCGGCGAGGATGGCGATGTAGAGCGCGGCCCAGACGACCGTGATCATGCGCGCGCCCCCAGGGCGGCGCGCGTCGGCTCGTGGCGGACCTCGCCGGCTTCGACGAGGGCGCTCGCCTTGAGGATCTCGTCGTCGAACTTCGCGACGAGGGCGCCGTCCGGTCCGATCAGGAGGCCGAGGAACGACGCGAGGTTCTTCGCGTACATCTGACTCGCGTGGAACGCGAGATCGCTCGGGAGGTTCAGCGGCCCGACGACCTTCACGTCGTTCACCTCGACAACGACGCCGGCCTTGGTGAGCTCGCAATTGCCGCCGGTCTCGGCCGCGAGGTCGACGATGACCGCGCCGGGCTTCATCCGGCCGACCATCTCGGCGGAGACCAGACGGGGCGCCGGCCGTCCAGGGATGTTCGCGGTCGTGATCACGACGTCGGCTTCGGCGACGGCCTTCGCGACCATCTCCCGCTCGCGCGCCTTCTCCTCGTCGGTGAGTTCGCGGGCGTAGCCTCCTTGACCCTCGGCGTTGATCTCGAGCTCGAGAAACTTCGCCCCGAGGCTGCGGACCTGCTCGCCCGCCGCCCGTCGGACGTCGTAGGCCTCGACGGCCCCGCCCAACCGCCGTGCGGTGGCGATCGCCATCAGACCGGCTACGCCGGCCCCGAGGATCAGGACCTTCGCGGGGCGGATCGTCCCGGCGGCCGTGGTCAACATCGGGAGGAACTTCGAGGTCTGTTCCGCGCCGAGGAGCGCGGCGCGGTATCCCGCGACGGTCGCCTGCGAGCTCAGAGCGTCCATGCTCTGGGCGCGGGAGATCCTCGGGATCAGCTCGACGGCGAACCCGGTAAGATGGTTGTCCCGGAGCGCCGCCGCGACGTCAAGGCCCCGCCCCGGATTCAGGAACCCGACGACGATGGTGCCGGCGGCCAGCGTCCGGAGGTCCGATGGGACCGGCTGGACCGTGAGCACGATCGCGGCCTCCCGAAGCGTGGAGGCCCGGTCCCCGACCGTCGCCCCCGCCGCCCGGTAGGCCTCGTCCGGATAGTGCGCGGCCGCCCCTGCCCCCGATTCGACTCGGACGACGGTCCCCGCCTTGGTGAGCTTCGCCACGACCTCTGGGACGATTGCGACCCGGCGCTCCCCTGGCGCGAGCTCCTTCGGTACGGCGACGACGACGCCCATTGGAGCCCTCGGGGTCGGAACGGCCCGGGATTATACCGTTGCCACCCTCGAATCGGGCCTTCCGGGGCCTACCGGCTCGACGGGCTAGGGCGACACCACGCGAAGGTCACATACTCCGGCCGACTCCGGGCGGTCCGTGGAACTGGCCCCGCTCCTATGGCCCATCGCCGCCCTGATGGCGGTGGTCATCGCCGCCCTCGTCCGCTGGAGCGCGTCGTCGAGAACGGTCGTCTCCGCCGCGTTTGTCGTCTTCCTGCTCGCGATGATGGCCTCGATGTTCCTCGGCGCGCTCGTCTACGCCTCAGATCCCGGGACCCGGTCGTTGGTTCTCGGGCTGTGGGTCGCCGGGTTCGCCATGTCCGCGAGCGTGTTCCCGGTGGTGGCGCTCGTCCTCCGCGAAGCGGCCCGGAACGCGGACACCGAGGGGACTCCCGCGAGCCGCGCGCTCACCTCCCCCGCCACGCTCGTCGCGCTGGTCGTCGGTCTCGTGCTGCTCGGCGAGCTGCTGATGGGCCGCACGTTCGCGACGCTAGCGGGGTCGATCGCACCATCGGCGACCGGTTCGGTCCCCGGCGACGCTGGCTGGCTCGCCCTCAGCGTGACCTCGCCCTGGTTCCTGTTCCCGATGGCCCTCGAGATGGGGCTTGCGGCCTGGTGGGTCGGTCGGAACCTCCCCCGACCGATGCTGCCGCTGCTGCTCGCCCAAGCCGCTGTGATGCTGTTCTCCCCCCCCGCTCTTGCGGGAACCCCCTGGCGGCTCGGGAGCTCGGTCGCGTCGGCGGCGATCATGGCCGGGATCGTGGGGTATCTCCTCCTTCTCGAGTACCGCGGTCAGCCGCTCGCCCGGCCCATCGCTGCGTACGCGCTCCGGGTGGTCGGAACCTTCGCGCTGATGGGGGTGGGCCTGTTCGTTTGGGCGCTCTACGGAAGCTCGTGGGTGTTCGCGCTGGGGGTCGTGGCCCAGAGCGCCGTGTTCTTTGGAGCCGTTGTGGTGCCGGAGGCATTCGTGTCCCTTGCCACGGTCTCGACAGCCCCGACGGCGTCGCCCTCGGCGGGAACGGGCGCGTCGGGGTAGCGCCATCTCCCGGTCGGCCCGCCGTCGCGTTGGCCCCACCAACCTACTACCGGGGCCGTAAGAACCGGGAGGTCATCAACCGCCTTGGCCCCTCGTCGTTTCGGACCCACATCGGCCCAGGGGCGAGCGTTCCGTGAATCTGACAGAGCTCCTGCTCGGCCTCGTCGCGCTCGTCATGGCCGTCCCGACGGCCTACCTCGTCCGGCTGACGGTCGAGGCGAGAACCCGCGTCCAGGCGTGGGTGACTCTGTTCTTGCTCGCGATGATGGGCGAGATGTGGGTCGGGGCGATCGTCTACGCCCGCACGCCCTCCGAGTCGTCGGCGGTCGGGGCTCTCGCGGCGACCGGAGCGCTGATGGCGGCGACGGTCGCGCTGCTGTTCGTCGCCCTGATCCGCTCCCGCGCGTCGCGGCCCGCTTCCGCGTCGGACCGATTCGCGGGGCCCCACGCGCTCTCCGCATGGTACCGCGCGCTCGCCGTCGCCATCGTGCTCGCGAGCGAGGGGATGATGGCCTACGCCTTCCTGGTCGCGACCGCCACGCCGACGATCGTCGGGGGTCTCGGGGGGTCGGCCGGGCTCGTCGCCTCGGTCGTCGTCTCGCCGTGGTTCGTCTTCCCGATGGGGCTCGAGATGGGGATCGCGACCGCGCTCCTCTGGTCCCGTCTGTCGGCGCCGCTCCGAGCGATTCTCCCTGTCCAAGCGGCCATCATGCTGCTGACGCCGACGGCGATCGGCTCGGCGGCGTGGGTGACGGCGTCGATCGCCCTCGGGAGCGTCGGGATGATCGCCGTGATCGTCTACGTGATGGAGCACATCTATCGCCATCGGGAGATCCCGAGCGCGCTCGGCACCTACCTGCTGCGGATCCTCGCCGCCTACGCCCTGATGATGGCCGGGTTGCTGCTCTGGCTCGTCGACCACACGCCGGTCTGGCTCGCCGCGTCGATCGTGGTCGAGATGGTGGTCTACTTCTGGGCGGTCCTCGCCCCGGAGGGGTTCCGCTCCGACGAGCGGTTCGCCTGGCAGCTACGCGCCGATTGGACGTTCGGCCTCCTCGCTGCCATCTTCGTCGGCGAGCTGTTCATGGGCGCGGTGCTCGACCTCGTGCTCCTGCCCGGGGTCTACGGGTCCGCCTTCCCCTCGCTCCCGCTCGCGGGCGGGGCCGGCACGATCCTCTACGACGCCCTTTACAATGCGTTCTGGTTCTTGGTGGTCGTCACCGGCTCCACCTGGTTCCTCGCCATGATGGGGGCCGAAATGGGTGTGCTCGTCCTCCTGAAGCTCCGCGAGACCGTCTCGAAGGAGAACAAGGTCCGGCTCGCCCTCGTGATGGGGTCGTACGCCGCCTTCGCGACGTTCTTCCCGAGCTACTACTATTCCGCGCTGTTCCCGAAGGCACCCGCCGGAACGGCGGTGCCGGTGCTCGGTTGGAGCATGGGCTTCGGTTCCGCGCCGGTCGTGCCCTCGTTCTTCCTCGTGATCTTCCTCACTTACCTGATCGTCGGATCCCTCACGATCCTGTTCGGGCGCCGCGTCGTCTGCGGCGTGTTCTGTACGGCGGCGCTGATGTACGGCGGCACGACGTTCGACGCGATGAGCTCGTTCAACCGCACGTCCCCGAGCGCGCGGAAGTACCTCGGGAGCCGGTTCTCGAACCTGTACTCCGCCACCACCGGGGTTACCATGGCGGCGCTCGTCGCCGTCTCCTTCCTCTCCTATTTCGACGCGACCGGACGGATCTCCGTGAGCGTGCTCGGCGCGGACCCGAGCGTGTTCTTCTTCTCGCTCTCGTTCGGGGTGCTTTGGTTCCTGATCTTCGTCACGATCCCCTACACGGGGAATTACAACTGCGTCACGATGGGCTGGTGCTACACCGGCACCATCGCAGGGGCGATCGGCCGCGTCGGGCTGTTCAAGCTGAAGGTCCGCGACAAGGGTGTCTGCAAGTCCTGTACGACGCTCGACTGCGCGAAGGCGTGCCCGGTGGGGCTCGTGGACATGCCCGGGCACTTCCGGACGAAGGGGGAGTTCCGTAGCTCGAAGTGTTGCGGCATCGGCAACTGCGTCGGCGCCTGCCCGTACGGGAACCTCTACGTCTCGGACGTGCGCCACTGGGTCCGTCGCCGCCTTGGGGTCGACGACCCCAAGAATGACGATGTACCGCTTCCGATGGTCCACACTCGCCCGAGGGGAAGTCCCGGGAGCGCTCCGTCGGTCCACGCCGCCACCATCGTGCCGCCCCGTCAAGGGGCGGTCGGGCGCGCCTGACGCCTTCCCCGACGGGACGCGACCCGCGCGAGCGTCTCGGGCGATCTTGGTTCTAACACGGGGCATATCATTCCCGGTGCCCCGAGGAAGGCGGACCGAGGCAACCGATGTTGGACGCGGAAGGCTACGCCGTCGCCGCCTCGTTGATGTTCGTGTTCGCGCTTCTCGCGGCTCTGGTCGTTCGGAGTGCGATCGAGTACCGCCGGTCCGGCAAGCGGGACCAGATCATCTGGGGAAGCGGCCTCTCGCTCGCCGCCGCCGCGATGGCCGTCGAAACCATCGTGTACTGGGGAGTCGCCCCGGGACCGTTCCTCCCCGCGTACGTGTTCCTGTCGGCGGCGATCGTCGGCATCCTCTCGCTCGGCGCGACGCGCGTTCTCCGGCGGCCTCGCCTGGAGACCGCCTACCGAGTCTACACGCTCGGATCCTGCGGACTGGTCGGCGCGCTGTGCGCGGTCACTCCCCTGCCCGCCAGCATGGTGACGAACGGCGTCATCACCGGCAACCCGCCGCTCGACCTCCTCCTCGTCTCGACCCTCGTCACCGGACCAGCCACGGTCCTTCTCCTCACCGCGTCGTACCTCTCGCTGCGCCGCACCTGGCGATGGCACACCGTTCTGATGATCGCGGGCGCGCTCATCCTCGGAGCGGGAGGCGTCCTCTACATCGCGACGTTCCCGGTCGCCCTCTACTACGCCGAGTTCATCGGGGTCCTGCTGCTGTTCCTGGGATTGGTCAGCCTGCCGACGGCGAATCCGGCTCCACGGTCGGTGGGTGCGGCGGCCGTTCCTTAGGGAGACCGGACCGGGGTCGACTCGGGCTTCGAACCATCGCCCCGGCGGTGGGCCCGGGCGGACATCGCCATCAGGGCAATCCGAGCGCGCGGGAGACGTCGGGCGGGAGTCGGTTTCGCAACGGGCAGCGTGGGTCGGTCAGGACGGCCCTCGCCTGCTCGAACGTGAGATAGGTCCCGATCAGGTCGGCGCTGAGCCAGACTCGCCGACCATTCTCGAGGCTCGGGTCTTTCAGCGACTGCCATCGCAGGGTCCTTCGAAGGGCGATCTTTCTGTGGAGCGGGCGGTCGAAGACCATCACGCCCTCGTCCCCGGGGGCGATGCCGAGCGTCGACATGCCGACCCCGGTCAACCAGACGAGCCCGGCGGTGAGAAAAACGGCGAGGGCGAGCAGGAGCCCGACCGCCCACGCCGGCCCGAAGTATCCGGGCCGCGAGACCGCGAGCCACACGACGTACGCGCTCACCAGGCTCATGATCGGGACGAACACCGCGCCCGCGATGGCCACAGAACGGCGGAGCGACGTTGGGAGAAAGCCGGGAATCGCCCGCATCTCCTCCACCGGAACCTGCTTCGTTGCGGCCAAGGTTGCCATGATCCGCTCCCTCGGGTCGACGGGAGCCGCCGAGCTGGGAAGGTCGGCCATCGAGCCGCGACAACCTCAGGGTGCTACTGGGCCTTTCGGCGGACCGGGACCTCTCCGCCGGAGCCGCGGGTGATTTCGTGGGGCCGGCTACCGTCGCCCGGGCCTCGGGAGGCTCGCGCGGTCGACGACCCCGAACGGCGGTTGTCTAACCGCCGCCCGTTACCGTGACGGAGGTGGACCCCTGGCTCGTGTAGAACCCAGTTCCACCGAGGAAATGAGCGCCAATCGTCACGGCCCCGTTCGTGTTGTCGGCCGGATGCCACTTCAGCGTGCAGCTCCCTGAGACGAGGGTGCAACTCGGGTGCGGGGCGAAGGAGCCCGTGGCCGAGTTGGAGAAGTGCACCGTCCCCGTTGGGACGTTCGAGGCGTTCCAGAGGTTCGTGACCGTGACCGTGCAGGTCGTGTGCGCCGCCACGTTGATGCTCGTCGGCGAGCACGACACCGCAGTCGAGGTCTGCTCGGCCTGCGTGAAGTGGAACGCGATCGTACCGTTGTCCGTCGTGTAGGTGTAGGTACAGCCCCCGCCGTGGCCGCTGTGGCCGTGGCAGGTGATCGTGTAGTTCGTGTTCGTCGTCCCGTAGACGACCTTGCCCGAATTCACGTCCGTGCCGAGGAAGTTGCCGACGGTCCAGTAGGTGTAGGTCCCCGTGAGCCGCGCGATGTACGTCGCATAGCTCAGGTTGTAGGACGCCTTCGCCTCGCCGGGCAACTGGTACGACATCTTCCCGTTGGTCGTGTTCGCCCAGCCGGTGCCGGCCGTGGTGTTGAACACGAAGTGGCAGGCGGACGTGGAGTTGCACGTTGTCACCGTTCCGTGGAGTGGGGCCGTCGCGCCCGCGACGGGAAGCAGGGCAAGGAGGAGTAGGCCGACCGGCGCGATCGCGGCGATTCGCAGAAGTCGCATGCGGGGGCGCACGTTCGCCGGGTCTAAAGCGTGCGTGGCTCCGTCGCCGGATCTGGCCCTTCCGTGGGAACGTTGGGCGCCACGGTCGTTGTGGCAGGGCTACGGGGTTCGAGTGGGGGGCATCCCCCCCCTCCCCCGAACCCGTTGCCTTCGAGCCCGGGGTCCGGGATCCCCTCTTCCACGATGGGCTCGCCCCAGGTCGTTGCGAGGGCTCGAGCGTCGTGGGATTCCTGTTCCACAAGTCCCTAACCCTCGACCCCCCGATGGGAAACGGATGCGCCGGAAACGGACCGGCGGCCAACTGGCGCTGGCCGCGCTCCTCGGGTCCGTCCTACTTGTACCGATGTCCCCCCAGATCATCTCGTGCCGCGCTCCCCCCACGTGCGAGGCACTCGCCCTGCGAGACGAGGTGGCCGCGACCGGCCCCCCACAGCTCTTTCCCCCT
>JAKIWI010000014.1:25056-29782 GCA_022750115.1 Thermoplasmata archaeon
ACTCGCCCTGCGAGACGAGGTGGCCGCGACCGGCCCCCCACAGCTCTTTCCCCCTGCTCCCATCTCGGCGGCGTACGACCCGTCGGACGGCCTCCTGTTCGTGGGCATCGATGGATCCAATTTCCGTAACTCGGTGAACGGGACGGGCTATTCCGTCGACGTCGTGAACCTGGCGACCGAAACCATCATCGGCGCCATTTCGGTCCCGGGCCAGCCTGCCGACCTGTTCTACAATCCCGTCTCCACCCACATTCTCGTGTCGGTTCCTGGGCCGATGGCGTCCGCAGTGGTCGTGATCGATGCCTCGACCGAGAGCGTGCTTCGCGAGATTGCGGTCGGACCTTCGCCCGGCCCCCTGATCTACGACCCGATCGACGGCGACGTCTGGGTCAGTGGATCGGGTACGCTCCTGAACGCGACCAACGAGACGGCGGTTGGAACCGTGGTGCCCAATGGAGGCCTGGTGTTCGATGGCCGGGCTGGGGAAGTGTTCGGCATTGGGGTCGTCTACTCGGCGGCGAACGGGTCGGTTGTAGGGAACTACTCCACGGACCCGCACTCGTACGGAATCGATTTCGATGCCGAGAGCGGGGACCTCTATGTCCTCTCAAGTCCGACCGGCTACAAGATCGAACCCGGGAGCCTCGAGGTCGTCGACGCCGCCAATCGCTCGGTAGTGCGTTCCATCGGCCTTGGCACGCCGGCCGTCGCGGTGACTTGGGACGCGCCCTCGAACGAGATCTATGTGGCGGAGAGCCCCGAGTACCACTCGGGTGCTCCCACGGGAATCGAGATCTTCGATCCCGACTCGTTCGCCTATCAGCGAACCATCCTGACCGGGGCGACCCCGGAAGCGTTCACGCAGTCGGCAGATGGTCGGTGGCTCTTCGCTGTGAACTCGGGTTCGGAGAACGTTTCCGTCCTCCGGGCGTCGACCGACTCGGTCGTGGGGTCGATTCCCCGGGAGTATTCGCTAGCGTTCGCGGTCGACGGGCTCCCGGCCGGTGGCGCTGTCGCCGTGACGCTGCCGATACTGAATGCATCGTACCTGGTCGTGGTGGGGCAATCCCTCGTCGTCAGGTTGCCGAACGGGACCGTCGCGTACACGCTCTCGGGGCCGGAAAACGATTCTCTTACACCGACGGAAGGGGCCGTTCGGCCGCTCCCGAATTACACGCTCGCCGTACCCGCCTCGGGGGCTATCGCGATCGACGGCGCCGGCATGAACTACACGATTGCCTTGGTGCGGAACGGCACGGACCAGGTTCTCAGCACGAACGACTGGGTCGACATCGCCGCGGGGAGCGCCGCGGTCGCGGTCGTCGTTGCGATCGTGGTGACGGAGATGCGACGCCGGCGCCAGCCGCCCCACCGTCCCTCCTAGAGCGATCCCCCGGGGTTTACGTGGGCCCGGACGGATTCGAACCGTCGATCGACCGGTTATGAGCCGGACGCTCTAGTCCGCTAAGCTACGGGCCCGCACGTCCGGGACGGAGAAAGAGGGGACCGGGGCGCCGCCGAGCGGAATTCCGGGGCGCGCCGGATGCACCGGCCACCCGTTCGAACCGCTGACCATTCGGTTAACAGCCGAGCACTCTACCGCTGAGTTACGGCGGCACCGAGCGCGCCGACGCGGGCTTCCTCTAATAGCCTTTCCGGGCACCGGAACGTCCCTTGTACTCGGCGGCCCGCTCCTGGAGATGGCGGATGACCGCCGTCATCCGGGTGAGCGACGCGTCGAGCGACGCGAGGTACTCCTTCGCGCGGTCAGTGACGACGGCGCCGTCGGCCGACGGCTGGATCACGCCCTCGCGCTCGAGCAGGTGGAGCGAGTAGCGCACTTTGTGGATGGGAAGGTGCATCGCCTCGCTGAGCCGGATAATCCCCATCGGGGGGTTTCCGCCGAGCCGCTCGAGGATGTCGACGTTGCGGGCGAGAAGGTCGAGCTCGCCGGCGATGCGGTCGACGAGATGGGGTTGGTCCCCGCTCCCGGGCATTTCGGGCTCGGGTTCGGGCGGAGGCGACGGACTCTTTGCGAACGGCATGTCACACCGTCTCCGTCACCGGGCCCCGTTACTTCAACGTTGGCCGCCCGTACGGCACACGCCCGGGAGGCGAGACGGTCGGGCAATCGACGGCGGCCCGCGTCGCCCCCGACTATATAGGGCGAGAACTTCGGACGGTCGAGGAGCGGCAGAGTGCGGGCAGCGGTCGCGGTGGTCGGGCTCGTCCTCGCCCTGGTCGGTGCGGTCCTCTGGTACGTTCCCGTCACCACGTCGTCGTCGAGCATCGAAGTGCCGGTCGGCGAGGCGTTCGACTTCAGCGTCCCGGGAACGCTGATCATCGGGCCGGTCCCGTTCACGGCGACGTGGACCGCGAGCGGGTCGGTCAACGTCACCGTCTACGGCTGCGGCTCCGACTCGAAGTGCTCGGCCCAGACGAATTCGACCGTCGTCGACCGGGGGATGGGCGCGACGGGCTCGATGAAGTGGACCGGCAAGTCCGGTCTCTACTACCTGTTCGTCCCGAATGGGACCACGAACCTCACGGTCACCTACGAGGAACCGCTCCTCGGGGGGCTCGGGGGACTCGCCCTGCTCGGAATCGGGATCGTCGTCGCGGTCGCGGGAGTCGCGGTGCACCGGAAAAGGGACACGACACCCCGCGCTCCGACGTAACGACCGCTCCGCAGCGGACACCCGCCGGGCTCACGGAACGGCTCGGCCCCGCGAGCACGGTCCGTCATCGTCGGGCGACCCTCCAGGGTTGTGGGACCGGTCCGACGGCTCGCGCCGAGTCGTGCCGCTCCTCGGCCAAACGCTATGCCATACAATGGCATGCTAGGTGCCGGTGGGGCCCGGGGGGCTCGACGCCGGGGCGCTCCGGGGTGGCGTGAGATGGCCGGGGGTACGACGATCCGGTGAGTAGCGTCGTCCGCGTCCCGCCGGAGCTCGACGCGTTCCTTCACCTTCCCAACCCACAATCGCTGATTATCCGGGGTCCCCCCGGGTCGGGCAAGACGATGCTGTCGCTCGCCCTCCTCGAGGCGTTCCCCGGCCGGAGGGTCTACGTGAGTCTCCGAGTGACGCGCGGAGCGCTCCTCGACCAGATCCCGTGGCTGGGTCGACTCCCTCCCGGCGAGGTCGAGATCGTGGACGTCGCCTCCGAGCTCGACCACGTCCAGTGGCACGTCCCACCGACGGGGGGGACCGAGGCGGTGCTCCTCCACGACGACCCGCTTTCGGGCGATGCCGAAGAGTTCCTGTGGCTCCCGAGCGCGGTCCAGGCGGCGTGGAGTCTCGCCGACCCGGTGCGACCGACCCTCGTCATCTTCGATTCGTGGGACGCAATCGTCGACCAGTACTTCGAGCGCGGAGTACGGCCGGGCGACCCGATCCCGTCGAGGAACGAGATCGAACGGAAGCTCCTCAGCCGGATGAGCCGCGGGAACATCACGATCATTCTCGTCCTCGAACGGGACGTCCCGTCCGTACTCGACTACCACGCGAACGGCATTGTCGAGACGTTCCGTCAGTCGGTCGAAGGCCGCCTCGAGCGTTGGCTCGGCCTTCCAAAGCTCCGAGGCGTTTCGGTCGGGACCGACCTGTATCCGTTCACGCTGGCTCACGGGAAGTTCTCTGCCATCACGCCGTCGATCCCCGGAGAGCGGTACCGCCTCGAGCCGCCGGTCGCGGACCCGAAGCCCGAAGCACCCGGCGTCTGGCCGGGGTCGACCGACTACGCCGAGGGCGTCGGGCGGTTGCGCCCGGGCGAACTGACGATGCTCGAGCTCGACTCGGCCGTGCCCCGCGAGATTCCGCGAGTCCTCATCGGACCGATGCTCCTCCATGTGCTCCATACGGGCGGCCGGGCGGTGCTGATCCCGCCGCCCACGATCGACCCCGAGGACGCGTACATCTCCCTCCGGCACCACATCGCGCTGGAGACCCTCAACGACGAGATGCGGGTGCTGGGCGCCGTGACGCCCGCGGTCGATTCGCGTGAGCTCGACCGCATGTTCGTTCCAGCCCACCGGATCGGCTGGACCAAGGCGGGACCGTCGGTCCCGGTTCCGGAGGACCCGGCGTTCCTCCACCGCGCGCAGGACACGGACCACACCAACCTCATCGTCGTCTACCTTTCCGGGTTGCAGGCGCTCGCGGACTCGGCCGGCGTGACCGTCTCCTCGGGCGTCCTCGCCGGCCTGCAATCGGCCATCTTCCCACAGAGCCGGGTCCACGTGATCGTCGTCGGACGCGCGGGGGATCCGAATCTGAACCTCCTCGGCCCGGTAATGGAGACCCACCTGCGGGTCCGCTGTCCCCACGGACGCGTCTTCCTGAACGGGCACCGCCCGTACCTCGCACCGTTGGTGCTCTCGCAGCAGCTGAGCGGCGAGCCGTACCGGCTGACGCCGGTCCTGTGACGGGATCGTTCGCGAGACGCTCGGAGCTCCCCCGCCGGCGGCGAATCGGTCGGTAGCTGGCCGCCTCCCGCCCGAGCGGGCATCCCCGCCGCCGACCCGCCGGTCGACGGGCGGGCATGGTCGCCGTCCGACGCGCACCGCGGCGGGGTTGGGTGGGTCCGCGAAGGTCGGCGTTGAATGACGGCCGGGCCGGCGGCCGGATCCTGCGGGATGGGAGATTGACGGGCCCGCCGGGATTCGAACCCGGGTCCGAGGCTCCGGAGGCCTCTGTGATGTCCAAGCTATACTACGGGCCCATCG
>JAKIWI010000015.1 GCA_022750115.1 Thermoplasmata archaeon
GGATCCATCCGGTGGAGGTAGGCCGCCGTGTTGTCGAGGTGAAACGGACCCGGGGTCGCCACTCCTTCCGCGCGGAGGACGGCCATCGTCAGTTCCTTCCCGAGCTCGCGGTCCGCGCCCGCGGGGAACAGGTCGGCTCGCGCATAGACATCGATCATCGGCCTGGTGGGCCCCCCAGGACGCCCGCGGGTATCCGTTGCCCGGAGACGGCCGATCCCCCGTTCTACGATCGCCCGACGACGAGGCGGAGTCGGTCCGCTCGTCGCTCGAAACGCGGCCGGCCTAGCGAGCGGGGGTCGGCGCCGGCTTGGCACCGCCCGTGGCGGTGAGCGGACGGTACAGCCATGCGTGCAGCGAGACGAGGGACGCGGAGGTGGGTTCGATCGCGGGAGGCGCGCCGGTTCCGGAAGTGAATTCCGTGGCCGGGAGTCCATGGACGAGCGCGAGGGCCAGCACATCCAGCTCCTGCGGGGTGGGCGCGAGCTTCCGCGCCCGGGCGACCAGCTCGGCCTTCTCGAGCCAGTTCATCAGTTCCGGAACATCGATCGGAGCGCTCGTTGCAAGCAGCGCCGCCGCGGTCCCCGGACGCGCGAACCGGGGAGCGAGGAGGGGGACGAGGCCGTTCACCCTCGCCGCCACCTCGGGGGGGAGTGAGCGGAAGGTCGCGAGGTAGGTGGCCGCGTGGAGAGCGTCGGTCGCTTCCAGGGGGGGCAGGCCGGCGCGCCATCGATCGCGGGCCGCGGCGGCCTCGGCGGGTGGCAGCCCGGTGGCCGCGAGCAGCGCGGCGGCCTCATCGCTCCCGGCGCTCGGGCGCAGCGCAAGGAAGGAGTCGAGCGCCGGCGGTTGGCCGGGGCCTACCGCGAGGTGCAAGATCGCGGAAACCGCCACGGCCGAGGAATGTTCACCGCCCTTGGAGCGGACCATCTCGGTGGTTCGCATCATGGAAGCGAATAGCTTCTCGATCGAGGCGGACTCGGCGTCGAGGATCTCCGCCGCCAGGAGGCGGTCCCGAGCATCCCCGCCCATGACCTCGACGCTCCCCCAGACGTTTCGGAAGCCCTCCGCGATCTCTTCCGCCGTCTCACGCCGGTTGGCGAGGTCGACGGCGACGATCCGAAGGAGGGGGAGGGCCTCGATCGGCACGACCGGGCCCAGCTCGGCGAGGAAGTAGCTCGCGGACTTGGCGACGTTTTCGAGGTCGGACCCCACGCGGCTCAGCTGCTCCGCGACCGCGTTCAGCGGTAGCGGGTCGGTCCGGACGGCGCGAACATCGAGCTCCTTCAGAACGTGGCCCCCGACGTCGGTCAACGTCGGGGCGGCCGGGGAGCCTTCAATCGCGCGGTGGGTGAGGAGCGCGTCCCAGACCGCGGCCGGCGGCGAGGGGTCGGGGCGACCGTCCCGGACGGACGCCAAGTACGCCCGGACAGCGCCGCAGGTGACGACATCCACGTCGGCGGCCAACGCTTGCCCGTTACTTAGACCCTCGCGTTCGGCTGCCGTCCCCACCCGCAACGGGAACGCGAGCGGGCCGTCCGTTCGATCGCCGAGCCGCACGATGTCGACGGGTCCGATGGGCGACGTAACGCCCCCCCGCCATCCCGACGCTCCCCGGTTGCCCCCCCGCTCCGGTCCCGTGCGCGGGGGTGTTCCGAGCCGAAACTTGCTCCACTTTCGGCCGGGGAGAGTCCACCAAAGGTATTTGCGACGCCCGCAGGTGTGCCAAAACATGTCACGCCCGCCCCTTCCGGTCTCCCAACGTGGACGGCGAACCCTGCTGGCCCTCGCGATCCTCGCGATTCTCCTCCTAAGCCTCGGGACCGTTCCCGGCGCGCCATCTCCGGCCGCCCTTCCCGTGGCGGCTCCCCATCCGTCGGTCCCGATCGCCGCGCGCGGCGCCCCCGCGGTGGCCCCTGCTCCCCCCGTCGTGACGGGGCCGTTCTACCACGTCACGACCGACGTCGCCGCGCAACCGACTTCGTCCGTCTACTGCTCGAACTCGACGACCCCCCTGCCTCCGACCGACATCCAATACTGTTTCCCCCAGGCTCAGAACCCGTCGGTGCTTCACCTGGCGAACGGCCACATCGGACTCTCCTTCTCCCTCCTCACGAGCCACACCAACTCTTCCTGCCCGGCGGCCGTGAACCGGACGAACAGCCGCGTCGGATTCGCCCTATCCACGGACGGCGGCGTCAGCTACGGCGCGCCGACCTACCTCGGCAACTCGACCTGCCCGTACGTGAGCGCCATCGAGCCCTCGTTTGCCGTGTCGAATGCGGGTCCCATCTACGGTGCCTTCGTCGAGGAGAACTTCTCGAACACCTCGAACGCCTTCGAGCCGGGACTTCCTCCCGACTACGGGAACCGGACGAACGCCGCTCTCGGGTTCCTCTCCTCGACGGACAACGGAACCACCTTCTCGGCCGTTCGGACTCTGGTGAGCGGGGGCTACATCGCCCGCCCCGCGCTCGCGACGGTCGGACACTCGATTTACATCGTCTACACCGATACCCAGAACGGGACGACCCCGATCGGGCAGGCGCCGAGCGTCAACCGACCCAACCCTCTCCCGGAGTCGGTCAAGTTCATCGCCTCCACCGACGGCGGGACCACCTGGAGCTCGCCGACCACGCTCCCCGGCGAAAACGCCACCGAGTCGTACACCGCATTCGGCGCCTCCATCGCCGTCAGCTCGGCCGGCACGGTCGCGGTCGCCTACGCCACCAACCGGAGTTGCCTCACCACCTTCGGGTCGTGCAGCTTCTACTGGGCCTTCGGGGAGGACGTCGTCGTCGTAACTTCGTCGAACAACGGGTCGACCTGGAGCGGCCCGACGACGGTGGGTCCGCCGGCCGCCGAGGCGGGATGCTACGGGTTCGACAACATGACGCCGAACGTCTACGTCTACCCGACGCCGTGCCTGATGTACCTGTTCGAGCTGACTCCGCAGACGTCGATCACCTTCGGCGCCTCGAGCTCGACGATCTACGTCGCGTGGTCCGGCGAACACTACCCCTACTACTACTTCGAGGAGAACTCGAACGTCAACGCCGCGGTTTCGACCGACGGCGGGCGCAGCTGGAACTCCACGATCGTGATGGATCCCGCCCTCGCGACGATGGGGACCCAGGAGGAGTACTCCACCCCGGCGATCGCGTATTCCAACGGCACCGTCTTCCTCTCGTTCCTCGAGAAGAACGGAACGACCTGCTTCATCTCGAACTACTGCTCGCTGCTCCTCGGCTCCTACGTCGAGTGGGCCACGACCAGCACGGACGGACTCACCTGGACGACGCCGGTATTCCTCGCGCTACAGAGCTCGAGCGAGTACACGCCGCGGTGGATCGAGAGCTTCTCGGGCTACACCGGCTCGATCGGATTCAACGGCGCCGGCAAGCCCGTCATCGCCTTTGCGCTGAACGAGCGTCCGAGTTCGGCGTCGGCCGTCATCGGCGGCGTCACCCACGAGCGGTTCAACTTCGGCACGATGCTGGACGTCGCCGTCGGGAACACGGGGCCGACGGTCACCTTGACCTTCCGCGTGCACGGGAACCCGGCCCTCAGTCCCTGGAATTTCTCGGTCGACGGAGTGGGGTACACCCCCCTTGTCGGTTCGGCCTCCTACGTCGTGATGAAGGTCCCCGCGAACCAGTCCGTCAAGATCGACGGACCGGCGCCCATCGTCATCGCCTATGCAAAGCAGCTCGTCTATGCGGTCAGCGTCCCCGAGCTCTCCGAGTTCTCCGCCAACGCGACGATCTACCTGAACGCGACGACCGACTACGGCCTCTCGTTCGCGTACGAGCCGCCCCAGTACCCGAACTTCTGCATGTGCCTCACGCTCAACGGCGCGTACTACATCTACATCCCACTCGGCCTGAACTTCTACATCGCGCAGCCGCAGCTCCCCTGGTATTTCCCGGCCGGGACGCGACTCCTCATCCAGCCGCAGATCAACCAAGGCTCCGACCCGACGCTGTACTACGTCGGCACGGGGAACGGCTCGGCGACCGGGCCGGGCACCTGGGCGAACGTGACGATGAACGGTCCCGTGAATGAGACCGTCTGGAATGGACTCCTCGGCAACAGTTCCCTGAATGTGTCGGAATCCGGATTGCCGACGGGCACGGCGTACACCTTCCAAGTCGACGGGGTCACCCATTCCGGCGTCGCCGGAACTCCCGTCTACGTCTCCAACCTCCGCGTCGGCCCCCACGAGGTCACCGCGGCGCAGGCGAACGGTTCCGGCGGCTTCGGCTGGTTCGGAACCCCGAACTTCGCCGACCCCGTCGTGCCGTACCAGACGACCGTCACCCTGACGTTCGCCCACGTGAACCTCTCCTCGTCCCTATCGACCGTCGCGTTCCACGCCATCGGGATCCTGTCCGGGGCCGGGTGGACACTCTCGTTCAACGGAACGATGTACGCGAGCACCCAGCCGTGGATCAACGTCACGAGCCGGTCGGGAACGTTCGAGTTCGCCACGTTCTCGGCGGTCACGCTCGGTGGCCAGGCCGGGTACGCACCCACGACCCATGGCCCATCGATCACCGTCACTTCGGGCACCACGGTCGACGTCAACTACACCTCCGCGTACGAGGTCCGCATCTCGGCCGGCGTCGGTGGCACGAGTTCGTCGCCGCTCACCCAGTTCGTCGCGCCGGGGTCCGCGGTGCCGCTCTCGGCCACGGTCCAGGCCGGGTACAGTTTCCTGGGCTGGTTGGGGGTCGGGAACGGATCCTATTCCGGATCATTGCTCCAGGCCAACATTACGGTCAGTGGTCCCGTGACCGAGACCGCCTTGTTCGCGGCGTTGCCGGGCGCGCGGTTCAACCTGACGTTCACCGAAAGCGGCCTGCCGGCCGGCACCTGGTGGGGCGTCGACCTGAACGGATTCAGCTCGTCGACGAACGCGAGCAGCCTCCAGATCGCCAACCTCAGCTCCTGCAGCGCCGGCGCGCTCGGATTGTACGCCCTCAGCGTCCCCTATGCGATCGACGGTGCGAACGCCGGCATCCGGTACGCTCCGTCGGCGGTGAACGGGACGATCTGCACGACAGGGACGACCGTCGCCCCGCTCCAGTACTCGGCGGAGTACCTCGTCAACATCACCGCGAACCTTGCGGGCGTGTCGACGAGCGCGACGTGCGGGCTCTCCGCGGGGGCGAGCGTGTGGTGCGCCTCGGGGAGTACTGTCTCCGTCTCCGCTCCCGCCGTCGCGGGCTACACGTTCTCGGGTTGGCAGGGCACGGGCACCGGGAGCTACACCGGTCCGCTGGCGTCCCTGAGTCTCACGCCCGGTGGTCCGGTCGCCGAGGTTGCCGAGTACCTCCCGAACGCGCCGCCACCCACCTACACTCTCACCCTGACCGCGAGCCCCGGCCTCGTCAGCGGCACGTCATGGTCGGTCACGGTCGCGGGTCGGTCGTACTCCTCCGCAGCAGCGACTCTCGTTGTGGCGGGCCTCTCCAACGGGACGGTGCCCGTCGTGGCCTCGGTGGCGCTCTCTCCGGACGGTGGGACTCGCTACACGCCGGTTTCGGCCTCGACGAGCGTGCGGATCTCCGGGGACACCTCCTCGACCGTTCGGTTCTCCGTCAGCTTCCACGGCGCGATCATGGGCGGCGCGGGCGGCACGGTCAGTCCCGCCTCGGCCTGGTTTGCTGCGAACGCCTCCGTACTGCTCACGGCGAGCGCGTCGGCCGGCTACCAGTTCGTGAGCTGGGTCGGCACCGGCGCCGGCTACTCGGGGAATGACCCGAACGGGACCGCCGTCGCCACCGCACCGTTCTCGGAGGTCGCCACGTTCGCCCCCATCGCGGCCCCCGCGACGACGTCGTCGACAACGACGTCGATCTGGAGCTCGCCCATCCTATGGGCGGCGCTCGGCCTTGCCGGTCTTGCGATCGGGCTGATCGCCGGAGTCGTCGTGAGCCGTCGGGGCAAGTCCGGGCCCCCGCCCGGCCAGGAGGACGCTGCCTATGGGACGAGTCCTGCGGCGGAGTCGGCGCCGCCCGAAGCGCCCGTCGAGGGAGGCGAGCCATGACGAGCCCGATTCGACGGCCGAATCTGCGCTGGGGGCTCCTCCCGGTACTGCTGCTGGCCGTCTTGATGGCCGTCCCCGCAATGCCGCTCGCGCTTGCCTCGCCGCACTCTGGGATGCCGAGCAATCACTCGCTCTCCGTGCTGGCGAACTCGCCCATGGCCCCGGCCACACCCGTCCCCGCGGCCGCGCGCCCGGCGGCCGGCGGCGCGGGCACGTACTTCACGAACACGCAGATTCCGCTGCCCGTGAACCAGACCTGCTTCCACGGGAGTGGAGTATCGAGCGGGGCGTGCGCGAACATCACGAACGAGCCGTCGATCAACTACACCTCCACGGGCGTCCTTGCCGTCGCCTACACGGCCATGACCAACGCGAGCCCGTGCGCCAACGCCTCGGGCAGCGCGCAGTCGGAGATCGGTTTCGTGCGCTCCACGAACCTCGGGACGTCCTGGTCGACCCCGACCTACCTCGGCAACACCCAGTGCGCCTCCGGACCCGCGTTCTCGAGTGCTTGGGAGCCCAGCCTGACCTCCCTCGCGAACGGCACGCTCGCGCTCGTGTTCATCGAGTTCAACCTCTCCTCGAACTCGCTCAACCCGTACTACCCGAACTACATCCCGGACGCGTTCGAGTTCAACACCCAGTCCTCGCGCCTCGTGTTCACAGAGAGCTACGACGGCGGGCTCAGCTGGACCACGCCGTCGGTTCTCAACAGCTCCGTCGTGAACGTCTCGGGCAACCTCGTCGGCTGGGCCCCCGTTCGCCCGTGGGCCTCGGCGGTCGGCAACACGATCTACGTGACGTGGGAGAACCTGACCCAGTCGAGCCTCTACCCCCAGTCCTTCTACCCCAACTTCGGGGGAGGCGCCTCGATCGGCGCCCACCTGCTCGTCTCCACCACCGGCGGGGCGAGCTGGGGTTCGATGATCGACCTTCCGGCGACGACGGGACTGTACTATCCGTTCCACGACTTCGTCGCGATGAACCCGACGGTGCTCGCCGCCCCGAACGGTTCGGTCTACGTCTCCTACACGACGAACGTCTCCGCCGCGCTTCCGTGCGGCTCGATCTGCCTCCAGAACCCGACGACCACCGGCGATATCGTGGTCGGGGTCTCCCAGAACAACGGGACGACGTTCTCCTGGTCGTTCCTCGCGAAGACCGTCGCGCTCGACGCGCTCTGGGGTCCGTACTACGACCCGTCGCCCCAGCTCGCCGTCAGCCCGACGAACGGGCAGGTCTATGCGACCTACTCCGCGGGCCTTCCCGGAACGTACTGTTTCCCAGGACCGTTCTCCTCCTGCGTCGCCGCGGCGTACGGGACGGGCGTCTATTTCGCGAACTCCTCGGACGGCGGGCGGCGTTGGTCGCCGGTCCACCTCGTCGATTCGACGCTGGTCGACTCGAACGGCGGTCCGAACGACGCGACGTACAACCCGTCGCTCGTCGTCGACAGCGCGGGGACGATTCACGTCGAGATGTCGTACTCCCAGTACGAGCCCTGCAGCTTCTCGTGCGTGCTGCAAAAGCAGCTCTATTACAACAGCACGGACAACGGTACGACGTTCGGTGGGGGGCTCACGATCTCCGGCAACTACACCTACAGCCCGTACCTCTGGGACGGCGAGTACGACACGATGGCGGTCGCGGGTGGCCACCTGTGGATCGCCTACGTCCAGGACCTCTGTCCCACCTGGGCCAGCTCCTCGTGCAACATGTTCAGCACCGGGTCCGGCCGGGCCCAGGTGACCGTCGCGATGCCGTTCCATGGCGCCGGCGTGACCCTCACGTTCTCCGAGACCGGGCTTCCCTCCGGCGCGACGTGGTCGGTCGACCTGCTCGGTAACGTGCGGTCGGCCTTGGCGCCGGCTAGCGTGCTCGAAACCGGGGTCCCGACCGCCGAATGGGTGAACTGGTCGATCCCGTGGGTGAACACGAGCTACGGCGTCGCCTTCCAGGGGACGATCCCGGCGAGCACGTCGTTCGTCTTCGGCGGGGCCACGACGATCCCCGTAACGTTCTCCGAGTTCGTCCGAGTGGACATCGCGACCCTGCCGACGTTCAACCAGTGCTATTTCGGCCAGTGCCTCAACTACCTGCTCCCGACCCTCGGCGTCTCCTGGGTCCTCCTCGGGACCGCGAGCACCGAGAGCGTCACGAACTCCGTGCCGCCCCTGAATTCCCAGTGGCTGAACGCGAGCTTCCTCGGCTGGGTCGGGACGGGCAACGGCTCGGTCACCTCCAACTTGAGTTCGATCACGTTTACGGCGAACGGCCCCGTGAACGAATCGGCGAGCTTCCTTCCCAACGCCGTCTGCACGTCCTACGGGACCGTGACGTGCACCGGCGGGGGCACGTTCGATGTCACCTTCAACGAGACCGGACTGCCCTCCGGGGTCGCGTGGTCGGTGTCCGCCGACGGTGTGACCGGCACCAGTTCGACGAACACCCTCGTGCTGTCGGTGCCGAACGGAACGGTCGACTGGTCGGCATGGTCGGTCCCGGATGGGAGCAGCAACGTCTGGGCCCCGTCGTCGTCGAGCCCCAGCATTGTGCAACTCCCGTACACGCTGAGCGTCGACATCACCTACACGAAGGTCACGACGAGTGCGCAGTCGTTCCCCGTCCAGTTCAACGAGGTCGGCCTGCCGATCGGCAGCGGCTGGACCGCGAACCTGTCGGGCACGCTGTATCCGTTCTCGAGCGCGAATGCGAGCGCGGTCGTCCCGGCGGGGACCTACAACCTGACGTACCGCCAGCTGTTGCTCGAGAACGGTACCGGCTACTCCGCCCAGAACGTCTACGTCCAACCGCTCGTCATGAACTCCACGTCGGTGAACTATACGGGCGGCGGCCGGGTCACGATCGACGGCCCCGTCTCCCTCACGGCGGCATTCCAGTCGACGGTGGAACTCACGGTGGAGTCGGGAGTCGGAGGCACCGCCACGCCTGCGACCCAGTGGCTGGTCCCGGGCACCGGAGTGACCCTCCACGAGAGTCCGACGGCCGGGTACGCGTTCGCCGGTTGGGCGGGCTATGGTCCCGGCGCCACCGGAGCCGGCCAGGCGAACACTCCGTCCCCCACAATCTACCCGGCGGGGCCCGTCACGGAGGTCGCGAGCTTCGTACGGCTCGCCCCGGCCCGCTACCAGTTGACGGCCAACGCTTCGGGCTTGCCTTCGGGACAGGAGTTCACCGTTGGCTTGGGGAGCCGCAATGCGACCAGCAGCGGGGCCACCCTCCAGATCCCCAACCTGTTGCCGGGCTGGTACGCGTTCCAGGTGCCCGATCTCTACGCGAACTCGACCGCCCCGGCACGGTACATCTACGTGAGCGCGCACGTGGTCGGCGGAGCGACGTTCTTCCCCAACGGCACGCTCCAGATCACAGGGGTCGCGGCGTTGACCCTGTCGTTCCGCACCGAGTACCCGCTGGCGGTCTCGTCGGTCGGTCCCGGGACGATCTCGCTCGCGCCCGGTACGATCTGGTACAACGCGAGTGCGACCGCCCTGGTCACCGCAACCCCCACCTCGGGAGACCGATTCCTAGGATGGGTCGGAACCGGTGCCGGCTCCTACACGGGCGCGTCCACGGCCGCGGCCATCACGCTGAACTCGGCGATCTCCGAGGTCGCGACGTTCGCGCTCCCGCCCGGTCCCCCGACGTATACGCTCTCGGTGAACGAGACCGGATTGCCGACGGGGATCGCCTGGGGGTTCGTTCTCGGTGCGACCGGGAGCTCCGGGGCGCTCGGCACGCTGAGCTTGACCGGGCTCACCTCCGGCGGCTACGTCCTCAACCTGCCGGTCGTCGCCGGGCCGACGGACGGGACTCGGTTCGTCGCGAACCTGACCGCGAACCAGTCGGTGACGCTCGCCGCGAACCTCACCGTCAAGGCGAGCTTCACCGAGCAGTTCCGGCTGACGGTCTCCGCGACCCAGGGAGGCACCGTTACCCCGCTCGGAGTCGGATGGTACGCGAGCGGAGCGTCGGTGACGATCCAGGCGACCCCGTCCTCTGGACAAGTGTTCGCCGGCTGGGCCGGGACCGGGTCCGCCTCCTACTCGGGCGCGAACGGTTCCGCGCCCCTCACCCTCAGCACGCCCGTCTCCGAGGTCGCCAGCTTCACCGCCGCGCCTTCGACCCCCACGACGACTACCTCGGGCGGCAATGGCTCCGGGATTTGGATCGCCCTCGGCGCATTCGTCGCGCTCCTCGTGGTCGGGGCCGTGGTCGGGACCGTTCTCTTCCGGCGCCGTCGCCCCCCGACGGACGGCGAGGGATCGTCCGGGGCGCCGGCCTCCGACGGGGTTGAGCCCGAGTCCTAGAACCGCTCCCCCCGTCCCACCCGGCCCCGACCCGTCCGACCACCGGCCTGCGGAAGTTCGAGGACCCAACCGGTCCCCATCCCGGGGCCCCGAGGGTGGGCCCCCTGGGCCGGTACGCTCGGATCTCGGCGGGAGCTGGTGGCGTGTCCTTCGCCCCGCCGGTGAGCCGCTACCGGCGAGGGGACTCCACCGAGCTCGACTTGGACGATGGGCGGTGACGCTCGCGAAGGATCTCGCTTGTCGTCGCGGCCAAGGGCGAACGCCGAGGGGAGCGACTACGGCCCAGACGAGCCCGACTTCGTCGCCTTGTTGTCGCTCTGCGCGGTCGTCGTCATCTGGGAGCCGGAGGAGCTTCCCTCGCCGCGGAGCTGGCGAGCGATGAACGAGCCCACGAACAGGAACACGATCGCGAGGATGACGCCGATCGTGATGATCTCGTTCACGGGCAGGATGCCGATCGACTGGTAGGTCACGCTTCCGTTCTCGGGGAGGAACGGCACGGGGTTCTTGGGCCCGAGGAGGACGAAGATCCCCCAGGTCACGCCGATGAAGATCGCGGTGATCAGCGCGTCGCTGAAGCCGTGCGGGTAGTTGTCGGGCATCTTCCCGTGGCGGAGTGCGAGGTAGAGGTAGAGGATCACGAACGTGATCACGAGGGCGATCGAGAGGACCGTCGCGAGCGCGAGGTAGAGCAACGCGAAGACGATGAGCGCGATCGCGTAGAGGGGAACGTCCATCCGAAGCGGGACCCGGGGCCGCTCACACGGCCGAGGTTCTTAAACCTCTCCCGGAGTTCGGGGGGGTCGACGAGCCGACCCGGACCCGGCCCGACGTACGGCATCGGACCGAGCGTGTGGCGAGTTACGTCGTAGCAAAGGTTTATCAACTCCCGGCCATTCGAACAAAATCTAATGCCGTCCTCGCGGACCGCCCCTCGGACTACCCACGCCGACTGTTTTCCGACGAAGAATGCGGGGATCTCTGCCCCGCTTCCGCGGAGTCGAGCGCCGGTCCCGCGGTGGGTGCGGCGGGCCCTTCTCGGAAGCATGTTCTGGCTCGCGCTGTTCGTGATGGCGTTCCCCGCCGTCTCGGCCGCCGCGCTCCCGGCCTCCGCGCTCGGGTTGAATCGCGAGGGGGCCCACGCCACCCCGACAACGGTCGCGCCCCATGTCATCCCCGCAGTCGCCCATGCGAAGTCCATCTCGCCCTCGGAGCACTCCCTCCCTGGCCAGACCACGAAGGCCGCCCTCCCCGTTGACACATCGGCCCTGACTTACGATTCCTTCCATCAACAGCAGTTCCAGGCGATCCAGCCTTCCGGGGCGAACTCGCCGACTCCCGCCGGTGCGACACCTGCCTCGGACCTTTCGCCGGTCCCGGCGGTCCCCCACCCGGGGATCTACATCGCGACGGGCGCGTTTTCGGGTTACGTCTACGACCGTGAGACCGATAAGCCGGTCGCGGGCGCGACGGTCGAGGCGTTCGGGGCGAACGGCCAATTGTGCCCCCCGAGCTCGGCCTGCCCGCCCGTGGCGTCGACCTCGAACGGCTCGTTCAAGGTGAACGGGCCCGTCGGGTTCGACTACATCCGGGCGTCGGCGCCCTACTACCTCGACAACATCACCTACTCGACCGCGGGCAACGGGACGCAGACCAACGTCGGGATCATCTACCTCGTCGAGTCCGCCGTCTGCCGCGCCATCTTGAAGTCGGACACCCCGCCGACCGACGTGCCTATCTTCGGCGTCGAGGCCTCGGACGCTCCGGTCGACTACTCCTCCTTCATCAGCCCGACCGGAACCAGCCTCTCGAACGGCTCGGTGCAGTTCGGCTGTGCCGACTCCCCCTCGATCGTCTCGTTCACGCCCCCCGCGGGACTCTACCTCGCCAACTTCACCTGGACGAACGGAACCCCGGGCAAGGTCGTCAACCTCGGCGTGATCTACCTGGAACGCCTCACCGAGGTCAAGGCGAACCTCACCGACGCCGTCCGCGGCCGCATGTTGTCGGGGCAGGACGCCTCGCTCCAGATCTGTTCGCTCGCGAACAGCTGCGGGGCGACGAACCAGGGGTTGAACTCCCCGACCGACAACGGTCCCGGCGGCACGACCGTCGTCACCGCGTTCGGAGCTCCGGGCGCGTCGTTCGCCGTCATCGAGGTCACGGGCTACATCTACGCCACCGTGACCATCTCGTTGGTGCCAAAGGAGGCGCCGGGCCACGTGTGGTGGATGACGCCGGCGGCCTCGCCGGTGAACATCACCCCGTCCGGTGCGGTCCAGTTCCAGATCGGGATGTTCGGGAACGACGGCCAGGCGAGCGACAAGGGCGCGCCCGCTCACACGGGCCTGTGGACCGTCTCGGTCTGCACGATGGACGGCCTCGACATGATCAATGCGATGCAGGACCCGCGGACCGGGCTGTTCAACACGTCCAAGACGAACTGCGAGACCGCCGGATGCGCCAGCATCAACTCCGGGCCCTGGCAAGCCGAGGCACCGCCGCTCCGCAGCTACATCACCGTCACGCCCGACACGGTCGGCGTGTGCGGAAACGGCGTGCCGACCTGGCCGATCCCCGGTCAGACGGCCGCCGGGAACACCCCGGATATTCCGGTGTGGGCGAATACGACGTGGCAGAACGTGACCCCCGCACTGGCGACCAACATCGGCTGGCTGAACTTCACGGTCGGCACCTACGTGAGCGGGAACGTCACGGTCCAAGGAACCTCGCAGGCTCCGACTCCGTCGTTCTCGGTCTCGATCCAGTCCCTCAACTACCCGAACATGGTCACCCAGTACGCCTTCGACTCGGTCAGCACCCCCTGGGCGACGTGGTCGTGCGGCCCGAGGCCGTCGACGGGGAACGGCTTCTGCGCTCCGGCGCCCCCCGGCCCGGATTTCGTCACCGTCGCCGCGAACGGGTATCCGAACAATTACACATGGGTCTCCACGCCCGAGACCTACTCGAGCACGCCGGCATCCGTCTCCCTCGCCGAACCCCAGAACATGATGCTGTCCAACGTCAACCTGACCGCGGGCGGGACCATCGCCGGGAACGTCACTGCGAGCGGCTCGAACTACGGGCTCGCGCTGGCGGGAGTCGACATCTGTTCGGTGTCGCCGACGTACCCCGTCGGGTGCTCCACCGGCTCGACGAACCTCCTGGGCCAATTCAGCTTCCCCGCCCCCCTCGGCTGGGACTACGTGAAGGTCTCCGCCGCGGGCTACCAGCCCGACTTCGTCTGGGCGAACGTGAACGCCTCCCAGGAGGTCATCCACATCGGCAACATCGGTCTCCAGCCCCTCGCGACCCTCGAGGGACGGGTCGTCGACCAGAACGGGAACCCCGTCCTGGGCGCGACCGCGTCGGTCTGCCCGCTTACCTCCGTGGCCGCCCTGTGTAAGCCACTCGGCGCCGGCCGCGTCGGCACCGACGGCGTCTACCTCGGCACGGTCATCGGCGGATGGCTCCCGATCGCGACGTACCGCGTCATCGTGACCGCGGCGGGCTACACCACCAACTTCGCGTGGGTGAACGCCACGGCCGGGAACCTGACGAACGTTTCGACGCTCGTCCTGTACGCTTCGGGAAGCAACGCCACGACCGTCGGCGGACTCGGTCCCGCGGGCGGTCCCGCCGCCAGCGGCTCGAACGGCTCGGTGGTCTCGACGTGGGTGACCGGACACTTCACGGACAACGTGACCGGATGGGGCGTCGTGACCGGCAACTTCCAGGTCTGCCCCGCCCAGGGTGGGGTCTGCCCCACGCCAGGAACGGGAACGAACACTGGTGGATTCTTCAATTTCACCGTCCCGGCCGGCCTCTACTACCTCAACATCAGCGCGAACGGCTACCAGTCGATCTCGGTGTTCTTCAACTCGAGCGGCGCCGGATTCCTCGACCTCGGGGCCATCGGTCTCCAGCCGCTCCCGTGGGTCTCCGGGAAGGTCGTGATGCTGCCGTGGAGCCTCCTCTACATCCCGGTCAGCGTGACCAAGACGGTCACGATGGCCCTTGGGCCGGTCGCGACCGTTCAGATCTGCACGACGTCGCGGATCTGCGCCCCGAACGGCGGCGGGGGCTCCAGCACCGCCCCGAACGGCACGTTCCTCGTCTGGGGCGAGCCGGGGATCAACGACCGGGTCACCGTCTCGCCGGCCGCGCCGAGCGCCTCGACCAGCGCGACGGGAGGATTCACCTCCAACACCTCGACGATCAGCATCGCCTCGGTGACGACCGTGAACGCGTCGATCCCGGGCGACATCGGGCTAGCCGTGTTCGCCTCGGTGAGCTTCACGGTCTGGAACAACCTCTCCTGGCAGCACACCCTCGGCGCGACGCCGCTCCCGGTCCGCTACGCGAGCGTGACGATCGCCACCATCGGGAACAACACCGCGACGGTCGGGTTCTCGGCGAACGGCGGCGGTAACGTGACGTTCTTCATCCCGACGGGGAACCTCGCGGGACGGACGGCCATCGGCGCCACGACGCCCAACGCGTGGGAGGATGTCTCGCGCGTCCTCCCCGGCGTCTTCCAGCCCGGTCAAGCGTACCAGGCGGACAACCTCTCCCCGATCCACTTCGGCTGGGAGACGGGACTCGCGGTCACGACGAACACCTACCAGCCGGCGACCTACCTCGGTGTTGCGGCGGTCTCCACCCCGGTCGGTTCCGCGACCAGCTACACGTCGACGTCCCTCACGAACGGGGGTGGATTCTTCAACGTCTCCGTCGCTCCGTCGCCCGCGGCGAAGTTCACCGTGGGACCCGGGAACGATTTCGACCAGGCATCGTTCTACGCGAACGTGAATTACAGCAACACGAGCGCCTACCGCTCGGTGAGCCTGTTCCCCAAGAACATCACGCTCGACCACTGGGGCTACCTCTCCGGCACGCAGGTCAACTACAGCCTGTTCCCGGTCGCCACGACGATCGTGGACGAAGCGAAGGGTCTCCCGATCTGGGGCGCCTCGCTCGTCGTCTCGACGGTCGGCAACGGGGAGTCGACGACCACCGACCTGCCGCAATCCAACGGTGCCGGCCAGTTCTTGGTGGACGCCCCGCCGGGCGTCGACTGGGCGAACTACTCGCGCCCCGTCTACGAAGGGAACGCGACCCGGGAGACGATCCTGCCCGGCCTCGTCACGACCGTCGCCACGGTCCACCTGACGGGCGACGGGGTCGTCGCGGCGCGCGTCGTCGCGGAGCCGGGCAACATCCCGGTCGCGAACGCGAACATCACGGATTGCCTCGCGGGCGCCCGGGTCTGCGGCCTCTCCCAGACGAACGGCACGGGGATCTTCTGGGTGAATGCGACGCCTGGCACGAACTTCATCAACGTCACTGCGAACGGGTTCGTCTCGGCAGGCCCGACGCTCGCGCTCGTCTGCTCGGACTGCTTCATCCCCCTGACGCCGATCCCGGTCTACGAGCCGGCCTACATCTCCGGCGTGCTCCGCGGCCTCCCGACGGGGCTCCCGATCGCGAAGGGGAACGTCAGCGCCTGCTCGCCGTTCGGGAACCCGACGGGCCCGTGCATCTACGGCGTGCAGACCGCCTCGAGCGGTTCGTTCACGCTCGTCATCCCCGCGGGACAGTACACCCTCGCGTTCAGCGACCCGGACTTCAACTCGACGTACCTGTCGCTCCACGTCACGGCCGGCCAGCGGGTGAACGTCGGCACGGTGTTCCTCCAGGCGTTCGGCGCGGTCTCGGGAGCGGTCTACGACAACGTGTCGATCGTCCCCATCCGCGGCGCCTCGGTCCTGGGCTGCCCCGTCTGGTCGGGCCCGTGCGTCGCGGCGACGACCGACGCGAACGGTCACTACCTGCTCCAGGGTGCCCCCGGCGCCTACACGATCACCGTCTCGGCGGCGGGCTACCAGGACCGCGTCCTGAACGCGCAGGTCGTCGGAGGCACGGTCACCGTGGCCCCGACGGCGTTCCTGGACAAGCTCGGCATCAACGCGAACTACGTCGTCTCGGGCACCGTCTACGCCAACGGCCATGTCCTCCCGGGCGCCGTCGTGGCCGCGACCACGGGCGGGGCGATCGCGGCGTCGTCGGTGACGGACGCGAACGGAGACTTCGGTCTCACGGTCGTCTACGGGACGTACACCCTCCTCGTCACGGCCGCCGGTGAGGCGCCGCTCTCGGTGCCCGTCGTCGTCCACGGCCCGGTTCCCGGGCTCGTGCTCAAGCTCGCGACGCAGACCTACTCCGTGTTCGGCATCGTCAAGGACGGGCTCACGGGACTCCCGCTCGACGGGGTCCAGATCCTCGTCGGCACGACGGTGATGTACACCACGAACTCGACGGGGGAGTACCTCGTCGCGCTCGCGAACGGCACCTGGACCCTGACGGCCCAGTACGCCGGCGCCTCGTCGGTGGTCTACGGCCAGGTCCAGGTCGTCGTCGGCGTCGAGGGAGCGGGCGTCAACCGCCCGATCCTCCTCAACCCGATCGTGACGATCGTATTCGGGCTGGTCGTCGACGCCGCCTCCGGCGCGCCGCTCCCCGGAGCGGGCATCACGGTGACCGGCACCGCGACGGACGGCAAGAAGATCGTCGAGGCGCTCGTGGCGAGCGCCTCGGGAGCGTTCCAGATCAACCTGCCGCAGGGGTCGTACAAGATCACGGGCGTCTACGGCGGCTACAACAACCAGACGTTCTCGGTGACGCCGTCGGGCGCCTCCGCCCAGCTGCTGGTGCCGCTCACGAGCTCGGCCACCGCGTCGGGACACTCGACCTCGGCGTCGATGGGCTGGCTCGCGATCGGCATCGCGCTGGCCGCCGTCGCCGCCGTGGTCGTCGTCGGGGCGCTCCTCGCGTTCCGCCGCCCGCCGTCGGCCGAAGAGAAACGGCTGCCCACCGCCGGAGGATCCGCATGAGGGAAGAAAACCAAGCCGAAGGTGCCGCGCAAAAGGGGCCGAGCGAGACCGGACGATTCACGCGGGCGTTCGCGCTCGCTGGGACGGTCGTCCTCCTCGCCCTGCTCGTCGTTGCCTACGTTCCCGGGACCGCGACCTCCGCCGCGCTCCATGGGACGAACCACGCGATGACCCGGACGGTCGTGACGGCCGTCCCCGCCGACTCGGGCTCCACCGCGCTCCAGCTCGGCGTCACGGCGAACCCGGGCACGATCTGCGCCTACCAAGAGACGAGCTGCGCCGCCGGCGTCGGCCTTTCGCGCGTCACGCTGAGCGCCAACGCGGGCGGGGCGGGCTACCTCTCCTGGCCGAAGGTCCAGGTCGCGTTCGTCATCGAGACCACCGACTACGACGGCGTCTACGACCCGAGCGCGGGTGACGCGGGCACCGACCCGTGCGCCGCGACGACCGGGACCGTCTGCGAGGAGTCGAACGGCGTTCCGTTCTTCGTCGCGCACGCGCAGGACATCGCGAACGCGATCTCCGCGGCGAACCCCCACTCCCAGGTATCGTTCGCGCTCGTCGACTACTTCGCGACCCTCGACTATCCGTTCGACGACGGCGACGGCTCGGAGTACCACGTGGACATCCAGCAGTTCGTCCCGGCCCAGAACTTCGGCTCGTCCGTGCTCACGACGTTCCAGGCGTCGGTGCTCGCCGGCGGCTGGGTCTACGGCGACTCCGACATGTCGGACAACCAGCTCCACTCCTCGATGATCACCGCGATGTACGGCACGATCATCGGCAGCGGCCTCACCTGGGACGAGGGGACCCACCACGTGGTCGTCTGGATGGGCTCCACCGCGCCCCGCGACCCGAACTACCGCGAGAACTACGCGGTCAGCGCCGCCGACGCCGCGCTGTTCTGCGGCTCGAGCTGCTACCCGTCGACCTGCGAGCCGTCCTACACGTTCCTCGATGGGACCAGCCCGAACTGCGAGGGGTGGGTCAAGAGCCAGGACGGGAACGTCAACGACTCGATCGCGATGCTCGCGAAGACCGCGCCGACGTGCACCGAGTCGATCGGCGCCGTCTGCACGGTCGATACGATCGACCTCTGGACGACGCCGACCGACCCATTGTCGAAGGGGTGGCCCGCGGGCCGCACCAACGGCGGACCCGGGGGCTCACTCGTCGTCGCGAACGTCCAGCACGTGCTCCTCGCCGGATGCGACATGGCCGCCGCGACGGGCGGAACCTGGGACGGTCCGGCGTTCTTCACGTGCCCGAACGGCCAGCAGGGAACGCTGCAGTACGTCTTGCACGGGCCCGCGACGAAACCGAACCTGAACAACCCGACCCTGCTTCAGGCGTTCCGACAGGTCGGGTTCGGTCCGGTCCTCGAGACGCAGGTGGCGTCCGGCTCGAACCGACCGATCTTCACGTTCGTGCCGTTCGGCAACATCCAGCTCGCTCCGAAGGCGAGCCTCGATGCGGCGCAGCAGTGCGTGCGCAACGGGATCTTCCTGAAGACGTGCGGGGCGCCGCAACCGTTCACCTTCGCGGGAACGCACTACCTCGGGTGGAACTGGAGCACGAACAAGAGCGAGAACACGATGTTCGTCGGGGACTCCTGGAGCGCCGAGTTCAACGTGATGGCGACGGGAGGTCCGTTCAAGACCGTCCCCGTCGACGCGTGCACCACGGCGCAGTGCAAGGCCGGCGGCAGCACCTCGATCAACGGGCTCTACACGTCCGCGAGCTTCGTGCCGTTCTCCAACAACTCGATCGTCACGGAGTCGTTCCCGCTCGCGACGTTGAACGTCCAGCTCACGCCGGGCCTCGGCCCGGTCGGTGGCGCCCCGCCGCCGCCCCCGCCGACCCCACCCCCGTTCCCGATCGCGGCCCCCGCGGCGCTGCCGGTCGTGCAGCAGATCGGCATCGGGAACAACGTCGGCGTGGCGAACATCTCGCTGCAGGCGGCCGCCGCCGGGTTCCTCGGCGCCGGGTTCGTCCGCGTGCAGATGAAGAACCGGCCGATCGCGATGCGGATCGCGGCGAAGTCCGGCGGTTCCCAGAACTCCAAGTTCGACGCGGCGCTCCGAAAGGGCGACTCGGGGATCGGCAAGTTCGAGTGAACCGGTCCCCTCCGGGCGGCTTGGTCGAGCGCAGCGTGTCGTAGGACCGTTCGGATCCCGGAGCCGAGCTGTGAACGTCGTGGCGTTCGCCAATCGAAGCGCGCCGACCTGCTGCGGTCCTCGCGAGGGCTAGAGGTTTTTAGCCATGGATGGGACCACCCCCCCGAGTGTCGACGGGCCGCGTTCGCGCTGGGCTCACCGGGAGCCGGCGCGGTAGGATGTACTTTAGGAGTGGATTCGCCGTGCGCCAAGCCGTGATTCCGGGTTCCCGCACCTCGCCCCGCCCGATCGTGACCACGTTGGGCGTGGCGCTCGCCGTCGGCGTCCTCGTCCTCCTCGTGTTCTCCGGCTTCGGCACGAACCGGGCGAGCGCTCCGGCCGCGCCGTCGTTCTCTGCGCCGTCTCACTCGCTCCCCCCGGCGCCGCTCCGCACGGCCTCGGCACCGGCCGCCGCCCAACCGGCCACCCCGGCTCCCTCCGACAACGGGTCGTTCAACCCGAACTGCGCCAAGATCACCGCGACGGTCTGCGTCGCCATCGCCGCGTCCGACGAGCCGAACATCGTCCCCGTCGCCGGCTACTTCGCGTCCGTCGAGCCGAGCCCGAAGGCCGACCTGACGCTGATCATCAAGTCCCGCTACCTGCTGAACCAGTCGAACGCGATCAAGAACGGGCCGGACAGTCCGATCGCGCTCAACGTCACCGGCACGCTGTGGAACGGCGACCTCTACGCGGGCTTCAACAGTTCCACCGTCTGGCATGCCAACAACGGCTCGTGGTGGAATGGCCCCGTGAACCACTCGGGCCAGGACAAGTCCTACGGCTGGTGGTACACCGTCACGATCTCGTGGTCGAACAACGGCGTCGCGAACGTCTTCGCGGGCGAGACGATGACCTGGTGGATCGAGATCACGAACCAGACCGGGAACGTCTTCACGCACATCGAGAGCCCGAAGTTCCAGTACACGTACGAGTGGGCCTGGCCGTTCTCCCCCTATGCCGGATCCCAGCAGTACGCGGGACCGAACGCCACGTTCGCCGACGTGAACGTCCTGGTGCACCCGGCGCAGCCAAACTGGAACGACTCGGTGCGGGTCGTCGTGAACACGACGGCCGCCAACCTCGCGCCGGTGAACGCGACGCTGGGCTCGGCGCTGCTCAAGTTCAACGAAACCTACAACGGCGCGACCATCGCGCGCACGATCTTCCGGCTCCCCGTCAACGTCAGCGGGACCATCGGCTCGACGTCGTCCTCGTTCGTGATCCCGGCGTCGTACGCCCAGTTGGCGGGCGCCACGGTCACCTACCAATTGTTCGTCACGGACGTCCCAGGGGATCAGCTCGTCACGCCGGTCTACACCTACACGGTCGGTGGAAACGGGACCTGGACGTCGGGAACGTTTACGGACGACCTCGGCGTCACGAGCTCGCCGAACTCGGTCGCGACGGCGGCCGGGGCCGCCGTGACGCTTCCGCCCGGGACGTCGGTCAACGTCACGATCACGAGCCTCAACGCCGGGACCGCCGTGAACGCGGCCGAACTGGTCGAGTACTTCAGCTACCCCGCGATCAACGAGAAGGTCGTCGCCAACATCCCGATGCACCGCCTCTCCTCGACGATCTACCAGGGGACCTTGCCGGGCGTGCCCATCGGCTCGTTCGTCAACTTCACGATCGACGCCTGGGACTTTGACCAGCACCAGCTGGTCTCGCCCCAGTTCTCCTACGTCACGCCGTCGTTCACCCAGTACGTTCCGTTCGTTCCGGGCAACGCGTCGTTCTTCTACGTCTACGTCTACGACAACGGCACCCACCAGTGGGCCCCCAACGTCACGGTGATCGTCACGGGTCCCGCCGGGTTCTACCACTCGATCGCCAACACGACGTACGGGGTCGCCTACCCGAACGCCTCCCAAGAGCCCCAGGTGCCGCTCCTCCTCGCGGCGAACGAGAGCTACTCGATCGTCGTCGTCGACCCGACGTTCGTTCCGACCGTCGGCGGGATCCCGAGGGTCATCGAGGCGAACGTCACCGCCTACCATAGCATGACGGCGCGCCAGACGCTCGTCGCCGCCGCGAACTACGTCGTCGTGCAGGAAGGGAGTTCGATCCTGTTCTACCTGAACGCGACGCCCCCACCCCCCGCACCGTCCCCGTCGGCCCAGCCCTCCGGAATCCCGGTCGCGGCCCTCGTGGGTCTGGTCGCGACGCTCGGGACCGCCATCCCGCTCTACCTGTGGTGGCGCCAGATCCGCGCCCGTCGCAAGGAAGAGGAGAAGCGGGTGACCCTGTGACGAGCCGTCTCCCCCGCCGCCTCACGTTCGTCCTGGTCGCGGTTGCCCTGATGGCGATCTCGCCGCTCGCCCTCCTCGGCGCGGGCCCCAGCTCGGGATCGGTCGTCCCCGCGCCCTCCGCCCCGTCCCTCTCGCATGCGGCGGCGGCTCCGGTCCCCGCGACCCCCGACGCCACGGTCTCGGCGCACGGGGCCCTACCGGCGACCCAGCCCTCGTCCGCGTCGTGCAATACCCCGCAGAACGCTCCGCGCTGGAACAGCCTGTTCTTCTTCAACGACGTCGAGGTCTCGTTCTACGTCCCCCACGTGGCCGCGCTCGACGGCGGCGGGTTCCAGTTCGCGCCTTGCACGAACAACCTTCCGACCTACACGAACGGGTTCTGGATGAACGTCACGACGAACGTCGCGATGGTCAACGCGGTGGTCACGATCTGGGGAACTTCGTGGCCGAACGCGACAACCCCTCAGCCCCTGATCAAAGGATTCGACCCGCTCGCCCCCACGCCGGTGTCGATGTACATCCCCAACGGGCCGCGCACGACGGCCCACTTCTGGTTCGACCTGTTCCGGTACTTCTGGCCCGGCTCCCACGTGTACTTCAACCTGACCATCGAATCGGCGGGCGCGACGCCGAGCACGATCTACTCCGCGAACCCCACAACGGGCGACTCGGCGCAGTTCAACGACTCCGGGCTGATCGACAACTACACCTGGCAGTTCTACGTCCAGTCGATCTGGGGCTCGACCGATTTCGCGAGCGACATCGGGGTCAGTACGACTCCGTCGGTGCTGACGACGCCGTCGTTCTCCCCGAACCGCCACCAGAACCTCACGATCACCCTCACGTCGCTCACCACCTACAACGGCACGCTGCAGGGGATCGGGCACGCGACGCTCGGGATCAAGGAGACCGTCAACAACCTCACGCAACCGTACAGTGAGACGTTCGGACCACCGAACGGGACGATCGTATCGGTCGTTGTCCCGGCGAATCCCGGGGCGAATGGCACGTTCAACATCTCCGCCTACCTGCCGTGGAGGAACGGCGCCATCGACACCATCCAGAGTGGCACGTACAAGTTCAATTGGACCTCGAAGGGCGGCTGGTGGTACCCCACGCTCGGCCTGGTCCGGAACGTCAACCTCACGACGACGCCGAACGTCCTCACGACCGGCGCCACCCGGACCACGCTGGCGACGGGGACCGAAGTGAACGTCACGATCCACTCGCCGATCGAGAATGTGACGCTGGGCCTCGGCCAGATCCACGTCCATTACTCCGACGCGGCGGGCTCCGCCGAGGGTGTCATCCCGATGATCCGGGTCGACCAGAACACCTCCTACGGCCTGATCCCGGGACTTCCGTCGGGCGGAACCGTCGCGTTCTACGTCATCGCGAAGGACCTGTTCGGGACCCCGATCTCCTCCGGCAACACGACGTACACCGAGTCCGGCGCACCCCAAGCGGGGCCCGGCGGGGTCACGCTCGCGCCCGGCTACGGACTCTTCTTCTTCGAGGCGGTCGACCTCACGACCGGTCGCCTCGTGACCTACCTGAACTACACGATCACGAACGCGACCTGGTCGGAGACCCGCCAGGGGACCCCGCTCGGGTTCGCCGCCCCGACGCCGCTCGCCGGCACGGGGTTCCTCCCCGTGACGTACGGAACCTACGACATCGTGGTCCACGCGTTCAACCAGACCGAGACCGCGACGGTGAACGTCGGCTCGGCGACCCCGTTCGACGTCGTCTTCTACGTCGCGTCGGGCGCGGTCCAGCAGAACGCCTGGGTCCAGCAGACCACCCTCACGATCCCCGCCGTCCTCGGCCTCGTCGGCGCGTCCGCCGCCGTCTGGCCGATCGGCCAATGGTTCCGGGAGCGCCGCCAGAAGGCGGAGCAGGAACAGCGGCGCATCACGCTGTAACCAACATGGAGAACTGAGATGGCAGCACCGAACAGTCAAGTCCCCAAGGCCCCGACCGCGCCCGCGCCGACCGCCCCCACGGGGACGGCGACGAAGCCTGCGACGGCGCCGGCGAAGCCGGCGGCGGCCACGATCCCGCGGGCGGCTCCCGCCCCGGGACAGACCGCGATCCGTCCGGCCACGAAGCCGGGCTCGCCGGCGGTTCGCGGACCTCCAAAGGCGCCCGCGCGCGGTCCACCCCGCGCCCCGCCCCGCAAGACGGGCCGCCGGACGATGTGGGTGCTCATCATCGTCGGCCTCATCCTCGTCGGGACGGGCGTCGGTCTCGCGGTCACGTTCTACCCGCTCATCGTCAAGGCCGAGACCGCCAGCCAGTTCCTCCAGGACGCCCACGCGCTCCAGTCGGCGAATAAGGCCGTCAACTTCGTCGCGCTCACCTCGAGCAGTCTCTCCGCGGGCCAGACGGTCGTCATCGTCGACCACGTCCGCTCCGTCTCGTTCAACTCGACGACCGGCACAAGCACGCTCGCGTTCTCCTCGATCGCCGGACTTCCGCAGGGACAACGCGTCTCCCTGACGACCCTCGCGAACAACCTGTTCGCGACGTTCCAGGGGAAGATCAACTGGGTCAGCGGCGGCACCCCGATCGTGCTCACGTTCACGATCGTACGCCAGCAGCTTCCGGGCGGTCCGTACGGGACGAACGGCTACCTGACGCTCGACGCCGCGGCCGACGCGACCAACACCGCGATCCAGCACGGCCTCGGCGGCTCCGCGGCCGTCGCCATCGGCCAGCAGTACCTCCAGTGGGGCCCGCCCGCGGTCCTCTACGACGACCTGTTCTACTTCCTCGCCGGCGTCGGCGCCCTCGTGCTGTTCGCCGGCGTCGTGTTCAGCGCGAAGATCGAGCGTTGGTTCATGCGCCAGACGAAGGACCCGAAGCACCTCACGGCGGTCCTGATGGCCGTCACGGCACTGCTCGGCGGCTTCTTCCTGCCGTTCTACCCGTGGCCCGTGGTCCTGTTCATCGCGGCGGGCGTCGGATTCCTCGCCTGGAAGTATCCGCAGTTGTCGCTGCTCGTACTGATCTTACTCGTCGCGCCGGAAGTCGGCTATCAGTCCGGGACCCTCGGGCTGATCTTCCTGTTCGCGGCGATCCCCGTGCTGTTCGCTTCGCTCCTCGACTGGCGGTTCGGGATCGGGACGTTCCTGACGCTGTTCTTGGCGCCGCTCGGGATCTCGTTCGTGGTGCCAGTGTTCCTCGCGATGATCTTCTCGCTCTACATCGGCCTCGCGGTCGCGGTGGCGGGCGGTCTTCTCGTCGCCCTGTTCGTGACGCTCGGGAACCTCCCGATCTTGGGCTACCTCGCGGGACCCGGGGCGAACGGAACGCCGAGCCTCATCGCCGGCCATGCCGCGGCGCTCCAACCCACGCTTCCGTTCCCGTACTTCACCTTCACCCAGGTGGGGAGCGCCTACGCGAACATGCTGAGCCCGAACCCGCAGGTGCTGTCGCTCGGCGGGCAGGGCATCGGCCTCATCGCGATCCCGATCATCGAGGTCGGCGCGTGGTGCTTCGCCGCGTGGATCGTCACCTGGGCGCTGCGCGAGCGCGAGCACCAGACGCCGGAGCGGCTGCTCCAGTACTCGGTCGCGAGCGGCGGCGTCCTCGCCGCCGTGACGTTCGGCGCGTTCTGGGCGTTCAACTACGTCGGCTGGTGGGACGTCGTCGTGCTCCTGTTCGTCCCCGCGATGATGACGGCGGCCGCGGGCTCGCTCGTCATCCGCGATGCCTTCGAGGCGTACTTCACGAGCCGCCTCGGCGGGACGAACGTCGGAACCCGCGTCGCGGAGATGAAGGGACTCCAGAAGACGACGTTCGAGATGGTCGGTGGACTTCACGACGTGAAGGCCGACATCAAGGAGTCGATGATCATCCCGTTGATGCGGAAGGACGTCACGACCCGCTTCAAGCTCGAGCCCCCGAAGGGGATCCTGCTGTTCGGCCCGCCCGGTTGCGGCAAGACGATGCTGATGAAGGCGCTCGCGAGCGAGCTCGGCGTCGAAATGATCTCGATCAAATGCTCGGATCTGATGAGCAAGTGGTACGGCGAGTCGGAGAACCGCGTCGCCGAGCTGTTGCGGACCGCGCGCGAGCGGGCCCCGTGCATCCTGTTCATGGATGAGATCGACTCGGTGGCGAAGCGGCGCGACATGTACACGGCGGACGATGTCACCCCGCGTCTCCTCTCGATCCTCCTGTCGGAGATGGACGGTATCGACAAGTCGGCGGGCGTCATCGTCGTCGGCTCGACGAACAAGCCCGACCTGATCGACCCGGCGCTGATGCGCCCGGGCCGCCTCGACAAGATCATCTACGTCCCGCCGCCCGACTTCAACGAGCGGATGGAGATCACCCACGTCCACCTCGTGGGACGCCCCGTTACGCAGGACATCGACCTCTCCGAGATCGCGAAGAAGACCGAGCGCTACAGTGGCGCCGACCTCGCGAACCTCGTGCGGGAGGCGGCGACGATCGCCGTCCGGCGCGAGATGATGACGGGCGTCCGCAGCCCGATCACGATGGACGACTTCCGCCAGGTCCTCCCGAGGATCAAACCGTCGATCAGCCTGCGGATGATCTCGGACTACGAGGTCATGAAGCTCGACTACGAGCGGAAGATGCACCAGGTCCAGCGGACGGAGCGGAAGATCATCGTCCGGTGGGACGACGTCGGCGG
>JAKIWI010000026.1 GCA_022750115.1 Thermoplasmata archaeon
GAGCCTGCCGGGCCAGCCGCAGTCGCGCCCCGTCCGGCTGGGAGATCTCCGTCATGTCGTCCCTCCCCTTCCTGGGGGTACCTGATCCTTACCGTTCCTCAAGAAGGTAACGAATAGAACATCGTTACATCCGGGCGGCACGAACGGTCTTTGCCCCCCTGCTCCCCGGTGGTATTCCGTTCGGCCGCTCGGGTCTTCCGCCGCGGATGCGGCCGCTCTCGGGCCTCCCGGTCCACCGGTTCCCTGATGGGCGTCGCGACGCCGTGCACGGCGGAGTCGGCAGCTCTCTCTTCCCGATCCTCTGGTCGGGTTGAGTCACACCTTTCCCGTCGCCGTGCCCGATGTCCGAGCCCGCGCCTGCCGATGACGAGGGCCGCCGCGTGGTGGCCGTTCGCCTGCGGTGAGGCCTGCTTCAGGGGAGCCAGCCAGTGCTGCGCTCCCCACTTCGAGGTGTAGGCCGGGTCGACGGCCACGACGAAGAGCCCTGCGTTCGTTGCCATCTGGATGAGCCGCTCTCGGAACTTCGCGGTCGGGAGTCCGGCGACGAGGCGGCGGAAGGACTTGCCGCGCCTTCCGCGGTTCGGGCGGTTGCCCTGGCGCTCCCGTCCCTCCTCCCGGTTCGCGACGAAATCGACGTCCTCGATGACGATCGCCCGGCAGCCGTGTTCTCGTGCGAGTCCGGTCAGTGCGCTGATGGCCTTCCGAAGGTGCCCGTCGCGCGTGCTTGCCGGCAACCCCGCCAGCTCGAGGGGCACCGTCGCCGGTTCTCCGATCGGGTTCCCGCTCGGGTCGACGACGCAGCAGGCGAGGTGCCCGTGATTGAGGTCGACGGCGAGGACCGGATCCGTGCGCAGGTCGCCGAGAGCCGGCGCGATCTCGTCACCGGCGAAGGTCCATGACGCGTCGAGATACCAGCGGCCCTTCTCCGCATCGAGGGAGACGTCGTAGCGGATGGCGCCGGAGGCGGCCTGGGCGGCGACCTCGTCCCCGCGGTAGGGGAAGTCAACCGGGCAGGAGAGCTGGTAGCGGCCGTGGGGCCGGTTGGCCTTCGCACCTTGGGCCGCGCGCCGTTCATGCCCGAACCCACTTCCGATTCGACGCGCACGAC
>JAKIWI010000027.1 GCA_022750115.1 Thermoplasmata archaeon
CCGAGGTCGGCGACGCACCCCCCGAAGCGATGCCCGCCGACGACACCTACGGAGCGGAGGCACCGATGTCTCCGGAGCCCGTCGAAAGCGAAACCCCGTAGGACTCGCGGCGAACCGTTTCCCTGCGCCTAGGTCGGCCGGACCGACGGTGGGATCGGAGCGTTTCCCACCACCGGCGCGCCACGCCTCTCCCCAACCATAGGCGACTTCGTGTCCGAGGTCGGCGATGGCGAGCTGCGACCGGGCCCACCAAGCGCTCGACAAGCTCGCGAACGGCAAGCTGCAGATCGGCAAGCTTCCGGCCTGGAGTCGGGTGCAGGGCAGGACAACCGGGTGGGTGTACCAGGGCCCGATGCGCGGGATGCCGGGGGCGTGGGAGACGTTCCTCGGGAAGATCGGTGCCGAGAAGTAATCCGCCGAACCGGCGGGTCCGTGCGGGGGTGTCTACGCGTGCAATCCCGCGGACCCCACCGCGGACGGCCAGCGCAAGTTGCTGACAATCCTCCACGAGCCGCTCGCGTAGGCGGCCACGAATCTCGGCGGGGTCCGGGACCGGACCTGCGAGTTCCTCGCGGAGGCATCGAGCCTCAACTCCCGCACCACCCGGGCGCGACTCCGTCGGCCGAGGGGCTTATTCGACCCCTCCCGGTCGCCGGAGGCGATGCAGCCCCTGTCGAACCGTGCCCGGCTTCGGATCGTTGGATGGGAAGTCGTCGCCATCGGGGGCCTGTGGTCGGTCCTCCAGATCTTGGCGGCGCTCGACGGGGGTTCGGTGTCCGACATCGAACAGTTCCTGATCGACGGCGGACTCGGAGTCCTCGGACTCTCCATGATCCTCGTCGGAATGGAGTGCCTCGCCTTGGTCCGAGCGATCCACATCCCGACTCTTTCGGGTGAGGTTCAACCTCGGACGCGGTAGCTGAATCGCCGGTCGCCAGGACCTGCCGGAGTCGGCGGGAATCGCTACTTTCCGGCACGCGCCGCCGCCGCTTCGGCGGCC
>JAKIWI010000008.1 GCA_022750115.1 Thermoplasmata archaeon
CGTCGATTCGGGGGGACGGAGGCGACGACCGACCGGATCTCGAGCGAGAACGTCAGGAACCGGACGAGTTCCTTCGCGCCCGAGTGCGAGATCTGGCTCTCGACGGATCGATATTCTGGAATCGCTCGTGTTGCGCGGTCGCCGACGGTTCGGAGCGTTTCATCCAAACCCCCGGGAGTGATCGCGGTCATCGCACGCGCGTGGCGACGGTACCCGGTCAAGATCGTACCGTCGAACTGGAGCAGGGCATCGGCCTGCACGGCGGGAACGAAGAGGCCGAGTTCGGGGGAGGCCGTCGCCCGGGTGAGTGTTTCCAACGACGGCAGGAGGAGGTCCCGGCGGACCGAGATCGAACTCGCGTTGAGCAGCCCTCCGTATCGTAGTATTCTTCGGGCTGCCCGAACCGGGAGCGTGCTTGGGCGATAACGGTCGGCGAAGTGGGTCCCCGAGGGCCCGACCGATCCGAGTTCGGGCGGCGTCGGGGCGGCGGGGTCGCTCGCGTGCCAAACCACGAAGTCGTTGTGGTAGAAGCCGAGGTTCGGATGCTGGTGGAACGCCTCGGCAACTCGCGCGAGCTTCGTCGGGGCCCAGACGTCGTCGTCTTCGAGGACGGCGACGGCGCGTCCGCGGCACTCGGCGATCCCCAACGCGAGCTTTTCGCCGATGGTTCGCTTCTCGGTTGGAATCAACCGGATTCGGAGGTCCGGTCGAGGCGAGTCAAGCGGGAATGACGCCCCGGTGTGGACGATGACCAGCTCCATCTCCTCGCTGGGGAGTGTCTGATTCAGGACCGATCGAACGGCGACCGGCAGGAAGTCGCGCCGGTCGTGGGCGAGGACAAGCGCCGAAATCGCGGGAAGTGGAGGAGCGTCAGCCGGACCCATTCGTTACCTTGCTGCGGGGAATTGGCCGATTCCCTCTCTCTGCGATGAGTGGGGACATCGGGGATCGCGCCGGTCGTTGAAGAAGCCGATGCGCCGGGAAGCTCGGGGGACGAGGTTCCTCGTCGAGCTCGTACCGGGGCGCCAACTCCTAGCCAAGATGGGGTGTCGGGACCGGTTCCTTCCAGGTGAGCACTCTCACGGGTCCCGCATCCAGTCCGAATGCATCGACCGCCCGCATGACGGCCGCAACGTGGCGGTCGCACGTGAATTCCGCGAAGAGGTTCAGCGGCATGATCGGCCGTGCCTTGGCCAGCACGGAGCAGGACGACGGGCCGGTGGGCGTGACCTCGATCTCCACAAACTCTCCCCAAGAGACTATGCCGGGTCGATGCCAGTACGCAAGTCGAGGAACTCGCGCGCTCGCCGACCGTCGAGGATGGAAGCCCAACCCCGGCAGTCGTCGGGCAAGGTCGGAGCGAACTTCGTCGGCCGGCCTCCGGCAGGCGCGCATCGATCGCGCGGTCCAAGTCGTCCACACGTTCCGGTACTTCCGAATCGGAAGGTCGTACTAATCCCGGAGGTCGGGATCCCGGCCGCAGCGTTTCACGACCCCTCGCGGCCGGGCATCACCCTCCGGCCCACCTGACCTCGCTTCCGGACCATCATGGCGGTATCCTCGCATCGACTCATTCCGGACGTCGCGTCCCTCGCCGAGGAGGGCGAGGTCGCGTCGTTCGTCCCGGAAGATCTGGCCTTCCCCCTCCGGACCGGCGGGTCGCTCTTCCCCGCCCGCTCCCGAGCCTCCGCGAGCGACGGCCGACTGTTTCCCGAGAGCCCGGCGATCTTCCCGTGGCTCGAGAGGGCGTTCGCTCCCGGCCGGGCGACGGTCCTGCTCGGTCCGGCGCGGCTCGTCGACGGCTTCCTGCCGTTCCTCCTCGCCGCCGCCGTCGCGGAGGGCCGGGAGGTCTCGGTCCGCGACGGGGCGAACCGCCTCGCGCCGTACGCCATCGGAGCGATGAGCCGGCTCCTCGGCGTGCGGCCGACCGACGCGCTCGCTCGCGTGCGGCTCGCCCGGGCGTTCACCGCCTACCAGCTCGTGACGCTCATGGAGTCGTGGGCCGAGTCGGTCGGGGTCCGCGACCCTCCGCCCTCGCTCCTCGTCGTCAACGACCCGACCCGGATGTTCTACGTCGACGACGTCCCGCCGGAGGAAGGCGAGGCGCTCCTCGCCCACGTCTCGGGCTGTCTCGGCCGCCTGGTCCGGAGCTCCCGGGTCCCGCTCCTGCTCACCGCGGTCGATTCGCCGGGCGATATCCCGGGCTGGGACCGCTCGGGACCCGAGGTCCGCGAACATCTGCGCCTCGTCCCGATGGGGCGCGGCGTCGCCCGCCTGGAAGCACTTCGCCAAGGCCGGTCGGTGGAGCTGATCTCGCTGCCCAGCCGGCAGCACCGCCTCGAGTCGTTCGACGAACCGGCCGTCGTTGGTGCGGAGGGGAGAGCATGGGACGGACCGTTCCCACCTATCGGGACGCTCTAGAGGGCCACCTCGCCCAGTGGGAGCGGGAGTTCGGCCGCTCGCTCAACGACCCGGCGGACCGCGAGAGCTTCCGGAGGGTCCAGCAGCGGGCGCGGCGCTACGTCGCGCAGGGGACGATGATGGCGACCGGCGACCTCGTCGAGCGGGTGTTCCTCTCGATCCTCGTCTCCCTCGAGCGCGAGCTCTACGACCGGGCGAAGAACCCCCGCCTCCCCGTCCCCGAGAGCGAGGACCCGTTCGTCGTCGAGCTGCGCCGCTCCCGGCCGCAGCGGCGCCTCCCGGCGCTGGAGTAGAGGCGGGGAGCCGGATGCCCCGAGGCTGGGTCCTCGATGCGAACTCCTCGCTCGACGGCGAATCCGTCGTCCTCTGGCTGAAGGGCGAGGACGGCACCGTCGAGCGGCGGGCGTTCCCGTTCTCTCCGCCGTTCTACGTCGGCGGGGAGCGCGACCGGCTCGAGGAGCTCGGCCGGGAACTGAGTGAGGAGCCCCGCGTCGCCTCCGTCGAGCTCCTCGCGCTCCGCACCGACGTCTTCGAGCCGCTCGGCGCCCGCCGGCCCGTGCTCGCGGTCGTCCCGAAGCACCACGGGAACCGCAAGCGGCTCGCGACGCACGTCGACGCCCTCGGCGGGTTCGTCTCGTTCACCCTCTACGACGTCGACCTCACCGCGCCGCAGCTGTTCTACATCGAGCGCGGGCTCTACCCGTTCGCTCCGGTGGCATGGAGCGGCCACGAGGTCCACGCGACCGAGTCGCCGACGACGCTCGACTACGCCCCGCCGCCGCTGAAGATCGCCCGCCTAGCGGTCGAGGTCCGGGGGGCGCGGCCCGGCCGCCCGCGGAACCCCGACGACCCGATCGCGCGCATCCACCTCGGCGAGACGATCGTCGAGGCTTCGGACGAGCGGACGATGCTCGAGGAGTTCCGCACCGAGCTCGGGCGGCAGGACCCGGACATCCTCCTCACCCGCGGGGGCGACGACTTCGACGTCCCCCACCTCTACCGACGGGCGGTCGCGAACGGGTTTTACGAGACGACGTTCGTCCTCGGTCGCGAGCCCGTCCACTTCGGCCTCAACCGCAAGGGGACGACGTTCGAGAGCTACGGGCGGATCCTCCACCGCGCTCCGACGTACCCGCTCGCCGGGCGCTTCCACCTCGACCTCGGGGAGCGGTTCGTCGAGGACGTCGGCCTCCTCGGCTTCATCGAGATGGCCCGCCTGTCGCGCCTCGGCCTCCAGGTCGTCTCGCGCCAGTCGCCGGGCACCGCGTTCTCCGCGATGGAGCTCGCCGTCGCCCTCGAGGACGGCCTCCACATCCCGTGGAAGAAGAACTTCCCCGAGCAGGAGAAGACGGCGGCGCTCCTCGTCGCCGCCGACCGCGGCGGGTTCATCCTCACCCCAAAGGTCGGCCTCGTCACCGACGTCGAGGAGTTCGACTTCGTCTCGCTGTTCCCCTCGATCATGGTCCAGCACAACCTGTCGATCGAGACGCTGAACTGTTCGTGCTGCCCCGAGAGCCCTCACACCGCCCCGGGGCTCGGTTACCGGTCGTGCACACGGCGGAAGGGGATCGTCCCGAGGACCCTCGAGCCGATCCTGGCGCGCCGCCTCCACTTCAAGCAGCGTCGGAAGACGACGACCGGGACGGAGAAGGCCCGCTACGAGGAGCTCTGCAAGGCGTGGAAGTGGGTGCTCGTCACCAGTTTCGGCTACCAAGGGTACCGGAACGCCCGGTTCGGCCGCATCGAGGTCCACGAGGCGATCAACGCCTACGCGCGGCAGACGCTCACCGATCTCCTCAACTTCTCGCAGTCGGAGGGATGGAGCGTCCTCCACGGGATCGTCGATTCCCTCTGGATGACGGCCCCTCCGGGGGCCGACGCCGAGGAGTTCGCGCGCCGCGTCACCGACCGGACCGGCCTCACGCTCGGCTACGAGGGGAAGTACCGATGGATCGTCTTCCTGCCGAACCGCGCCCACGGCTTCGGGGTCCCGCAGCGCTACTACGGCTACTACACGCACGGGGAGTTCAAGGTCCGCGGCATCGAGGTGCGGCGCGGCGACGCCTGCCGGTTCGTCCAGGGGGTTCAGCACGAGGCGCTCGACGTCCTCGCGAAGGCCGAGGACGCCGACGCGTTCCGGCTGGCGGTGCTGCGGGCGCTCGACCTCGGCCGGGAGCGCTCGGAGCGGCTGCAGCGCGGGGAGGTGCCGGGGAGCGAGCTCGTCCTCGCCCACCGGGTAACGCAGGAGCTCGGCAACTACCGGGTGTTCTCCGACGGCGTTGCGGCGATGCACCAGCTCGAGCAGGAGGGGATCGGCAAGGGACCCGGGCAGGAGGTCGGCTACCTGATCGCCGACCGCGCCTCGCGCGACTGGCGCCGCAAGGTCGTCGCGGAGGAGCTCCTGCGCGGCGATGAGGGGTACGACGCGCGGGCGTACACGGAGCTGCTCGCGCGCAGCTTCGAGACGCTGTTCTTGCCGTTCGGGTTCACGTTCGAGCGGATCCTCGACCGCTGGGGGTACGGCGCGCCGGTCCGGGGGTACCGGGCGAGCGAGCACCGCTCGACGGAGCACCCGGCGCAGACGCGGCTGAGCGGCGTGGACGAGCCGGCGTAGGCCGCGAGAGAGGAACGGGGGGGACTCCCCGGACTACTCGGGAGGGAGGCGCGAAAGGAGATCCTCGACGATGGCGGAGAGACCGCGGGCGGCGTTGATGGGGACCCCGGCATCGACCCGTACGACCTTGGCGAACACCTCGCGCGCCGCCAGGGAGCCGTGGGGGGACGGGCGATTCAGGTCCCGTTCGATGCAGACGGAGAGCGGCGCGGCGAGCGTGAACACCGCGTGGGGGAACGGAAGACGGGATTCGAGGTCGGAGATCTGCCGCTTCCAGTAGAAGTTCCCGTCGAAGAGGACGGGCACGCCGAGCTCGAGCGATTCCTTCGCGAGCGTGGCGGCGGCAACGTTGGCCTTCAGGAACAGTCGCTCCGACCCACCGTCCCACTCCGGGTCGACGATCGCGTCGATCGAGACGACCTTCGCGCCGATCGAATCTGCGAGCGCGCGACAGACGGTGGTCTTACCGACGCCGAGCGGCCCCCGGACGATCGCAAAGAACGTCGACGGCGGCGCGGAGGCAGGGGCTGCCGTCGGAGGCCCCGGCGACGGTCGGCTCCTCCGATTCGAGGGCGGGCGAGAGGTCTTCGCTCCGGGCACAGGACCGGATTCGTGCCTACCTATACGTCTGCGTCGGTCGAGTCGCCTCGGGCCGGGGTCGACGAGGTCGCGGCGACATCGTCCGGGCGCGAGAGCCGAACCGAAGCCCCGTGCGGTCGCAATCTATTTCCCGACGGACGCTGACCGTTTCTCTCGTGGTCATGCGGTTCCAGGCTCGCGTGGACCGGATCCTGAAGGCGCGGAACTCGCTGCTCTGCGTCGGACTCGACCCGGACCCGGCGCTGTTCCCCACCCCGCTCAAGCGATTCTCAACGCGGCGCCGCCTGACGTCCTTCCTCGGCGGTATCCTCGCCGCGACGCGACCCCACGCCGCAGCGTACAAGCTCCAGCTCGGAGCCTATCTCGCGTTCGGGCCGGACGGCATCTACGAGATGGAGCGAACGGTCCGGAAGATCGGGCCGGACCACCTCCGCATCCTCGACCTCAAGGCGAACGACATCCCGAACACGATGCGACTCGTCCGGGACGGGGCGTTCAAGAAGTTCGGGTTCGACGCGATCACGGTCACCCCTTGGCTCGGCTGGGAGACGCTCGAGCCGTTCCACGCCGACGCCGGAAAGGGCGTGTTCGTCGTCGCCCACTCGTCCAACGAGGGCGCGCCCGACTTCCAGGAGATCCCGACCCCCCGAGGTCCGCTCTGGCTGGCGGTCGTCGGTGAAGTGGCTCGCCTCTCCGCCCTCCACGGAAACGTGGGGGCCGTGGTGGGCGCGACGTACATCGACGCGATCCGCTCCGCGCGCTCGGCCCTTGGGCTCGGCGTGCCGATCCTGGTGCCCGGCGTCGGGGCCCAGGGCGGTCAACTTTCCGCGACGGTCCGCGAAGGCGTCGACGGCCACGGGCGAGGGCTGCTGGTGAGCTCATCGCGAGGGATCCTCTTTGCCTCCTCCGGAAAGGACTGGAAGAAGGCGGCGGGCGCCGAGGCGAAGCGCCTGAAGGACCAGATCAACCAGCTGCGCTCAGGTCTCGGTACACCTGCGTGAGCTGGTCGACGACGGTACCCAACCCGAACCGCTCTTCCGCGCGCTGACGCGCGGCCTTCGCCATTTCGCGGCGCCGCGTGGGGTCATCGAGGAGAGCCCGTAGTTTCTCGACGAGGTCGTGCTGGATCATCGGCTCGACGAGCACACCCTGCACCCCGGGTTCGATGACCTCACGGACCCCCGGCATGTCGGCGATCACGACGGGCAACCCGGCGGCGAGCGCCTCCGCGATGACGAGGCCGAACCCTTCCTGCCGGTTCTGGGACGGGAAGACGAACAGGTCGGCGGCGCGGAGGTACTGCGGCAGGTCGGCGTCGGACACATCGGGACAGAAGCGGATCCGCTCATCGACCCCGAGGCGCCGCGCCAGAGAGTGGAGCTCGGGAAGTCGAGGTCCCCGACCGACGACGAGGAGTTTCACATCGGGGGGAAGGTCGGGGAGCGCGCGCACGATCAGGTCGACCCCCTTGTGCGGGACCAGCCGACCGGTGAACGCGAGGACGCGCGCGTCGGTGAGGCTCAGCCGTTCGCGGACCGCGGTGCCGTCGACATCGGGCCGGAACCTCTCGAGGTCGACCGCGGAGGGGATGACGGTCAGCGGCCGCCCGCGCAGCGCCCGAGAGGTGAGCCCGTAGCTCCGGGTGTGGACGATGATGCGTTGCGCGCGGTCCAGCGTCTGCGGAAGCAGCAGTTGCTCGTAGATCCGCGTCAGGAGGAGGCCCGCGGGTCCCGGAAGGTAGAGGTCGCAGTGGTACGTCAGGCAGGTCGGGATCGGGCGCCGGGCGAGCCGCCGCCCGGCGAAGTACGAGGTCAATGGCGGCGGATAGTGCAGGTGCACCACGTCGGCGTGGAGCTCGGCGATCTCCCGCCCCACGCCCGTGTCGAGGGGCGTCTGGAACAGGACGGCCTGGGTCCGGGCGCGGACAATGTGGAGGCCGTCGAGCTCCTCGCGGACCGGGAGCGACTTGTCGTACCGGGAGGTGAGGACGGTCACGTCGTGACCGCGCCGCGCGAGCTCGCCGGAAATCGCGCGCACGTGCGACTCCACGCCGCCCGCGTGGGGGGCGAAGTAGGGAGAGACCTGGACGATCCGCACCGGGACTACCTGCGCCCGGACCTCGGGCGCCGACGGGTCACGCGGTCGACTCCGACCGGCGGGCGGCGGGGGCCGATTCCCGGTGCTGGAGGAGCTCGTGGCTCGGCATCTGGGCGACGTCGAGCCCGCGCATCGGCTCGCCGAGCCCGGAGCTGACCCGGGCGAGCAGGGCGGGGTCCTCGGGGTGGGACGACGCCTCGACGATCGCGCGCGCCGTTTTGAGCGGATGCTCCGACTTGAAGATCCCGCTCCCGACGAACAAGCCGTCGACGCCGAGCCGACGACACAACGCGGCGTCCGCGGGCGTGGCGATGCCACCGGCGGCGAAGTTCACGACGGGGAGGCGGCCGAGACCTTTGACCTCCTTCACGAGCGCCTCGGGCACGCGCTCGCGCTTGGCGATCTCGCTGATCTCCGACTTGGAGGCCTTCTTCAGGAAGGCGACCTCGTCGTTGATCTGGCGGATGTGCCGGACCGCCTCAACGACGTTCCCGGTGCCCGCCTCTCCCTTCGAGCGGATCATCGCACACCCCTCGTCGATGCGCCGGAGCGCCTCTCCGAGCGTGCGGGCCCCGCAGACGAACGGGACGGTGAAGTCGGCCTTCGCCACGTGATGGAAGGGATCGGCGGGGGTCAGCACCTCGGACTCGTCGATCATGTCGACCCCGAGGGCCTCGAGGATGCTCGCCTCGGCGAAGTGGCCGATTCGGCACTTGGCCATCACCGGGATCGTCACCCGCTCCATGATCTCACGGATCTTGACCGGGTCGGCCATCCGGGCGACCCCGCCCGCCGCGCGAATGTCGGCGGGGACCCGCTCGAGGGCCATGACCGCGACCGCGCCGGCTTCCTCGGCGACCGCAGCCTGGTCGGCGGTCGTGACGTCCATGATGACGCCGCCCTGCTGCATCCGCGCGAACCCGCGCTTGACCAACTCGGTGCCGAAGCGCAACCGCTCCATGCCGTCGCCCATGGCGGCCGGTCGAGGAGCAGGAACGGTATAAGACGACGGGGCCCGAGCGAGGCCGACTCAAGGGCGCCGGGAACCCTCGGGACGCCAGTGCGCACCAGAGTTATCCGGGAGCGCGGCTATCCGCGAGACCGTGCCAGGAACTGCGAAGGCCGCTCCCGCCGTCTTCCGGATCCTCATCCCCGCCAAGGACCTGGAGGCGTCCCGGCAGTTCTACGAGCGGCTGCTGGGAGCGCCCGGTCGGTTGGTCGCTGGAGGACGGGTCTACTTCGACTGCGGTCCGGTGATCTTGGGGATCCTGAACTACTCCAAGGTTCCGGCCAAGGACTGGTCGGCGCCGACCGAGGCCATCTACTTCTCGACCCGCGACCTCGCCGGGCTGCATGCGCGGGCCCGAGAGCTGGGCGCGCTCGACACGAGCCTCATCCACGGTGACGTGAAGAATCCCGCCGGCGAGATTGTCGTCCGTCCGTGGGGTGAACTATCGTTCTACGCCAACGACCCGTCCGGCAATCCGCTCTGCTTCGTGGACGAAGCGACCCGGTTCACAGGAACGCCGGCGCAGGTTGCGGCCCTGGCCGCCGCCCCCGGGGCCCGGTCGACCGTCGCCCCGCCTGCTGCCGAGGGCGCCGTGGCCAACGCCTCGCCCACACCGACGCACCGACGACGGGGCATCGGTCGCAGAGCTTTGGATTCGAAGCAGGAGTGAACCGATGGTGGAAGAGACCGGCCTCGAGGGGGAAGGGGCGTTCGTCGCCGGCCCGCCGTGCCCGAGGTGTGGGGTCCCGATGGAACCGGGCTACCTCGCCACCGAAGTTCGAGCCGAATACACGTTGAGCCGCAGCTTCCTTTGGCGGGATACCGGCGATTCCGAGGACACGCCCGGGGCGAAGGTCGCCGACCTGTGGACGTCCACGCACGGAGCCGGACCGTGGATGAAGGGCTACCGGTGCCGCGATTGCGAGGTCGTGGAGGTTCGGTACGGGAAAGGCGCACTCGGTCCGGCGGGATGGCAGATCGGCCCGTCGAGCCGACCCTAGACCTCCCCTCCCCGGCCTTCGTCCGGGGGCCGACCAGCGACCCTCCGGAACGCTCATACACGGCCGGGCCGTCGACCGGAGCGCTGGGGGAGCTATGGAACGGCTGAGAGGACGGGTCCCGCCCGTCGACCCCAAGAACCTGATCGGGACAATGCCCGCGCAGGGAAAGCGATGGTGGCTTCCATAGCGACTCCGGCGGGAACCGGGGCTGATGGAAACCGCTGAGACGACGGACGCCGCACCGCCAATCCGCCGACACCGACCCGGGCAGACCGGGCGTGTCCTCGTCGCCGTGGCCCTCGCCGTCGTCGTCGCCGTCGCGGCCTACGGGATCTACGGCTACGCGACGGGTCACACCTCGGGCGAGCCGACGCTGGTCATCTACACCTACGCGAGCCTGTTCAACCAGACGAACGACTCGGCCGCCATCGACCAGCAGGTGTTCGGCGCGTTCGAGGCGGCCCACCACGTCCACATCGAGGTCGTCCATCCCGGCGGCACGCTCCTCGGGACCCTCCGCGATGAGTCCAACGCGCCGTTCGCCGACGTCGTCATCGGACTCGACGAAGTCACGGCGCCCGAGGCGGCGGCCCGGGGCCTGTTGATTCCCTACACCTCACCGCAACTTTCGCACGTCCCGGCACCGCTGACCGCCGAGATCGCGCCCGACCACTCGGTCACCCCGTACGAATGGGGCTACCTCGCGTTCGACTACAACAACACGTTCTGGAACGCGACCCGGGGCGCCGTCGCGAACGCCTCGTTCGAGCAGATCGCGAGCAACTCGACGTGGGCGTCGAACCTGCTCATCGAGGACCCGACCGTGGACATCACGGGCGAGGAGTTCCTTCTCTGGCAGATCGAGTACGCCCAGCACGTCCAACATACGAACTGGACCGGCTTCTGGCAATCCGTCGACAAGTACGTCCGCACGGCGCCGGACTGGGGGACCGCCTTCACCGAGTTCTCGACGCCGCCGAACCCGCCCGGCATGCTGGTCAGCTACTCCACCGACCCCGCCTACGAGGCGTACTTCGGCGTGCCGAGCACGTTCGGCTCGACGGTGGCCCACTCGGGCGGCGTCTCGTACGGCTGGAAGTCGATCTACGGCGTGGGGATCGTGAGCGGCACCCGCCACCTCTCTCTCGACCAGCAGTTCGTCGACTGGTTTCTTTCGGGGACCGTCCAGTCCGAGATCCCGACCGGCGAGTGGGAATACCCAGCGAACGACACCATCGGATTGCCGAGCGTCTACGACCGGGCAATCCCGCCCGGCTCGATCACGGCGTTGAACGACCAGGTGACCCCGGCGCAGATCGCGGCGAACCTCACCACCTGGCTCGACGAGTGGCAGACCGTGGACAACAACTTCGGATGAGCGCCCGCGCGACCGGGGCCGTCCCCCTCCTCGTCGTCGTGGCGTTCGTCGCAGCGTTCGCGCTCATCCCCGCCGCGGTGTTGATCGCCCACGGGGTCGCGACCGGCGGAGGGCTCGGCGGGATCGCCCGCGTCGCGACCGACCCGTTGAACGAGCGAGCGGTCGAGAACTCGCTCTCCCAGGGCGCGGCGAGCGCCGCCCTCGCCGGCCTGCTCGGGTTTCCCGCCGGCGCCCTGCTCGGCCGCTACTCGTTCCGGGGCCGCCGCGAGCTCCTTGCGGTCCTGATCGTCCCGTTCCTGCTCCCGTCCCTCGCGGTCGTCCTCGGGGTCGAGACCCTGTTCGGCGCGGACGGAGTCGTGTCCTCCGTCGTCCCGGCCGCGAGCTCGCTCGGCTCGGGGTTCTGGGGCATCGTCACCGCGAACGTCCTCTACGATGCCCCGGTCGTCGCCCTCCTCACGGCCGTTGGCGCCGAGTCGGCCTCCCCGGCCCTCGAGGAGACGGTCGCGGTGCTCGGCGGCGGGCCTTGGGCGGCCTTCTGGGCGTCGTGGGGACGGCCGGCGATTCTCGGCGCCGCCGCGGGAGCGGTCCTGACGTTCCTGTTCTCCGCGCTCTCCTTCGCCCCGCCGCTGCTCCTGTGCGGCGCGCGGTGCTACACCGTGGAAGCTCGGGTCTGGTCGCTCGACCAGATCTTCCTCGACCCGGGCTCCGCGGCCATCCTGGCGCTCGTTCTCGTCGGGCTGCTGGCGGTTCCGGCGGCGCTCTACCTGACGCTGCTCGCCCGACTGCGCGCCGCTCGTGGGTCCGTTGAGCGGCGCCCGCGACCGCTCCCCTGGCGATCCCCCGCGGTCTGGCCCCTGCTCGCGGCGACGACCGCCCTCGCCCTAGCGGTCTTCGCTCTCCTGGGGTCGGTCCTCTGGGCGGCCGCCCGACCGGAGTCGCCGGGCGGCGCTGCGTTCTCGGCGTTCGTGGGATTGTTCGGGGCCGGCGTCACGACGCGACTCGGAGTCTCGACGTGGTCGGCGACGGCCAACACCGTGCTGTTCGCGACCCTCTCGAGCGCCATGGCGCTCCTGTTCGCCATCGCGGCCGGGTTCGGGATCGGTCGGAGGCCGGCGACGGCGCGCACCATGCGCGCGCTGGTATTCGCTCCGCTCGTGGTCTCCCCGGTCGTGCTGTCGTTCTCGCTCGCGCAGTTCTGGCGGCCGGTATTCGGCGGGGAGTCGACGATCGGGGTGCTGATCCTCCTCGCGCAGGCGACGCTCGCGCTCCCGTTCGCCCTTCCCGCCGTGGAGGTGGCGCTGCGACGCGTTCCACCCGCGCTCCGAGAGTCCGCGCAGACCCTCGGGGCGCGTCCGTGGTCCGCCTACCTCGATGTGGAGCTTCCGCTCGTCCGCGCCGGACTCGTGACCGCGGCGCTGTTCGCGTTCGCGCTCAGCTTCGGGGAGTTCACGGCGACGTATTTCCTCGCGACGCCGACGTTCAACACCCTCCCCGTCGAGCTGTACCGGCTCGAGGGGCTCCGCCTCACCTCCTACGCGGCGGCCGACGCCGGACTCCTCGTCCTCGTGAGCCTGGTGGCGTTCCTCGTCATCGTCCGCGGAGGTCGCCGTGTCGAGCTCTGAGTGTCTCCGGGTGCGCGGGCTTTCGGCGTCGTGGGGCACGACCCCGGTCCTCTCCGACATCGACCTCGACGTGAACGACGGGGAGTTCGTCGTGCTCCTGGGTCCGAATGGAAGCGGGAAGACGACGCTCCTTCGGACGATTGTCGGGTTGGAATCGCCGACGTCGGGGAGCGTCGCGCTGCGCGGGCGCTCGCTGGACGGGACGCCGACCTACCGGCGGGGAATCGGGATGCTGTTCCAGGAACCGGCCCTGTTCCCCCACCGATCCGTCTGGGAGAACGTCGCCTACGGGCTCGAGCTCGCTCGGCGGCCGCGCGAACAGATCGATCGCCGGGTGGACGCGATGCTCGACATGCTGCGGCTGGCGGCGCTGGCCGACCGTCGGCCCGACACTCTCTCCGGGGGCGAGCGCCAGCGCGTGGCGCTCGCACGGACGCTCGCGCCCGAGCCGCCCATCGTGCTCCTCGACGAGCCGTTCGCTTCGGTCGACGTTGAGATCCGGACCGCCCTCCGGAGTGAGTTCCGGCGTGCGCTCTCGACGACCGGAACGGCCGCCCTGCATGTGACTCACGACCGCGAGGAGGGGCTCGCGCTCGCGGATCGCGTGATCCTGCTCTCGGACGGACGGGTCGCCCAATCCGGAGCGCCCGAGGACGTCTATCGAAAGCCCGTGGACGCGCGGGTCGCACGATTCCTCGGATACAACGTAGTGTCGGAGCGCGGAACGTCGCTCGCGATCGCTCCGGAGGACGTCGAGCTCGGCCCTCCGGACTCGAGCCCGACGAGAGGGGTCGTCACCCTGAACGGATTCGCGGGCCGGGACCGGGTCGTCGAGGTCACGCTGCCCGATGGAGTCCGGGTCGAGTGCCGCACATCGCAGGAATCGGGTCTGGCCCCCGTGGGGGCCTCGGTGTCCCTACGATGGAGACGGTCGGTCGCGCTCGCCTAGTCTTCGCGTCGGCGGCGCCGCGGCCGCTCGTCATCGCTCGAATCGGAGCGGTCGCGGCCGTAGGACGGTCGGCGCGGGGGACCCGAACCGAATCGCCCACCACCGCCGCCGCCGCCCCCGCGCTTCCACGGGGGAGGACCACGGCTTCGCGATCCCGAGAAGGAGCGCCGGTCGTCGCCACCGCCGCCGCCCTCGGTGCGCGGCCGCAGGCTGAACCGGTTCCCGCACGACTGGCAGGTACCGACCATCCCGCCGTCGTCGCCGTCGGAGAAGACGATCGGACCACCGCACTTCCGGCACGGCCGGGCGCGGCTCATCGGAGCGCCACCGCCGCCGCCACCGAAGTCGCGGTCACGGCGGGGGGGGAAGTCGCCGCGGCCACCCTCGTCGCGGTTGCGCGAGCGCGGACGCGGTCGGTCGTCGGTTTCGAGTTGGATGGACGGGACGGGGGAAGCGACCGCCGCCTCGGCGCCAGCCCGAACCAGGTGGAAGACGGTCTCGCAGTCGTCGCAGGTGGCGGCGAGGGCGTTCTCGTCGTCGACGGAGAGCGTCAGGGTGCCGCCGCACTCCGCACAGTTCGCGGAGATCTCTTCCTCGTCCTCTCCCTCGGCGTCGGCCGCCTCGGTCGCCGGGGCGTGGACGACCGTGCTGGTCGTCAGGTCGGCGTTCGGCGGCAAGAGGAGGAACGCGCGGGAACATCCCGGGCACGTTCCGGACTCGACCTCGATGGCTCGAGGGGTGACTTCGACTTCGGTCCCGCAGGCGGGGCAGTGGGCGGACATTGGTGCAACTCGGAAAAGGCGTACCGGCCCTCCTTCATTACGTAACGCCCCCCGTGGGTTGGCCCGTCACGGCGCACCGATGGACGGGCGGGATTCGCGGGTTTCTCGTCGGAGAATCTCGAGGTCGAGCCTCGCGAAATGGGGGCTCGGAGTGCGAGCGGAGGGCTCCGAGGCCGCGCGGGCGCCGGGGAACAAAGCAAAGGATAATGGGACGGGGAAAAGTGGATGCGCCGCTTGACCGATGTTCGCACGGCGCTCGGGGCACCGGGGGGAGGTTCCCCGCCGGCCAATCGTCCGGTCGGAACGGCACGAGGTCGCCACCGGGGTGAGCGGTGGCGCGGAGCACGGAACGGAGCGTGCCGGACGCGCGAGCGGTCGGAGAGTTCCTCCCGGCGAGAGGGAGCCGGGCCGGGTATTCCCCGCGGCGCCCGATTCCTTCGAATGGTTCTCAGAGGTGAGAATCGTCCGGACGGGAGTGTATCGAGGGGGACCTGCAGACCGTGAATGGCGGCGAACCCCCCGCCGCTCCCCCGGGGGCCCCAGCGGCGCCAGCGAACCGGAAGGAGCGGATCCTCGATGCCCTCGGTGACCCGGCCGCTCGGGAGATCCTCCTGATGCTCAACGATTCCCCGATGTCGGCCCAGGAGATGCTGGCCGCGAACCGCATCCCGCAGAGCACGCTCTACCGGAAGCTCCACGAGCTGCAGGAGATCGGTCTCGTCGGCGTCCAGCGCACGGCGATCACGACCGAGGGAAAGCGCGTGGACCTCTACCGGAGCCTGCTGGAGCGGCTCGCCGTCGAGATGTACGGCCGCACGTTGAGAATCGACGTCAAGTACCGGGACCTCGCCACCGAACGATTGCAGACGATGTGGAAGGACTACCGGCGGGAGGCGGGCCGATGAGCGGCGCCTACGCCTCCGACACCGACCTGTGGATGATCACGATCTCCTGGCTGCTCGTCCTCGTGCTGGGACTCGCGGTCACGGTCTACGGCGTGCGGGCGTACCGAAAGTCCGGGAACCGCAGCATGCTCGCGCTCGCGACCGGCTTCGCGTTCCTCTCCATCGGGACGGCGGGGTCCTGGTTCGGCATCTACGACGACACCGGGAGCCTGTTCTACGCGCAGTTCGGATGCGTGGGGTTCCTCGCCGCCGGATTCGGGATGGTCCTCTACTCCCTGCACACGAAGTTCGGTTGAACTCGATCGCTGGGCAAGGCGGGAGGGCTCCGCGCCCTGCGCGCGTGCTCGGGCCCGCACCCGCTTCGCGCAGGGTTCAAGAGCCGGGCGACGCGTGAACTGTCCCGGGACCCTGTCGATGGAACCACCCAGAGAGATGCGACGATGACACGGGCCCGGGCGCGGCGGCGATTTCCAACGGCCATCGAATCGATTCTCGTCGCGGTGATCGTCCTGCTCACGGCGGTCGTCGTGGTGACGATCGTTCCGAGGATCGTCGGCCCCAACACGTCTCCGATCGCGGGCACGCTCTCGGTCGGCGGCATCGTGGCGTACCCGCCCGCGTCGTTCTGGGCCCTCGGTACCCACGCGGTGAAGATCAACGATCACAACCTCTCCAGCGTGATCAACGAGACCCCGGTCGACATGTTCCGGTTCGGCGGTGGGGGCGACACGACGAACGTCACGACGGGCGTCTCCTACTCGGACGATGGGAGCGCCTCGCCACCGGGCCTGAGCGCCGACGCGGCGTTCACGACGTTCTGCCATTGGCGGGCGTGTCACTCGATCATCACCGTGCCGGGCGAGATCGACGACCCCGGGGCGGCGGCCGTCACGGTGCGGTTCGTGGAGCAGACCCTCGGGCTTCGGCCGGACTACTGGTCGATCGGCAACGAGCCGAATACGTGGGTCCACTACGGGATCCCCTGGACCAGCTGGAAGTTGTCAGATGCCTCTACCCCGACGCCGCTCGAGTACGCGAAGACGGTTCAGCGCGACATCGCGGCGATGCGGAGCGTCGACCCCAACGCCCAGATCATTGGCATCCAATCGTCGGTCGGGGGGTCGTACGCGGCGTCGTGGATCACACCCCTCGTGCAGGTCAACGGGCCGAATCTGGCGGCCATCGCGTACCACTCCTATCCCGCGAATCAGGTGGCCGAGGACGGTTCGCTGTCCGGCTTCCTCTCCAACGCCTTCCGGTTCGGATTCCCCCACGACTACCGACAAACCCAATCGGAGGTCCGGGCCGCCTGCCCGAGCTGCTCGATCCCGGTGTTCGTCGACGAGTTCAACGGGGCCGGGCTCGGCGTCGACAACGTCTTCGACCAGTCCTACGCGGACGTCCCGATCGTCGCCGCGGCCGTCGCCGGGGGTCTTCAGCTGAACGCGACGCAGTTCAGCTTCTTCGACCTCCAGGGCCTCGGGAGCCTCTCGAATTTCGGTCTCCTCGGTCCGGACGGGTCGCCGCGGCCGTCGTTCGTGCTGTATTCGACGTTCTTCCACAACCTCTCGACGGCGACCATCGAGAACACCTCGGTCGTCGGGGGACCCGGCGGCGTGGCGGCCGTGGTGGGGACGAATGCGACGACGACCTCGCTCCTCGTGGCGAACACCAACGGGACGGTCGGGCTCGAGCTCACCCTGAACGGAACCGTGTTCGCCGAGGGCGGCGCCGCCACCATCTACGCCTGGGACCCGACCGAGCTGGCTCCCGAGGTCACGACGGTGCCCGCCGGCGGACTTTCGACGACATGGCTCGTCCCCCCGGAGGGCGTACTGCTGATCGACCTGAGTTCCTAGAGTCTCTCCTCGCCCTCCTCGCTCGGGAGATCGCGCCACGGCCGTTATCCCGACGACGAGCCTCCCGCGGCGGGGGGATGGCGTGGGAACCTCGGCGGCCGAGTGGCTCGTCCAAACGCTCGCCGACCTCGGGGTCGAGCGCGTCTACGGAGTCGCCGGCGACTCATTGAACGGCATCACCGACGCGATCCGCCGAAGGGGGCAGCCCCGCTGGGTCCACGTCCGCCACGAAGAGGTCGCCGCGTTCGCCGCCGGGGCGGAGTCGCAGCTCCACGGCGGCCTCGGCGTCTGCGCGGGCAGTTGCGGTCCCGGCAACCTGCACCTCATCAACGGGCTCTACGACGCCCACCGTACGCGGACGCCGGTCCTCGCGATCGCCGCGCAGATCCCGAGCGCCGAGATCGGATCGGACTACTTTCAGGAGACCCACCCCGAGCGCCTGTTCCGCGAGTGCAGCCGCTTCGCGGAGTACGTCGGAGCGCCGGACCAACTTCCGCGGATCCTCGAGACCGCCGTGCGGACGGCGCTCGCCGAACGGGATGTGTCGGTCATCGTCCTTCCCGGCGACATCGCGCTCGGGACGCTCACGGACCCCCGGGCATCGGCTCCCCTAACGAGCGGAGGCGGGTTGGCCGTTCCGAGCGAAGCGGACCTCGCCCGACTCGTCGCGGTGCTGGACCCCGCCCGCCGGGTGACGATCCTCGCGGGGCGCGGGTGCGCGGGCGCCCACGACGACCTGGTCGCCTTCGCGGACCGGATCCAAGCACCGGTCGTCCATGCCCTCGGCGGGAAAGAGTGGGTCGAGTTCGACAACCCGTTCGACATCGGGATGACGGGACTCCTCGGATTTTCGGCCGGCTTCAAGGCGATGCGCGAGTGCGAGGTGCTCGTCATGCTCGGCACCGACTTCCCGTACCGTCAGTTCTACCCGGAGTCGGCGACCGTCGTCCAGCTCGACCGCCGCGGCGAGCAGATCGGGCGGCGCACGCGCGTCGACCTGGGACTTGTCGGAGACGTCGGCGCGACGCTGCGAGCCCTCCAGCCCCGGCTCGCCCGACATTCCGACTCCGACCATCTCCACGCTTCGCTCGCCGACTACGCGAGCTCGCGCGCCGGGATCGACGACCTCGCCGTCGGCCCGACGGGGGTCCGACCCCTGCACCCACAGTTCGTGGCGAAGGTGCTCGACGAGCTGGCGAGCGACGACGCAATCTTCAGTTGCGACGTCGGCACACCGACGATTTGGGCGGCCCGCTACCTCCGCATGAACGGACGACGGAGGCTGCTCGGCTCGTTCAACCACGGCTCGATGGCCAACGCGCTCCCCCAGGCGATCGGGGCGAAGGCGGCCTACCCGGCCCGGCAGGTCGTGAGTCTCTCGGGCGATGGCGGGCTCGCGATGCTCCTCGGCGACCTTCTGACGCTGGCGCAGGAGAAGCTCGCGGTGAAGGTCGTCGTGTTCAACAACTCCGCGCTGGGGTTCGTCTACATGGAGCAGCTCTCCGACGGGCTCCTCCCGTTCGGGACCGCGCTCGTCAACCCGGATTTCGCCGCCCTCGCGGCCACCGCCGGGATCCTCGGCCAACGCGTCGAGCTCCCGGAGCAGGTCCGGCCGGCGCTCGAGAAAGCGTTCGCCCACGATGGGCCGGCCCTCATCGAAGTTATCGTCAGCCGCCAGGAGCTTGTGGTCCCACCGTCGATCCATGCGGCGCAGGTGAAGGGGATCGGACTGTTCCTCCTGAAAGCGGTGCTCAGCGGGCGTGGGGACGAGGTGGTCGACCTCGCGAAGACGAACCTATTGCGAACCGGATTCCTGGGTCGGCACTTGGCGCCGGACCGTCCCAGCTGACGCGAATCCCGCGGCCCTGCCGCCCCGCGGGATTCGACCCTCGATTTGGAGACCCGAGGGGGGCGTTTCGCCACCTCCCGGGCGGCATGAAGGACCTCCCGGCCTCCCCGGAGCTGTCGGATTCTCCGACAGTGGGACCACCATGACCGAAATGAAGGCCGGAATGATCGTGCACGTCGAACTGACCTCGAGCAACCTCCCCGCGACCCGGAAGTTCCTCGAGGGAGTCTTTGGCTGGAAGTTCAAGAAGGCCGAGATGGAGATGGATGCGGGGATGGAGTACTGGACCTGGGAAGCCCCCGCCGGCCCCGCGGGCGGACTCACCAACCCTCAGGAGGGGATGTCGCCGTCCACGCTCAACTACGTCCTCGTCGAATCCGTCGAAGCGGCCGTCAAGAAGATCAAGGCGCACGGCGGGAAGATCATGATGGACAAGACGGAGATTCCGACCGTCGGATGGTTCGCAATCTACGAGATCCCGGGCGGGGTCCACCAGGCGATCTTCCAAGCGCTGAAGCCGATGTAAGCCGGCCCGTCGGACCCCTCCAGGCGCTGACGGCCGAACGCTAACCATTTCGACGGCCCTTGGGCGGTCGCCGGACCGCCCCACCGTCGTTCGTGCCGCCCGACGACCTCTCCGAGCCCCTGCGAAACATCCGTTGCAAAAGGTCCCAATCGATTCGGTCCGCCGAGGGGAACCGGACACAGCCGACTCCGACTCGGGCGTTCTCGAGCTCGTTGGCGAACTCCGAAACCAGCTCACCGCCGAACTAGATCGAGACGTGGCGGACCCGGCTCGCGAAGGCCAACCCATTGGCATTGTCGCGCCGGTCCCTCGGTATTCCGCACTCCATCCACTCGTCGAAACCAGGCAAGGTTCGACGGGCCAACTCCCGCAAGCGCGCCATCGCCGGGCGACGGTCCACCGGCACCTGGGCGCGGTAGGCGTCGACGGGCTTCGTGGAGCTCGGGACCACAGAGCGACCCATCCGCGGCACCTCGATCGAACGGGTTGGAACGTGGGGCCTCGGTCGAGGCTACCCTCGGGTCGATTCGATCTGTTCGACCCAGTCGCACTTGATGCCGTGGTGCTCGTGGTGGCGTCGTACCGCCGCCTCGTCCGGGGCGTTGAGCACGCAGAACACCTTGTTCTCGGCCTTGTTGAACAGGATGTCGTGGTGGGTGACCCCGAACTCGTCCTTGGGTGCGCTCTGGAGCTTGTGGAGGGTCTCGGCGGAGATCGTTCCCATCGGGTGGCTGTCGATGAACTTCGGCATGTCCTCCCCATCTCCTGACTCGACTTAAATCGTACGGAATCGGACGGGCCGGGCGGCCGACGGGCTCGGCACGAGGGCGTTGGAGCCACGACGGTCGACCCCGCTCCGACCGCCCCCGGGGGCAGCACCCCCGCGCCGACCGCACGGCGGCGCTCCCCCGGAGACGATTACTAGGGGCGGGACTCCTCCCGACGGCGATGACCAGCTACGGGGACCAACGGCGAGCGGCCGCGGCTCACAAAGACCTGAGCCGATTGCTGGGCGATCCCGCGGCGGTCGGCCTGGTCCTCATCGACGACGATGGTCGCGAACTGCCCATGGTCAAGGGTCAGGTGATCCGCGTCGGCGTGGACACGGTGGTGTTCCGGCACGATGGGATGGACGAGGAGTTCTCGCTGGCGACGATCTCGAAACGCCTTCACGGCGACTCGGCCGTCACCTACTGAGTTCCGCTCGACCGACGCCCCGAGGGGAGCGCGGCGAGCGAACGGCTCGACGTCACCGAGTCGATCGAGCCCGTCGTGAGGCCCGCAGGCCCCCGCGGGCAAGGACTCGATCCTTCTTCCACGGCCGTCCGAACTCCTCTGGCGTGGGGATCCCGCCACGGGAGGGGGGACATCGAGAAAGGTGGATTCGGAGCTTCGGCGAGTTCCGACGCGGTTCCACCCGCTTGACCACCTCGCGATTCCAGTCCGATGCCCAAACGATCCGGACCCGCTGGCGCAGGGAATCCCTCAGCGGGCCGTCGGGCAGTATCCAGCCCACCCGTCCCCGATCGGTCTGCGCCTGGGTGACGATTCCGGCCCTCCCGAGCCGTCGAAGCTCGGTGATCGCCTCGATGACCTGACCGCCGGTCATCTCCGCGATTCGGTTCGGGTCAAGGGTTGCCTAGCGTTCGCGAGGGCTCCGAAGGTCGAGGCCCTCGACTTGCTCCCGAACTGGGCGATGACCCCGGGGTCCACGCTCGCCATCGTCGGACCGGAACGTGGGCGGGAGGGCAGGACCGTATCCAACTGAGATTCCAATCCGGCAACCCGCGAATCGGTGGTGGGAGGATCCGACCGATAGGGACCGCACCTCCGCGAAGTGGGTCATCATATCCCGCGCGGGGATTGCGCTCGAGGGGGAGGTTCTCGATCGCTCGCGTCCGGGTCCTCGAGTCGACCCGTGTGACCCCGACGGTTCACGACGTCAAGTTCGAGAAGCCCCCCGGGTTCGCGTTCGCGCCCGTCCAGTTCTGCGGGCTCGAGTTTGGCACCGCGGAGGGCTCGCTCGAGTATCCGATGTCGCTCGCGTGCTCGCCGACCCGGCCGTACCTCGAGTTCGGCGCACGGGTTTCGGAATCGCCGTGGAAGCAGGCGTTCGCGAAGCTGCGCCCGGGCGACGAAGCCGAGGTCGATGGTGCCTATGGGCACTTCCTCCTGAACGAGACCTCCCCGGCCGTCCTCGTCGCGGGCGGGATCGGCATCACGCCCCTCAAGGGCATGGCGGAGTTCGCGACCGACCGTCGCCTTCCGATCGACGTGCGCCTCATCTACTCGAACCGGAACGAGGAGGAGATCGCGTACCGAGCCGAGCTGGAGGAGTTGGCCCGCCAGAACTCTCGATTCCAAGTCGTCCATACCCTGACCCGGGCCGGGGAGGATTCGCCTTGGGCGGGTCGCCGCGGGCGAATCGACGCCGAACTCCTCCGGGGGGTGTCGAGCCGGCTCGACCACCCGGTCTTCTACCTGTGCGGCACGTCGGGGCTCGTTCAGGAGTCGTATCGAACTCTCGAGAGCCTCGGCGTCCCTGCCGATCGGGTCGTGCACGAGGTCTTTCGCGGTTACGGATAGGGAGGCATCCCGCCCCCTCGACCGCCCACTGGAGCCGCGTTGCATTCGGGGTGGTCGGACCAGACCGAAGCCGAACCGCGAGATCCCGCAGAGTCACGTAGGCTCCGCAGTCCGCCTAGCCTATCGGCCCCAAAGCAATCCCGACTTGGGGGGATTTCGTGGCTCGCAGGTTGGTCGTGATTCTGGCAATCCTCGCCGTCGTACTCGCGGTCACCGGTTACCTTCTGACGCTCGAGGGGAACGCGCTGGCGCAGAATGTCGACGCGCGATACCAGGCGTGGTCGAAGGGCTGCCCCGCGCCAAGCTACGGCCCCTGTCCCAACGGGACCTTTCCGGGCGCGGGCCAAGGAGACCAGATCGAACAGTACATGGAACTCGGGGCGATCGCGCTCGTCGGCGCCTGGGTACTCGGGCTCGCCGCGATCGCCGTTTTGGTCGTCGGCCGCCGGAAGCGCCCACGACAGGTTTAGGGGCCCTCCCCTGGGCGGCTCGAACCACAGCGGCTCGGGCGCCTCGGGTGAGACGCCCGTCCCTCGGGCCGGTGACCCTTCGAGCACCCGCCGCCGAGCTTCGGGAAAGCCCTTAGGGAAACCCGGCTTCCCCAACAGAAAGTGATGCGGTCAGCACGCCATCTTGCGTTGGTCATCACCGCATGGGTCGCGCTCTCCCTGCTCGTGACGGGGGTCGTGCTCGTTCGGGAGTATCCTGCTCACGCGTCGGACAACTGCCACTGCGCGCCCGGGCGCGCTTGCAGTTGCCCCGCCGCGCTCGACGTCTCGCTCACGTGGGAGCAACAATTCGGCCTTGTCCTCCTGCTCGGAGGTTTGGCGCTTCTCCTCTGCGGATTGGGTGTGACGCTCGCGCTGGTGGCCGTCAAAGCGACGCGGCGGCGGGTCGAATCTGGGTCACCTCGCCGCGAGGGCCCAGATTAGAACTCCCCCCTTCGGGGATACGCTGGCTTGGGTTGGCACTTCGGATTCGATCGGCCGATTGCCGGAAGACTTCGGAAAACGAGTGCCTCATCGCTTTTCCGGGCGGAGAGGCCGTTGGTGGGACTCCGCAAGGTCGTCCACCGGTCTCAGCTGGGTTTGATGCGGCGACCCGGGCGTCATCGTGTCCACGGGGCTGCACGTCGGGGGGGGGGAGGCCCCGTGATTGAACGATCGGCTACTTGCTCTTGGAGGCGGTCGTCTCGCGCACGGCCTCGTAGTGCAGGACCAACTCACCGTACTTCATGGTGGTCGCGGAGAGCAACTTCAGGTTGGTTTGGGTCTTCATCGGGTCCCAGTACCGGGGCCCGCGACCGAAGACCACGGGCATGACGAGGAACCAGTAGTCGTCCGCGAGATTGAGACGGAGGACCTCGTGGATGAGCCGGGGTCCCCCCTCGATGATGATGTTCCCGCCCTTCTCGCCCTTGAGCTTCGCGACGATCTTCGCGAGGTCGCCCTTCAGGACCCGCGAGTTGGCCCAATCGAGGTTCTTGAGTCGATGCGAGAGGCAGACCTTGTCCACCCTCTCCAGGAAGCGAGAGTAGTCGAACATGAACTCGGGAGAGCCCGCCTTCCGTGCCTTGAGGGAGTGGACGCGACGATGGCCGGTGAAGGAGCGGCGGCCCATCACGACCGTCGTGACGTCCGAGAACCGGTCGGTCCACATCTTCTGGAAGAACTCGTCCGGTTCGCCCGGTTTCCCCGAGGGGAGATCGGACCCCGGGTACGTGGGGAACTCGCCGCGTCCGTCGAGGGTCATGTACACATTGGCCGTGATTTTTCGCATGTTCGTTTCCTCGGGTTCTCGCTCGAAATCGGGACGCGTCGTTCCAGCCTCACCCGTCCCATCGGGACCGCAGGTCATGGCCGGTCTCGAGGACCGACTTGAGATTCATTCCGTAGTACGTCCAGCCCCACTCGGTGATCCCGTAGAGGTCTGTCCACTTCTTTTCCCGGGGGAAACCCCGGTGGACGAGCCGGAACACCGCACCTCCCTTGTTGGGGCGGACGGAAATCGTGAGGACGGTCCCCTCGAGCGGCACGCCGTTCCACGCCCAGGTCAAGGCGATCGACCGACCCTTCTCGAACCGCCGGACGATGCCCTGGTGACGCCAGCCTCCGTCGAACTCCAACTCGTACATCGCCCCCGCCTGGGCGGGCAGCTCCGCCCGCACGACCATCCACGAGGCCAGCCCCGAGGGCGTGGAGATGGCCTCGAAGACCTTCGGTGGGGAGGCGCGGACGAAGAAGTGCCGGTCGACGGTGACGGTCTTGCTCGAGGACATCCGAACCCGTGGAGTTCTCGAATTCCTGCCCAGATATATATCTTGAGAGGCATGTCATTCGCGTGCCCGACGTTTTCCAGCTCCTCTCGGAGCCGTCCCGGAGGCACCTGCTCGAGGCGCTGCGGGACGGGGAGCGGTCGGTGAATGACCTGGTCGACACGACCCGGATGTCCCAGCCCGCGGTCTCAAAGCACCTACGGTTGCTCAAGGATTCGGGGATGGTGGCGCTGCGGAGGGACGGTCGGCAGCATCTGTACTCGATTCGGGGGGCACCGTTCCGAGAAGCGTCGGAATGGTTGGGTTTCTACGAGCGATTCTGGCGCGACGGTCTTGCCCGTATGGACGAGCTCCTCCGATCGAAGGCCCCCCCAAAGAAGCGGGTGAAATCATGAGCGAGCCGAGCGCACCGCAGGACACCGTACGCGTCGAGCGAACCATGCACGCCCCGCCCGAGCGGGTGTTCCGCGCGTTCCTCGATCCCGACCTGATCCGACAGTGGGTGACCCCGGGAGACCTCGTGGTCGACGGGGTCACCGTGGACCCCAAGGTCGGGGGGCGGATCGTGGTTGACCACTCGCGAAACGGGATCCCCACGGGAAGGTTTGAGGGCGAGTTCGTGAAAATCGTGCCGAGCCGAGAGCTGGTCTATCGGTGGGCGTTCGTCGGGACCGAACCGGAAAAGGGAGAATTCTTCGACACGCTCGTGACGGTCACGCTCGCCCCGGTCGCCGGAGGGATGACCCGCGTGACCGTCGTCCACAACAAGCTCGAGGACCTCAGGCACGGGGCTCCGGAAATCCACGCCCGGGTCACGTGGGGATGGAACACCGTGTTGGAGAAAATGGAGAAAGCCCTTCAGGGTCCCTAGTCAGCCTTCGGCACGAAACCGCCGGGGGGGGGCCGCGACCCCTCGAAGCCCTGCTCCAACCGAACGCGGGGGTTCGACGATCCGGCAGAGGCGGTGTTGCTCCGTGCGAGGGGCGCACAGTTTGCTCGGCCGGGTTGAAAATCCCTCTCGGTCCCTGGCCTTCCGACCTGGGGAAGGGCGGTAGTCGGCTACCGGATCGAAGCCCGTGCTGGGATTCGCCTATTTATTTTGGCACGTCGGATTCGTCGACTCGACAACCGACACGGACGAAATTCGGATCGCCCGCGTGCTTATCAGGAATCGGCTCATGAGCTAATCATGAGTACCGCGGATCCGATGTCCAGCATTCCCGCCCACCGATCCACGATCCAACTGCTCCAGCAGCTCAAGCCGGCCAACAAGAATTGGGACGACTTCCTGCTCTCGGCGTTCGAGGACTGGCTACCCCCAGAAACCGTGACGGAACTCGAGCGGCGAGAGCGGGCGGAGTCGAGTCGGACCTTCCGGGAAGTCGAGCGCGCGCACCCGAAGATTCGGCGCCTCCGAGCTTGAGCTGTGCCATCGAATCCGCTGGACCCCTGGAAGGACCAGTTCACGTTCGTCCGCTCGGCCGAGCGGGAGTTTCTACTGATGCCCACCCCGGTCCAACAGGCCTTCGTACACGTGTTCCCTGAGTTCGGTCGGCACCCCTGGAGCGCCTCTGCGACGCTGGACGTGCTCCCCCTCCGGGAGATGCCGGGTCGTTGGAGGTTGAAGGTGGCGGGCGGACACCGCGGGATCTACCGCTCTCACCAAGGGCGTCCCGACTTCGAGATGTTTCAGTCGAGAACCGAGGTCTACAATCAACTCCGCCGCCTCCTCTCCTCCCGGCCCTGAATCATGGGCGCGAGTCCGGTCCATGGTCGGGAGCGAGCAGGCCCAGGGTGCGGCGCAATCGGCTTCGGGGCAAACGCCCGCGCTGGGATTCGACTAAATAATTAGGCAGGTCGGATTCGTCGCACCGACGGTGGGCGGGGGCCGGAAACCGGCTAAGCTGTGTCGCTCAGCAAGCGCCGGCCCCAATCTGGAAAGACAAGTCAGCCCATCCGACGCCTGCGCTCCGGCGATGGTCTGCGCTCTGACGGGCGGCCCCCACCTTTGGCAACGGACACCTCCCAAGCCCGCTAATACCAGCCTCTACCTCGCCCCAGAGGCGGTTTGTCGAGTCGATAGGTTCTATGGACGGCCAATCGGGAGCCCCCGTGAACTTGCCGGAGGGGGCGCTTGAGTTTCAGAGTCGGGTGAAGCGCGGGGTCACTTGGCGACTCGGGTTCCTGTTGGTGGACGCGGCGTTACTACTCTGGTTCGGAGCGTCAATCAACGCCATGCGACTCTTCACGATCTGGAAGGCTCCCACGTACGTTCCCGGAAGCGTGATCCAGTACTGGTGGGGCTTGGGGGCCGTGATGGGAGCGACCCTGGTCCTGGTCGCCGAGTTCGGTGTCTTCAGCTGGCGCGTTCGGGAGACCGCGCTGAGGCGCTTCCCGGGCACATTCCCGCTCGGCCGCGCACGAGTTCCCGAGGGACCGCCGCCCCCGCCCGCATTCAGCTCCTCGGGCCGTTGAGAACGGTCCCCTAATTGGGACCCTTCCCCAACAATTCCCCGGATTCGGATGTGCGGAGTCTACCTTGGTGTCGGCCGATCCGAAGACCAAGGTAGGAACTGAATCCCGCGAGGATCAGGAGCCCCGCAGACCAAGCGGCCAAGACATCGAAGTACTGAGAGGCCGGTAAGGTTGTGCAGCCGTTTTTTGAGCAGACGTGCAGGGCATGGGGCGACTGAAAGAAGAGCGGAACTACCTCGATGATCAAGATGGCGATGAGGAAGATCGCCATTGCCATGAACGCGTAGACTGGCCACGGCCGTGAGGAGGTCATTGTCGGAACGTGGGTCTCGGGCACCGCCGCATCAACAGCCCGATAGAAGGACTCTCCTCCGCTGCCCAAAACCCTCCCGTTTGGCAGGAAGTCGGAGCCGTCGACAGTTCCGGAAAGTGTGAAAGCCCCCCAACCGGGGAGTCCAGCCTTGGGGCCGGCATGGTCGTTATCCGCGCTCAGAACCTTCTGCCACCGTCTGGATGGATTCGTGCGGCTGCCATTGACGACCTCACGATCCCCCCGCCTATTGCTTGGGCTTGTAGTGGTTGGGCTGGTTGTCATCGCTGGCCTTCCGGGCCCCGCCGCGGCCCGCTTACCGCAGTACGGACCGGTTGTGTTCTCGCAGAAGGCTCCATTCTCGAACGTCACAACCCAGTGGGGGAGCGGGGTGTACTGGGGGACCAATCCCCAGACCTACCCTCCTGGCTGTGCCCCGACGTTCCGTCAGCCCCACCGAGGGGCATTCAACGCATCGACGGGTGCGGTCCAACTGGAGCTGAAGGCGTCCGTAACGAGCTGTGGATCGCCCGGCTTCTACGGAATGTTGCACACACGATTCACCATCGGAAACTTCACCTACACTGTCCCGGCGAACGCCTCCCCGAACCTGACTTACACCTTGTGGTACCACTGGAATGGCACTGGCGTGCTCCGATACAACATCAGCAATGTCTCCCCGCCGAACGGAATCATCGCGATTGTAGCGGGTGTGGATGCGGGAATCTGTGGACCGTCGCGGACCGGCCCGATCGCTTGTGAATGGAGTGCAACGGTCGGGGCGTTAGCGAACGGCACCAGGTCTGGATTGGTCCAGTTCAATTTCACCCGCCCCGGCCAATTCAATGGCATTTCCTCGACACATGGATGGCACTTCGCTCCCGGGCAGGTCGTTACGCTCCAGACCGTGCTCGCCTCGTGGATATACATCGACGCAGGAAGCTCGGTTCCCGTCGGGGCGCGAGCGTCTGGGACTCTCGACCTCTACTCGGGATCCCTTGGGTTCACGCTCATTTCGGTCAAGATCACCGAAAAGTGACGTTCGGTCTGGAGCCGCAGGGGCCGCCCTCTGCGATCCCGTTTGGGAAGCAGTCAGGGGGGACCGAGATTCAGCGGGAATGTCGGGGTGCCCCCCCCGCACTCTGCAAGACTGCGAAGCGCCCCGAGCGGACGACCCCGGCCGGGTTCGCGTCCGAGAGGGCACTCCCAGGTGGTCCCTATCGGAGATTCTGGCACGCTTTGGGCGAATTCGTGGCAGCGCAGGACATCCGAGGAGTCTCGGACACGCCCCCTTCCGAGTCTGGCAGAAGGGGAAGGCCCCCCTCCGGATTGGGTCGTACCGGTCCGGGTCGGGAGTGTTACGGGATGGGTGTCCCCGTCGGTCGATTTGGGGACGAATTGCGGGACTACTGAGCCTCGCCGGACTCCGGACGGTGACCGGCGGTCTCGGATAGGACGCCTCCGAGGGGTCGGGATCGGTCGACTCCAGTGATTTCGTGACGCATGGAGTCGACGGACCGGAGTCCCCCGAACTTCCCTGGAAGGATACGGAAAGTCTACCGAGTCCGCGGAAGGTCCGCCGATTTCCACGGTGCCCACGAACCCCCGCTGCCCGCCCCGCGGAATGATATGTTGGAGCGCCAGTCGGAAGCCATGAAGGCCGTGGCAGCGAACCCGGGCTCGTTCGACAGGGTCCTTCAGGCAGAGGCGGCACGGGAACGCAGATCCTGGAACCGTATCGTCTTGCCTTTCCTCGGCGCCGGGGGGTACATGCTGGCGCAAGGAGTCTATCTGGCGCTCCCGAACAGCGCTTGGTCGGCCTCAACCGGCCTGGAGTTGGCGGCCCTGAGTTGATCGGTCGCGGCGCTGTTCCTGATCTTGGTCGCTCGTAACTGGACGTTTGGGCGGCCCGTCGAGTGAGATCGAGCCCCGGTCGGGTTCAGCCGCCGGCGTGGGAGGTTCAACATTCCAATTCGGTCAGTCTTGGGTTGACGACCGCCGAGGGCGCGGCGCAACCGTTCGGAGCGCCGTTCGCGGTCGCCTGAATCAGAGTTTGCACGCTGCTGGAATCCGATCTACCTAAGCCAGAGCCGCCGCGCCGCCGACGCGGCGATGCATCCGAGTCCGGTCAGAAGCACCCCGACGTCCGCCCACCACGAGAGGCCGACGGTCGAGCTGCGAGTCAGATAGTAGATCGCGAGGGCGATTAGAAAGACGCCACCCGCCAGCACTGAACCCCGATAGAAGCGGAGCCACGCCCGCATCAACCTCGGCTGCTCTGGCTCGGCCGGAGTATCGCCTGTCATCGCCTCACCCCGTCGATATCGGACGTGGCAGTGTCGGTTCCCGATTTAGGGGCCTCGAACCACTTTGGCGGGCGCTGGCGGAACCATTCCGGGGGTAGTTCCGGAACGGTTTGGCTCCAGTTGTACCGCGGTTCGGGTTCCGACCTGCGACGGCGGCGGTACTACAGTTCCCGGCGCGGTTCGGCAACGGTAGGATCGAACCGCGCTCGAGGTTGGGCTTGGGGCCTTTCGAGAGCTCGGCAGTTACACGGAATGAGGACCCCGGCTCAACGCAGGCGCCAGTCCTCGAAGCGTTGGACGATTGCCGCACCGACTGGCTGGTCAACGCCAGCTGCTCGAGTTCGGGCGGGAGGTCCGGCGGTTTGGCGGGTCTCTCGCGAGTTGGGGAGCCCGACTCCTCTCCAGGCCATCCACGATGATCGAACGTACTCTACCAGGTAGTCCTGCAGGTACCACACGTCTCCAGATTCCGAAGTGATGCGAGCGGGGGTGGAGCCCCCCCGGCCCACGAATCTCGAATCCTCTACTCCCGTCACGTCTGAGAAAAGCATGGTCCGGCTCGTGGTGCGTCTGGGAGCAAGCCCAAGAGGCTCGAACGTCCCGACCATTCGATCCTGTCCGAGGGAGATGGTTACCGGGGTTCGACGGGAGGCCACGAGCACCTGGCTCCACCCCAGCGCCGTGATCAGCGCAAACAACAGCAGGAGCCCGAAATTGAGGATCCCAATCCCCCCGCGAGCCGAAACCGGAATCGAGACGACCGCCCAGACGATGAGGCCCGCAAGAATGAGCGTGAACACGACCGCGGGTGGGGGGAGTGAACTGTCGACCGAGCGGTTGTCGAGGTTGGGCATTCAGTGCGGGTTGACCGACATCGGACTCTTCAAGGCTGTGAACCGAGTCCGCTTCCTGTTCCATGCCAGTCAGCGTTGAGAAACCCCGCTGTTGAGAAGGGTCGACCTGCCGGGACTTGGCCCGCCTTTCGCAAGGGACCCATTGCCGGACCTTTGCCGGCTTGCGCGAAGGACCTCGCGCGGAGTCTGGCAATTGCCGAGGCCGCACGGCTCCACCCGCTTCAGGGGTATTCCAAGAGAACTCCGTCCCCCGCGATGCCCGGCAGTCCCTTCTAGGCGCCCTCAAGCGTCCGCACGCGGCGGAACCCCGCCTTCTGGAACGCATGGATCGACCGATCGTTCTCAGCAGACGGCACGGCCACTATTCGGACCGCCTGGCGCTCTCCGCAGAGGTAGTCGCGAGTGAGCGCGATGACCCGAGTCCCGAGCCCTTTTCCCCTTAACGTCAGGTCGCCGATGAACAGGTCAAATTCGTAGCTCCGCTCGTCGCGGGGGTAACCCACCAGTTCGGCGTCCGAGGTCCGCAAGCGGTGGTATTGTACGAAGACTACCGGTCGGACGTCCAGGTCCACGACGCAGCCTGGTACTCGAGGAACCGACCGGTCGCACGGTCCCGTGGCCGCTTCCGTCCGCGTGAGAGGAACTCCTTCCGCACCTTCTCCTCAGCGACCTTCCCCCGATAAACGGCGTAGGAATCCATGACCTTCGGATCGGACCTCCATCGCGCGAGGAGGGGGACGTCCTCCACCTCCAGGACGCGTAGTCTGGGGCCCGGGGCCGAGGCCAACACCTTCACGACCGGTGCGATGCGCCGCGGCCCATGTGCCCTTCGACTACGGGACTCGTTCAGATTGTCCTCACTTGAATCTTGGGGAGGTATAGGGGGATGGAGCCGGGTTCCGACGTAGGAATCAGCCGCCCGACCTTGGAGCATTCTCGCCCTCGGAGTCCGAGCCTTTTCAAGCCCTCGATCGTCGTCAGTCCAACAGGACTCCCGCGCTTCCGGGCGAACCAAGCACGGTCGCGGAAACCAAGAATCCGTTTGGGGCGACGCCACCAGGGAACGTCATGTTCAGGAGTGCCCCTGGCTCAACGATCGTCGTGGAGACGCCGGGTTGCCCGGCAGGCAGGGCCCCTGCCACGATACCCCCGTCGGGGTTGGTAATCTTCGCACTGAATCCGGTCCATATGTATCCACCCGGAAAGGTCGACAGGAACGCGGGATACGCACCCGGGATGAATTCGACCTCAAGATGCCCAACCATTGACCCGTTGGTCAAGACTATCGGCTCGCCCGGCGGTGAGGTGACAGTGAACGAGAGGTGGGGTGCTGAGAGGCCCGAGGGCGACGAGAAGTCGAGCAATATGAGGACCCATACCCCCGAGAGTCCCCCCCCGGCCCACGTGCCTTCTCGCACCTGAGCCAGTGTGGCTCTGAACGGGGGTGGGGCTGGGGTGACACCGGCGAGGACAGCCCATGCGACAAGGGCCGCAGCAGCTGCAATCCCGACGAGAGTCGAGGAGAGTTCCCGTCGGCGCAGGAATGCCTTCACTCGCTCCGAGATTCCCGGCGATGACTCAGGCATATCCTGGAAGTCCAAACGCCTATCGGGGTACGGTTGGAGTCGACGCCGGCCAACATTCCGAACCGGTCCGTTTCGAAGTGCAGAATGATTAGAGGTACGCAGGCCGGAGCAACGCTACGCGCTTGGCTTGAACGGGCGTCAAGGAGAACCGCGACGGGACTCCGAAGCGGGACGAAAAGACCTCGAGTCGGCTGCCTCGGAGAAACGCCCTGTTCCAAGGAAAAAACTCCGAGCGAGCCCCGTAGTCAATAGTGGCTCCTTCGGGGGATAACCCGAGGCTCGAGGCGGGCACCGGTACGAGGATTATCCACAAGAGTCCCGACCCTAGGGCGGCGGCGAGCGCAGCGGACTGAACGATGAAGCTCAGCCGGGGCGAAAGCTGATCAACACCGGCCCACCCCAGGCCCTGCAGGAGGGCAAAGTCGGCCGCCACCATCGAACTGCAGAACACAAGGAGGAATCCGATAAGCCATGGCCCGCGCGGTTCGCCCGGAACCCATTCCACGGGGACAAGAGCGCGTCCGGCCATGACGGGGGAAGGTCGTCTGGGTTTTCAGGTCTGTGCCCGAGCGGGGGAGCCTGAACCCAGTCAGCAAGATGTCGGTTTCTCGAGGTGCGGTGGGCGGTAGTCATCTCGCCTTGATTGGCGCTCACGGCGCCCCTTTCGGCTTGACAGTGAGGCGCCAGCGGATTTCGCGTGGGAGGGGTCCATCGAGTTCAATCCACGCGACTGGCAATCCGAGCTTCCCCGTCCGCACTACGAGGCGAACCCGCTCTTCACTTCCTGCCAAGGCTGTGCCCCGCACGTTCGACATCGGGATCTTCAACCGCACAAACCGCGGAGTTCGGATGCGAACGTAGTCGTCGCCGACCGAGAGGGTTCCGCGAAGCACGAGCAGCCCCGAGAGCGCGACCGGACCGACAACAGTTGCGACGAGGAGCAGGGCAGAAACCATCACTCCGCCATACCATGGGAAGCCGCAGAACGGCTCCCCACGTTGACAGGGTGAGGAAACAACCGCGCCGGCGTAGATCGAGCCGAAAATCAAACAACCGGCGTAGCCGTACAGGGCACCGAGGTTGAGGGATCGAAAACGGACCGTGGCCTCCAGGATGGCGCCCTCCGGCATGCGTTCGAGGAATTGGATGATGTCGTTAAGGCCTCGCTTTCCAGGGACGTAAGAACTAACTCGTGCGCGAGCACTCGCTACCGGTGAGGTACGATGACGGCTGAGCTTCCTGGGCCTCCCTTCCCGGCGCCACCGCCACCTCCTGGCTGGCCGCTGGCGGTCACGTCCCTACCGCCGGACCTACCCCGCCCTCCCCCGCACTCAGCCAGGACGGTTTGGGCGCTCGGGGCGGTGCTGGTAATTGTAGGTCTGCTCTTCTTTGGGAGCTTCGTCTACTTCGATCATCCTATTCCTGGGAGCAACTGCAATGACTGGTACGTGTACTGCCCGCGCGGGCTGCCCGACTTTTCGCCGGTGGGCGTGGAGAAAGTGTCTGCCGGGTCGATTGGTTGCCGCCCGACCTCGGGAGAAGTTTGCTTTGCCTCAACCTTTCAGTCGGCGCTTCACGGCCTAACTCTCGCCCATCTCCGGTTTGTGCTGGCGAATGCGAGCGAGACCTCAGATACGAACGGGCCGCTCGGTCCCCCATTGCCCCTACCGGCGAGCGCCCGGGTTACGGCGCTGGCTTCACCAGGTTCTGCCGCGGGGCTTTGGAACGTATCCGGGAGTCAGTGGGTCAGCGGCGGAGACTGGCCGGTTCCGACTGGGCCTGAGGTGTCCGTCATCCTCGATACCGGCCTCGCCGCAAACACCACCCTGACCGATGCGATGTTCTATGTCGTCTTGACGAGCCCCTACGAGGGGGCCCTTGGATTTCCGATTTAGTGCCCAGCCCGATGATACCCGCTCAGGAGGAGGCTCACTCGGGCAGTTGTTCGCAACGTGTCCATTGTCAACGCCGGGTCCGTGCCACCGGAGGTCGGACCGTTTTCCAAGATAGAGACTTCCAATGCAGGCTCCCGCATGGGCAGCCGCGGCCGAGATGCGGCTATCTCTCCCAAGGCCCTGGCCTGGGCGAGCCATGCGGGGGCGAACCTACGCGATCACGGGCGTGGCAGTTGCGGCGGTCGTCTGCACGCTCCTCGTCTTACTCTGGCTGCCGGTTCCCGGAACTTCAGTGCGCCGCTCGTGCTACTCGTTTCAGCTGCTCAACTCAGCTCCGGCCGTGCTTTCGAGTGGCAATGGCACCCGGCCGTCTCAAAGGTTCTCATTCACCTGGGCGACCCTGCCTGCACATCCGGTCTTGGTGACGCTCACCCGGGGCGCCACGGAAACTCAGCTTTACACGAGCTATTCTTCCGCAGGCTCGAGCTCGTACGACTCGAGCGTCGGCTGGATCGTTTTCACTTTCAATACATCGTCACCCCCTCCAAACCTCACCGTCTTCCTGAACGAGTCATGGCTCGCGTCGACCCCGCACTCGATCCTGGGGAGCTCGGCAGTTCCGCTCTGCCATTACGGATCCTGAACTGTCGCGTTGCTCCCAGGGTGCGGACGCGATAGGCCGTCGGGGACCGGGCGCAAATCGTAGAGATCTCCAAAGGTCCCAAGCCTAACCGCGTCCCGCGGCTCGGCCAACCGTTGCCGAACCGTGCCGGGGGGGGGTTGCGCCCACGTCGGGGAAGGTCCAAACTCTAACCGCGCTTGCATCCGCGCGTAACCGGCACGGAACCGGGTCGGGGGCGGTTGTACCGCCGCCTTCGCAGGTCGTCCGCCGTAATGGGAGTCCCTGGGTCAGTTGAACCTTCCAGACCGGGCGCCGAACCCAACTCCGGGCCCGCTCCAGCGGTGTCCTCCCCGGTTGGATTAGCTCCCCCAGTTCGGGTAAGAGTACACTCTCCCAGAGTGTTCGGACAGGATGGTATAGATCAGAACTTCCACGGACGGGGCGGACTTTCCGGATCACTCCGTGGAAGCTCGGGGGACTCCAGTCCGTCGAGTCCATCCGTCAAGGAATCACGCGAATCGACCGGCCCCAACCCCGCCGAGGCGTCCTATCTGGGACCGCCGGTGCGCACACGGAGTCCGCCGGGGCTCAAAAGTCCCGCAATTCGCCCACAAATCGACCGATAGGGACACCCATCCCGTAACACCCCCGACCCGGACTGCTGGGACCCAGTCCGAAGGGGGGCCTTCCCCTTCTGCCAGACTCGGAAGGGGTCCGGCTCGGATTCACTCCGATTATCTTGAATTCATCAAATACTCCCGCTCCGAGTTCAGGGTGGGTCATGTCGCTCCGATGGCGCCGCGCGGTGGCGGCAGTCTCGGTCGTCACCGTGGCCTGCGGCATCGTTCTGATCCTTCACCGAGTCACTCTGTTCCACGACGTTCAGAACCAATCCGCTACGTGGAGGACACCTTGCCCTGCCGGGTACGGCCCGTGCCATGTTACCCCGCCCTGGGCTGGAGAGTACGAGCGTTCGCTTGCCGAGATTCGCATCGGAGTGTTGGTGCTCTCCGCCGGACTCTCGGCCCTGGTCGTGGCGATTGCTTCGACGGTGCGAGACCGATGGCGAGCGTCGAGAATCCCGTCGTCGATCCAGGGCCAGCCCGATTGAAACGGGGACACCTTTCCATGTCGCCGCCGACATGGTTGGAGGCTCACCGGGGGAGATTCGGCGGGCCCGGCACTTCGCGCGCCCAATCTTCAGGACTGATCCTCCGTACCTTGCGGGTGAGGTTCCCCGAAAAGCTGAGGATGAACCGATTGAAATCCTCCCCGTACGGCCCACCCAGGCGCTGCCGAAGCCCGACCCGCTTCACATCCGAGTACTCCCAAAGGACGAGCAGCTCCCGACCTGTCACCTTCAGTCTCACGACCACTGGAATGAATGTCCGTGAATTTGCAGTGCGGACCGTGGTAATCCCGCCGCGCGTCTGGGAAGATTCAATCGCGTGACCAATATCACGAATGACTTTCTCCGCGGTTTGTACCGGGTCCCGGGGTTGCCCGAGGTCAACAGGAGGTAGCTCCAGGGCGCGGGCCACTTGCTTGCTCACTGCGGCTGCCTCAAGCTCAAACCTGCTGAGCCTGGGCGAAGTGCGAGCTTCCCAAAAGGGGAGCTTTTCCAAAGCTTCGCTGATTCGAATCCCACCCGAGTCCACACCAACCTCCCATGTTTCACGGAAGAGGTTCCCGCCCTGCGGAAGGGCGGGGTTCGGCGTCCGGTTTCACGCCCGTGCTGGGATTCGAACCCAGGTCTGAGGCTCCGCAGGCCTCTAGGATAATCCAGTGTAGCGCGGAGGAAGGATCCTTCCGCGAAGCTACCCCACACGGGCACCCGCCGGTTGTTTTCTCCTTGGCGGCGGCCGAGCGACCCTCCCTATAAAACCCAGTTCACGCCGCGACTTCGACGCGCGGAGGCCTTTATACAGGTCGGAACTCCCTCCGACGGAGCGGTGGTTCTTCGCCGAGCTCCGTCCATGTCGGAGAGCGAGCCGGTCGACCCGTGGGAGCGGCTGCGCTCGCTCCCGATGGGGACGACGGTGGCGGTCATCCGATCCGACGGGAGCACATGGACGGGCGCGGTCGTTCCGCCGCATGAGTTCTCCGGCGCGAGGGTGATTCAGCTCAAACTCGCCAGCGGCTACAACGTCGGATTGCGGATCGATCCGACGGACCGCGTGACCGTCACGGAACCCACCAAGGCGAACGGGAACGGCCTCCACAACTGGGGGAGTCCACCCGCCACCACCCCCACCGGCCCGTGGGTGGCGCTCCTTACGACCGGTGGGACGATCGCGTCTCGGGTGGACTATCGGACCGGCGGCGTCCGCCCGGTTCAGGGCGAACGGGAGATTCTCAGCTTCTACCCCGACCTCGCTCAGGACGGCCCCGTTCGCGTGGTCCCCGTGTTCGACCGGTTGAGCGAGGAGATCGGCCCGGAGGATTGGGACGAGATGGCCCGCCGAACCGCTGCGGTCTTCGCCCAGGGAGCGAGCGGCGTTGTCATCGCCCACGGAACCGACACGATGGCGTACACGTCGGCCGCGCTCTCCTTCCTCCTCGAAGACCTGCCCGGTCCCGTGGTGCTCGTGGGGGCGCAGCGCTCCCCGGACCGACCGTCCTCCGACGGGTTTACGAATCTCACGGCCGCCGTTCGACTCGCCCGCCATCCGGAGCTCGGGGAGGTCGTGGTCGTCATGCACGACGGTCTCTCCGACGACCGCTTCGCGGTTCACCGGGGCACGCGCGTCCGCAAGATGCACTCAAGCCGGCGGGACGCGTTCCGGTCCCGCAACGGTCCGCCGCTCGGCTACGTGGAAGGCCCCACCGTGCGCCTCGACCGACCCTTCCGCCCGAAGTCGAAGGGTCCCGCGAAGTTCACCGGTCCCCTCGGGACTGGCGCGACTATTCTCTGGTTTCATCCTGGGCTCTCGCCCGAGCGGGCGGCCTCGTTCGCCACCGGGGCGCGCGGGATCGTCATCGCCGGCACCGGTCTCGGTCACGTTTCGCTTGCCCATCTCCCGTGGATCCGAGACTCCATCGCGAAGGGGACGGTCATCGCGATGACGACGCAATGCCTCGAGGGGGAGGCCGACCCGTTCGTCTACGCGACCGGCCGCGAGCTGGCCCGCGCGGGCGTCATCTACCTCGGCGACGCCCTCCCCGAGACGGCGTACACGAAGCTCCTCTGGGCGCTCGGCCAATCGAACGACCCGCAACGCGTCGGCGAGCTTCTCGCGACCCCCCGGGCCGGCGACCTCGAGGCGCGGCGCGAGGCCGAGGACCACCCATGAGGGCCGGGCTCGAGGTCCACCAGCAACTCGCCACGGGCAAGCTGTTCTGCGCCTGTCCGTCGGAGCTCTCCGAGACCGTCACGCGGACCGTCGAGCGCCGTCTCCGCGCCACCGGCGGCGAGAACCACGCGATCGACCCTGCGGCCGCCTTTCAGGCGTCCCGCAATCTCACCTACCTCTACGAGGCGACCCCGACGAGTTGCCTCGTCGAGCTCGATGAGGAGCCGCCCCATCCCCTCAACGGCGAGGCGCTCGACGTCGCGCTCACGATGGCGCTCCTGCTCGGCGCTCGCCCGCTCGACGAGGTCGAGGTGATGCGGAAGATCGTCGTCGACGGCTCCAACACGTCCGGCTTTCAGCGGACGGCGCTCGTGGCGGTGGACGGGCGGCTCGAGGTCGGCGGCCGTTCCTACTCGATCCCGACGATCTGCCTCGAGGAGGACGCGTGCCGGCGGGGCGCCGAGTCGAAGCTGGGCGTCCACTTCCGCCTGGACCGCCTGGGGATCCCGCTCGTCGAGATCGCGACCGGCCCGGAGATCCAGAGCGGCGAAGAGGCGCGGACGGTCGCCGAGGAGATCGGGCTCCTCCTGCGGGCGACGCGGCGGGTCCGACGTGGGATTGGGTCCATCCGCGAGGATGTCAACGTCTCGGCCGAGGGCGGGGCCCGCGTCGAGCTGAAAGGGGTCCAGGAGCTACGACTCGTCCCGCAGTACGTCGACGGCGAGGTGGCGCGCCAACGCGCCCTCCTCGAGGTTCGCGACGAACTGAGCCGGCGGCACGCCAGCGTGCCGAACGACGCGCCGACCGACGTCACCGAGGAGCTCCGCGGTCTGGGGAGCGGTCCGCTCGGCGACACGGTTCGCCGGGGAGGCGCCGTGCTCGGCATCGCCCTTCTCGGGTTCTCGGGGCTCCTCGCACCGCCGGGCGGAACCCGCGAACGGCTGGGCCGCGAGCTCGCCGACCACGCCCGCACGACCGGAGTCCGCGGCCTGTTCCACTCCGACGAGATCCCCTCGCAGGGGATCGAAGGGGGGATCAACCTCGCACTCCGAAATCGACTTCGCGCGACGGGTCCGCAGGATGCATTCGTCCTCGTGGCGGCTCCCACGCCCGAGGAGGCGAACCGGGCGCTCGCCGCGATCCGGGCACGCGCGGCCCAGGCGCTCGAAGGCATTCCCGCCGAAACGCGCGACCCGCTCCCCGACGGCCGGACGCGGTTTTCGCGCCCGCTCCCCGGTCGCGACCGGATGTATCCGGAGACCGACGTCCCCCCCATCGCGGTCAGCGCGGAGCGACTTCGGACGCTGCGCGCCCACCTGCCGGAGCGTCCCTCCGAGACCCGCGCGCGCCTGCTCGCGAAGTACTCCCTCTCCGAGGACGTCGCGCGCGCCCTCCAGAAGGCGGCGGATGTGGACCGGTTCGAGGAACTGGTGGCCCGCGGCCACACGAGCGCCCTGGTGGCGCAACTGCTCGCCAGGGAGATCCCCGCGACGGGGGACGACGAGCCGTTCGATTTCCCGACCGAGCTGCTGGACGAGCTACTCACCGCAGTCGAGCACGGGACCTTCGCAAAGGAAGGGATCGGCCCGGTCGTCGCCGCGCTCGCGGCTGGCGCCCCGACAGTCGCCGACGCCATCGCGAAGAGCGGCCTCTCCGGCATGGACCGCACCCAGCTCGAATCGATCGCATCGGCGATCGTCGCGAAGAACGAGGCGCTGATCGCCTCCCGCGGCGAAGGTGCCTTTTCCCCTCTGATGGGGGATCTCATGCGGGAAGTGCGCGGCCGGCGTGACGGACAAGAGGTCGCCGAGGTCCTCCGCGTCGCCCTGGCCCGGCGGTCCGCGCCGGGAACCACGTGACCGGGGCGAAGGGGCGACGCCCCAAGCTTCGCGCTCTCGTCACGGACATCGACGGCACGCTGACCGATGCGTCGCGCCGCCTGAACCTCGATGCCGTCGGCCTCCTTCGAGTCCTCCAGGACTCGGGCGTCGTTGTCGTCCTCGCGACGGGGAACGTTCTTCCCGTGGCGCTCGCGATCCACCGCTCCGTTGGGCTCACCGGACCGATCGTCGCCGAGAACGGCGGATTGATCTACCGTCGGGTCGACGGCCACGACGAGGTGGAGACGCTCGCGCGGCGCTCCGTCGCACTGGCGGCGTACCGCAAGCTCCTCGCGAAGGGGATTCCGGTGCAGCGGCTGTTCACCGACCGATGGCGCGAGACCGAAGTGGCGCTCGAACCGTCGGGCGACCTCGCGAAGATCCGCCGCGTCCTCCGCGGGACCTCGGCGGCCGTCGAGTCGACCGGCTACGCGATCCACCTGATGGAGCGAGGAGCGGGAAAGCGGTCGGCGCTCGACCGCGCCATCGAGCCGCTGGGCCTCTCACTCCGCGACTGCGTCGTCGCCGGCGATGGCGACAACGACGTCGGGATGCTGCGCGCGGCGGGGTTCGGGATTTCGTTCCCGAACGGGAGTCCGAGGGCCCGCGCCGCCGCCGATTACGTCAGCCGGGAGCCGTACGCTCCGGGGTTCGTCGAAGCGCTTATGCGGAGCGGCATCGTCGCCCGCTCTGTCCGATAGGGAGCTCGGCACAGATGCTCGTCGGGACCTGCCAGAAGTGCGGCGCGCCGGCGACCCTTCGCTGTGCGTTCTGCGGTCGAACGTTCTGTCGCAACTGCCTCGACTCCGACGAGCGGCTGTGTTCCGACTGTCTCACGATGCAGAAGGCCGCCAAGGGACCCGCGGGTGCGCGTCTTCCGCCGTCGCGGCGGATGGCACCGTCGGACGTTCGTCGGTAACCGCGCTAGTAGGGAAAACCGGGAATCCGGATCGGCCCGGGAGCCGATTCCCGGGCCATCCAGAGGAGCGCGATGCCGAAGAAGCCCGTGAGCACGCCCATGATCAGGAACGCCCAGGCGTACGGCCCGTACGACGGGTAAATTCTCCAGAGCCCGACGACCCGCCCGCCGGCGTGGGCGGACGCGTGCAGCAGGACGTTCAGGAATACACCGAGACCCCAACCGAGGAACAGGAACAGCCCGCCCGCGATCTGGAACCCGGCGCGCTCGTCGCCGCCTTCGTCCTCCGGCTCGACGGCCGGGGTCTCTTGGAGGTCCGTCACGGCGCCTACGCGAAGCCGGGGACCGACTTCGCGTCGCGGGGCGACGGGCGCATCGGGGACTTGCGGAGCTCCTTCGGGCACTCCACGAGCCGCACCATCGGGGCGGACTGGACGATGTACGCCGGGAGTCCCGTGTTCGGGTCGTTGCCCGCGCGCAGGATGTTCATGATCTCGAGCTTGACCTCGATGATGGAGCCGTCCTTCAGCTTCAGGCGGATCCGTCCGTCGCCCTCGAGCGGGGAGTAGTCGACGATCTCGGCGTTCGAGAGATCCGGCTGCTGGCCGGGGACGCCGCCCATCATGTGGCGCTCCGCTTGGCGATGCGCTCCTTGAGCAACGCCCGGGGGTCCTGGCCGTCGACGGTGAGGCCCATCGAGACGCAGGTGCCGATCACCTGGTTGACCTTCTCCTCGGGGCCCTTGCCGAACAGGTCCTCGCCCTTCGCTTCCGCGATGCGTCGGATGGCCTCGAGCTTGACGTCCCCGACGGACTCGGTCCCCGACTTGCCGGAGCCCTTCTCCTTCCCCGCTTCCTTGAGGAGGAGCGCGGCAACGGGCGGGCGACCGACGACCAGAGTGAAGGCACGAGTCGCGGGGTCGACCTTGATGATGACCGGGACCTTCATCCCGGCGAATCCCTTTGTCTGTTCGTTGATCTGCTGAACGACCTGGACGACGTTCACGCCGAGCGGCCCGAGGGCCGGTCCGAGCGGGTTCCCCGGCGTCGCCTTTCCGCCTTCGACGAGGACGCTTACTTCATCCGCCACTCTTCCCGCCTCCCTTCTCCAACATGCGTACGTGGTCGCCGCGGACGGTGACCGGGATCGGAACGACCGCCTCGATCAGCTCCACGGTGATCTCTTCCTTGGCCTGGTCGATCTTCTTCACGCGGGCCTTCTCGCCCTTGAACGGTCCGGCGATGAGCTCGACGATCGCGCCCTCGACGAATCCTTCGACGGTGATGCGCGGCAAGAGCAGCGGCTCGACTTCCTTCAGCGTCGTCTCGCCGGCGACGAGGCCGCGGGCCTTTCGGATCCCGTGGAGCATCTCGCGGACGCCCTCGAAGCTCATCCCCTCGGCGAAGACGTAGCCGCGGAGTCCCGACGGGACCAGGAGAGCGAACACGACGTCGGGCTTCTCCTCGGCGCGCGCGAGGAGGGTGTCGGCGACCTCCGTCTCGTAACCCCGGGCGCTCTTGATCGCAAGGACCGCCTGACGAGCGGCGCATCCGAGCGTGAGGGTCACGGGCTTGGTGTCGTCGTCCCATAGGGCGGAGAGTCGGATCTCGACGCGGTCGCCGTACCGGACGCCGACGGGCGCCGTGATCTGAAACGCCAGCGGGACCGCGGCGGTCGGCGCCATCGGGACGTTGGTCTTCTCGTGGCGCTTCACGAGCTCCGAGAAGCTCCGCTTGCCCGGCGGGAGCCATTGGACGGGCCACTCGGCACCCTCGCCCGGGTAGGTCGAAGTGTAGACGACCTCGACGCTCAGGTGGACGGTGCCCGATTCGGTGTGAGCGCTGCTCATCACCGCGGAGAGGGTCGTGATGGTGCCGGCCGTCACCTCGCGGACGGTGTCGTCGGCCGCCTTCAGGGTCAGGAGTCCGGGGATCTCCTTCTTGACGACGGGCGCCGCCGTCGGCGTGCCCACGACCACCGCGGAGGGGGTCGACACGGCCGGCGCGGGAGACTTCGGCGCCGACGGGTGGGCGGACTCCTCGCCCGTCAGAAGACCGATGCCCTCGTCGTTGGGGTTGCCGCTCATCGGTCGCCCTACAGGCCCAGTTGGGAGAGGTAGTTCGCCCACAACCATGGGCCGATCTGCGTGAAGAAAATGTAGATCGTGAACCCGATCGAGCCGATCAGGACCGCTCCGATCCACGTGACCTCGAGGACGCGGACGTACTCGTCCACCGCGGGCTTGCGCGCCATGCGGAGCACGCGGCCGAACTTCCCGTGGCCCACGCCGCGCAGCCGGCCGTCAAAGCCGTCCTGCACCCGGCGGGCGCGGTCGAGGAACGCCATGTTTCACCTAGCGGACGACATCGAGCTCGGGCCCGGACTTCCGGGCGGGCGCTCCGCCGGCCGAGGGGCCCGCGAAAATCTGGGGGGATTTAACTCCGGTGACCACCAGCATGACCCGGATCGTGCTCTGCATTGTCGGGTCGACGGCGGCACCCCAGATAATCCGCGCTGTCGGGGAGATCGCCTTCTGGACGACCTCGGCCGCCTTCTGGGCCTCGGAGACGGTCATGTCCGGGCCGCCGGTGACGTTGATGAGGGCCCCGGTCGCCCCGCCGATGTCGACGTGGAGGAGCGGGGAGTTGATCGCCTCGAGGACGGCGTCCTCGGCACGGTTCTCGCTTTCCGATTCGCCGATGCCGATGAGGGCGACGCCGCCGCCCTTCATGATCGTGCGGAGGTCGTTGAAATCGAGGTTGACGAGCCCTGGCCGCGTGATGATCTCGGTGATGCCGCGGATCGCCCGGGCCAGCACCGAGTCCGCGACCTTGAACGCCGTTTGGATCGGGAGCCGCGGGACGAGCTCGAGGAGACGGTCGTTGGGAATCGTGATCACGGTGTCGATCGTCGAGCGGAGCCGCTCGAGTCCCCACATCGCGTTCTCGGCGCGGACGAGCCCTTCGGAGGCGAATGGCAGGGTGCAGACCGCGATCGTCAGCGGGTTCCCGCCGTTCGCGTCCTTGGCCGCCTGAGCGACGACCGGCGCCGAACCGGTCCCCGTGCCGCCGCCGAGCCCGAGCGTGATGAACACCATGTCCGAGTCCGCGAGCGCCTTCTTGAGATCGTCTTCGGCCTCGCGCGCCGCCTGCTCGCCCACCTGGGGCAGAGCCCCTGCCCCGAGCCCGCGCGTGAGGCGCCGGCCGAGGAGGATCTTCTTCGGAGCGTGGATGGCGAGTAGGTGCTGCGCGTCGGTGTTGCACGCGATCATGTCGGCGCCCGAGAGTCCCTCCTCGGCGAGCCGGTTGATCGTGTTGCAGCCGCCGCCGCCGCAGCCGACGACCTTGATGTTGGTCTTCAGCGAGGCGAGGACCGCCTCGAGCTCGGCGTCGTCGTTCGAGGGAGGGGGCCGACTTTCGGAGGTCCGCTTGGTCTCGCTCGGTAGGTGCGCAAGGATCTCCTGCGCAAGCGGTCGCATCTGAAGCGTCCTCGGCGGAGCGAGCGGTGGTCCCATTAAAAGCATTGGTGGTGGGTTGGCGGCCGTAAGGGTGACCAATGCAGTACGCGCGATGGGCCCCGCAGTACGCCCGCATCGCGGAGGCGTTCGGGTTCGACCTCGCGCGGGAAGCGGCCGCCGCCGACCGCTTGCGATCGCTCCTCCCCCCTCCCGCCCTGGAGCGACCGCTCGAACGGTGCGCCGAGCGGATCATCGGCCGAGAAGCGGTCGTCGTCGGCCTTGCCCCCGAGGCCGGGGCCCCCCCGCTCCACCTCCTCGCTCCGACCCAACTACCGCGGGTCGTCCTCGCCGCCGACGGGGCGACGGCCCGATGTCTCGCGGGCGGGATCGTGCCGGACCTGGTCGTGACGGACCTGGACGGACCGGTCGCCTCCGAGGTGAACGCGAACGTTCGAGGGGCTCTCACCGTCGTCCACGCCCACGCCGACAACGTCGAGGCCATGGAGCGGTGGGTCCCCGAGTTCTCCGGGGCGCTCGCGGGGTCGTGGGCGGGTCCGCCGACCCCCGCCCTCCTGGACGCGGGCGGGTTCACGGACGGGGAACGCGCCGCCTTCCTCGCGGCCCACGTCGGGGCGACTCGGGTGCTGCTGTGGGGATTCGACTTCGACCGCCCAGACGGAGAGTCGGTCGAGGAGCGCGAGACGAAGCGTCGAAAGCTCGCCTTCGCACGACAGGACCTGCTGCTGCTGGTCTCGGGAGGCGGTCCGCCGATCGACGAGTGGCGGCGGGACGGCAGCCTACGTCCGTTTCAGGCGGAGACGGCCGAAAGGTCGACCCAGTAGGCCGACGTCCCGCCGTTCTCGTAGACGACGACGAACGGCGGTCCTTCCAACCAGGAGGCGGCGGTCGCGTTCAGCGGCACGGCCGGCTCGCTCGGGTCGAGAGCGATCCCCGTGGTGCGCATCGTCCCGTCGACGATGACGAGCGAGATCGGGTCGACGAACGGGTCGTGCGGGGCGGGAGAGGACCGTAACTCGCCGAGGGCGACGCTGAGATTCTTCCCGTCGAAGAGCCCGGGCGTCGATTGCCATGTCGCCGGATTCCCGTCGAAGCCGAACACCATCGAACTGAGTCGGTGATCGCTCGCGATCGCCGCGGTGTTCGGAACGGCCATCCCCGTCCACATCCAGACCGCGACGTCGCCGTTCGTCAGGCCTTCTTGGAATCCGCCCAACACCGCCGGCGGTGGGTAGGCGATCGCGGCGTTCGCCCCGAGGAAGATGACGACCGCAAGACCGGCCGCAATCGCCGCCGGACGGCCACGTCGGTCGCCCACCAATCCGACGAGCCGGCCGAGGCTGATCGCTGCGAGGAGTCCCAGCGGGAGGACGAGGTACTCGGCGTGGCGGGCGGGGGAGATCGTCGAGAATCCGGCCGCGAGGGCGACGAGCGCGGAGAGTCCGACGGCGAGCGTCCACAGGAGGGAAAGCGGCCCCAGTCGCGAGAATCCGAGGAGCCGCCGGGAACTGGTTGTGAAGACGATGGCGATCAGCAGCGGCGAAAAGAACAACAACGCGAGCGGATTCGTCACCTGCGAAGTTCCGGGCAGGGGCCGGAAGATCAGGATCGCCAGTCCGCCGTAGATCCCGATCAGGAGGATCGCCGCGTCCCGGATCACCGAACGGTCGCTCGGGAATTTCACGTGGAACGTCGGTCGGGGGACGTGACGGCGTCGGAACGCCACCAAGAGTCCGAGGAAGGCGATCCCTCCGAACGTCCCCGCCACGACGAGGGCGGGCGACAGCGTGTGATGCGGAATGGCGGTGGCGACGATCTTCTGGAACGCGTTGCCGTTGTAGTACCAGAAGGCGAACGCCGTCCCGAGGAATCCCGCCAGGAACACGAACTCTCGAACCGGGAAGCGCAGGGACCATCGGCGCGGCCAGACGAACTCCGTAAGGACGACGAGGCCGAGCGCGCTGACGACGAAGAAATAGCTGGAGAGGTGGTGCGTGATGACGAGCCCGGCCGCCGAGACCGTCAGTGGCACGTACCACCGAGCGTCCCGCCGGCTTTCGACGAACATCCACAGCATCCCAACGACCAGGAAGTCGCCGAGCGCGAGCGGAGCCGGGTGGGCGACCGAGAACATCCTCGGCATGAAGACGCTCGACAACGCGGCGCCGAGGATCGCGATCCGGTCGTTCGGGACCAGCCGCCGGAACAGCAGGAACAGCGGAAGGATTGCCAGGGCGCCGAGGACCGGGGCGACGACCTGCAGGGCCGTCAGGACGTCGGTGCCCGTGGCCCCGGCCGCCGCCGCCGAGACCTCGAAGAGACCGGGGAACTGCGGGTAGGCGACCCCCCACCCGGCGTAGCTCATCGTACTCGGCAGGTGGCCGCTCGAGAGCAGCGTCGCCGTGAGCGTGTAGTATTCTCCGGTGTCACTCCCGAAGATCGGGAACGCGAGCAGCGGTTCGAGCGCGACGAAGACGACGAGCAGGATTGCCGAGCCGAGCCATGCGAGGTCGGCGCGCTCCATCCAAACCCGAGGGCCGGCGGACCGGCGCCTTCGCTTCGCCGAGCCCCGGACCACGGATTATGGTCGCGTTCCACGTCGAGCCGCCCGGCCGACGGACGTTCTTTGCCATACCCATAAATAGGGGGGGCTGATGGGGCCGAATTCGAGGCCTCGACCGGTGGCGTCCAAGCGGAAACCGATGCGCAGCTCCGCCGCCCGGCCGAAGCCGAAGAGTCCGCCTCGCCCAGCCCCCGCGAAACACGCGAAAGCCCCCGCCAAGCCCCCGAAGAAGCCGGCTCCGAAAGCGACTCCCAAGGCTCCCGCCAAGCCCGCGGCCAAAGCGCCCGCAAAGCCCCCCGTTAAGCCGTCGGGAAAGAAGCCCGCACCCGCCCCGGTGGAGCCGCCGACGGCGATTCCATTGCGCGGGGATGGCCGACGCCACCTCCTTTCGCTCTCGTTCCTCCGGGACGGTGACGAGTTCCTCGCGCGGCTCGAGACCGACGCCGGCCAGATCACCGAGTTGAAGAACCGGTCCCTCGACCAGCTCCTGACGCTCGTCGCGGGCGAGCTCGAAGACCTTCTCGAAAAGTAGCGCCGGCTCAGCCGGTCGTCTCGAACCGGTCGAAGAACCCGCGGCCGACCAGGTACTGGGCGCTGTGCCCCGCGTTGTCCGAGAGTTCGACGAGCTCGGTCGCCTCGAACCCGAGCAGACCTCCCGGGTATCGGTGGACGATCCGCGTGGAGAGCGTCGGAGGGGCCGGCCATCGGCGGCGCCGACCGAGCCGGTCGGTGATGACGACGCCCTCCGTCGAGAAGGTCGCCCCCTTGGGAGCGCGGAGAATCGTGACGAAGGCGCCGACGGCGCCGAGGAACAGCGTGACGATCAAGAGCCAGGCGTAGACGGTCGAATTGTGGGCGACTCCCGGCGCCGGGGAGGTCGCCGCGAGCGCCGCGAACAGGATGAAGATGAAGACCAGCGCGGTACCGAACATCACGTAGAGTCGGTACGCCCGGCCACTCCCGGCGTGGTTGGGCTCGAAGTCGCCGTGGGCACCGATGTCGGCGTCCCAGAACCTTCGACCGGCTTCGTCGGGATCGGTCGCCTTGCGGGGGAGGCCCTCGGCGGGCTTACGGGCGATCCGGACCGGGCGGGGGCTGGCCATCCAGTCGAGTTCTAGGGCAGCGGTGGCCCGATAAACTTGACGACGGAGTCCGCCTTCGGGGCCCCGTGACGAGTGCGACCGAGTACCTGTGGTTCGAGACGAAGACCGAGCGAGCGTTCGTGCGGATCACGGACCGGGTCCGCGAGGTCGTGCGGAAGAGCGGCGTCCGCGAGGGGATGGTGCTCGTCTCCGCGATGCACATCACGGCGGCCGTCTACGTGAACGACAACGAGTCCGGTCTGATCTCGGACATCGAGGCGTGGGCCGACCGACTCGCCCCGCCCGGCGACTACGCGCACCACCGTACGGGCGAGTCGAACGGTGACGCCCACCTGAAGAATCTCCTGCTCGGTCACCAGGTCATTCTTCCGATCACGAAGGGCGACCTCGACCTCGGCCCCTGGGAGCAGGTGTTCTACGCGGAATTCGACGGGCGGCGACGGAAGCGCGTCGTGGTCAAGGTCCTCGGCGAGTGAATCCGAGCCGGCGGGGGCGGTCTACCGGGCGAGGCGGCGTCGGTAGACGACGACGGCCACGAGCGCCATCAGCACGATCGCTCCGGCCGCGAGAAGACCGAGTTCGGTGGCGGTAAGACCCCCTCCCGAGTTCGATGTTGCGGCGGAGGGAGGGCACGAAAGCGTTGGCAGCTGTACCGATAGCGGTGCCGTGATCGTGGTCCCGTTCGCGTCGACCACGGTCACGATCGGCCCGAACGTCCCCGAGACCGCAGCGTAGGTGTGGTTCGACACCGGCCCATGCTGCACGGGCGCGCCGTCTCCGAAGGTCCAGGTCTCGGTATCGGCGCCGACCCCGCCGGAGGCGTTGGCGGTCAGCCGGACTTGCGTGCTCCGGGGGTGGCACTGTTGCACGCCCACGATCGCGAACGGATGCGCTGCCAGCGGCGGCGGCGGTGGGGTCGGTGCGACCGAGGTGGTGGCGACGACGACGGAGGTCGTGACGACGACGCCGAACCCGTCGCTCACGGTCGCGTTCGCGGTGAAGTTCCCCGCGAGCAGGTAGGTGTGATTCACGATCGGCCCGGACGCGGCCGCCGACGCGTCCCCGAACGACCATTGGACGTTGTACGGGGCGAGCCCCCCGAAGGGGATGGCCGTGAGTTGCGTCGTGAACGGGGCCGGTCCGTATCCCGGGGAGGCCATCGCCCCAACCGTGAGGAGAGGGAGGACGTGGATCGAGACGTTGGCGACCGCGTACGCTCCGCCGGATTCGGAGAGATTGAGGACGACGGCGAACCATCCCCCGACGGCGAAGGTGTGGAGAATGGCCGCACCCGAGCCGCCGGAATGGTCGCCGAAGTCCCAGGTCCAATTGTAGGGAGCTCCGCTTCCGTTCACCTGGCTCCCGTTGAAGCGGACCGAGAGCGGCGCCTCGCCGAAGACGGTCGAACTGTGGATGAACGCCCGAAGGACCGGAGGTGGTCTCGTGGTCAGGACCGTGACATTCAGGTGTCGGACGACTCCGGCGGAGTCGGTGACCGTAAGTCGGCCGCTGTGATTGCCCGGGACCTGGAACGTGTGGAGGACGGTCGCCGCGGAGGAGGTTCCTCCGTCGTCGAACGACCACGCGAACGTGTACGGGAGCATTCCGCCCGTGGCGTTCCCTCGGAAGAGACCCGTCGCCGGCGCGGTGGTCGCGTTCGGGATCGAGCCGTTTGCCGCGATGGCGAAGGGGAGGCCGTAGGCGTAGAGGTGACCGCCGCCGGAGTCCCCGACCGGCACGAAGAGCCGGCCGTTCGCGACGACGGATTCCCCGTCGATGGTGGCCCCCGGGGGCGTGGCGTTCCACAGGGGCTTGCCGCTCGCGGCGTCGAGGGCGTACTCGGTCGCCCCCGCGCCGACGTAGACCAGCCCGTTCGCGGTCGTGAGCGAGGGGTAGATGATGCCCCCCGCGAGGTTCGTTTGCCACTTCACCGAACCGTTCGAGGGGAACACGGCGTACACGACCCCATACAGCCCGGCCAAGTAGAGGGTCGTTCCGTCGAACGCCCCTCCGGAGAAACCGCCGCCGGTATTGAGGGACCAGGCCGGGGACCAGTTGGTCGCGGTGACGTTCGAGCGATTGAACGCGTAGGCGACCCCGTTCTTGTTCGTGGCCACGACCAACGGCGGTCCGGTGGAGGGCGTGACGAGCGTCGCCGTGGACCCAAAGTCGGAGTCGGATCCGACCACGTTCGGGACCTGCCAGTACCCCCGGACGCTGAGGTCGGTCGCGTTGAGGGCGACCATCGATTCCGAGTACTTCTGGGCCGTACCCGGGTCGTTGCCGGTCGTCACCCACAGCGTGTTGGTCAACGGGTCGGCCGTCGCCGTCGTCCAGATCGAGGTGCCGACATGACCGGGCGCCACGGCGTGCCACGTATGGTTCGCCGTGTGGTTGCCCGTGAGGTTGACCTGGAGGAGCGACCCTGGGATCAACGGGCTGTCGAAGCAACTCGCGGTCCCGATGTAGAGCGAGTGGCCGAAGACGAGCGCGCTCGCCCAGTCGTAGTAGCCGTTCACTCCCGCCCCGGCGAGGAACGACCAGTCGACCGAGCCGTTCGAGGCGTTCAGCGCGACCCAGGTTCCGTTCGGAGCGCCCAGGTACAGACTACCGTTGGAGTACGCGGGCGTGGAGTCGATCCCTCCGACCGAGCAACTGGTCGTCGTGTTGAGGTAGCTCGCCCACCGTTGGGTGCCGTTCGACGCCTCCACCGCGTACTCGTACGCCGCCCACGAACCGACGTACACGGTCCCGTTCACGACGATCGGGGCGCTGCTGAGGCTCCCGTTCGAGGCGAAGCTCCAGACTTGGGTGAGGTTCGATACGTTGCTCGGAGCGATCGTGCGCTCCCACGGATTCGACCCGGTATGGGTCGGTCCGCCCATGTATTGGGCCCAGTTGACGGGGCCCGCGGCCACCGATGGGCGGGCAGGTGGAGGGCGGAGCGCCGTCGAGTGCCCCGGAAGCGCTGTCGGGTGGGGGAGTCCAGCGCGGACGCCGCCAGTCCCGGGAACGAGGGTCGCGAGAAGGACGACGGCGACCAGCGCCGCCGTGAGCGCGTGCGATGTTGGGCCCCGCACGGGAGGGGGACACGGAGCCGTGGGATGAAGCAGCCGGGCGCCCCGGTGTCTCGGCCCTGCCTACGCTTCGAGGCTCGGGTCGACGGTGCCGGGGGCGGCGACCGCGGACGGCTTCGGGTGCGGCTTCGAGAGGTCCACGAGCGGGACCTTTCGGGCGATTTCCCGGGCCATGGCGGAACAGCTCGAGGGAGCGACGGGTCGGTCGGTGTACCCTGGCAGGGCGAGGTCGTAGGTGACGACCTTCTTCTCGGCGACCGTCTCCCAGACGGCGCGCCAGACCCGTTCGGCCGCCTCCTCGTTTCCCAGGTGTCGGAGCAGGAGCTCGATGCAGAGGATCTCGGCGACGGGGTTCGCCTTGTCCTGGCCGGCGTACTTGGGCGCCGAGCCGTGGACCGGCTCGAACAGGGCGATCGAATCGCCGAAGATGGCGCCCGGAGCGATTCCGAGCCCGCCCGCCAGCCCCGCGCACAGGTCGGAGAGGATGTCCCCGAACAGGTTGGTCGTGACGATGACGTCGTACTCCGACGGCTTCTTCACGAGCTGCATCGCCATGTTGTCGACGAGCCGCTCGTCGCTCGGGATGTCGGGATAGCGGGCCGCCATCTCGCGGAACGCCGTCTGGAACAGCGCGCCGGTCGTCTTCATGATGTTCGCCTTGTGGACTGCCGTCACCTTGCGGCGCTTCTGGGCGCGGGCGAGCTCGAACGCGAATCGGACGATCCGGTCCGACGCCTTGCGGGTGATGACGTTCACCGTCTCGGCGGCCGAGTGGTCGCGGTCGACCCAGTGCTCCACGCCCGAGTAGAGCCCCTCCGTCGCCTCCCGGACGACGATGAGGTCCGTCTCGGGGAACCGGGTCCCCTCGCCCGCGATCGCGCGGGCCGGTCGAACCGAGGCGTACAGGTCGAGCTGTTGGCGCAGCGCGACGTTCACCGAGCGAAAGCCGGATCCGATCGGAGTGGTGATCGGCCCCTTGAGGGCGATCTTGTTGCGCTTGATTGAGTCGAGAACAGCGTCGGGGAGCGGAGTGCCGCTCGCACGGATCGCGCGCTCGCCGGCATCGACGACCTCCCACTCGAGGTCGACACCCGTCGCGGCGGCGACGAGCTTGGCCGCGTCCGTGACCTCGGGACCGATCCCGTCGCCGGGGATGAGCGTGACCTTCACCATGGTCGTAGGGGTCCCTCGGCGCCGTCCACCCGAGGGCCGCTTTAACGGGTGCGGAGGTTCACGCGGCGGCCTTCGGGAGCTTCGCGAGGACGCGCCGCATTACGGCGTCCCGGACGGGCTCCTCCACGACCTCGTTCGACCACACGACGATCACGCCGTCCCAGGTGGTCGGTCCGACGTCGCTGACCTCGATGTGCGGTTCCGGGCAGCCAGGGATCGGCGGGTGGGCCTTCGTGTACTCTCCGAGCGCCTCCTCGAGGCGGGCGATCGGCACCTTTTGGTCGAACGTCATCCGGATCCGGTAGCTCCGCGGGCTCGGGTGGCTGAGGTTGACGATCAGCGCGCCGAGGAGCACCTGATTCGGGATCTTCGCTGGCCGGCCGTTGTCGAGCCTGAGGTCGGTGTAGATCAGCCCGATGTTCCGCACCACTCCCGTGTAGGTCGGGTAGAGGAGCTCGTGCGGGTAGGTCGGCGCGAGCGCCCCGTAGTTCTGGGTGATGACGCCCACCCGGTCGCCCTCCCGGAACGGGGTGGCGACCGCCATGAGGACGCCCGCGAGCACGTTGGCGAGCACCGTCTGGGCCGCGAGTCCGATGACGATCCCCGCGAACGCGCTCGAGACCAGCAGGCTCGAGGCCGAGACCCCGAACAGGTTCAACAGCGCGGCCGTCGCGCCCATCGCGATCAGGATGTTGACGATCAGCCGGACCGCGCCGATGTGACCGAAGTTCCCGATGTGCTCGAGGTAGCTCCGGATCGCGGTCCCGAACAGGACGGCGACGACGTAGGCGAGGAACAGCACCGCGCCCGCGTCGAGCGCCTTCCAGTAGAGCGGGTTGATCTGGCCGAAGACGTAGGAAACGAGGACCAGGAGCGTGTAGAGGGCGAGGCCCACGACGAAGACGGCCGCCAGCCGGAAGCCGAGCCTCAGGTTGGGCGCGGACCGGTCGGGCGCCGCCATCGGCGGTCCGGAGTTCTCATCGGCCATAGGGTTTGCCGACGGCGAACGGTGACGGCATAAGATTTCTTATAGTTCTAAGAAATCTTGGAATCGTGTACGCCACACCGTTCCCCGCAGTCCTGACCCCCGATTGGCTCCCGCCCGTTCTCCCCGACCGGACGCAGGAGCTCGCCCAGCTCGCTCGAATGCTCGGCGACCCGTATCCCGCCAGCCCGCCCCCCTGGGTGGCCTCCGTCGTGGGCCCGAGCGGAGCGGGCACGAGTGCCACGGCCCGCCTCGCCGCCCGGCGGCTTCTCGAGGCGATCCGGAGGGAAGCGGGTGGTACGGCGCCCGCCATGATCCGAGTCCGGGTCGCCGCGGCTCCCGGGACCGTCGGCGTCGCCGCTGGACTCCTCCAAGGTCTGGACAGCGGATTCGAGCCGCGAGGGTTTCCGGCGGCCGAGATCCTCGCCGGATTCCTCCGTCGGCTCTGCCGGGACAACCGCCCTGCGATCGTCGTTCTCGACGACATCGGCCCCGATGCCCCCGACCTCGTGCCCGTTCTCAGGGCGCTGACGGCGCCCGCGCGATTCCTTCCGGAGGGCGTGGAGCAGGCTCCGCCGATCTGGACGATCCTTGCTGGCCGGGCCGACGTCACGGCAGCGTGGTCGCGCCTGAATAGGGCGGGGCTTCCCCGTGGGAACCGGGTAGAGCTCTCCCCCCCCACGCCCTCGGCGATCCGTTCGGCCATCCAGGACCGGGCATCCCGCGCACTCGGGCGAGCCCCACCGGCGGACCTCGTTGAGAAGGTCGTCGCCCGAGCGCTTCGGGAAGACCGAGGCCTCGGTCGAGCCCTCGAGCTCCTCCGGCGCGAACTGCTCGGGACTCCTTCGCCCGGAACCATCCCCGCGGGCCCCGCCGGCGGACTCAGCCGAATTCGGGTGGAGCCACGGGTCTTCGCCGCCCTCGAACGGGCGACCCGCGGCCAGAGCGCGACGCTCGCCGAGATCCGAGCCTGGGAGGTCCGCCTCGCGGCCCGGGAAGGCGCCCGGCCGCTTCCCGCGACCACGCTGTGGCGGCGGATGGTGCGGCTCCAAGCGGCGGGAGTCATTCGGAGGGACGTGCGACCCGGAGGCCCCGGAGGCACCCGCTCGACCGTGGAGCTCGTCGGTCCGGTGCCGTTCTACGCGCTCACGGACTCGGACCGAACTCGTCCAGGCGCTTCGGACCCGGCCGACGGGCCGGAGCGACGGCCGCTCGCGGATCGCTGGGTGCCGGCGTAGGGGGATCCGGTCCGCGCGCCCCGGCGCGACGGCCGCCGACTTCGGCGAGGACGGCCTTCGCGAGCGGTCGGGACTTGAGGATCGACTCGAGGCGTTCGACGCTCGCGCCCTTCAGCGCTTCGCGGTCGGAAAACCCCGCACGGAAGAGCGCGCGACCCCGCATGCGCCCGATCCCGCGGAGCCGCACCAGGTCGAGTAACTCCTCGTTCACCCCGTAACGGACGCGGAGCGAGAGCTCGTCGATCGATCGGGCGGCGCGTCGCTGGAATCGGACGGCGAGCCGGCTCGCCCCGAACAGAAGCCAGTCGGCGTCCTCGACCTTGGCCCGGACATCCCCTGCCCCGATCCCGTACTTCTCCGTGAGCTCGACGAGCGGCGTCTCCGAGACCCAGGCTTCGAGCACGCTCGCGGTCTTCAGGGTCGCGAGGAACAGGTCGAGGTCGAGTCGCAGCGGGTCCTCCTCGGGCTTGATCAGGAGTTCCGGCTCGAAATCCGTGAACTTGGCGAGCATGTCCGCCTCCTCGCCCCGGCGAAGGAACATCGGCGGAAGGTCGGGCGTGGCCGCCACCGCGGCCAGCAGCGAGAACGCCGACGGGTTCACGGGGGCGCGTTCGAGCGCCTGGCGGAGGACCACCGCGCTCATCGGGTCGAGGTAGAGCTCGCTCGTGAGGAGTCCGAAGGCCGTTGCGCGCAGCTCGGCGACCGGTTCGAGGAACTCGTGGTGCTCGAGGAACCTCCGGACGTTCTCGACGACGACGGAGAGTTCCCGGAGCTCGACCGTGTGTCCGAAAAAAGTGGCCGCGAAGAACTGCTCGAGCTCCGCCTCGTTCGAGACCTGCCCGCTCGCGACGAGGGCGAGCAGATGCATCCGGAGCGCGGGCTCCGCGGCGAGCCGGGATTGGACGCGCTCCGGGGGCGCCGAGAGGTAGTCGTCGAGGAACCGCTCGGCCTCCTCGGGGGTTCGGGCGAGAAGCAGAGCTTCGCCGGCGACATCGAAGCGTGGGCGGCCGGCACGGCCGCACATCTGCTGGATCTCCATCGCCGAGATCGGAGCCTGCATGCCGAGGCGGTCGTCGTAGCGGGTGGTGTCGCGGACGATGACCCGGCGGGCGGGGAGATTGATGCCGGCGGCCAGCGTCGGGGTCGCGACCAGCGCCTTCAGCACGCGGTCCTTGAACGCGCGCTCGACCACGCGTCGCTCCGGGTTCGTGAGCGAGGCGTTGTGGAACGCCACGCCGTCGGGGAGGAGGCTCGAAAGCCTCCGTGCCCCCTCGGTTTCCTCCTCCGAGACGGCGGAGAGGTCGTCCGCGGCAGCTCGAGCCGCGGTTTTCTCGGCCGGGCTCAACGTGGAGCGGACGGTAGAGGCGAGCGCCTGGGCGGTCTGGTCACTCGCACGGCGGGTGTTGACGAAGACGAGGGCCTGTCCGCCCCCTCGGATGACGTCGCGAACGAGTCGCGGCAGAGCCTCGGCCGTCCCGGGGACCTCTCGGACGGAGAGGTCGGTGAACATGATCCGACCGTCGTGGTACACTCCGCTCTTCAGCGGAACCGGGCGGAAGTCGCTCGCGATGTGGGCCGCCTTGAGCCAGTCCGCGATCTCCTGAGAATTCCCGACGGTCGCCGAGAGGGCCACGACCTGGAGGTTGGGACGCATCCGGCGGAGCCGGGTCAGCGAGACCTCGAGCGTCGGTCCCCGGTCGGGGTCGCGCATCAGATGGACCTCGTCTGCGACGACGGCGCCGAGGCGCTCGAGCCAGGGAGCGCGCTTTCTCAGGAGGCTGTCGGCCTTCTCGCTCGTCGCGACCAGGATGTCGAGGCCGTCCAACGTTGCGTTGGAGAGGTCGAAGTCCCCGATGGAAAGCCCGACCTTGAACCCGAGCGGAGCGAACTCCTGGAGCTCGTCGAACTTCTCCTGAGCGAGCGCCCGCAACGGGACCAGGTAGAGGCCCGTGCCGCCCGCCCGGACGGCTCGCAAGAGCGCGAGGTAGGCGACGAGCGACTTCCCGCTCGCGGTAGGGCAGGCGAGGACGACGCTCTCGCCCCGGAGCACGGGCCCGAGCGCCTCGGCCTGGGGCGGATACAGCGACGCGATGCCGTCGGCCTCCAAGACAGCCCGGACGTCGTCCGGGATCGGTACGGAGGTGAGCGGACGCCGCTCGTCCGAGGAAGTTGCGGGCATGGGGCCGACCGAACCCCGTCGACCTGAAAGCCCTTGACCGAGCCCGGGGCAGTCAGCGACCGACGAGCGCGCGCCCGAGGATCAGTTCCTGGATCTCGGTCGTGCCTTCCACGATCGGGAAGACGCGCGCATCCCGGAGGATGCGCTCTGCCGGCGCGCCAGCGCGTGCGCCGGCCGGTCCCCAGACGTCGACGGCGTGGCTCGCGATCGACACCGCGGCCTCGCTGGCAAAGAGCTTCGCGGCCGACGCCACGTCCTCGTAGGGTCCGCCCGAGTCCTTCGCCGCGGCGGCCTCGGCGACCAGGGCGCTGGCCGCGCGGTACGTCGTGAACGCCCGCGCGACATCCCCCCGTCGAGCATCGGTCGGGGACGCTGCCGCACCCGCTTGCATCGTCTCCAGTGCCGCTCGAGCTACGCCGAGCGCGCAGGAAGCGATCCCGACGCGCCCCGCGGTGAGCGCTGAGAGGGCGATTCGAAGTCCTTGGCCCTCCGCCCCCAAGAGATTGTTCGACGGGACCTTTGCGTCCTGGAACACGAGTTCATTCGTCTCGCTCCCCCGAAGCCCGAGTTTGTCGAGCTTCTGGGCGCTCGATGCACCCGGGGTGCCCTTCTGAATCAAGAAAGCGGAGATTCCGTGGCTCCCGAGGTTCGTGTCGTGGGTCGCGAACCCCAGAACGAGGTCCGCCCGCGCGCCGTTGGTGATGAACATCTTCGCCCCGTTGAGGACGAACGAGTCGCCGTCGCGGCGGTACCGGGCGCCGATGTGCGCGGCATCGGAGCCCGCCGACGACTCAGTCAGAGCGAACGCGCCGAGCCAGCGGCCGGCGGCGAGCGGACGCAACAGCCGCTCCTTCTGCTCCGACGTCCCGTGGGCCAGGATCGGATGGGCGCAGACCGAAAGGTGCACCGAGAGAAGGACGGCGACCGCGGGGCTCGCCGCCGCGAGCTCCTCAAGAACCCCGGAGATCGCCGCGGTGCTACCGTCCCGACCGTCCCACTCGGGGGGAATGCCGAGCCCGAAAAAACCCGACGACTTGAGGCGGTCGACGAGGGATTCGGGCAATCGATCGTCGCGGTCGATTGCGGCTGCCGCCGGCCGAATTACCTCATCTGCGAGTGAGCGCGCCCTCTGACGCCAGCCGAGGGCCTCCGCATCGGGTTCGCGGACCACGCGCCGCTGCACGTTCGATGACTCTAAAGACCTGACACCTGCTCGTCGGATGAGAGGAGATTGGCTTCGATGGTCGAGGAACTCCTCGCGGCGAAGGACCGGTTCACCTCGCTCGACACGCTCGCCGTGGCACGCGAACTCCGGGCCCTCGGAAGGGCGCACGTCGACAAGGCGTTCGACATCGGCCCGGGGCGGTTCGGGATCAGCTTCCGGGCCCCTGGGCTCGGAAAGCGCATCCTCGTTCTTCGCCCCGGTCAGTACGTCGCCCTGCTCGGGAGCCTCACGGAGAGGGATGAGGAGCTCACGCCGATTAGCCGCGAGCTTCGGCGCGTTCTCGGCGGTGCCGCCCTCTCGGACGTCTCCGACCCGGGGGGGGAGCGGTACCTCGAGGCCGCCCTGACTCGCGGCGACGCCGAGGGACCCCTGCTCCTCGGAGTGGAGCTGTTCGCTCCCGGCAATCTGCTCGTCGCAAAGGAGGGGAAGCTCGTGGTTGTCTCGCATCCCAAGACCTGGTCGAAGCGAACCGTTCGGGTCGGCGCCCCGTTCACCCGGCCTCCCGGGCGGACCAATCCGTGGGAGCTGGATGCCGCCGGGATCGAGTCGCTGCTTCGGGCGTCGCGGACCGATCGCGCGAGCACGCTCGCAGCCCGGCTCGGCCTAGGGGGAACACTGGCCGAGGAGATCCTGGCCCGGGTCGGGTCGCCGGGGGAGACACCCGCCTCCTCCGGGGTCGAGGAGTTCGCCCCGCTCGTCCATCGGGCGCTCGCGGACCTCCGGGGAGAGGTCGGAGAGCAACCGAAAGGGTACCAGTACTCGGTCGACGGGGTCGCCGTCGACGTAGTCCCGTTCGAATCCCGAAGGCTGACAGGCCGTCCGTCGGTCGCGGTGGAGGTCTTTGAGTCGTTTTCGGAGGCTGCTCACCGGTACTTCGATTCCCGCACGGAGCAACCCGCGCCCGCCGACGACGCGGTGAACCAGAAGCTCGAGGAGTGGCGCCGACAGCGGCTACAACAGGAGCGAGCCGTCGACGAACTACGGACTCAGGCGGCCTCGTTGACCCGTCGTGCGGACCTCCTGCTCGCCCACTTCCCGGAGGTCGAGCGCCAGCTGGCCTCGGCCTCACCCTCGACGGATGAGCCGACGCTCGTCACCGTCGAGGATCAGGCGATTCCGGTCCCACGGGGCACATCGATTCGGACCGCGGCGCAGTCCCTCTACACAGAAGCGAAGCGCGTTCAAGCGAAACTGGCCGGAGCGACGGCCGCGTTGGGGGAGTCGGAACAGCGCCTTGCCCGGTCGGCCGAGGCGCTCCTTCTGGAAGCGCCGAAACGCGCCGCCCGCGCGGCGTCGCCCCGTCGGACGCCGAAATGGTACGAGCGCTACCGTTGGTTCCGGACGTCTGAGGGCTTGCTCGTGATCGGAGGCAGGGACGCGGCGACGAACGACCTGATCGTGAAACGCTACCTCCGTCCGGGCGACAAGTACGTTCATGCCGACATCCACGGGGCACCGAGCGTCATCGTGAAACACGCGGCGCCTGGGGAGCCCGCGGGAGGCGAGGCATCGGTCGAGGAGGCGTGTCAGTGGGGCGTGGCGTTTTCCAAGGCTTGGCGCGCCGGCTTGCCGAGCGCTTCGGCGTTCGCGGTCGAGGCCGACCAAGTCTCCAAGTCCGCCGGCACGGGCGAGTTCGTCCCTCGAGGAGCTTGGGTCATTCACGGCAGCAAGACGATTCTCAAGGACCTCCCCCTCGAGCTCGGGCTGGGCACGGTCACGGACGGCGGAGAAACGGTCTGGCTGGCGGCGCCACCGCGCGCGCTGGTTCGGGGAGGACAGCTCCTTTTTCTGATGACACCGGGGCCCGAGCGAGATCGCGCAACTCGTGAAATCGAGCTTTCGCGCGAATCGGGGGTCCCCCGCGACCGACTTCAGTCACTGTTGCCCGCGGGCGGTCTTGTGTTCCGCCGCGCGTAGACGCGCTGAACCTGGCTGGCCGGGAAGCTGTCCTCGGGGTGGCGCCAAGTCCGGCCGTTCGCTCGCATTCCGGAGATGTGCCATTTTCGTCCGTCCACCGTGATCAGGGCTCCGACGACAATCCTTGTCTCCGGGGAGATTGTGATGCGGGCCGAGCTTGTGCGGCGTCCGTCGACTAGCGAGAACTTCACGACGGCACCCTCGTCGGGGGTGAGCCAGACCGTTCGGACCTCACGGGCCATCGCCGTTCGGACCGAACGCCCATCCAGGCGGTCGAGCTTGTGGATCAATGCTGGCGCGGCCCGCTCGGGCATCCGCTCACCCACAGTGAGCTGCTCGTCCGCCGGCAGCGATCGAACCTTCCGCTGAGATGTCGCTCCATCCGAGACGATCTCGGCGAGCACATGCTGCCGGCGAGTCGGCGTTTGGAAACGGTGGGTGGTGTGGCACGTCCTACAGCGCGCGAGGCCCGAAACACCCTTCCCGGTGCCGGGGTCCATTCGGACAATGCGATGCGGAGTTTCCGCCCCGCACACGTCACACAGCAGTGTTGCGGCGTGAACGCTTGCTCCGGTTGGAGCAGCTGCCGGGGAATCACGAACTCTCTCCGTCACGTTGGCGCCTTCACTTTCCCCCACCATACCGCCATCTAAGTGTAATCAGCTCCACCTCCCCGACAACAAGTGGCAGAGCCGGGGCTTTGGCGCGGGAGCAAGCCGGCGGGCGTTTTCGAACTTGGCCACTGAAATGTGTCGACCACGGGGCGAAGGCCCGGCACCGTTGAAAACGCTCCCCTTTGCAAGACCGAGAGGTACCCCAGACGGGTCTCCCGCTTCAGACACGGGTCCAGACGCCGCTGGAGAACGACCATGATTGATCGTGGGTGACCCTGCTGCCAGAGTTCAGTTCAACAATCACGACAGCGCTTGCAACCGGATTATAGGATTCAGCGACCGGGCCCGTGGGCGGCGGTGCGCTTGGAGGGAAAACTCGCGTCCAATTTCCGCCCGAGAACTCCCAGGTATCATTCCGCCAAGAGCCGCCATGGAGCCCTCCGAAGAGGACAACGTATCCGGCTTTGAAGTCGAACACCAGCGCCCCGGGGATGCCCGCGGGGGGAGAGTGCGCGTTCGTGATGTTTCTCCAAGTCCCGTGCGAGAACGCCCATGTGTCATTCAAGGGCAATGTCGCGCGCCCGTGGCCGCCAAAGAGCACCACATAGCCGTCTTTCGCGTCGTATGTCATGGCTGCATACTTGCGGGCCGTCGGAGAATGTGTGAGATTGCCGATCGCAATCCTGCTCCAGTTACCCCCGGAGAACTGCCAGGTGTCGTTCCTTAGCCACCCCGCCCTGGTTTCGCCCCCGAAGAAAATTACTTTCCCGCTTCCGGAGTCGAATGCCATGGCGGGACCGATTTGCCGCTCCGGCGCGATCGGGGTAATCAGCCGAGTCCAGTTTCCTGCCACAAACGACCAGCTGTCGTTCAAGCCGCCGTTGACAGACGGGCTGTTACCCCGCCCGCCGAAGAGGAGGACGTAGCCGTCTCTATCATCGTACGCCATCGCACCGTAGCCTCGAGCAGGAGGCGAGGTAACCGGGTGCAGCTGAATCCAATGTCCGGCCTGCCGAATCCACGTCTCGTTCGAATAGAACGATCCGTTGCCAGTGCCGACGTTCGCTCCCCCGAAGAGCACCAAGTAGCCGTCCCTTGCATCGTACGCCATGCTCGCCGCGTCCACGGGGGGGAGGACTGTGACCGAAAGGGGCAGGTTCGCTGCCGCTGAGGGGTGCGATGGTGCTGCAAATGTGGGCACCGTCGTGAGAAGCAGAAAGACAGCTCCGAAAGCGAGACTGGAATGGACGAGGCTATTCCGCATGAGCCGAGGAGCCGGGCGAAGCGCTGACTTTGAGGCATTAAGCCAGGAGGTGCCTGTTCCACACCGGGCTGCCGAATCAGACTCAGCGGAACGGCCCAAAGGGAATGGTTAGACCCCAGTTCAATCGCGGTTAGAGTTCCGACCTCCCGAGGCGTGGGTACAACCGCCTCCAGCGCGGTTTGGCTACGGTCAAGCGAACCGCGGCTCGCGGTTAGACTTGGGACTTTTGGAGAACTGTTCGGTTAGGCTAATCGGGACTCTGCCCCGGCTCGGGAAGTTGACGCCGGCCGCGTTCTCAGGCCCACCACCACGGCGTTGGGTGCAGGATGAGGGGGGAGGCGAGCACGACGAACGGGCTCGCCGTGGCGGTCGCATTCTCCCACACAAGACGGTAGGTTCCAGACCCCGCCGAGTAGTTGAAAGACTGGCTCCTCACGTTGGATTGACCCGCCCAGAGTGGCGTCCCTGAGCATCGAACGTCGTACGGGCCGGGCGCGTTGTTGCCGACGTTACAACTTGATGCCCGGAAGAGGTATGAGGTGAAGGGATAGGTGCCCGAACCGCCGTTCTCCCAACTCCCGCTCAGATGCCCCGGGCGGTCGAGATAGAACTGAACCGAGAAGTTCCGGGCGCCCAAATCTCCGTTCGTGATGAGCTCAGTTGGGATGATCGTAAGCGCTTCGGTCTCGCTAATCTCCAGCTCGACAACGATGAGTATCGCCGCGACTGCGACGGAGATTGCGACGGCGACGATCGCCCAGCGTCTCACGATGCGCTCCGGTGCACCCCCGAGATAGGTCCCTGGTTCTTCAGCGTTGGCAATCCCCGCCTTTCAGAAGGGTCCGCCGCCCGAGAGCGGAGCGCCTGCGGTGGCAAGGGACCCGTTTGGGCAAGCGAATCAGTCTAAGCGTCCTCGACGGTGAAGGAGATCGTGAGTTCGGGCATTTCGGCGTTCTTCCAAGGGCCCTTCTTGCATGGAGGTGGGACATGCCAGGCGAGGGGTGAGCCACCGCCTGGTAGGGCAATCTCGAGAGACCAGAAGGAGTCCTGAACACACGTCGGATAGGGGGCGAGGAATATTCCCGGGGTATATCCTACTCTGAGTTATGTCCCCTCAGGGGCGTACGAGGCTTGTGGGATACCTGAAGCTGGGGCCTGCGGTCTATGCGCTCGGGGTCCTCACGCTCCTCCTGCTGAGCTCGGGCGGGACCATCGGTGGGCACCCGCTGGCAGCCGCGGGGCGCCCGAACCACGAACCAGGCGCCCCCGTCGCGTGGCCCGAGATGCCGGGGGTCGCGTCGGGAATGCGCCATGCCGCGGTGACGAGCCTCTACGTCGTGGTCATCACGGAAACGGGACTCCCTTCAGGAACGAACTGGACCGTCAACTTGACCTCACTCTCAACGCAGGTGTCAATCTACCACTGGTCCTTGACACCCAACGTCACGTTCTCGGTACCGAACGGGTCCTATCGATTCACCCTCCGGCCCGTCATAGGACTCTCTCCCTCTCCGCCGAGCGGAAACCTTACAGTCAGCGGAGCTGGGGTCACCCAGACAGTGTCCTTCGTGGCGCCTCCCGCGCGCTACGAAGTCACCTTTGTCGCGTCCGGCATCCCGGTTAACTGGGGCTGGGTAGTGATTTTCAACGGCTCCCAAAGTGAAACCTCGAGCCCGGAGTCGCTCTCCTTCCAGGTTGTCAATGGGACCTACAGCTACGGAATCGGGCAGACCGGCTCCTACACCCCGACGCCGGCGTTCGGCAACCTGACGGTGAGCGGTCAGAACCTCGTCATCGCGGTCTCGTTCCGGGCGCCGACGACTTATCTCGTGTCTTTCAACGAGACCGGGCTCGCCCCGGGGACCTCCTGGCAGGTGTGGCTCGGTGGCGCGACGGCAGGGTCGAGCACGCCCTCTGTAGTGTTCAACATGACCAACGGATCGTACGCGTTCGTCCTTACCGCCGGAGCGCAGCCGACGGGGTACGTATCGGCGAACTCCCCGGGAAACCTGACCGTGAGCGGGTCTGCCATCTTGCTCAACGTCACGTTCGTTCCGGCGCCCTACCTATTGACCTTCTCCGAGACCGACCTTCCAAGCAACACGGTATTCAGTGCCTGGGTGACTGGCCTGGGAGGACTTGGGCAGGCCGGGGTCGGCTCGTTTGGGATTAGCGTCGTCAACGGCACATACGCGTACTGGGTCCCGCCAGTCTGGGGATACCAGCCAACCGTCCCGACGGGCAACGTCACGATCGGTGGGGCAAGCGTCACTGTGAACGTCACGTTCCTACCGCAGCCGTACACCCTGACGTTCACCGAAACTGGGCTCGCTCTGGCGACGAACTGGACGGTCGTGGTAGCCAACGAAGAGGGTTCGACCTCGAACGCCAGCACTCTCTCGGTGCCGATTGGGAACGGGACATTCCCCTTCGAGGTTTTCTCCGTCCCCGGCTACACGACGGGCCCCGCGAACGGGAGTGTCACCGTCACCGGTGCGAACCAGAGCGTCTCCATCACGTTCAGCTCAACCGCGAACGCGACGCGGTACGCGGTGAAATTCACGGAGGTGGGTCTGCCGGTCGGCTCGGAATGGAGCGTTGACCTCAACGGGACGTATTGGTCCGGTTCGGGGACCCAGATTACGGTGAACCTGTCGAACAATTCATGGTACTGGTTCCAGATTCATGGTCCTTCCGATTACTCCGCAGTCGACGCCTTTGAGGACTTCTCGGTACACGGCAGCAACCTGACGTTTCGGGTATCGTTCTTCGACGTGGTCGCCGCGTTGTACAGCATCACCTTCACAGAGCACGGGCTCCCTAACGGGACGGACTGGACCATCGCCACGGGCCACATTGTGAGCTCCTCGACAGCCGCCTCAATCGCCATCACGGTCCCGAATGGAACCTACGCGTTCAACGTCTCCACGGGAAGCCAGTACCTCCCCACACCGGCGGGAGGGACCGCCCTTGTCTCTGGCGCCGGAGTCGCGATATCGGTCAACTTCACGCTCGGTCCTTCGCCCCCGCTCTACCCCATCGAATTCAACGAGTCGGGACTGCCGAAAGGGGCCAACTGGTCTGTGGACTTGGGTGGGATCACGAGCAGCTCGTCCGGCCCGACGGTGGAGTTCGAGAGGTCGAACGGCACCTACCTCTACTCCATCAGCAGCATGCCGGGATACGTCGCTACGCCGGGCTGGGGGAACGTGACGGTCCACGGGGTTGCTCGGGTAGTTTCCATCGTGTTCGCGTCCACAGCGCCTGCACCTCCGCCGCCGGTGTTTGAGATCACGTTCCACGAGAACGGACTTCCAAACGGCACCGGCTGGGGCGTGGTCATCGGCAGCGCCATCGAGACATCGCTGACGAACAGGATCGCATTCGCAGACGAGCCGAATGGGACCTACGGTTACGTCGTCCTCGCGATTTCGGGCTACTCTGCCACGTACTCGGGAATTGCGACAGTAGCCGGTGAAAACGCTACCATCAACGTCACGTTCGTCCCGCTCACGTATCCAGTCATCATCGTTGAGTTCGGGCTTGCCAGCGGGACGAACTGGTCCGTCACTGTATCGAACAACTCGACGGGATTCCACGAGACTCGGTCTTCCACATCAAACACGATTGAATTCGAGCTCCCTAACGGCACGTACTCGATCTCTGTTTCCGTTCCCGCCGGCTACTCGTTTTCGTTATCGACCGCAGCACTCACGGTGGCTGGGCACTCTCCGGCGACTCCGTCGTTGGACGCAACCCCAGTCAGCCACCCGCTCTCGACCGGCCCTGCGATGGAGATCGCGTTAGTCGTGGGGATTGGTGTCCTCGCAACGGTAGCGGTCAGTCTCCTGGCGTGGTCGCGACGCCGGCCCCCTACCCCGACGGCGGCGCAGAACTCTCTCCCTCGGCACACTTGAGTCGCCCTTCGCCTTCGGGGCGCGCTCGTCGCTCAGCTGGGGCCGGAAAGGGTCCCTTGGCAACGGTGCCCGCCTACCACCGGCGGGGCGACCCTTTTCAAACGCCGGGTTTGACAACGGGCGGCAGTTCGCGGGCGTCGCGCCTTCGGTTCAGGTAGACTCCTAAACCAGAAGTACCGGCGATCAGCAAGAATGCTGGCCCGAGGGGGTTGTACTCCGTGCCGGTCGTGCAGGAGCAGTTCGTGGCGTTCCCCCCAGGCGTGTAAGGGGGGCAGACACATGGGACTGGCTGAGCGATGGGCACGATGGCAATGAGTCCGATTCCGGCCAGCAGGATGGCGAGGGAGGGGGTGTACGCGAGGGCGGCTCTCACATCCGTGCAACAGCCTCGCGACGCTTATTGGGGGTCTGCTCCAGAACTGACCGCGCAGACCTCCAAAAGTCCCAAGTCCAACCGCGATCGCGGCTCGACATAACCGTTGCCGAACCGCGCCGGGAACGGTTGTACCCACCGCGGGGCAGGCCGAGCTTCCGCCTGGATCGAACTGGGCTCGAACCGAAACTCAACCTCGGCGAGGCTTAGTAGGACGAACCCTGAACTGTCCCGCTCAGGTAGTACGAGCCGGGTACGCTTGGTGCCTCGATCGTGAGGTTCCACGCGACTGAGTTATTTTGGGGGACCGAAGTCGGGAACGTCGAGGGCCCGACATGGAGGAGGAGAAATGGAGGATTAACTCCGATCGCCGAAACATTGTATCCCCCGCAAATCGTGCAGCCACTGTCCCTTGCTGGACCGACCCCGAACTCGAGGACGACCGTAATGGAGTCTGATGGGCCGGTAGAGTGACCGCACTGGAGGCACCCTGCGCTGGCCGTAAGACCCCTATCGCCATAGACCGACCACTCGCCGGCCAGGACCTGAACGGTCGAGGCGGCCTTCGCCGTCTCGAACGACTGAATCTCGTACCCCAACCAGCCCGCGGCGACCATCGCGACCACGGTCAAAACAACCCAAACGCGGGTGGGCAGGGCGCTGTCCCACGCCCTTCGAGTCAGAGCGGGCCCGAGGTCAGGGAGCGGCGAGCCACAATGCGCGCAGAATCGTTCCCCGCGCTTGACGATCGCTTGGCAAGATGGACATTTCGCTCGCAACGCTCAGGACACTCGCCCCCCGGGACCGAGCGGGCGGCTATCAAAGTTTGTCCGCCCAGAGACGGGCCAACACCTTTCGTACCGCGGAGGTCACCGAATGTCCCAAGTCTGACCGCGGTCGAGTCCGAGCCGAGCGGCCACCGAACCGCACCGGGATTCGTTGTACCGCCGCCTCCGAAGGTCGACCGATCCCAACCACCACGGAGGCGACCTATCCGGGACCGCCAGTCCGTACGCGGAGTCCGCCGGGACTCAGAAGTCCCGCAACTCGTCCACAAATCGACCGACGGGGTGACCCATCCCGTGACACCCCCGACCCGGACCGGTAGCACCCAGACCGGAGGGGGGGCCTTCCCACGCTTCGGAACTCGGAGGGGGGCCATCTGGGACTCCTCGGGAGTCCCGGCCCGTGTCGAATTCGCCCCAAGTTCTCGGAATCTCCGATAGGGACACCCTACCCGTAACGACCGAACTCGGACTCGGTCCGCGCTGTCCTGAGCCAAGGACTTCGCTGTCTTGCAGAGAGCGAAGTGGGCGGGCTCGACACTCACCATGCTCGTGACGGGCACCGGTCCGGTGACGCGAGGCCAAGGGCCCGAACCCTGCAACCGCGCTGAGACGCGGGAATCGGAATCACTTCGTCTAATCCTCAAATAGCGCGGCCCACCTGTTTGGCCCACTGGTGTCGCAACGGGTCCGCCGGCTTCTCGCGATCGGATCGGTTGTCCTGGTGCTGGTAGGATTCTCCCTGATTGTGGAGGGGCTCATCCTCCAACAGGACGTCGTGAATCGGGCGGCAAATTGGGTGAATCCGAATCCGTGCCATGGGTTTTGTCTCGCTCAGGGGGGTCTTCCATGGGACGGGGAGTACGTCCAATCGGTGCAGGACCTCTTGGTGGGTCAGCTCCTCTTAATCGCGGCTGTCGCGACGTTGACCGTGGCATTCGCAGTGGCGATCGAAGACCGCAGGCGACGACCACCTGCTTCCCCCATGGCGGGTTGAATCGGACAATTTCCCCGGAAACGGGAACCCTTTTGAGGAAGATCGCGGACACCCGGAGGGTTCGACTACCCCTGGACTCCCCGCCGGCGGGCCCCCTTCACTCTCGAGAGCCGTCCCGCGAGGGGGCAAACTCGATTAGCTCCCTCGATGGTCGGGAATCATGGTTCCCGGTGCCCCGGAGGTCGAGTGGGTCCCGGGCATGTCCCGCCGCTGGTGGAGCGCCGGATTCATCTCGATCCTCCTCGGTTCCGGGTTCTTGGGTGACCTGCTTGGGAACGGTTTCCGGTTTCCCCCGCAGAGCCCGCCACCTCTTACCGACTGGCTCGCGAGCGTCGCCCTCGCGGTAGTCGTCGGGCTCCCCGCGATGCTCGCGTACCTCCGAGTCGTGCCGACCATCGCGAGCGTCGGAATCATGGACGAGGGGCTCATCGTGGACTTCGGTCGGCCGAGTTCCGCAATGCCAGGTTTCCGACAGGGATACCGTTGGGCCGAGCTCCGTCGGCGGGGTCGAAGAGTTCTCCTCCCGGAAGTTCGCCCAACTGCTCCGAAATCGCTCCGGCTGGGCGGCGTACAGTTCGAGCGATTGAGATCCAAGATCGCCCTCGGTTGACACCGACCCAGCCTCGAAGAGTAGCGCCGCCGACCCGCCTGGGTCCCGCCGCCCACGGAATGTAGTGGCTCTAAACCGAATATGGCTCAAATCCCCCCGGAGTTGAACCATAAGACATTCCGGCGACATCGTGAGATTGGCGAGCCCGCTCCGCCATCTTGTCATTCTCGGCCTGAGTGGGGCTGCCCGAATTTGAATCGGGGTCCCGGGTTCCCAAAACCCGAAGGATGGACCAGTAGAGCGGCCCGGGGGCGGTCCCCGACGCCGAAACTACCCCACAGCCCCGCCACCGAGTTGTTCAGACGGCCTCCACCCGCTTGAGCGTTCGCCCAATCCGGCACTCTGCCGGGTCCGGGTGGATGGTCTCGATTCGATAGCGCTGCTTGACGGGCAGGGATGGGCCGGAGCAGATGTCCCAGTTCGAGCAGTCGAGCCGGTTGCAGCCGTATCGACCTGTCTCGACTGAGCTCCCCACGACGGCCGTCCGGGATTCGACGACCAGAGTTCGCGGAACCGCCCGGACTTCGACGACAGAGGCGACCGTCTCCTGGAGGGCGCACGGGTGGCTGACCGGCCGAACATGAGTCACAGAGTACCGCCGACCTGCGTCGAGAGTCAGGCAGGCGTGGCGGTAGGGGCATGTCCTGCAGACCGGAGCCGCCCCTTGGAACACGAACTCGAATCCGACCTTCGCTTGGGCCGTTGAGATCAGCGTGATGTCGGACATTGCTCAGGAGATCACTCCGGTCGTGCTCGCGAGTCGTTCTGCCGCCTCTCGCGTCAGCCCGTTGTCGCCGAGAATTGTGTAGCGTTCGGGACGGATCGTGTGCGCTTTCACGAGGGCGGCCACGACCTCGTCGTTCGTGATTCCGAGCTCCCGAGCGGTCACCGGGGCACCGATCGTTTGGAGCGCGGTCCGGATTCGCTTCCAGTCCCCCCCGTGGAGGTACATCATCATGATCGCGCCGACGCCGCACTGCTCGCCGTGAAGGCTCGGATGGGCCGCCACGAGGTCGAGCGCGTGGCTGAACAGATGCTCGCTGCCCGAACACGGGCGCGAGGAGCCCGCGACGCTCATCGCGAGTCCCGCCACGATCATGGGCCGGATGGCGATCCACGCCGATTCCTCGAGATTCGGCTTGATGAGGCTCGCGTGCTCCATGATCTCCTGCGTGGCGTACTCCGCCAGCGTCGCCGCGCTGCTGGAGAACTCCTCGTTGCGGAGTCGGGCAGAGAGCTTCCAGTCGAGGACGGCAGTCGAGTTGGAGATCACATCGGCACACCCCGACGCGAGCAGCCGGAACGGCGCCTGGAAGATGACGGAGGTGTCGGCGAGGATGCCCATCGGCACCACGGCCGCCTCGCTCGTGACCTTGCCCGAGTCGCGCAGGGACGCCCTGGGGGAGGAAATCCCGTCGTGGGCAGCGGATGTCGGGACGCTCACGAACGGGATGTGCGCGCGAGCCGCGGCTACCTTGGCGATGTCGATCTTGCTTCCGCCCCCGACGGCGATGAGGAAGCGCGCACCCGATGCGCGAACCTCGCCGAGGACTCGGTCGACCTCGACTGAAGTTGCGTCGTGGGCGAGGATTGTGGCGATGTCGAACTTCGATTCGCCAAGTATCTCAACGGCCCGCCGACCGGCCAGTTCGAGCGTGGTCGGGCCGGTTACGACGGCGCCTCGGTCGGGGAAGTCGAACTGGCGGCACATCGACCCGAGCTCGCTGAGGACGCCGTGCCCCGCCAGCACGGCGCGCGGGAAGACCATCGATCGGGCTTTCCCGAAGGCCGAGGAAGACCCCAGGGCCGGGGGATGGCCCGGGACCTCTGCCGGCATGAGGGCGGTTCGAGGGCGGGGGGCCGCTATAAAGGGTTCGAGCGCGCCCCGAGGATCAGCGGCCCGGAGCGTCCCCGAAGAGCACCTTATGCTCCTGGATCATCACACGAACATCCAATCGGTCGGCGAGGACCCATTCCGCGAGCCGCCCAGCGTCAGTGCCGTACACCGGTTGGAAAACGACGGTCCGCGGCATCGGCTCGCGCACGAGAACTCGCTTCGCGTAGAGGTAGTCTTTCCTGTCACCGATGACGAACTTCACCACGTCGCTGGACCGCAGCTTCGGTAGGTTCTCCCAACGGTTCCTATCCTGCATCCCCGAGGCGGGGCACTTGACGTCGACACTGAGCACGGTATTCGGGAGCCCGATGTACGGACTAACGTCCAACGAGCCCCCGGTCTCCACAACGGTCGTCATGCCGCGATCCGATAGCCGTCGAAGGAGGACGACCGACTCCTTCTGAAGGAGTGGCTCACCCCCGGTCAAGCACGCGTGGTGCGTCTTGTGGCGCGCCACCTCCCTGACGATCGAATCGATCGAGCGCTCGCGCCCCGGCCCGAACGAGTAGGTGGTATCGCACCACGAGCATCGCAGGTTGCACCGGGCGGTGCGGACGAACGAGGTCCGGAATCCGGTGAACGGTCCCTCCCCCTGAACGGAGTGGAAGATCTCGATGATCCGCACACCCCGAGCCGACCCTCATTCCCGTATGGGCGTTGCCCCGCCGAGTCGGTGCCGCGCCTCCGCGTAGGTCTAATATCGAGTCCGACTCGAACGCACCTCGATGGACCGAGCGCACGAGTTGCACTGGCAGGAGGAGTGGAAGACTGCCGGTCTCGCGGCAGCACGGGCCGACGGCTCCCGCGACAAGTTCTACGCCATCGTGGCGTATCCGGGGTCCAGCGGATTCCTCCACCTGGGCCATCTTCGCGGCATGGTCCTCGCGGATCTTTTGCACCGCTACCACCGAATGGCCGGGCGGTCGGTGTTCTTCCCCACTGGGACCCACGCCTCGGGCCTCCCCTCGGTGACATTCGCCCAAAAGGTCCGTAATCGTGACCCGCGCACAATCGCTGCTCTCGAAGCCGAAGGGGTCTCGACCGCCGAGCAGGCGGCGCTCGAGGACCCTTCGGCCGCCGCTCGATTCCTCGGGACGAGCTACCTCTCGGTCTACCGGTCGCTCGGCTGCCTAGTCGACGAGCGTGCCTACGTCACGACCATCGACGAGGACTACCAGGCGTTCATCCGATGGCAATTCCGACGTCTGAACACCCTCGGAGCGCTCCGGCAAGGTCCGCACTATGCGTCGTTCTGCCCGGTCTGCGGTCCTGTCTCCGTGGATCCTTCGGAAACCGACCTCTCGCGGGGCGGCGAGGCGGAGACCATCGTCTACACTACGGTGCCCTTCGCCCTCGATGATGGGCGTGTCCTACTTGCGGCTACGCTCCGGCCCGAGACACTCTACGGCGCCACGAATTTGTGGCTCGCCCCGCAGGGTAGCCTCGCGGTCTGGCACCACGCCGAGAAGAGCTACCTCGTCGGTCAAACCGCCGCTCCTCGGCTGGTCGAGCAGCACGGTGGGCGCGTTGGCCACGTCGTCGACGTCGCCGAGCTCGTGGGTCGCGTGGTCGAGGTGCCCCTCTCCGGGGCCAAGATTCCGATCTTCCTGAGCCCATTGGTCGACCCCAAGATTGGAACCGGGGTCGTGATGTCGGTACCCGCCCACGCGCCCGCCGACTGGCTCGCCATCCAGGAGCTCGAGGCCGAGGCGCGTTCGCGCATTCCGGAGATCCGTTCGGTCGTCGACCTCCCGGAATCGACCGACCTGACCGGGTCCGACCGCGATCTCGTCGTGGGCGACGGCGTCCCCGCGGCACGCGCCGTGCGCGCGACGGGGGCGACCCGCCTCGCCGACGAGACGGCGCTCGCCGCGGCAACGGAGCGCCTCTACCGGCTCGAATTCGTCCGCGGACGGATGCGCGCGGACCTTCTTGGCGGCCGGCCCGTCGCCGAGGCGCGGCTCGACGTGGCGGCGCAACTCAAGACCGGGGGGTCCTCGTTCGATCTCCGCGAGTTTTCCGAATCGGTGGTCTGCCGGAACGGCCACGACGTGTCGATCCGACTCGTCCCGGACCAGTGGTTCCTCCGCTATTCGTGGGGCGAGTGGAAGGAGAAGACGCGCGCGATGGTCGCGCAACTCAAGGTCAGCCCCGAGGAGTACGGCCGCGAGCTGCCCGGGATCATCGATTGGTTCCAAGACCGCCCGTGCACACGCAGGGGCCGGTGGCTCGGTACCCCGTTCCCCCTCGACCCCTCTTGGCTGATTGAGCCGATTGCGGACTCCACGTTTTACCCAGCCTACTTCGTCGTTCGCCCGTTCGTGACGGCCGGGCGACTGACTCCCGCCGACCTCACGGACGCGTTCTTCGACCGCGTCTTCTTGGGGGAGGGACCCGGCGAACCTCGGGTCGATCCCGCGCTGCAGCGCGAGGTCCAATCTGCGTTCGAGTACTGGTACCCCCTCGACCTCAACATCGGCGGGAAAGAGCACAAGCGCGTCCACTTCCCCGTCTTCCTCTACACCCACGCCCTCCTCCTGCCTCCCCAAAAGCAGCCGCGCGGACTGTTCGTCCACTGGTGGCTGGTCCAATCCTCGGGGGAGAAGATCTCGAAGAAGGACATCGGCTCGAAAGGCGGCGCGGTCCCCCCGCTGAGAGACTCGCTGGAGCGGTGGGGCGCGGACGCGCTTCGATTGTTCCACGCGCAGGCCGCGAACCCCGAGCAGGACATCGAGTGGTCGCCCGCCCTCATCGACTCGGCGAGGGTCCGCGTGGACGACGCCGCCCGCCTGATCCGGGAGGCGCTCGCGGACGGGGGGGGCGGCCCCCCCGAACTCGACCGATGGCTGGGGAGCGCCGTTCATGGGCTCGTGCGCGACAGTCGTGACGCGCTCGAGGCGCTCCGGGTGCGGGAGTTCGCCGAGCTGGTCTACGGTCGGGCCCCAGCCCTGATCCGGCGTTACCTGGCGCGCGGAGGGGCCCCCGGTCCGGCTCTGAGGTCGACGGCGCTCGCGTGGATCCGCCTCGCGAGCCCGCTGACCCCCCACGTGGCCGAGGAGCTCGGGGAGGGTGTCTCCCAAGGCTTGGTCGCCGCCTCATCCTGGCCGCGCCCAGATGAATTCGCCCTCGACGAGGCCGCAATCGCCCGAGAATCGTACATTGACCGGGTCGAGGACGACCTCCGACCGATCGTGAGGATGGGAGTGGACCGGGGCGCTCCACCGGAGGGCGTCGTGTTCTTCGTGGCGGCCCCTTGGAAGGAGAAGGTCGAAGCCTGGACGCGGGACGCTCTCGCGAACGACCCGCGCGCCCCTCCGATCCCCGCGGTGCTCGCTCGGGCGGCTGTCCACCCAGAACTAGCGGCGCACCGGGGCGAGGTCGCGAAATACGTCGGCCGAACCGCCGCCGCGATTCGGACCGAGCCGGCGCCTGCTCCGGTCATCGACGAGCGAGCTGCGCTGCGAGCGTCAGAAGGATACCTCGCCCGGAGGTTCGGATTCACGGCGGTGGTGGTCCTCCCGGAGGAGGAAGGCGCGGAGCACGACCCGGCCGGCCGCCGCGACCGAGCGCGACCCGGCAAACCCGCGTTCTTCCTCTACGGCGCGGGCGGACTTCGCGCTACTTCCGGGAGCGGCGCGAAAAGTTGAGGTGCATCCGCGAGGCGGTCGGGTGCTGGCTGACGGTCCGATACTTCGCGTCCTTCTTCGTGTCGTAACCGCGGCGGACCTTGCCGGAGATCTCGAAATAGATCAGCTGACCGATGGGCATTCCCGGGTAGATCCGGACGGGGACCTTCACGGACATCTCGAGCGTCCAGTAATTGCAGAATCCCTCGTCGCCCTTCCCCGCGGTCGAGTGGATGTCGATCCCGAGCCGCCCGACGCTGGACTTCCCCTCCAGGAACGGGACGAATCCATGGGTCTCCGTGTACTCCTCGGTGACGCCGAGGTAGAGCTGTCCGGGGACCAGGGCGAACCCCGTCTTCGGCATCTTCGTCTCGACGATCGGGTTCGCCTTGCGGGCGTCGAGCGCGGGGTCCGTGTAAGTCGAGATGTAGGGTCCGAGGTGGACGTCGTAGGAGTTCGAGCCGAGGCACTCCGGGCGGTACGGGCGGATGACGATCCGGCCCTTCTCGACCTCTTCGAGGATGCGTGTATCGGAGAGGATCATCCGGACCGGGGCGAGGGGAGCCGAGGGGGTTCTTTACTCCGCGCCGGCCGAAACCGTCCCCTCGGCGGAGTCAATGAGATGAACCCACCCCGCCTTCATCTCCCATGAACCCCTCCGACCCCCTTCGAGCGCGAACCAGTTTCGAGGTCCAAGGCGAAGCCTCGGATATCTACCGGGTCGACCGGGTGGCGGGTGTCGACGCTGCTCGGCTCGCCCGAAGACCGCTGACGGTCCGGATCCTCCTCGAAAACCTCGTACGGAACTACGACGCACGACTCGTGGACACCGAGACGATCGTCCGGCTGGCGAACACGGGTGACCCCGGAGCCGCCGAACTGCCGTTCCGTCCGGGCCGCGTTCTTCTCCAGGATTTCACCGGCGTTCCCGTCCTCGTGGACCTCACGGCCATCCGTTCGGCCGCCGAGCGACGTCACGTCGCCGCCGAGAAGGTGAACCCCGAGGTGCCGGTCGACCTGATCATCGACCACTCGGTCCAGGTGGACAGCTACGGTTCCCCGAACTCCCTCGCCGTGAACCTCGACCGCGAGTACGCGCGCAACGGGGAGCGCTACGACTTCCTCCGGTGGTCGGACCAGGCGTACCGGAACATGCGAATCGTTCCGCCCGGGAACGGGATCTGCCATCAGGTCAACCTCGAGTTCATCTCGACGGTCGTCGCGCGCCGCGCGGCGAACGGCGGCGCCGCCGTCGCCTTCCCGGACACGCTCGTGGGAACCGACTCCCACACGACGATGGTGAACGGGCTCGGAGTGCTCGGCTGGGGCGTCGGCGGAATCGAGGCCGAAGCGGTGATGCTCGGCGAGCCGACCTTCCTCCCCCCCATCCAGGTCGTCGGCGTCCGTCTCTCGGGAAAGCTTCCCGAGGGGAGCACCGCGACCGATCTCGTCCTCGCCGTCACGCACGCGCTTCGGGAGAAGGGCGTCGTCGAGAAGTTCGTCGAGTTCTTCGGTCCCGGGCTGGATGGCCTGAGCGTCCAGGACCGCGCCACGATCTCGAACATGTGTCCCGAGTACGGCGCCACGGCGGCGCTCTTCCCGGTCGACGGTGCCACGATCCGATACCTCGAAGGGACCGGCCGCGAGGCGGCCGTCGTGCGGCGGGTCGAAGGGTACGCCCGGGCCACCGGGATGTGGCGCGACGCGACGACCCCGGAACCGGAGTTTACGGACGTTCTCGAGGTCGACCTCGCGCGGATCGAGCCAACGATCTCCGGACCCCGGAATCCCGCGCAAGCGATGGGAGTCTCGGCGGCTCCGGCGGCGATGCGGTCGGCGGTGGCCGAGTACCGCTCGACTCACCCGCGGAAGTCCCCGTCCGCGGAGGCAGGGATCCCGGACGGGGCCGTCGCCATTGCCGCCATCACCAGCTGCACCAACACCTCCAATCCGACGGTCATGGTTGGGGCAGGCCTCATGGCACGTCGGGCGGTTGAGCTCGGCCTGATCGTGCCTCGTTGGGTCAAGACCTCGCTCGCACCGGGATCGAAGGTCGTCACGTCCTACCTCGAGCGCGCGGGACTGATGGCGCCCCTCGACACCCTCGGATTCGCCCTCGTCGGATACGGGTGTACGACCTGCATCGGGAACGCCGGTCCGCTCCCGCCCGAGGTCTCGCGCGCGGTGGACGAGGACGACGCGTTCGTCACGGCCGTCCTGTCGGGAAACCGGAACTTCGAGGGACGGATCCACAACCAGGTCCGGGCGAGTTTCCTCACCTCCCCGATGCTCGTCGTCGCGTACGCGTTGGCCGGTCGGATGGACGTCGACGTCGCTCACGACCCGCTCGGGAAGGGCCGCGACGGTAAGCCCGTCTACCTCCGGGACCTGTGGCCCTCCGCCGAGGCCGTTCGACAGGTCGTGGAGGCGACCCTCGACCCGGGACTCTTCCGGGACAAGTACCGCCAGATCACCGTGGGGGACCCGCACTGGGAGAACCTCCCCACCCGCACCGGCCCGGACTTCCCGTGGGAAGCGAATTCGACCTACCTTCGCGAGCCGCCTTACTTCTCGCTCCCGGCGCCGACGGCCATCCTAGGAGGGGTCATCGTCGACGGGGCCAGGGTTCTCGCGGTGCTCGGCGACCAGGTCTCGACCGACCATATCTCACCGGCAGGCGGCATCCCTGTGGACAGCCCCGCGGGTCGTTACCTGATCGAGCACGGTGTTGCGCCCGCCGATTTCAACAGCTACGGGACTCGCCGCGGGAACCACGAGGTCATGATCCGCGGGACGTTCGCGAACGTGCGCCTGAAGAACCAGCTCGCCGGCGGCAAGGAGGGAGGCTACACGACGATTCTCCCCGAGAACCGGCTCACGACGGTCTACGAGGCCGCGCTCGCCTACCACGGGCGAAAGACGCCGCTCGTCGTACTCGCCGGAAAGGACTACGGCCAGGGCAGCTCGCGCGACTGGGCGGCGAAGGGACCGCTCCTCCTCGGGGTCCGTGCGGTCCTCGCCCGCAACTTCGAGCGCATCCACCGTGGCAACCTGGTCGGGATGGGAGTTCTGCCCCTCGAACTGCCCCCCGGGAAGAGCGCCAGCGACCTCGGACTCACCGGCCGCGAGTCGTTCCGAATCGCAACCGCCCACGGCGGACCGCTCCGGGTCGGAGACGACCTCGAAGTTACGGCCACGCCCGACGGGGGCCCGGCGACGAAGTTCCGCGCCCACTGCCGCGTCGACTCGTCCGTCGAGCTCGAGTACCTCGCGCGCGGGGGCCTGCTCCCCTACGTTCTCGAGCGACTGGTGGGTCGGTCGAGCTAAGGCTTGGGCCGGTGCGGCGCTCCGGAGTTGAGCAGCACCGAAGCGTAGCCGACCACGTCCGCCATTGGCTCGGCCTCGCCGGAGTGACCCCAGCCGAGCGATTCGGCGGCGAGGTCCTCATCGGCGAGGGCGGAGAGCAGGACGGTGGTGGGGGCGATCCCGCACATCGAGATGCGGTGGTTGGCCACGGTGTCGTAGAGGCCCCGGGCGTTCCGGGCCAGGATCTGGTCCAGGGCGAGAGCGTCGAGGCGGCGGGCGTCCTCTCGGGGGATGTAGTGGGAGAAGTCCGTCGACGCCACGAGCAACACGTCACGCCCCCGGATCGCGTTGCGCACGACCGCGCCGATCGCGGCGAGTTCCTCGAAGGAGTCGAACCGCACCTGCAGCGGGACCACCCTCGGTTGGGGCTCGGTATACTGCAAAAAGGGCAGCTGCACCTCGATCGAGTGCTCCCGCCGATGCGCTGCCTCGTCGACCACGACGGGGTCGCTGGTCAACGCAGCGACGAGATCCGACTCGCTCGGCACGATGCCGAGGGGCGTCTCCCAGGGTCGATCGGAGAGCGCCGCTGGAGGGCCCGCGCCGTGGTGGTCGACTCCCAGAACGAGCACCGCCCGGGCGGCGGCGTCGGATGCCACCCGGTCGTACGCCCGCGCGGCGATCGGGCCCGAGTAGACGTAGCCGGCATGCGGCACCACGATCGCTCGAATCCGACGATCCTTCGCGCGATGTCGAGTCGGGAGATGGCCGGGACCGCGGGCATCGAGGAACGACGCCTCGACGGCTTTCGCCAGGCTCGCCCCGTCGGCGGGGTAGAAGGCGCCCGCGACCGCCGGGGGCCGGGGCTCCGTCATCGGGGAATCGGCCCGCCGAGTTCGCGAACGATGGCCGCGCCGTCCGCATCGGACAAGCGGGTCCGGGGCATAGGACCGAACGGGTTGCCGGCGTCGTAGCGCGGGATGATGTGGAAATGGAGGTGGAAGACGATCTGGCCCGCGAGCGGCCCCTGGTTCAGACCAACGTTGTAGTCCTTCGTCAGCGTCTCGACCTGTCGGCATGCTTGCGCGAGGGCGGCGAAGTACCCGGCGTACTCGGAAGGATCGAGGTCGACCAGCCGGTCGACGTGCCGCTTTGGGACGACGAGAAGATGGCCGCGGGTGAACGGGAAAATGTCCAGAAACACGATCGAGTTCGCATCCTCGTAGACGACGTGGGCGGGGCCGCGATGGGCGGCGATCTCGCAGAAGATGCAGGGTTCGGCGCCCACGGCCGTCCCCATCCGCGGCGGACGCCCGTCTCCGACTATATCGTTGACGAGCGGACGAACGCCCGGAGTTATCTCGGACCCTCCGGTGGCTAGCTGTGCGGCGGGTACGGCGGGCCTCGGTCGGGGCCCTCGCTCTGCTGGCCCTGTTGCTCCTCGCGACCGTCGCATCGACCGGGAGCGCGCACGCGGCCACCGCAGCCCGTCACACGGTAGCGGCGGACCGGCTCGGAGCCGCTGCGGTGCTCCCGGGAGCGACGCTGACGGGGTCGACGCGAGTGCAACTCACCGTTTCTCTCGAACCGAACGATGCGACGGGGTTGTTCGCTTTCGACCGCTCCCTTACGGGGGCGTCCCCGCCCAGGCATCTCAGCGAGCGAGCGTTTGAGGAATATTTCGCGGCGCCCGCCCGCAACGTGACCAGCCTGCAATCGTACTTCGCGGGATTCGGTGCGACGGGGTTCCGGCTGGCCCCCGACGGCCTGACGCTTCGGTTTTCTCTCGTCGCCCAGGAGGCGTCGGCAGCTTTCGCGACGACGCTTCTGGCGACGGCCACTGAGGGAAGTCCAGGCTGGACCTGGGAGAGCCCGCCCACACTCCCTGTCGCCCTGGCCTCGATGGTCTACGGGGTCGGTGGTCTGTCTCGGGCCGCTTCCACCCCGACCTTGGCCGCGCACTCGGTTGAACTGGGCCGAGCTCACGGCCCCGGAACGTTCGTCGTCGACCAGACGCTCGGCGGGGCGAAGATCTACACCGGCTCCGACTACGTCCAGGCCTACCGAGAGACGAGCTTGTTTCCGGGAGAGGCCCCGCCCGGCGTGAACGCGACCTTCAGTTCGGGTCACGCGGTCGCGACGATCCTGATGAGCGGGTACAACGACTCGCGCTCGATCGACCTTCCTCCGTGGGACCCCAGCCAAATCACCGACTACTTCAACGACACATTCCCGTCGGCCTGGCCCCACCCGAACGTCTCCGGCGTCCCTGTGACGATCGCGGGACGAACGCCTCCCGCGCCGGGCTCGTTGGGGAACCTCAACGACACCTCCTTCGACGAGGCGGAGAACTCGCTCGACGTGGAAATGGCTGGGAGCTCGGCACCGGGGGCCCGCGTCGTGAACTTCTACTTCTCGGCGAGCCTCTTCCAGAACGCGACCTCCGGGAGCCCGCTCGGACCAATCGCCGACGACTTCGCCACGGCGCTCGGTGCGGCCCTTTCGTACAACTATTCCGGCGCTCGGCTCGACGCGGTCTCGAACTCCTTCGGGCTGTCCGACCTCAACGACTCCGCCTGGAACCTGGAGCTCGCCCACGCCGCCGCGACGGGGGTCACCGTGGTCGCCGCCAGCGGGGACCAGGGAAACGCGCCCTCCGCCCTTTCTGGGCGGTTCCAGGGCCAGTGGCCGACGTGGCCGGCGACCGCGGCGTTCGACTCCTATGGAACCGTCTCCGTGGGCGGGGTGAGCCTGAACCTGACCGGCACTCCGACCGGAAACTTCACGGGTGGGACGCTCCCGGACGGGTTCGACTCGAACTTGACGGGCCAGATCCCGCCCACGGCCTGGTTCACGGGGAACGACGGGAGCGGCAACATCTCCGGCTCGGAGGGGGGCCTCAGCACGGTCGTCTCGGAGCCGGATTGGCAGTTCCACTCGGCCGCGCAGCCGCCCATCTCCGTCGCCGGGGGGGTTCAGAGCGCGAGTCTGCTGGGCCGCGCTGGACCGGACGTCGCCTTCCCGGCCAATGCGACCATCGCCTACGTGGCGCACGACGCGAACGGCTCGTACTTCGCCGTCCTGCAGGGCACCAGCATCGCGTCCCCGTTCTTTGCCGGACTCCTCGCGGAGTGGTCGGCCGTGGCGGGGCAGCCGTTCGGCTGGATCGACCCGGCCCTCTACCGGATGGCGAGCTACTACCTGGCGAACCCGGGGGCGGCGAACCCGTTCCTTGATGTAACGAACGGTGGGAACTTCCTCTTCTCCGCGGGACCCGGCTGGGACGCGGCGACCGGCTGGGGCGGCATCGACGCGTCGGCGTTCCTGCCGTCGTACGCCGACCTGGCCGTTCGGGACTACAACTACACCGGCCCGACCCCGGGTCTGCCGACGGGCTCGGGATTCCTGAACACCTCGGTCCCTCCGCTCGCCGTCACGTTCGTGCTCATCGTGCTCGGGGTCGGCGTCGCCGGGATCCTCGTCGTCCTGGTGGTCTGGGACGAGCGGAGGCGTCGGCGGGGGGTCCCCCCCTCCGGTCCGTACCAGGCGCCGCCCGGCGTCTACGCCCCGCCGCCGCCGTACGGCTTCGCGGGCCCGGCACCTCCGCCGCCCTCCCCAGGTACCTACCCTCCCGCCCCACCGGGTGCCGGAGGATGGGGTGGGCCGATGCCGGGAGCTCCGACCGGCGCATGGCGAGCGCCCCCGGCGATGTTTGCCTGTCCGTACTGCGGCGCCGCGCGGCCGGCCGAGCCGGTCCGGTGCCCTGGGTGCGGGGCGTTCTAGGTCGGGGAGATCAGGCGGGTCCCGCGGCGGTCGGCACGGCGTCGCCGGCGGAACCCGACGCGCCGGGCCCGGAGGACACGTCCGAGGTCTCGGATGGTGTCGGGGCGGCAAGGGTGGCGGCGTTCACCCCGAGCTTGGTCTCGAGGAACGCGCGGATCTCCTCCGGCTTCGTCGAGGCGATCCCAAAGTACTCGGCGAACGCCTTGGTCGTCCAGATCTCGAGAGTCGAACCCTTCGGTTCGGTCCGGATGAGGCCGAGAGTCCGAAGACGCTCCACCTCCTCGTAGGCCGCCTCGCCGAGCATCTTCGCGAGCAGGCTCTGGAGGATCGGCTGGTGGTAGGCGATGAGCGTCAGGGCCTTCAGGGTCCGCGGGGCGATCTCGACGGGTGTGACCGAGCGGGCCGAGGGGACGAACTCCGGGCGAAGCTGCAGCGCGTACCGGTCCCCGACGTGGCGGACCTCGAGGGCTGTCTGGCGGGCGTCGAACGTGCGGATCAGCTTGCGAAGTGCGGTCTGCACGCGGCGGAAGTCGTCGACGCCGAGCGCTTCGGTCAGCTCCTTCACGCTCAGCGGTCGCCCGGCGGCGAAGAGGACCGCCTCGACGCGGAGTTCGAGCGCGTCGGTCTTTGCGGGCACGTTCACGCCTCGGGCATCTTGTCCCGGGTCGGGCGGACTTCGGCGACGCGGACGAGCAGGAGCGGACTCTCCCCGAGGCGCTCCTCGCGGAGCTCGATCACGTTCTCGCGGGCGAGGAACAGGACGGCGAGGAACAGGGACACCAGTCGGTCCCGCCCTTCCGCGTGGCGCCAGAGGTCGGTGAGCGGGAACGGCTCCTTCACGGGACGAAGGAGAGCGGCCTCCCAGGCATCGGCGAGGTCGCGTTCGGGGATGTCGCCGTGGACCAGCACTTCCGGGCTCGCCCGCTGTTCGTCGCGGAGCCGCTCGCGGAGCTCCTGGACGTGGATCGAGCGCCGAGCCTCCTGCTCGGCATCCCCGAAGGCCTGTACAAGCTCGAGCAGGCTGACGGGCCGAGTCTCGGGGTGGCGAACCATCTCGAGGAGCGGGGAGTCTCCCGCCGCGCCGAGGACCGCGGTCGTGACGTCGATCGCCTCGGGTGTTTCGAGCGCGCCGAGGTAGCTGTCGTCGGTCGGGGACAGATCATCGACCGGCACCGCGCCGGGGTCGGCGGGCGGGGGCAACGCCCGGTTCTGGAGGAGCTCCTTGGATTGGAGGTAGAGAATGCTCCACGCCATGTAGAGGAGTCGACCCGCGACGGCGAAATCGAGGCCGCCTTCGGAGCGAACCCGCTCGAGGTACGACTCGGTAAACCTGGCGAGGTCGATCTCCCACGGGTCGAACGCCTCGTCCATGACGAGCTCGAACAGCA
>JAKIWI010000019.1 GCA_022750115.1 Thermoplasmata archaeon
CGCCGCGGGACCTCCGGACGGATCGCGGAGCCGGTGGTGCCCGCGGAGCCGGTGGCCGTGTCCGAGGTGGACGAGGTCACCGGACCGGGCTCGGTCGCCTAGCGGCGGCCGGGGACCCGAAGGCCTACCAGCCGACGGGCGCGGAACGGTTCTCCTTCTTGAGCCACTCTTCGAGAGGCCGGAAGTAGTCCCGGAGGGCTCCGCCGTCCATGACGCGCTCGCCGGTGACCGCCTCGAGGGCGTCCGGCCACGGCCGGCTCGCGCCCATCTCGAGCATCGCCCGAAGTCGGCGGCCGGCCTCGGCCTGGCCGTAGATCGAGCAACGGTGGAGAGGGCCGCTCCAGCCCAGAGCTTTGGCGAGGCCGCGGTGGAATTGGAACTGGAGGATCGCGGCGAGGAAGTAGCGCATGTAGGGCGTGTTGCCCGGGATGTGGAACTTCGCCCCGGGGTCGAAGTCGTCCTCCGACCGCGGGACCGGGGGCACGATCCCCTGGTAGTCGCGGCGGAGTCTCGTCCAACTGCCGGTGTAGTCGTCGGGCCGAACTGCGCCAGAGAATACGTCCCACCGCCACTTGTCGATGACTAGGCCGAACGGGAGGAACGCGACCTTCTCGAGCGCCCGGTGGAGGAGGAGGCCGATGTCCTTCTCGGGACCTGGGACGGAGTCGACGAGGCCGATCGTCTGGAGGTACTCGGGCGTGACGGAGAGCGAGATGGTGTCGCCGACCGCCTCATGGAAGCCGTCGTGGGCGCCGTCGCGGAATAGGAACGGCTGGCGACGGTACGCGCGCTGGTAGTAGTTGTGGCCGAGCTCGTGGTGGACGACGTGGAACTCTTCCCCGGTGATGTCGATGCACATCTTGATCCGGAGGTCCTCGTCGGCGTCGACGTCCCAGGCGCTCGCGTGGCAGACGACGTCGCGGTCGCGCGGGCGCTCGAACTGGGACCGAGTCCAGAAGGTGGCGGGGAGTGGCTCGAGGCCGAGCGAGACGAAGAACCGCTCGCCGAACTTCACCATCCCAACGGGGTCGGTCTTGCGAGCGACGAGAATGGAGGTGAGGTCGATGCCGGGGTCGGACGACGGCGGAGCGACGAGCGGGTAGATGTGCTCCCAGCTCTGCGCCCACATGTTGCCAAACAGGTGCGCGGGGACCGGACCGTCCTTCGAGACGGCCTCGTCGCCGTACGTCTCGCGGAGCTTGCGGCGCACGTAGGCGTGGAGCTCCTTGTAGAGCGGAGCGACCTGCTGCCAGAGTCCCTCGACGGTTTTCGCGAAATCGTTCGGGGAGAGGTCGTACTTCGAGCGCCACATCTCGCCCAGGTCGCCGAAACCCGCATCGCGGGCCCCGTGGTTCGCAAGCTCGACGAAGCGGGTGTACCCGGCCTTCATCGGACGGGCAGTGGCGTGCCAGCCGACCCAAACGTCCTGGAGCTCCGCCGGGTTGCGGCTTTCGCGTAGGATCTTCGAGAGCGCCTCGAGGTCGAGTGATTCCGTGTGCCCCTTCGGCGCGTGCCGGGCTTTCGCGTACGCCGCCTGGAGCTCGGCGGCGAGCGTGGTGAGCTCGTCCGCAGCCTTTGGGTCGTCCGGCGCGGCGAGGGGTTGGCCCAATCGCAGGAGGAGCGCCTTCCGGGCGTCGGCCGGAGCGAGACGCTTCACGTCCCAGCGCGTCGTGCGCTTGGCGAGGTTCGCCGACTCCGTCAGGAATCGAGCGTTCGCCTTCGCACTCAGAAACTCCGAGTCGTCGGTGATGTAGGTGTTGTAGACCCAGTCGGCCTTCGACGTCTCGGTGAACAACTGGAGGAGCTGCGCCTCGGCGTCGGAGAGGTACCGTGCGGCGTCGGCCTCGGTGGGGGCGGGAGGGGTGTCCATCGTCGGGCGGTCCGGGCCTACTTGCGGATCTCGGCGATCCGACCGGCCAGCTTCACGACGGCCCGCACGGCGTTCGCGGCGTTCTCGATCCGGTCCTGCGCCTGCAGGCGGGTCTCGCCCGGTCCCGAAATGCCGAGGCCGACCGGTTTGCCGTATTCGACCGACAGGTCGACCAACTTGCGCGCGGCCTGGTTCATCACGACCTCGTCGTGCTTCGTCTCGCCCTCGATGACGGCGCCGAGGGTGACGACGGCGTCGACATCGCCGCGCTCGAACAGGACCTTGACGACGAGGGGCATGTCGTAGACGCCCGGCGTCTTGACGACCGGGCCGAGCTTCGCGCCGAGGAAGGAGACCTCCTCCTTCGCCCGCTCGAGCATTGCGTAAGTGACGTCGTAGTTGAACTCGCTCGCGACGAGCGCGATCCGCATCCCGGTTCCCTCAGTCGTTCGTTTCGCCATGGTTCGTGATTTCTCCTGGAATCTGATGTTCGGTAGGTCGATCGGCGGCTCTCAGCGGGCGAGCCGAATCGCTCCGGCATCCTCGAATCCCTGCCGTAGCCCTGTGCCCGCGCGGCGGGTGAGGTCGTCCGGACGGAACAGAAGCGCGTAGGCGTTCTCGGCGTGCTCCTCGGCGCGCCGGCGGGCGAGATGCTCGAGCGACTTCGCGTCGTTCGCCTCGCCCTCGAAGACGAAACATTCGACGACCGGCTTTGCCTCGAGGACACCCGCGAAGATCAGGCCCGTCGACGCCTCGTGGGCGCAGACCTTGTCGTACTCCGCCTTGCCCGGCATCCCGAGGACGAGGCAGAGGTCGGCCCCCGCAAGGAACAGCTTGCGGACCGCCACCGGGAGGTCCTTGATGCCCGGAACGGTCCGCCGCTCGATCGTGAATCCGGTTCCACAGGCCTTGAGTCGGTCGAGTGCGTAGCGGCCCATGTCGACCCGTGCGAACGTCGTGTCGACGACGCCGATCTTCTTCATGGATCCCCGGCCGGCGTCTTCGCCCGTTCGAGGATCCGCTCGATGATCTTGCGGGTCGCGAGCTCGTTGTGGGGGTACGCTCCCAGCCGGACGACCTTGACTGGGACGCCGCGGCGCGCGCACTCGCTCTCGACCTCGCGCTCGTTCCACTGCTGGTTGTAGCCGAGGGCGATGATCTGGGGCTTCTCGCGGACGACCGTCTCGTAGATGTCGGTCTGGCTGCCGAGCACCGCGCGGTCGACCGGCTTCAGCGCCTCGACCATCTCGCGGCGGATGTGCTCGGCGACGTACGGCTCGCGCTTGAGCCGACGCGCCGTCTGGTCGCGGGCGACGACGACGACGAGGTCGTCGCCGAGCTTCCGCGCCTCGGTCAGGAAGAACACGTGGCCGGGATGCAGGAGGTCGAAGACCCCCGTGGCCATCACGCGGACCAAGCTAGCACCGCCTCGGCGATGGTCCGACCCTCTAGGAACACCCAGCCGTGGGCGTCGGCGAACCTACGGGCCGCCTCGGGAGATCGCGGACCGCCGGAATCCCCGAGCATCTCGCAAACCGTCGCCGACTCCGAAAGACCGGCGAGGCGAGCGAGCGAGATGGCGAGTTCCGTATGTCCTTTTCGTTCCCGGACGAGACCGGGAGCCGAGTAGAGAAGAGGCACGTGGCCGGGGGAGGTGAACTCGGCGGCGAACTTGGTCCTCAGCTCGGTGTCCGAGAGCTTGGGGGCGTCGCGAGCCAGCTCGCCGAGCGCCCGGATGGTGACCGCGCGGTCGTTGTCGGGAACGCCGGTGAAGTTCGTTCGGTGGTTGACGGTGATCCCGAACGCGCTCCGCTGGTCGTACCGGAGCTTTTGGCGGGCGACGGACTCGAGGATTGGAAACTGGTGGCTGCCGAGGCGCAGGAGGTCGGTGGCGAACGGGAGCCCCAAACGGACTCGAAGTTCATCCGAGAACGCCGTGCAGATCAGGCCACCCGCGTCCTTCCGTGCGAGGCGGATCAGCTCGGGGGTCACCATTTCTGAGAGGAACACCAGGTCGGTCTCCCCCTCACGGTCCGGGGCATCGAAAATGAGCACCGGCTCGCCGTGAGCGAGGCTGTCGCCGGCGAGGGCGAGCCACCTCGGTAAGACCTTCGGGACTGCATCGGCCAACATCCCGGGCTAACGATTCGGGCGTGGGTAATAAGGAATGCGTAGTTACTCAAAAATGGGTTTGTGGGCCCGATGGGAAAGGAGAGTCAGCGCGGAAACGATCGATCTCGACCATCCTGACGCCCCTATGGGAGGGGCGTTCTTAGGAGGTGATCCATCTGCAGGTTCCCCTACAGATACCTTGTTACG
>JAKIWI010000009.1 GCA_022750115.1 Thermoplasmata archaeon
CCGGGCGAAAGACTAATCCCCGGCCCGTCCTCGGCCGCCCGGGCGTGGGCTGGTAGATCAGTCCGGAAGATCGCTACCTTGGCAAGGTAGAGGCCGCGAGTTCAAAGGGATCCGGCGGCGCCGGATCCGGAGACTCTCGCCCAGTCCATCCCCGCCGGCCGAGCCGGATCGGCCGGTCCCCCCACGACGAGGCCCATCGTCCGGTGTCGAACCCCCCGGACGACATCCAAGCGAACCGATTTATACATCGATTCCGAGACGGGCACGTGGACGCCGAGCTCTCCGAGAAGATCGCAGGAGAGGTCGTGCTTTCCGCCCACCCGGGGCGCACGCTCCGGAAATGGCGGGAGGATTTCGGTATCTCGCAGCGCGATCTCGCGAAATCACTCGAGACCGTCCCCTCGGTTGTGAGCGACTACGAGTCGGAGCGGCGCGCGAGCCCCGGCGCGGCGTTCATCCGGCGCTACGTCTCCGCGCTCATCGACGTCGACCAGCAGAACGGCGCCCGCGTGAGCCAGCGGCTCGGGCTTCGTCCGCACTCCGACGGCATCCTCGGCCTGCGCGAGTTCGCGGTCGCCGTACCGCTGAAGGCGCTCTCCGACCGGCTCGAGGCCGAGCCGGTGAGCCGCGTCGACCTCCACCGCGACATCCACGGCTTCACGCTGCTCGATGCCCCCCGCGCGATCCTCTCGATCGACGCCAGTCGGTTCGTCGAGGTGTACGGGTGGACGACCCAGCGCGCGCTCATCTTCTCGAACGTGAAGTACGGTCGCTCCCCCATGGTCGCGATTCGCGCCCACCCGCTCAAGCCGGCGGCCGTCGTCTTCTCGAACCCGGGCCGGGTCGACCCGCTCGCCGTCCGGCTGAGCGAGGTCGAGAACATCCCGCTCCTGACGACCGAGCTCGGCGCGAACGACGTCCTCGAGCGTCTCGAAGAACTGTAGGAGGGATCTCCACGAACCCGAACTTCGGAATCGTCAGTTACGGCGCGCACGTGCCGCTCTACCGGATCACGCCCGCGGAGATCGGCCGCGTCTGGGGGACCGACGGCGCCGCAATGGGCGCGGCCCTCGGTGTCCGCCGAAAGAGCGTGCCGGCTCCGGACGAGGACACGATCACGATCAGCACCGAGGCGCTCCGCACCGCGCTCATCCGCGGCAAGATCGACCCCCAGGAGATCGGCGCCCTCTACGTCGGCAGCGAATCCCACCCCTACGCTGTCAAGCCGACCGCCTCCGTCGTCGCCCAGGCCGTCGGTGCCACGCCGAACCTGACCGCGTCGGACTTCGAGTTCGCCTGCAAGGCCGGCACCGCGGCGATCCAAACGTGCCTCGGGCTCGTCGGCGCGGAGATGGTCCGCTACGGAGTCGCGATCGGCTCCGACACGTCACAAGGAGCGCCCGGCGACGCACTCGAGTATTCGGCGAGCGCGGGCGGCGCCGCCTTCGTCATCGGCCGCGAACGCGTCATCGCCAAGATCCGCCACACCCTTTCCTACACGACGGACACGCCCGATTTCTGGCGGCGCGAGGGCCAGCGCTACCCGAGCCACGGCGGTCGGTTCACGGGCGAGCCCGCCTATTTCCGGCACGTCACGGAGTGCGCCCAGCGCCTGATGGAGCGCGCCGGGACGAACCCGAAATCGTACGCCCACGTCGTCTTCCACCAGCCGAACGGGAAGTTCCCGCAGCGGGTGGGCCGCATGCTCGGATTCACCGAGGCGCAGATGCGCTACGGCCTCGTCACGCCGCAGATCGGCAACACCTACTCCGGCGCGGCCCTGATCGGTCTCGCGAACGTCCTCGACGTAGCGAAGGCCGGCGAGCAGGTCCTGATGGTCGGCTACGGGAGCGGCGCCGGCTCCGACGCGTTCGACATCGAGGTCACCGACGAGATCAACCGGTTCGACCGCTCGTACGGCACGCCGGTCCAGCAATTCCTCGACGGCGGGGTCGAGATCCCGTACGCCGTCTACGCGAAGTTCCGCGGGAAAATCCGGATGGGAGGGGAGTCGTAGATGCGCGACGTCGCGATCCTCGGCATCGGACAGACCCGGTTCGGGGAGCTCTGGGACCGGTCGTTCCGGGAGATCGGCATCGAGGCCGGCTTCCAGGCGCTCGTCGACGCGCGGCTTTCGAGCCAAGACCTTGGCGCGCTCTACCTCGGCAACATGGCGAGCGGTTCGCTCATCGCCCAGGAGCACATCGCCCCGCTCATCCTCGACTACGCCGGTCTCGCCGGCCACCACTTCGGCGCGATCCGCGTCGAGGGCGGCGGGGCGTCCGGTGCGCTCGCGCTCCACGAGGGCTGGCTCGCCGTGGCGAGCGGCGCCCACGACTTCGTCGTCGTCGGCGGCGCGGAGAAGCTCACCGATGTCCCCGACACCGAGGCGAACCGCGTCGCCTCGGGGACCGCCGACCACGAGTGGGAGGCGGTGTTCGGGGCGACGCTGCCGGCGCTCTGGGCGCTCGTCGCCCGGCGCCACATGCACGAGTACGGCACGACGCGCGAGGACCTCGCCCGGGTCGCCGTCCACGCCCACGAGATGGGCGCGAAGAACCCGAACGCGCACTATCGCAACCGCCTCTCCCTCGAGGCCGTCCTCGGCGCGAGCCCGGTCGCCGAGCCGCTCGGGATGCTCGACTGCGCCCCGCTCTCCGACGGCGCGGCCGCGATCGTCCTCGGTCCGCTCGAACGCGCACGCAAGTTCACCGACACGCCGATCCGCCTCGCGGCGAGCCAGGTTGCCTGCGACACGATGGCGCTCCACCACCGACGGGACATGACGACCCTCGACTCCACCGTCGTCGCGGCGAAGCGGGCGTTCGCCCAGGCTCGGCGCACCGCCGCCGATGTCCGCGTCGCCGAGATCCACGATGCCTACACGATCAGCGCCCTCGTCGCGCTCGAGGACCTCGGGTTCGTCGACAAGGGGCGTGCGGGCCCGGAGTTCGCCTCCGGCGCCTTCGGTCCGACGGGAAAGCTCACCGTGAACACGTCCGGCGGCCTGAAGGCGCAGGGGCGCCCGTTCGGCGCCGTCGGCGTCGCCCAGGTCGTCGAGATCGTGCGCCAACTGCGGGGCGAGGCCGGGGACCGGCAGGTGTCGGGCGCCGAGCTCGGACTCGCGCACGACGTCGGCGGCACGGGAGCGACCAGCGTGGTGCACCTCATGGAACGGGTGAACTAGGAAGGCAGTACGATGTCGATCGCACGATTCTGGAGAGAGACGCCGGTCCGCTACAACCTCGGAGGCTGCCGGTGCCCGACCTGCCTCACGGTCTATTTCCCGCCGCGCTCCGTCTGCCCGGTCTGCGTCCAGCACCGTAGCTCGATCGGCCGGCTCGAGCCGTTCCAGCTGTCGGGCGAAGGCGAGGTGGTCTCCTACACCGTCGTGCACGACGCCGCGGAGGGGTTCGAGATGCAGGTGCCGTACGCGCTCGCGATCGTGAAGACGCGCGAGGGTCCGCAACTCACGGCCCCGGTCGTGGACATCGACCCGAGCGAAGTCCGGATCGGGCTGAAGGTGCGAGCGACCTTCCGCAAGCTCCGGGAGGAAGGGAAGGCCGGCGTCATCCACTACGGCTACAAGTTCGCCCCGATGGACGATGTCCACCGGCCGCCGGAGCGACCGACCCAATCCGAGACCGCGCCGTCGACCGCGCCCACGGCGGTCGCCTCGGAATCGCGGGCGTGAGCGCGGACGACTCCGACGGCGAACCGCCGCGGAGCGCCACGCCCCGGGACGACGAGTTCATCGAGGGCTACTCGAAAGGCTACGGCGACGGCCTCCGCGAGGCGCTGCGCGAGCTCCGTGCCCACGCGGCGCGGGGGGCTTCGCCCCAAGAGCTCCGCATGCTGATCGCGAGCCGACTCGCGCGCATCCCCGAGGACGTGGAGGTGCGCCGCAAGGGGCTGCTCTCCCCGCCCGTCCGCGCCGCATGGTCGAGTCTACTTCGACCCCCGGCCGCACCCGCCTGGTCGCCCCCGAAGTCGACGCTCCCCGCCACCGCCGTGGCGGCCGGCGCAAGCGTCCTCGTCCGTGAAGATCGCCCGGATCGCGGGCTTGCCCTCCTCCGGGCTAGCGCGGCGAGCTTTCGGCACGTTATCGTCGTGAGCCAGCGAGCACCGGCCCTCGAGGGCGTCCCAGCCGAGCATCTGGAATGGATCGTCCCAGCCCCGTTCCGCTCGGCGGGAGCGTCGACGGTCCCGGGGCTCGACCCCAGCGTGTTCGCCGGGCGGATCCGCGAGTCGGTCGATGTCGGCGGGACCCTCACCTACCTCGACGCCATCGAGTTCCTCGCGAGCGAGTACGGCCCCGATTTCACCGTCCGCGTCGTCAGTTGGCTCGCCACCGAGGCGGTCCGCAACGGCTCGGCGGTCCTGGTGACGCTCGCCCCGCGCGCCCTCGACCAGCGCGACCTCTCCCGCGTCGAGCGTTCGTTCCAGAACGTTCGCTGACCCCGAGCCGCCGCGAGAGAGTTCGGATGGAGATCGCATTCTTCACGGAGAGCTATCTCCCGACGCGCGACGGCGTGGCCCACGAAGTGAGCGCGCTCGCGGGCGCCCTCACCCGGCTCGGCCACCGCGTCCGCGTCTACGCGCCGAACCCGGTGATCGGCGCTCCCCCGCGCCGCGAGGTCGTTGACGGGGTGCCGGTCCTTCGGATGCGTTCGCTGCCGGTACCCCTCTACCAAGAGTATCGTTGGACGCTCTGGCCGTTCCCCGCCCTCCGGGGGGAACGGATCGCCGAGGAGGTCGACGTCGTCCACCTGCACACGCCCGGCATCTTGGGGAGCGCCGCGTTCATCTCGGCCCGGCGGTGGCACAAGCCGCTCGTCGGGACGTTCCATACGAACGTGTGGGAGATGCGGCATTCGTTCCCCCCGACGCTGCCGGTCCGGTTGTTCTTCCGGGCGGCGTGGTGGTACACGTTGGGTACGTACTCGCGGTGCGACGCGGTCACGGCGCCCACGGCGCCCGCTCGCGATGCGCTCCTGAAGGGCGCTCGCAAGCCGTTCGCTCGGGCCGTCGAGGTCGTGCCGAACGGCATCGAGGTGGACCGTTTCCGACCGGGCGTGACGACCCCGGATTGGCGCGCGCGCTGCGGCCTCCCCGAGGGGCCGCTCCTGACCTACCTCGGACGTTTGACGCAGGACAAGGGCGTCCACCGATTCCTCGACGCCGTCGCGAACCTCTCCGGACGGAACGACGTCTCCGCGATCGTCGGCGGCGTTGGCCCCGAGGAGCCGAGCGTCCGGCGCCGCCTCGCGGACGACCCACGGCTCGCCGGCCGCGTTCGCTACGTCGGTCCGGTCGCCGAGGAGGAGAAGGCCGCCTTGCTGTCGCAGACCGACCTGTTCGTCCTTCCGTCGACCGCGGACACGAGCTCGGTCGCGCTCCTCGAGGCGATGGCCTGCGGGGCGGCGTGCGTCGCCTCCGACGTGGGCGGACCCAGCGAGGTCGTAAAGGACGGCCGGACGGGCCGCCTCGTCCCGGTCCTCGCCGAGGGGGCGCTGGCGAAGGCCGTCTCGGAGCTGCTGGACGACTCGGCCGAGCGGCGGCGGCTTGCGAGCGCCGCCCGCGCGTGGGTCGTCGGCTCCGCGTCGATCGAACAGACCGCCCGCCGGTTTATCTCTCTCTACGAACTACTTCTGACGGAGAAACGCCACGGTGCCGCCGGCGACGCTCCCTGACCTCGAATCGTTCGCCCGCCAGACGCTCGGCGAGCGCCTCGACGCGGCGGCGTTGACCGCGGCGTACCACGAGTACCTTCCGCGGCGGACCGAACCGCTCGCCTCGTTCCGGTTCGACGCGGGCAACGGTTCCGACGGTTCGCTGTTCCACGCCATCGCGAATCCCGAGCTCTCGTTCCGGTCGGCGGAGATCACGCTCCGCGACCCGCCGCCGGCCGGCCCGCCCTGGGAGTTCCTGCGGCCATTCTCGCGGATCGTTCTCGCCCCCGACGGATCCGCCGAGGTCTACGGGCTCGACGGTGGCGCTCCGACGCGGGCGATGGTCCGCGTGCTCCTCCGCGAGCACTATGCGCCCCCGACCGAGGGGCGCGGACCGCGGGCGCTGCGGTCGGCGATGCGCGCCCTCGCGACTCCGGACCGCGCCGTCGAGTTCGTTCGCCAGAGTGGACTCGTGCCGTTCTCGGTCGCGCTGCTCCTCTACTTCTCGGAAGAACGGATCCGCATCGAGCTCGACGTCCTCGAGGACCGCCTGTTGCGCGACATGCGGGCGGGCCGGTTCCCCCTCGGCCGGCGCGTCCGGCGGCCGCCCCGAGTCGCCTATGCGGTCGACTCCTACGTCGCCCGCGGCACGCTCCCGATCGTCTCCGCGAGGGTGCTCGAGCTCCTCTCCGAGACCCACGGCACGACCGCGGTCGAGCTCTCGCCCGTGTTCGGCGGCGCTCGCGAGCTGGTCCAGACCACCCTCCACGGCCTCGCGGCCCGGCGACTCGCCTCCCTCGACCGGCGGACCGGTGTGTTCCGGCCCCGGTTCGAGACCATGGCTCCGGGAGACGGTCGCGCCGAGGGGGCAGAGAGCGCTTCGCCGGTGGCCAACCCGCAGCTGCGGACGAGCGTGCTCGAGTTGATTGCGGCCGCGGACTCGCGGGCGACCTGCCCGCTGTGCGGCGATTCGCTCCCGCCCGGCTACCGCGGGCTGCTGTGCGAGCGCTGCCAGGGCGAGGTCGGCTCCGCGCCCGATTCGGCGTAGGTACGCTCGGAACCCCGTCGGGCCGAGTTGGCGGGCCTGTCGGGAGTCTCCGCGCCGGTGGACCGCCGCCGGCGCCTTTGAACCCGAGTATGCTGGCTTAGAAGGCCAGTACTTCGTCCTGGCTAAGCTACAGGCCCGAGCGTTCCATCGCGCGCCGCGAGATAATTCTATGCGGGGACCCGCGCCGCCCGCGCGACCATCCCGGCGAGCCGCAGCGGCTCGGGCCACCGTCCTTCGCGCACGGAGCGGCGCACCAGCGCGGCGGCCTCGGCGCGGGTCGCGCCGGCGACCGCGACCTCGAGCCAACCGCCGGTGACGGGAACCGGGAATAACGGCCGGGCCCGAAGCAGTCGCAGGCGCCGTCCCCGGTCGTTGGGGAAATAGGTGCGAACGGCCGACTCGATCGCCGCGCGATCCGGCTTTCGTCGGGTGACGGCGATGACCGGCCGACGGACCGATCGCGCGAGCCCGGCGAGGTCGACGACGTTGAACCCCGCGAGGGTGATCCCGTCGAGAAGGACCGCCCGGATCCCGGGGTAGTGTTCCGACCTTCGGATGGCGGCGGCGAGCCGCCCCGTCGCGTCCGAGCCATCGACCCCGACGTCGGTCATCCCAATCCCGTCGACCCGGTCCGGGAGCGACATCACGACGAGCGCAACGGGCGCCCGCGCGTCGGTTCTTCGGAACCGTCCGTCGTCCACGCCGACGACCCGAGGGTGGGGTTTCGCGAGGGCGCGCCCCAACGATATACGGGGAGGGCCGCTTCGAGCCGGACCGTGAGCGGACCGAGCGTCACGATCCGGTGCGTTCGGTGCGGCCGGTTCCTGGTGGCCCCCGTGCCCCCGGGCCGCGACCCGGCGTGGTTTTCGTGTCCCCATTGCGGCCAGCCGGTCCCGGTCGTCGCGCCGCGGGACCCAGCCCCCTTGTTCTCGTGGGAAGTGTATCCGCACCTATACCCTCCGGCCAACCCGCCGCGAGTTCCCGGACCGGGGGTTGCGCGGCTCCTCGTCGCGCTCCTGCTCACGGCGACCGTCGTCCTCGGAGGCCTCGCGGGCGGGCTCGGGTGGGCGGGCGTCGCCTCCCTGCGCGCCGGCGGGTTCGCAGTCCATGGGGTTGTCGTCGACGCGACGGTGAGCGGCACCGCGCCGGCGGTCGGGGCCATCGTGAACCTGACGAGCGAGACCGGGATGACGGCGACCGTATTCACGGGCGCGGACGGGTCGTTCCTGTTCCCGAGCGTACCCGCGGGCGGGATCGCGATCAACATCACGCAGACGGGGTTCGGTCCGCTCCAGCTGCAGTTGTTCGCCTCGTCCGTCTACTCGTCGCCCGGGGTCGCGGGGACGCTGCACGTGGCGCTGGAGCCGGGACTTCCCGACAACACGACGTACGAGTCGCTCACGCCGTTCGGCGACCTGAACGGATTCCTCACCAGCCTGTGGTCGTCCTCCGTGCTCCTGGCGTTCGGGGCGGTCGTCGCCGCGGTCGGGACGCTCGCCGCCTACCGGGACCGGCGGTTCCAGTTCGCGGTCGCGGGCGCGAGCGCCGCCGTGGCCGGACCGCTCGCTCCGGGACTCCTCGGGGTCACGACCGTGTTCCCGGTCGTCACCTGGTTCGCAGGACTCGTCGTGGCGTCGGGTGTGGTCGCGTTCGCGATCGCCGCGGTCCGTCTCGCGACCGTCGGCGCAACGCCGCCGAGCGGGGAGTAAGACCGCCCTACCGGGGCGTCCGACGGGCGTCGGGCGTGGTGCCCACGCGGTGGGGCGCGAGCGGGCGGCGGGTTCGGAAGCCTCCGTCGAGCCGATGGAAGAACCCGACCTCGGACTCTCCCCGGCGCCAGCAGAGGAAGACGACCTCCTGGTCCACGACGGCGTAGAAATCGACGAGCCCGGCGTCAAGGTCCTTGATCTCGATGCCCTCGTCGTGGAGCGCGTGGACCTCCGCCTCGAGTTTGGAGCGGAGCGACTCGGATTCCTTGTCGAGCCGGTCGAGGAGCCCGCGGTCCGGATGATCCGGGGCGCGCACCTCGCCGCCCCAGAACGAGGTGAGGCGCTCGCACTCCGCGCTCACCGCCTGGAGCCGCACGGCCGAGGCGCGGACCCGGGCGAGCGTGCCTCGGAGACCCTCGAGGCGCTCGTTCGCCTCCGCGACGGTCCAGAACCGGGCGGGTTCTGGTGTCGGCAGGTCGTCGGTGGGGTCCCCCATCTTCTTGCCGTTCAATCGATGCCCGGCAGTCTATTTACGGGTTCGCGGACCCCGGCGTTACCGTCGTCGGTGCGACGGACGGCCCATCCCCGCTCCACGAAGCGGTCCACGATCTCCCGGCCGTGCTCCGCGTCGCGGACCTCGAGCTCCACCGCGATCGTGACATCCCGGGGGCCACGGGCCGCCGCGTCGCGGTCGTGAACGATGTGCCGGACGTTCGCGTTCGCCTCCGCGGCGACGGTCAGAAACTCCACGAGACGGCCCGGGGCGTCGGGCACGGAGGCGGTCAGCCGAAGCAGCCGCCCCTCGGCGGCGAGGCCGACGAACAGGACGCGGTCGATCAGGAACGGATCGAGGTTGCCGCCGCTGATCACCAGCACCGTCGGGCCGCCCTCGGCGAGGGCCGGGTCGGCGAGCAGCGCCGCGAGCGGGATCGCCCCCGCGCCCTCGGCGAGGACCTTCGCGTGCTCGAGAAGGAGGAAGCAGGCCCTCGCGATCGTACGGTCGTCGACGACGACGGACTTCGCCTGGTTCGCGAGGAGGAGGCGGAGCGGGAGGTTGCCGACGTGCCGGGTGGCGAGTCCGTCGGCGAACGTCGCCGGCCGGCCTCCGACGACGACGCGACCCTCCGAGAGCGACGCGCGGAGCGTGTCGGAGCCCTGCGGCTGGGTGCAGATGATCTCGACGTCGGGTTTGAGCCCGCGGGCCCCGACGGCGATGCCCGCGGCGAGACCGCCCCCCCCGACGCCGACGATGATGCGGCGGACGGCGGGGAGGTCCTCGACGATCTCGAGGCCGACGGTCCCCTGGCCCGCGATGACGGCCGCGTCGTCGAACGCCGGGATGTACGTGAGGCCCTCCGACGAGACGCGGCGCAGCGCCTCCTCGTTCGCCTCGTCATAATCGGAGCCGAACAGGACGACCTTCGCCCCGAGCTCGCGCGTCGAGCGGACCTTGAGCGGCGATGCGGAGCGCGCCATGACGATGGTCGCCGGGATTCCCTTCGCGCGCGCTGCCCATGCGACGCCTTGCGCGTGATTGCCGGCCGACGCGGCGATCACACCGCGCTTCCCCTCCTCCGCCGTCAGGTGGGCGATCTTGTTCGTGGCGCCCCGGAGCTTGAACGCCCCGGTCCGCTGGAGGTTCTCGAGCTTGAGGTAGATCCCTTTCGCGGCGATCCCGGGGAACTCCGGGGCCGGGATCATCGGGGTCCGATGAACCGTCCCCGCGATCTCGCGCGCCGCCCGTTGGACGTCCGCGAGGGTGACCATCGGGCCGCCGGACGCGCTCGACGCCGCGGCCCCCGGACCGGTCATCGGCCGTTCGGACGGGGATTCCGGGCATAACGCTTCGCGTGCCGCGGGCCGCCGCCTCCTCTACGCGCGCGTTCGGAGCGCGCGGGCGGCCGCGGCCGTTCTCCGTCGAAAAACGCGTTCTCCGACGGCCCGTCGACGTTCCAACTTGCCAGCCGTTATATAGGGCACCTTTCTCCCCCGGCCCCACCGAGGCAGAGCCTCTTTCCGATCGATGGCGCGTCGTCACCGACCCCGCCGCGGGTCACTAGGATTCTCGCCCCGCGTCCGGGCCGCACGGCCCGTCCCACGGATCCGCTCGTGGCCCGCGGGGCCGAAGCAGCCGGCGCTCGAAGGGTTCGCGGGCTTCAAAGTCGGCATGACGCACGCCTTCATGGTCGATTACCGAAAGCGGTCGACGACCGCTGGCCAGGAGGTCTCCGTGCCGGTCACCGTCGTCGAGGTGCCGCCGATCCGCATCGTCGCGGCTCGCCTCTACCAGCGCGATCCGTACGGCATGCGCGTCGTCTCCGAGGTCTGGGGGGACGCCCCCTCGGACGACCTCGACCGAAAGATTCCCACCCATCCGCCATCGACCCCCGAACGACGCGCCGAATTCTCGAACACCCCGGGCACCGAGGTCCGCCTCGTGGTCTTCACGCAGCCCTCGCTCGTGACGGGCGTGCCGTCGAAGACCCCCTCGATCTTCGAGGTGCGCGTCTCGGGAGAAAAGTTCGAGGAGCGCCGTGCCTTCGCCCTCGCACAGCTCGGCAAGGAGCTCACCGTCGACCAGCTCGCGAAGGAAGGAGAGTTCCTCGACGTCCTCGGGGTCACGAAGGGAAAGGGCTTCCAGGGCCACACCAAGCGATGGGGCGTCAAGCTCCAACCCCGCAAGAACTCCAAGCACCGCCGCATGATCGGCACGCTCGGTCCCCACAACCCGAGCTTCGTCACCTACCGGATCCCCCAGGCCGGCCAACAGGGCTACCATCGCCGCACGATCTACAACATGCGCGTCCTTCGCGTCGTGAAGGACCCGCGCACCGAACCGATCTCCCCCGCCGGTGGCTTCCACCACTACGGCGAGGTCCGCGCCGGCTGCATCGTTCTCCACGGCTCGCTCCCCGGCCCCGCCAAGCGGCTCCTGCGCTTCCGCCTCCCGATGCGGAGCCACGTCGCGGCCGTCGAGAAGGTCGACATCCGGTACTTCAGCACCCGGTCGAAGCAGGGCGGATGAGCGCGGACGCGACGAAGGGGGCCGACGCCCCCACGGAACCGCACACGCCGCGCCACCGCGTGCACCTCCTCAACCTCCAGGGGAAGGCCGGCGAGATGGTCTCGCTCCCCCTCGCGTTCTCCTCCCCCATCCGGCTCGACCTGATCCGCCGGGCCGTCGTCGCCTCGCGCTCCCATCGGATCCAGCCCCACGGGACGTCGCTCACGGCGGGGCGCCGCCACTCCGTCCGGTGGTCCGGCAAGGGGAAGGGCGTCGCCCGAACGCCCCGACTCATGGACAGCATGATCGGGGCGCAGGCCCCCAACACCGTCGGAGGCGGGGCCGCCCACCCCCCGAAGGTCAACACGATCTGGGCGAAGAAGATCAACCGCAACGAGCGCCAGGCCGCGTTCGCCGCCGCGCTCGCGGCGACGCGCGAGACCCAACTCGCGAAGGGGCGCGGCCACCGGGTCCCCGACGGGCTTCACCTCCCGGTCGTGCTCGAGAGCGCGATCGAAGCGATCGCGACGACCGCCGACGCCCGTTCGCTCCTCGCGAAGCTGAAGCTGTGGGACGACGTCGACCGCGCCCAGGCGGGGGTCCACGTCCGCGCCGGGCGCGGAAAGCGCCGCGGCCGCTTCCGCCGCCAGCCGAAGAGCCTCCTGTTCGTCACGAGCGCCCCCGGGAAGGCGCGCGGGTTCCGTAACCTCCCGGGCGTCGACGTGGTCGATGTCGGCCGGCTCGGCCCCGAGGACCTCGCTCCGGGCGGCGACCCGGGCCGATTGACGGTCTACTCGCTCGCGGCCGTCGAGAAGCTCACGCTGCGCCTCGAGGGGGTCGCGGCATGACGACGAACCTGCGCCACCGGATCATCCTCCACGCCTACGTCACCGAAAAGTCGATGGACGAGATGGAGCGGATGAACAAGCTCGAGTTCATGGTCGACCGGCGGGCGACGCGCGCCGAGATCCGCCGCGCCATCGAGGGTCTCTACAACTGCAAGGTTGCCAAGGTCAACGTCAAGATCGTGCAATCCGGAAAGATCGCGACCGTCAAGTTCGCCCCGCCGTACTCGGCAGAGGACATCGGCGGCCGCGCCGGGGTGTTCTGATGGGCAAACGCATCATCTCCCGACGCCGCGGCGCCGGCACCGGACCGTACCGGTCCCCGAGCCACCGCCACCACGGGGCGGTCATCCACCCGTCCCCGTCGATCTCCGGCGAGGCGAAGGTCGTCGACCTCCGTCAGGCCCCGGGTCGCAGCGCCCCCGTGGCGCTCGTCCGGACCTCCGAGGGCGTCGAGATCCGGCTGCTCGCGTCCGCGGGCCTCAGCACGGGCGACTCCGTGTCGCTCCACGCGGGACCGGTCGTTCGTGGCAGCGTCCTCTCGCTCTCGAACATCCCGGACGGGACGCTCGTCTCGAACCTCGAGGTCAACCCCTTCGACGGTGGCCGCCTCGTCCGCGCGGCCGGCACGAGCGCGCTCGTCGTCGCCCACACCGATCGCGAGGTGACGATCCAGCTCCCCTCGGGCCGCTTCAAGACGTTCCTGCCGACGTGCCGGGCCCAGATCGGGACGGTCGGCGGCGGCGGTCGCCTCGAGCGCCCGATCATCAAGGCCGGCAAGAAGGTGAACTTCTACCACACGCTCTCCAAGCCCGCGTTCAAGGTCCGCGGGGTCGCGATGAACCCCGTCAACCACCCGCACGGCGGCGGCGCCCACCAGCACGTCGGTCGGCCCAGCACCGTCAGTTCCGGCACCTGGCCGGGCGCAAAGGTTGGACGATTCTCCCGGTCCCAACGCCGAAAGCGCCTCGGGCGCGGAGGGGGTCGCTAGGCGATGCCGAAGGGTCGGAAGGCGAAGAAGGTCGAGGTCCGCCGCAAGAAGGAGTTCACGCTCCGCGGCCGGACGCTCCCCGAGCTCAAGGAGCTCCCGATCAGCGAGCTCGCGAAGCTGCTGGGTTCGCGCGCGAAGCGCTCGATCCGCCGCGGGTTCAACATCGAGACGTCGACGTTCTTCGAGAAGATGCGGACGTCGGAGTCCGGCAAGGTCGTCCGCACCCACGCCCGCGACGCCCTCGTGCTGCCCGACCACGTCGGACGGCGCGTTGCGATCCACACGGGGAAGGAGTTCAAGGAGCTCGAGGTCCGGCCCGAGATGATCGGCCACTTCTACGGCGAGTTCGCCCTCACCCGACGGTTCGAGAAGCACTCCGGTCCGGGCGTCGGCGCGACGCGCTCGTCGAAGTTCATGCCGCTGAAGTAGGCAGAGAGTTCGGATGCGGGGCTACACCTACCAGGGCGAGGGGACCGACGAGGTCGCCCGGGCGCGCGCGATCGAGCTCCCGATGTCGCCGAAGAAGACCTACGAGGTCATGAACGCCATCCGGGGCCTCGCGCTCGCGAAGGCGAAGTCGCTGCTCGAGGACGTCATCGAGGAGCGCCGCGCCATCCCGTTCCGTCGCTACAATCAAGAGACCGCCCACAAGCGCGGCGTCGGTCCGGGCCGCTACCCCAAGAAGGTCGCGCGCTCCGTCCTCCAGATCCTCCAGAACGCGGAGGCGAACGCCGAGTACGAAGGGATCGACACCGAGGACCTCGTCGTCCGCGTCGCCGCGTGCGCGCGCGGCCGCATCCGCAAGGCGAATATGCCGAGGGCGCACGGCCGCGCCACGGCGTGGAACGAGCAGACCACCAACGTCGAGATCGTCCTCGCCGAGCGGGGAGCCTAGGATGGCGAGCGAGCGCCGCGTCATCCGGGAGGCGACCCGCCGGGTCCTGCTCAAGGACTACCTGGTCGCCGAGAGCGCGCGCGCCGGCTTCGGCGGGCTCGACATCCAGCGCACCCCGATGGGGACGCGCGTCACGTTGATCTGCGAGCGGCCCGGCATCCTGATCGGCCGCCGCGGCGAACTCATCAAGCAGCTCACGCAGGACATCAAGGACCGATTCGACCTCGACAACCCGCAGATCGAGGTCCAGGAGGAGCGGCAGCCGTCGCTCAACGCCCAGCTGATGGCCGAGAAGCTCGCGAGCACGCTGGAACGCGGCTGGCACTTCCGCCGCGCCGGCCACTCGACGGTCCGGCGGATCATGGAGTCCGGCGCCCGCGGCTGCCAGGTGATCCTCTCGGGCAAGCTGACGGGCGAGCGGCACCGGACGGAGCGGTTCAAGGCCGGGACGATCAAGTACTGCGGCGAGGCCGTGCACCTCTGGATGGGGAAGGGGTTCTACCAGGCTCGCCTGAAGCCCGGCGTCATCGGCGTCACCGTCTGGATCATGAAGCCGAACGCGAAGCTCCCCGACGAGATCCACGTCCTCGGCGTCGTCGCGCCCGCGGCCCCGGCGCCGCCGGAGCAACTGCCCCCGCTGGAGCCGGCCGAAGCGGCCGTCGCCGAGCTGCCCCCCGACGTCCCGATCGCGCTCCCTCCCGAGGGCCCGACCCCGTGACGCTGCTCCGGATGAAGGACCTCCGCGCCCTCGGCGACGAGGAGCTCAACACCAAGATCGCCCAGATCGAGAACGACCTGCTCCGCGAGCGCGGCATCGCGGCGATGGGTGGCGCCCCGCCGAGCCCGGGCCGCATGCGAGCGCTTCGGACCAACGTCGCCCGCGCGCTCACCGTCCTCGGCGAGCATGAGCGGGCCGCTCTCGCCCAGCCCACCAAGAGCCGATAGGGGAGCCGAATGGACGCGCCGACCGACCGTTCCATCGACGCCCTCGCCGGCGAGATTCTCGGCGCTCCCGTCGATCTCACGCACCCGGGCCTTCACGGCCGCGTCGTCGGAACGCTGGTCGATGAGAGCCTCGGAATGTTCGTGGTTCGGATTCCGAGCGGCCGGACCGTCCGCGTACCGAAGGCCGGGTCCTCCGGCGTGATCTCCCTCGGCGGCCGTGAGATACCGTTATCTGGCGACCCTCTACGCGTCCGTCCCGAGGACCGCACGAAGCGGCTTTCGTTGCGGCACCCCCGGGGAGGATCTCGATGAGTCCGGCCCGTCCTGCCCCGAAGAAGAAGGCAGGCCCCCGCGCGAAAGACATCGGCCTCGATGTGCGCGGACCGAAGGTGGCCTGCGACGACCATCACTGCCCGTTCCACGGACGGCTCCCCGTCCGCGGTCAGGTGATCGAGGGGACCGTCGTCTCCCTCGCGATGGAGAAGACCGCCGTCGTCGAGCGCACGCTGCTCCACTTCGTTCCCAAGTACGAGCGCTACGAGAAGCGCCGCCGCCGCTACCTCGCGCACAACCCGCCGTGCCTCAAGATCCCGCTCGGCCACCGCGTGCGGATCGCCGAGACCCGGCCGTTGTCGAAGCTCGTCTCGTTCTGCATCGTCGAGGACCTCGGGGAGGCCGCCATGCGGATCCGCGCCGAGGACGCCCTCGTCCCGTCCACGCCGGACGAAGAGACGGTCGTCCCGCCCGCCGGAGGGAGCGCATGAAGGGCCTGCCGGGCCGCCGTGGCCGCGGGCTCCCGAAGGGCGCGCGCCTCGACTGCGTCGACAACACGGGCGCCAAGGTCGTCGAGATCATCGCCGTCAAGAACTGGCACGGGACGCACCGCCGCTACCCGCGCGCCGGCATCGCCGACCTCGTGATCGTCTCCGTGAAGAAGGGGACGCCCGAGATGCGACGCCAGGTCCTGCAGGCGGTCATCGTCCGCATGCGCTACCCGATGCGGCGCGCCGACGGCACCCGCGTCCAGTTCGAGGACAACGCCGCCGTCATCACGACGGAGACCGGCGAGATGAAGGGAAGCCAGGTGAAGGGGCCCGTCGCGAAGGAGGCGGCGGAGCGGTGGCCGCGCATCGCCGCGGCGTCGTCGATCATCCTCTGAGGTAACATGCCGAGCCGTTCCACCCAACCGAGGCGCCAGAGGAAGGCGGTGTTCACCGCCAACCACCAGGAGCGCCGGCGCATGATGGCCGTCGCGCTGTCGCGCGAGCTCCGCCAGCGCTACGGCCGCCGCTCGCTGCCGCTCCGCAAGGGCGACACCGTGCGCGTGCTCTCGGGCAGCTACAGCACGGTCGGCGAGGAGCGCCGGGTCGCGAAGGTCGACCGTCGCCACTACCGCGTCACGCTGGACAACGTCACCACCAAGACGGCCGACGCGAAACTCAAGCCCCTCCCGATCCGAACGAGTCACCTCGTCCTCACGAAGCTCAACCTCTCCGACCCGTGGCGCCGGCGCGTGCTGCGCGTGCCCGAGTCCGAGGTCGAGACCACCGAGTCGACGAACGAGACACCCAGCGGCCCGTCGGCGACGCCCGCGAAGGAGGTTGGGCCATGACGTTCCGGCTGAAGCGTGGCGCTTCCCCGAAGTCGTGGACGACGCCCCGCAAGGGCACGAAGTGGATCAAGCGGCCCGCGCCCGGTCCCCATTCGCAGGACGCCGCCATCCCGATCCTCCTCGTGCTGCGAGATGTCCGCAAGGTCGTCGCGAGCGCCCGCGAAGCCCGCCTCCTGCTCCGGCAGGGGAACGTGCGGGTCGACGGCCGCATCGTCCGCGACCTCGCGTGGGGCGTTGGGCTGTTCGACACGATCTCGCTCGAGAAGCCACTCGACGAGCACTTCCGCGTCCTCCGCGACCGTTCCGGTCGGCTCATCCTCCTCCCGATCGCCGCCAAGGAGGCGAACACCAAGATCGGCCGGGTGCGCTTCAAGCACGCCGTCCCCGGCGGAAAGGTCGAGGTGACGCTCCACGACGGCCGCAACCTCCTCGTCGCTCCGTCGAGCGTCTGGAAGGTCGGCGACTCCGTCCAGCTCGAACTCCCGAAGCAGAAGGTCGTCGGCCACCTCCCGCTCGCGCCGGGCAAGCTCGCCTACGTGAGCGGCGGCACGCACGTCGGCCAGCTCGGCCGCGTCGAGCGCGTCGAGGTCCGCAACTCCTCCCAGCCGAACCTCGTCCACTTCAAGGAAGGCTTCTCGACGATCAAGGAGTACGTCTACATCGTCGGCGACCAGGCGCCCGTCGTCACGATGCCGGAGGGTCTCGCGGCATGAGCGCCCCCGCGACCGCCGCTCCGGTGCCGGCCACGCCCGGTCCGGCCCAGAACCGCTGGCGGCAACTGCGCATCGTGAAGGTCGTCGTGAACGCCGGCGTCGGCGAATCCGGCGAACCGCGCACGAAGGCCGAGAAGGTGCTCCAGATGGTGACCCGCCAGAAGCCGATCGCCACGCGCTCCCACTCGACGAACCGGGACTTCGGGATCCGCCTGGGGCAAGAGATCGGCGTCAAGGTCACCCTTCGTGGGCCCGTCGCCCTCGAGTTCCTCGAGCGCGCCTTCGAGGCGCGTGACCGCCAGTTCGACCCCGAGTCGATCGACCGCGCCGGGAACTTCTCGTTCGGGCTCTCCGACTACACCGATTTTGCCGGCATGAAGTACGACCCGCAGATCGGGATCCACGGCATGGACATCTCGGTCGAGGTGGGCCGCGCCGGCTACCGCGTCCGGGAGCGCCGTGTCGCGCCGCGGCGCCTGCCCCGCTCGGTCCGCGCGTCGCGCGAGGAGACCCGCGCGTTCCTGCTCGAGCGATTCCACCTGACGTTCTTGGAGTAGATCGGTCGATGAAGCCCAAGAAGTTGTTCGGCCGGAAGGTCGGCTGCCTGCGGTGCGACCGCAAGCGCGGGATCGTCCGGCGCTACGGCCTCCACCTGTGCCGCCAGTGCTTCCGGGAGGTCGCGATGGACCTCGGCTTCAGGAAGTACCAGTAGGGAAGGGACCATGCAGCACGACCTACTCAACGACGCCCTCGTCTCCCTCCGGCACGCCGACCGCGAGGGGAAGGCGCGCGTGACGCTCCAGCCCACCTCGCGGCTCATCGGCGAGGTGCTACGGATCTTCCGCGAGCACAAGTACATCGAGGAGTTCACGTTCGTCGCCGACGGCCGCGGCGGCCAGTACGACGTCACGCTCGCGCGCCGGATCAACTCCTGCGGAGTCGTCAAGCCCCGCATCGCCGTTCGGGGGCGCGACCTGGAAGGGTACGAGTCGCGGTTCCTGCCGGCGCAGGACTTCGGACTCCTCGTGCTGTCCACGAACCAGGGCGTCATGAGCCACCAAAAGGCCCGCGAACTCAAGATCGGGGGGAAGCTCGTCGCCTATGTCTACTGACGACGCGACCCGCGACTCCGTCACCGTCGCCGTCCCGAAGGGCGTCACCCTGACGGTCGGGCGCCGAACGCTCACCGCGAAGGGACCGCTCGGCACCGTCACCCGTCCGTTCCCGAACGACGTCCTCACCTTCGCCGCCAAGGGCGGCGAGGCGACCCTCACGCTCCAGATCCCGGCGAACCGGCGCGAAGCGCAGGCGTTGCTCCACGCCTGGGAGCGGCACGTCGGCAACCTCACCGTCGGCGTGACCAAGGGGTTCGAGGCGCGCATGAAGGTCGTCGCCGCCCACTTCCCGATGAAGGTCCAGGCGAAGGAGGGCGAGCTCGTGATCGAGAACTTCCTCGGGGAGAAGTACCCCCGGACCGCGCATCTCCTGCCGGGCGTCACCGCGACCGTAGACGGCGACTTCGTCACCCTCTCCGGCCGCGATGTCGAGATCGTCGGCCAGTCGGCGGCGAACATCGAGCGGACGACGAAGATCCGGGATTACGACCCGCGCGTCTTCCAGGACGGCATCTACCTCGTCGACCACGCCCACCCGAAGGAGGGCTAGATGGCCGACCCCGAACCGGCCGAGAAGCCGGCGGCCAAGGAGCCCGCGGCGACGAAGCCCACCGAGAAGAAGTCCGACGCGAAGGCGAAGTCGCCGGGCGACAAGCGCCCGCGACGCGCGGCCCCGAAGGACGCGGACGACGATGCGAAGCCCGAGCCGAAGGCCGCTCGCAAGGAGGCTCCGAAGGCGCCCCGCCGCCCGACCCTCGACCCCGCCCTCGCCCGACTCCTCTCCATCCGCGACGAGACCGACCGCCGCCGCCCGAAGTTCGTCCGCACGGCGTCCCACCGGTACGCCCGCATCGGCCGCTGGGTCTCCTGGCGGACGCCGCGCGGTGTCCAGTCGAAGCAGCGCCGCCACTACGGCTACCGGCCCGTCGTCGTCTCGATCGGCTTCGGTTCGCCGCGGGCGACCCGTGGCCTCACGCCAACCGGCTTCCGCCCGGTCCTCGTGCGGACGACCGACATCCTCCCGACGCTCGACCCCACCCGCGACGCCGTCCTGATCGCCGGGACCGTCGGCACGCGCCGGCGGCTCGTCATCGAGGAGGCGGCGCGCCTCCGCGGCCTCCACGTGCTCAACCCGATCGTCCGCGAACGGGAGGAGTGAACGTGCCCGACCTCTCGAATCAGCGCCGGATGGCCGCGCAGATCCTCAAGTGCGGCCACGGCCGCGTCTGGATCGACCCGGCGAGCGAGCAGGAGATCGCCGACGCGGTGACGCGCGCGGACATCCGCAGCGCGATCAAGGCCCGCGTCATTCGACGCAAACCGATCCAGGGAACCTCGCGCGTCCGCGCGCGAATGCACGCCGCCGAGGTCGCCGACGGACGGCACCGCGGCCCGGGCTCGCGACGCGGCACGCCGCTCGCGCGCGTCCCGAAGAAGGAGCGGTGGATGCGCCGGATCCGCGCGCAGCGCTCGCTGCTCGCCGAGCTGCGGGAGACGAAGAAGATCACACCCGCGGTCTACCGGGCGTTCTACCGACGCGCGAAAGGCGGCATGTTCCGCAGCCGGGCGCATCTTCTTATCAACCTGCGACTCGCCGGTCACCTCCCCGAGGTTGCTCCATGAGCGAGGGCCCACGCCACCGCGTTCCGTTCCGCCGCCGGCGGGAGGGCCGCACCGACTACCGCTCGCGACTCGCGCTCCTCAAGTCCGGCCTGCCCCGCGCCGTCGTGCGGTTCTCCCGCGGACGCGTCATCGTCTCGATCACCGCCTACGACCCGGTCGGGGACCGCGTGCTCGCGGTGGCCGAGAGCCGGGAACTCGGCCAGATCGGATTCCCGAAGCTCAACTCCGTCTCGACCCCCGCCGCCTACTTGACCGGCTACCTCGCCGGCCTGCGCGCGAAGGCGGGCGGCCACACGACCGCCGTCCTCGACGTCGGCCTGCGACGCCCGGCCGCGGGCGGGCGCATCCTCGGCGCGTTGAAAGGCCTCTTGGACGCCGGGATCGAGATCCCGCACGGGACCACGGCGTTCCCGAAACCGGACCGCCTGAACGGGACCCATCTCAAGCCGGCGCTGTCGAAGCCGGTGGAGTCCTTCAAGCTCGAACTCCCGAAGGTCGTCGACCGCGCCGCCGGGGCCACCGCATGAGCGGCGCGATGTCGGGCGGACCTCCGCCCTCCGAGGGACGACGGTTCGGGAGCGGCCCGCCGACGCCGGCTCCGCCTCCGCCCTGGGTCCCGAGGACCGAGCTCGGCCGCAAGGTCCATTCGGGCGAGATCACGACGATCGCCGACGCCCTCCGCTCGGGCCTCCCGCTGCGGGAATCTCAGGTCATCGACAAGCTTCTGCCGGGCCTCCACGACGAGGTCCTCGACGTCAACATGGTCCAGCGGATGACCGACTCCGGTCGCCGGTTCAAGTTCGCCGTGACGGTCGTCGTCGGGAATGGGGACGGCTACGTCGGCCTCGGACGCGCCAAGGGCCGCGAGGTCGGGCCGACGATCCGCCGCGCCATCGACCGCGCGAAGCTCCAGCTCGTCGAGGTGTTCCGGGGGTGCGGCTCGTGGGAATGCGGCTGCGGCCGTTCGCACACCGTTCCGTTCCAGGTCCGCGGACGCTCGGGCTCCGTGGTCGTCACGTTCAAGCCCGCACCCCGCGGCGTCGGGCTCGCGGTGGGGAACGTCGCGAAGCCGATCCTCCGGTTCGCCGGGATCACCGACGCGTGGGGCTACACCGCGGGGCACACCAAGACGACCGTCAACTACGCGCAGGCGGCGTTCCGGACGCTCGTCGCGCTCTCCGACCTCAAGATCACACCCGAGGACGCCCTGCGATTGAAGGTCGTCCGGGGCGGCATCGGCACCTCGATCCTCCCGCCGCGGGAGGAAGGGGCGCAGTCCGGCGGCCGCCGTGGGCCGGGTGGCCGCGGGCGCCGACCCGGCCGCGGTGGTCCTGGTCGTGGTGGACCGGGCCGTGGCGGTCCGGGACGCGGCGGACCGGGTGGCGGTGGCCCCGGGGGAGCTCGACCTCCCCCGCGACCGCCCGGTGGGGGTGCCTAGATGGCGTGGATGGTCATCCGCGTTCGCGGCTCGATCCACGCCCGTCACGACATCGTCCAGACGCTCGACATGCTCCATCTCACCCGCCCGAACCACGCGACGGTCGTCCCCGAGGCGAGCTCGGTCCGCGGGATGCTCACGAAGGTCCAAGGATACGTCACCTGGGGCGAGGCCGAGCCCGAGACGCTCGGACTTCTCCTGAAGGAGCGCGGCGAGAGCGTGACGGGCGAGCGGCTCGACGACACCGTGGCGCGCGAGCTTTCGCACACCAGGGACATGAACGACCTCACTCGGGCGGTCCTGTCGAACGGCCTCGCCCGAACCCCGGGCATCCGCCCGTTGTTCCGTCTCAAGGCGCCGAAGGGCGGCTGGCGCTCCACGAAGAAGCCGTTCGCGCTCGGCGGCGCGCTCGGCTACCGCGGCCGCGCGGTCAATGACCTCGCGCGCCGGATGATGTAGGTCGACATGCCGAGCCGCACGAGGAAGTTCCGCGGGCTGCGCACCCACGGCCGGGGCGTCAAGGCGGGCCGCGGCGCCGGCAAGCAGGGGGGCCGCGGGAACGCGGGCCTTCATAAATACAAGTTCAAGTCGATGCTGATCTACGCGCCCGACCATTTCGGCCGGCACGGGTTCAAGCGGCCACCCGAGATCGTCGAGCAACCGGTGGCGCTCAACATCGGCCAGCTCGATGGGCTCGTCCCGTTCCTGAAGGCCGCGAAAGCGCTCACCGAGTCGGGCGACGTCTACGTCGCCGACCTGTCGCGCGTCGGGGTCGACCGACTGCTCGGCGGGGGGGCGACGGGCCACACCTGGAAGGTGTTCGTCGCCCACGCCACGAAGCACGCGCGCGAGAAGGTCGAGGTCCTCGCCGAGGCCCCGGCGTCGTAGTCTCGCCGCGCTCCCCGAAGAGAATATAAGCAGCGGACGGGCTCGAGCGGCAGTTCATGGCCGACGAGGAGATCCCCCGCGACTACCGGTGGGGCATTCCGCTCCTGGTGGTCGGCGCCGGCCTGCTCGGGATCGATTGGGCGTGGGCCCACCCGACCCCGATCGGCTTCGGGATTACGGCGGTCGTCCTGGTCGCGATCTTCGGGCTGTTCTTCCTCGGGCTCTCCTACGACGGCCCGAAGTCGAAGCTGTACGGGCTGAAGCCGGTGACGTCGCGGATGCCCGCCGTCGCCCAGCCGAAGGGCCACGTCCAGTTCCGGACCAAGATGTTCTGGACCGTCGGGGTCCTGCTGCTGTACTTCGTTCTGACGAACATCTTCCTCTACGGGGTCGACCAGGCGACCGTCATCGACCTGTTCCAGAGCTACCGAGCGATCCTCGCCGGCCAGCAGGGGACCCTGATGCATCTGGGCATCGGACCGATCGTCACCGGTTCGATCATCATGCAACTGTTCACCGGGGCGAAGATCATCAACCTCGACCTCACCGACGACGAGGACAAGGGGATGTACCAGGGGACCCAGAAAGTCATGGTCGTCGCCATGATCTTCGTCGAGGCGGTCCCGCAGGTCTTCGGCTACCTGTCGCCCTCGGCGAGCCTCATCTCGAGCCTGAACGTGAGCTCGCCCGGCAACGGGATGCTGCTCGCGGACAGCGTCATCGTCGCGCAGCTGGTCTTCGGCAGCTACCTCGTCTTCCTGATGGACGAGGTCGTCTCGAAGTGGGGGATCGGCAGCGGCATCTCCCTGTTCATCGCCGCCGGCGTGAGCCAGCAGATCGTCCAAGGGACGCTGAACTGGCTTCCCGCGAGCTCGACGGTACCGATCAGCGCGACCAATCCGCCGAGCGGCACGATCCCGAAGGCGTTCTGGTTCTTCACCCACCTCAACGCTGGCCAGATGGCGGGGGGCGGTTGGGAACAGGTCCTACTCCATACGCCCAATCCCGTCGTCGCGTTGGCCGGCACGGCGGCGATCTTCTTCCTCGTCGCGTGGACGGAATCGACCCGGATCGAGCTTCCGCTGTCGCACGCCGAGGCGCGCGGCGCCCGCGGCCGCTACCCGTTGCGATTGATCTACGCGAGCAACATTCCGGTCATCTTGATGGCGGCGTTGCTCGCCAACGTCTCGATGTTCTCGATCCTGCTCTGGTCGAATCCGACGCTCAGCCACTTCCCACTCCTTGGCCATCAATGGTGGATCGGGTCGTACCCGGCGAGCCAGGCGGCGGCGACCCAGATGGGCGTGAGCGCCACGACACCGCTCACCGGGGGCGCCTACTACCTATCCACGGTCAATGGCCTCGAGTCCTGGCTGCTCCCGCTCCTGAACGCCCAGACGTACGGCTCGCTCCTCGTCGGCCACGTCTGGTGGCAGGACCTCGCGCACGTCATGATCTACTTCTCCGTGATGGTCATTGGATCGATCATCTTCGCCCGGTTCTGGATCCAGACGACGAACATGGGTCCCGAAGCGGTGGCGCGCCAGATCGAGGCGTCGGGGATGCAGATCCCCGGGTTCCGTCGGGAGCCGCGCGTGCTGCGGCGCGTCCTCGAGCGCTACATCCCGGTCATCACGATCATCTCGGGGGCCGCCGTCGGCGCCCTCGCCGCCGGGGCCGACCTCATCGGCACCGTCGGGAACGCGAGCGGCACCGGGGTGCTGCTCACCGTCGGCATCATCATCAATCTCTACGAGGCGATGGGCCGCGAGCAGCTGATGGAGATGAACCCGCTGCTCCGTCGGTTCCTGGGAGGCGAATAGGCGCATGGCGGCCGAGAAGCCGCTCCCGTCGAAGGCCGAAGAGACCGTGGAGGAGGAGGAGCTCGACGAGATGGAGGCGGAGGAGGGCGACGCCGCGGCGACGACCGCCCCGGCGAAACCTCCCGCTCCTTCGGGATTCAAGGTCTCCACGTTCCTGTTGACGTTCCTGTTCATCCTCGGCCTCTGGATGATCTTCGACACCGCGACCCGCACCGGCGTGGCCGTCTCGTTCGGACTCGTGCTCGTGCCCTCGATCGGCTTCGGCCACAGCTACCTGTTGCTGACGATGTTCCTCGCCGCGGTGATCGAGATGCTGCTGACCGCGCTCGCCTACAACTGGACGACCGACTGGGTGAAGGCCGCGAAGGTCCAGGCGTGGAGCGCGGCGTTCCGCAAGGTCCAGATGGCCGCGATGAAGTCCGGCAAGAAGGACCGCATCGAGGCGCTGAAGACCCATCAGGCGACGCTGACGAAGCTCTCCGGAGAGGTCTCCATCGCTCAGCTGAAGGGGATGGCCGTGACCTGGTTCCTGGTGATCGCGATCTACACCTGGGTCGGGATCTTCATCACCCAGGCGGCGAGCCCGAACGTCAACCTCGGCGGGGCGACGGTCAACCTCCTCGCGCCGCTCCACCCGCTCCCGATCCCGGTCTGGTTCCTCCTGTTCACCCTCTACACGGTGCCGCTCTCCCTCGTCTTCCGGCGGATCCTGAAGCACTACGCCCTCCAGCGCTACGCGGCCGCGAACGGCCACGTGCCCGGCGGCGGTGCGGCGGGGCCGGTGGCGTGACCGACCCGCTCGTCACGATCGGCGGTCCCCCGGGCAGCGGGAAGTCGACGGCGGGGCGCGCCGTCGCGGCCCAGCGCCACCTCGAGTTCGTGAGCGCCGGCGAGCTGTTCCGCGCGGAGGCGCGTCGCCGCAGGATCTCGCTCGCGGAGCTCGGCACGCTCGCGGAGACGGACGAGACCATCGACCGCGGCCTCGACGACGAGATGCTGCGTCGCGCGACGCCCGGGCGTCTCCTCGACGGCCGGGTGACCGGGCCGCTCTGCCGCCGGCGCGGGATCGACGTTCGCTACATCGTCGTCACGGCCGACCCCGAGGTGCGCTTCCAGCGCCTCGCGAGGCGCGACGGCGGCGATGTGGCCGAGGTCGAGCGTCTCACCCGCGCCCGGGAGGAGAGCGAGCGCCGGCGGTACTCCAAGTACTACCAGATCGACCTCAGCCAGGAGCGGACCGACCTCACGGTCGACTCCACGAACGGCTCGCCGGACGAGGTCGTGCGCGCGATCCTGGACTTCCTCTCCTCCCCCGAAGGTCGACCGGCATGAGCGTCGAACTCCCCGCCCCCGTCGGCGAGAAACTGGCGGCCGGTGCCTTCCTCCTCATCGACAAGCCCCGCGGACCGTCGTCCCACCAGGTCACGGCGTGGGTCCGCGACCTCCTCGGACTGAAGAGCGCCGGTCACGCCGGCACCCTCGACCCGAACGTATCGGGCGTCCTCTGGGTCGGGGTCGGACCCGCGCTGAAGCTCCTCCCGCTCGTCCTCCAGTTCCCGAAGCGCTACGTCGGGGTCGTCGCCCTCCACGGCGACGCCTCCGACGCCGCGGTCCGCGCGGTGCTGGCGGAGTTCCGCGGGCCGGTCTACCAGACCCCACCCGTCCGCTCCGCCGTGAAGCGCGAACGGCGCGTTCGGACGATCCACCGATTGGACCTGATCGAGCGCAACGGCCCGCGTCTCCTGATCGACGTCGTCGGCGACTCCGGCACCTACGTGCGGACGCTCGCCGTCGACGTCGGGGACGCCCTCGGGGTCGGCGGCAATCTCGAGGAGTTGCGTCGCACGGGGACGGGCCCGTTCCGCGAGGAGGACTCGGTCGGGGTCACCGTGCTCTCGGACGCGGTCGCGCAAGCCTCCGAAGGCAATTCGGAACCTCTCCTCAAGCTCCTCCACCCGATGGAGCAGGTCTGGCAGGAGTTCCCCCAGATCGTGCTCCGGGACTCGGCGGCGGCGGCGATCGCCCACGGCGCCGACCTCGCGAGCGGCGGCATTGAACGGATCCTCAAGCCATTCTCCGCGGGGCAACGGGTCGTCCTCATCACGCGCACGGGACGACTCCTCGCGCTGGGGCGCGCCCTCGTCGATTCGGAGGAGGCGAGCCGTCGCCGCCATGGTTGGGTCGTCGACGCGGAGCGCGTCCTCGCCGACGCCTCCGAGTTCCCGGCGAGCTGGCGGAAGCCTCCGGCGGCCCCCCCGATCCCCGACGTTCCCCCTTCGCCGGGCTAGCGTTATTCCCCCCCCGGCTCCGGGTCGGCCGTGACCGGCGGCCTCGCGGAATCGACCTATGGTGCCCGCGCCTTTGGCCGTCTCGGACGCGGCATCCAGCGCCACCCGTGGTGGCCGGTGATCTTCTGGATCCTGTTGCTTGTCGTCGCGCTCCCGCTCCTTCCCAAGGTCGGAACCGTCACGACGAACTCGGCAACGAATCTCCCGTCGTCGGCGCCGAGCGCGCAAGCGGCGAACGAGATCGCCCAGTACTTCCCGAATGAGACCGCACCGTCGGCCAGCTTCGTGCTGCTCGTGGGACCGGACATCTCCGGGCCGACCGGTCAGGCCGCAACGGTCGCGGTCACGCAACGCATCTCGACCGACCCGAACCTGACGTACCTCGGTGCCGTTTCGAGCTTGTACACCGCCTACGGCGGCTACCTCGGTGGGATGGCGGAGCTCGCAAACGGGGTCGTCGCCCAGGGCACGGTCGGTCCCGGGTCGGCGCTCACCGGTGTCAACGGCTCCGCGCGGTACCTCTGGGGCCCTCCCGCGAGCTACGTCGCCGACTGGCAATCGTACGTCACCGCGCATCCGGGGAACCCGACGGCGGCGAACGCACCCTCGTACAACCAGACCCTCGCGAGCCTCGGCGGCAACGCGTCGTCCATCGCGGTCCTGAACGCGTTCTATGAGGGCCAAGGCACGGGCTTCAACGCCTCCGCCGACTGCGCGGCGGCACCAGCGACGGTCGTCGCGTGCGCCGACCGGGCGGCCCGTGTCGGTGAGGTGGCCCTCTTCCCGACCGGCCCCGCCGCCGTCCCGCGGGACGTCGTGCTCGCCGCTTCCTTGACCGATCTCGGCATCGAGAATTTCACGAATTGGCCGAGCGTACGGTTCGCGACCGCCGCCGTCCTCGGCGGGGGAGGGGGGCTCGCTCCATCGTGGATTAACTCGGTGTGGTCCGCCTGGCCCTCGTCCGGTCCGTCGGCGAGCGCGGCCCTCTCGTGGGCGCGCGGCGTCGCGAACACGACGGCGGTGGCGCAGTATCCCCTCGCGATCCCCTTGTCGATCCGCCAGCAGTTCCTCTCCTCCGACGGCTCCGCGACGCTCGTCATCGTCACCTACACCCAGGTCGACGGGTACACCACCGCCTCGGGGGCGACCCCGGTTTTCTCCGACGTCCTCGAACTGGATCGAGTGGTGCCGGCCGCGATCACCGCCTCGGGGGCGGCCGGGACGATTCGGTACTACCAGACAGGTGGGGCCGCGCTCGACCAGAACGAATCGACCGACCTCAGCTCGAGCCTCGCGATCGTCCTCCCGCTGACCCTCCTCGTTCTGGTTCTGATCACAATCGCCTACTTCCGGGCCCCCCTCGCCCCGTTGATCACGTTCAGCGCCCTCGGGCTCGCGCTCGGCCTCGCCACGGCCGGCGTGGTCGTGGTCGGGACCCTGGTCGCCCACGTCGACGTCACGTCCGTCGAGCTCGTGACCACGTTCGTTCTGGGGGTGGGGACCGACTATGCGATCTTCCTAGTCGCGCGGTACCGCGAGGAGCTGATCGCGGGCCGAACTCCCCAGGAGGCCCTGGTCATTTCGACGACCTGGGCGGGCCAATCGATTGCCACCAGCGGAGGGACCGCGATCCTCTCGACGCTCGCCCTCACGTTCTCCGGCGTCGCCCTCCTGAGCCAATGGGGCTCGGTCCTCTCGCTGGCCATCCTGATCACGGTCCTGATCTCCCTCACGCTGGTCCCCGCGCTGCTCACGCTGATCGGCCCCCGCGTCTTCTGGCCGGAGACGGGGGCGAAGTTCACGGCGGCCGCCGAGAAACGGCGGGCGCGCATCGCCGGCGAGGCAGGGTATTTCTACCGCGCCGGTCGCCTGAGCCAGCGACGGCCGCGCACCATCATCGCAGTCATCCTACTCCTTTCCATTCCGCTTCTGTACGTCGCCATCAACGTCCCCGAATCCTACGATTTCTACGGTCAGTTGCCCGCGGGTCACCCCGCCACGGACGGGCTCACCGAACTGAACCAGAAGTTCGGGAACGGGTTCGCGTTCCCGACCGACGTCCTCGTGACCTTCTCCCAACCGCTCGTCGTCGGGACGACCCCCGATCCGACAGAGTTCCGGGACGTCGCGGCCCTGACCCAAACGTTTTCGAACACCTCGGGCGTCGCTTCTGTGCGGTCGCCGACCGGCGCCGCCGGTGCCTCCCTGGGTGCCTGGCTGAACTGGTCGACCTCACCGCCCGCCGTCCAGGCGATGCTCTCCGGGACGCTCGCCTCCTACGTCGGCACCGACGGCAAGACGGTCTGGCTCACGGTCCTGCCGACGTCCGCCGGGCTCTCGGCCAGCGCGGTCAATCTGCTGCGCACGCTGAAGTCCGATGGATCGTCGTTCGCGTCCTCCCATCCCGAGGTGACCGGAGTCTCGTACGGCGGGGGAGCCTCGGAGACTTCCGACATCCAGGCGCAAACCGCGGTCGCGCTCGAACGCATGGCGATTCTCGTGTCGATCGGTCTCATCATCGTCCTGTTCGTCGCGCTGCGATCCTACGTGATCCCCCCGATGGCGGTCGCGACGATCGGCCTCTCCATCGGCTGGTCGTGGGCCGTCACCTACCTCGTCCTCGACCTCGGGCTCGGCATCCCGCTGTTCTACTTCGTCCCGGTCGTCCTCTTCGTCCTCATCCTCGGGCTCGGGATCGACTACAATATCTTCCTGCTCACCCGGGTCCGGGAGGAACGACTTCGCGGACGTACCTCCACCGAGGCGGTCGTCGAGGCGGTGGGCCGCACCGGCGGGATCATCACGGCCGCCGCGGTGATCCTCGCGAGCGCCTTCGCGATCTTGATCACGGGAAACTTCCTGCTGCTCCGGGCGATCGGTTTCGCGGTCGCGACAGCGATCGTGCTCGATGCGATGGTCGTGCGGACCTACCTGGTGCCGGCGCTCCTCCACGTCATGGGGGATCGCGTCTGGGGCGGTGAAAGGGCCTCCGCTGCCACCGGGCCGACGGCCGCGCGGTCGAACGACCCGTAGCCGACCCGGCTACCCGGTCAGGAACCGGGCCTTCGCCGCGTCGACGTGGGCGGTCGGGATGTTCGACTCGACCCGCTCGAGGATCCGGCCATCCGGTCCGATGAGGAATGTGATTCGGCGGGCCTTCCCGGTGTTCCCGATCACCCCGAACGCCGTGCCGATCTTGGTGTCCAGGTCGGCCACGAGCCCGAACGGGATGCCGCACTTCGTCGCGAACTTCGACTCGTCTTCGGGGGTGTCGACGCTCACGCCGACGACCGTGACGTGCCGCTTCGCGAACTCCGGATGCACGTCGCGGAACGCCTTCGTCTCGATCGTGCAGCCCGACGTGTCGGCCTTCGGGAAGAAGTAGACCACGACGGGATGGCCCTTCTTCTCCGAGAGACGGAACATTCCGCCGAGCGAGGTGGGGCCTTGGAAATCCGGAGCGGGGTCACCGACGTCGACCATGCCCGTCGAACTCGACGCGGTATTTATCCGCCGACCCAGCGGCGCGGGGGGAGGGCCTACGCCGCCCCGACGGTGACGAGGGTCTCGGTCCCCTTGATGCCGGGGACCTTGCGGATGCGGCTCACGACGATGTCGAGGGCCGTGTTGATGTGCTCCGCCTGGACCTTGACGATCAGGTCGAACGGCCCGGTGACCGCCTCGACCTCGACGACGTTGGAGACCGCCTTCAGGCGGCGCATGACCTCCTCGAGGCGGCCGACCTCGGTCTCGACGAGCAGGTAGAGGGTCTCCATCGCGTCCGACGCTCGGCTCCGGCGTCGCACGGAGGCCGGGCCTCTTGAAGGTAGCGAGCCGGGGTCAGCCGGGGGCGCTCCGAAAAGGCTTATGCCGCCCGACCCGACGAGACGGGCGTACGATGTTTCTCTCCTTCCACGAGACCCTCCACGACTCCGTCCGCCGCTTCCACCCCCCCGCGGGGCGGCCCGTCCACCTCTACGTCTGCGGCCCGACCGTCTACGACCGGGCCCACGTGGGACACGCGCGGACGTACCTGTATTTCGACGTCGTCCGGCGGTTCCTCGAAGCCGAGGGCCGCACCGTCCGCTACGTCATGAACATCACCGACTTCGAGGACAAGATCTCGATCCGCGCCGCCGCGCTCGGCATCCCCTCGCGCACGCTCGCTCGGCGCGAGGAGGCGCGGTTCTTCCGCGACATCGACCGGTTGGGCATCCGCCCTCCGACGGACCGGCCGCGGGCAAGCGAGTACGTGCCCGAGATGGTCCGCGTCATCCGGCGGCTCGAGCGTCAGGGGTTCGCCGAGAAGAGCGAGGGTGCGCTCCTCTACTCCCCCCGGCGCAACCTCTGCACGCGCAACTTCCCCCTCGCCCACTCGCTCGAGCAGCTGATCGTGCCCGAGCCCGGCGCGCCGTCGCCGCCGACCGACGGGACGGCGAGCGGGTTCGTCCTCTGGCGGCCCCCGACCCCGCCGTGCCCCTCGTGGCCCAGTCCGTGGGGCCGCGGTTCCCCCGGCTGGCACCTCGAGTGTTACGCGATGGCCCACCACCTGCTGGGGCTGCCCGTCGACCTCCACGGAGGGGGAGCCGACCTGAAATTCCCGCACCACTACACGGAGAACGAGCTCGCCTGTTCGCTCGACCAGGTGTTGTTCTCCCGCTCGTTCCTCCACCTCCCGTTCGTGACCCAGAACGGGGAGAAGATGTCGAAGTCGACGGGGAACCTGATCTCGCTCGCCGAGGCGCTCGACCACGCCGACGCCGACGCGCTCCGGTGGTACCTCCTCGGGACGCCGTCGACCGACCGCCTCGAGTGGTCGACGCAGGGCTTCGACGACGCGATCCGGAGGTCGCGCGACGCGCATGCGACGCTCGCCGCGGCGGTCCCCGACGGCGCCGGAGGTTCGCTCTCCGTCGCCGGCCTTCGCACGCTGCGACGCGGGGTCGCCCACGACATCGCGGACCGCCTGGGGGTCGACCGGGCCCTGGGCCGCATCGAGACGTACACGACGGGCATCGCGCGGCGCTCCAACCCCCGGTATCCCCGGGGGTCCCGCCGCGAAGTGAACGCGGAGCTCGGCGCGATCGACCGGCTGCTCGGGATGCGGTTCTCGAAGCCCGCGTCCGGCGCTACCGGCGCTCGCGCTCGACGAGCAGGCTGAGCCCGTTCCCGCCCCCCATGCAGAGGGTGGCGAGGCCGAGATGGGAGTTCGACCGCAGCATCTCGTGGACGAGCGTGACGACGATCCGGGCGCCGCTCGCCCCGATGGGGTGACCGAGCGCGACGGCGCCGCCGTGGACGTTGAACTGCTGGTCGGTGAAGCCGAAGGCGCGCTGGACCGCGATCGAGGAGGAGGCGAACGCCTCGTTGTGCTCGACGCGGTCGATGTCGGTTGGCGCGACCCCCACGCGAGCGAGGTGCGCCCGCACGGTCGGGATCGGGGCTTCCATCACCTCCGAAGGGTCGACGCCTCCGACCTCGTGGGAGTGCAGGTAGGCGATCGGGGACCGGCCAAGCCGATGGGCCTCCTCCTCGCTGGTCAAGACGAGGGCGGCGGCCCCGTCGGAGAGCTGGGAGGAGTTGCCGGCGGTGAGGAGGCCGTCGGGGCGGAACGAGGGCTTGAGCCGTCCGAGGCTCTCGAGCGTGGAGTCCCCGCGGGGTCCCTCATCGTGGACGAACGGGGCCTTCGGGCCGAGGGACGCCGGAACCGGCACCGTCTCGGCGTCGAACGTTCCGTCGGCGTTCGCCCGGGCCGCCAGGCGGTGGCTGCGGACGGAGAACGCATCGACGTCGGCGCGGGTCAGATGGAGCTTCTGCGCGATCCGCTCTCCCGAGTGGCCCATCGCCTCGTGTTCGCCGTAGGCGTCGAGGAGGCTGTCGCGCATCATCTCGTCGTCGAGTGTGGTCGCCCCGGGCTTCATCCCCCAGCGGACCGCCGAGGGCACGAGGAACGGTGCGCTGGACATCGATTCCATGCCCCCGACGAGGGCGACCGAGACGTCGCCGGCGCGGATCATCGCTGAGGCGAGGAGGATCGCGCGCATCCCCGAGCCGCAGACCATGTTGACCGTCACGGCCCCCGACGAGTCGGGGATCCCGACGGCGCGGAGGACCTGACGGGCCGGGTTCTGGCCGGTGCCCGCCTGCAGGCAGTGTCCCAGGACGACGTCGGGGACCTGGTCGGGGGGTACGCCGCTCCGGGTCAGGGCGGCCTGGGCGGCGAGAGCGCCGAGCTGGACCGCCGGGACCGTGCGGAGGGTTCCGCCGTACTTCCCGATCGGCGTGCGCGCCGCCGAGAGGATCGCAACGCGGCGAGGAGCGCTCATGGCGATTTCCGACCGGGGCCCGGATTAAGAGGCTGGCGGGTTCCGGGACCGAAATCCGACTCGCTAGTCCTCTTCGACACGCGGCGCGAGGAGGAACCGTCCTTCCCCTTTGCCGCCGGCGAGGGTGAACTCGATCTTCAGGGGGTACTCGTTCCCGACGTGAAGGGTCACCTCGTCCGAGGAGGTGATCGACTTCACCATGCTCGAGAAGAAATCGAGCGGGTACATGCTGCGGACCGTGTCCTTGACCTCGAGCTTCGCGAGGCTCTCCTTGCCGAGCTTCATGTCGACGCGGTCCGTCTCGCCTTCCGAGAACATCGTGAAGCTGTCGGCCTCGAGCGTGATCGTCACGTGGTCGGAGATGCTCTCGCTGCCCCGGATCCCCTGCCGGAGCTCGTCCATCTTGACGACGACCATCCCCGGCGGCGTGACGTTCGGGACCTTGGGGTCCGTGATCCCCGCCGGGTCGACGACGGACATGTGGCGGGTGACCTTCCCGACCTTGATCACGAGGCGGTTCTTCCCGCCGTCGTACTGCAGGTCGAGGGTGTCGCCGGGCTTCGAGAGGCGCAGGACCTCCTTCAGCTTCTCGACGTCGACGCCGATCTCGGTCGGTTCCCCGGTGAACTCCTCGAACGCCGACTTGTTCAGCTTGAGCACCAGCATCGCGACGTGCGATGGGTCGACGGCCTTGACCTCGAGACCGTCCTTGGAGACGGTGATCTTCACTTCGGAGACCAGGGTGGAGATCACTTCGACGAGCTCCCGAAGGACCTCCATCTTGACGCGCGCCTTGAACATTCGATCCTCGGTCGCGCCTACCTGAGGCCTTGGTAAAAAGGTTACCGAACTCGGCGGAGCCCCGTCGACGGTGCGCTCCTCCGTCGAGGGGGGCGGGAACGGGGCGTTCAACCGCCCGGCGATGGGGCTCCCGGGGCCCTGGCCAGGACCCGGTCGCTGAGCTCCCGGGCGGGGCGCGAGGTGAGCAGGACGAACGAGGAGGCGGCCGTTCCGAGGCCGGCGATCAGGAACGCGAGGTCGACCCCCGCCGTCACGACGAGGATCCCGCCGACGATCTGACCCAGCGGGATGACCGCGAAGCTGCCGACCTCGTCGATCGCGAAGAACCGCCCGAGGAGCGGTCCGGGAACGACCCGTTGGACGCAGGTGAGGTACGACGTGTTGGCGACCCCCGACAGGATGCCGACGGCCGGAGCGACGGCCAGGAGGACCCCGATCGTGGGCGCGATCGCAAGGACCGTGATCAGGAGACCGACGGCCCCCCAGCCGAAGATGTAGACGTACCCGGCCCGCCGGGCGAGGCGATAGCGGCCGACGAGGAGGGAACCGATGCCGTAGCCGAGCCCCGACATCGCGACCGCGGCTCCGTAGACGCTCGCGCCGGCGTGGAGCCCGAGCGGGACGTAGACGACGAGGTAGAGGAGGTAGAACGCCAGGAAAAAGTTCGCGACGAGCGAGGCGAGGATCGTCCAGAGCAGGGCGGGCTGCGACCGGACGAAGTCGAACCCCTCCCGCAGGTCGGCGAGGTAGGAGGGGTGGGCGGCCGGGGGGGCCGCTCCCGACGGACGGGTCGATCCCGCGACCCGGGGGATCACGAGAAGGAACAGCATCGCGGCGGAGAGGGCGTACGTGAGGGCGTTGAGGGAGAAGCCGGCGACGGCCCCCACTGTGATGATGAACAGTCCGCCGACCGCGCTCCCGACGAAGGCGCCGAGGGTCGCCCCTGCAAGGAGGAGGCCATTGGCATCCCCGAGCTCCTCTCCCCCGACGAGGCTCGGCAGGATCGCGTTCGAGGCCGGGCGGAACAGCGCACTGAACGCGGCCACCACGACGACGACTCCGAGGATGACCGGGAAGTCGAACCCCCGGAAGATCAGGAACACGGCGAGCGCGCCGACCGCGACCGCTCGGACCGCGTCGGCGCGCAGCATGAGGCGCCGCCGCTCGAAGCGGTCCGCGAGGACGCCCGCGAACAGCCCGACGACCAGCGACGGGCCGAAATTTGCGAGGCCGATGATCGTGATCGCGAAGGCGCTCTGGGTCGAAGAGAAGACGATCCACGAGAGCGCGACGGTCGTGGTGGCCGCCCCCACGGAGGAGGCGGTGCTGCCCGTCCACAGGAGGCGGAAGTTCCGCACCCGGAACAGCCGAGCGGGATTCCGGTCCTCCGTCGCGGCGATTTCCCCCATCGCACGGATGGCGGCGCTCGGCAAGAATCTAGCGTCGGACGGCGCGCAGCGAACCACCGCGCGGGCCTGCGCGTCGCACCCACCGTTCGTCGCGAAACCGTATGTTCTCCGCCGGGCGTGGCGGGGGGATTCGAGCGTGACCGAACTCGCCTACCTCAGTTCCGCGCCGGCGGCGTACGAGCGCGCCTTCACCGCGAAGGTCGTTGCTCTGCCCCCGGGAGCCGTGGTGCTCGACCGAACCTTGTTCTACCCCGCGGGTGGTGGTCAACCTGCCGACCGGGGCGCGCTCTCGGGCTCGGACGGCGCGAAGCTCGACGTGGTCGACGTCGTAAAATCCGGGGCGGTCGTGGTGCACCGGCTGCGCCGCGGAAGTCGACCCGCTCTCGCCCTCGGAGACGAGGTCCGAGGCGAGCTCGATTGGGAGCGACGGTACGGCCACATGCGGCTCCACACCGCCCAGCACCTGCTGAGCGCGGTCATCTACCGACGGACCGGCCTCAAGACCCGACAGGCGACGTTCGGGGGAGGCACGGGGACGATCGTCGTCGAAGGAACGTGGCCGAACGACGCGACCTCGGAGACCCTCGGCGAGGCGCTGCAAGCGTGCCTCGAACCGCCTCGGGGCGTGAAGCTCCGCTTCCTGTCCCGGGCCGAGTGGACCGCGAACCCGTCGGCCCGGTCCGGGCTCGTTCCGCTCCCGCCCATGGTCGACCCGGTCCGCGTCATCGAGATCGCCGACATCGATGCGTGCCCGTGCGGGGGGACCCACCTCGCCTCGACGGGGGAGGTCGGCGAGTTCTCGGTCGAGCCGCCGGCCGCTCAGGCCGCCGACGCGACCCGAATCGGGTTCTCGTTGCGGACCGCCGTCGCCCACTCGGCGCGGGTGACCCCGTAGATCGCCACGTCGTGCCATCGGCCGTGGTGGAACAGCGCCGCGGTCAGCGTGCCCTCGCGACGGAACCCGATCCGCTCGAGGAGGCGGTACGACGGCACGTTGTCGGTGTCGCACGTCGCGCCGACGCGGGCGAGCCCGGTCGAATGGAACAGGTAGTCGACGAGGAGCCCGACCGCCTCGCGACCGTAGCCCTTGTGCCGCTCCGATCGGTCGCCGAGCACGTACCAGACGTCGGTGAGCTCGAGCACCGGGTGGGCCTGGTAGTGGCCGACGAACCCGAGGACCCGGTGGTCGGCCGTCCGCTCCACCACGAACCTCGGGGCGAGCGAGCGAGGGTCGTCGGGGGCCAGGTCCACCGCGCGGGAGAACTCCTCGAACGAGTCGATCGAGAAGCGGTCGAACGGCGCGACGGTCTCGGGGTCGTTGTACCAGCCGAACAGCGTCATCATGTCGGCGGGCCGGGGCGCCCGGAGTCGGAGCTCGAACCCCTGGAGGGTGGGAACCTCGGTCACGCGCCCGATTCCCGGGGCGCGACCACCTGGCCGGGGAGGATCGCGATCTCGCTCTCGCCCGACTCCTCGCCGCCGTCCTCCCGACGGAGGTCGAGCGCCTTGCGGTGACCGCTCGGCGTGAGCGAGTAGACGAGCTTCGGCTCCGAGTATCCGATGACGTACTGGACCCGCCGGTAGATGTAGCGGGTCATCTCGAGCGCCCGAAGGCAGTTCTTCAGCTCCGGGAGGTCCTCATGGGCGAACGCCCGGAAGATCCCGAACTCGGTCGTCCACTGGTCCGCCTCGAAGCGGACCTGCTGGCCGCGGTGCTCGAGAAGGTGGAGGAGGACGGAGCGCTCCAGCCGGGTTGGCCCTTCGCGCTCCATCGTGGAAAATTCCGCGTTCAGGAGATCGTCGTGATCTCGTAGTTCACGTCGAGGCCCTTCATGCGGGCGTGCATCTTCCCGACCAACTGGATGACCTCGTCGAGGGACGCGCGGTCCTTCCACTTGAAGACGAAATCGTGCATCCCCATCGACTCCTCGAATCCGAGTTCTCGCATCACTTTCAGCACGTCGAGCGGGCTCGCCCCCTCGGAGTGAAAGACCATCCGGACGTAGGTGCGCATCGACGACCCGCCCGAAGCTCTGGGCAGGCGTTCTTTAGGCGGCCGTCCTCTTATATATGCTTCCGTGAAGAGAACCCTCTCACGCGATGACCGGAGCGGGACACACGGTGGTGACCGGCGGGGCCGGCGCGATCGGCCACCTCCTCGTCGGCCGGATGTTGGAGGCCGGCGCGGCGGTCCGCGTCATCGACAACCTCTCGAGCGGCCGCCGCGACCACTTGGCGGCCTTCGCCGCGCGCGACGGATTCTCGTTCGTCGAGGCCGACCTCCGGGAACCGAAGGCGTACGAGGAGACGTTCCGGGGCGCTTCGTCGGTCTGGCACCTCGCCGCGAACCCGGACATTCGGCTCGGCACCGCTGACCCGTCGGTCGACCTCGAGCTCGGCACGGTCGCGACGTTCCGCGTGCTCGAGGCGGCGCGGAAGATGGACGTTCCCAAGGTCCGGTTCTCCTCCTCGTCCGTCGTCTACGGGTATCCGAACGTCTTCCCGACCCCCGAGTCGTACGGTCCGCTCCTGCCGCAGTCCCAGTACGGGGCGGCGAAGCTCGCGAGCGAGGCGCTCGTCAGCGCCTACGCCCACTCCTACGGGATCGAGGGCCACGTGTTCCGGTTCGCGAACATCATCGGTCCCCGGATGACCCATGGCGTGATCTTCGACTTCTTCGAGAAGCTCCGCCGCGACCCGACCCGGCTCGAGGTCCTCGGGGACGGTCGCCAGGCGAAGAGCTACCTCCGGACCGAGGAGGTCATCGACGGGATGCTCCTCGCCACCGAGCGGGCCCACGAGCGCGTGAACGTCTTCAACCTCGGGACCGCGGACCGGATCAGTGTCAAAGAGATCGCCGAGAAGGTCGTGCGAGCGCACGGCGGCTCCGCGCGGATCGAGTACACGGGTGGCAGCACGGGCTGGGTCGGCGACATCCCGCAACAACTGCTCGCGGTGGATCGGCTCCGCGCCCTCGGATGGACCGCCCAGCGGAGCTCGGCGGAAGCGGTCGACATGACGATCGCCGAGATGGTCCGTGCCCGCGGCGGCTGACCCCGCGGCCCGACCCGGCCGCGTCACGGTCATCGTCACCGTCCTCAACGACCCACGGGTCGGCGAGACGCTCGAAAGCCTCCAGAAGCAGACCCGTCGCCCCGACGAAGTGCTCGTCGACGATGGCGGGGTCACCGACGTCGTGCGGACGATCGCCGAACGGGTCCACGCCGCGGACCCGTGGGTCCGGTACCTGTACGCTCCCGGCAACATCCCCGAGAGCCGGAACACCGCGATCGCCGTCGCGACGGGCGATCTCCTCGCCTTCCTGGACGCCGACGAGGTCGCCCCGCCGGGGTGGCTCGAGGCGTTGGTTCGGCCGTTCGACGACCCTTTGGTCGGGTTTACGGGAGGACCGACCCCCGGCCGGCCCGGCACGGTCCGGACCGTCGGGGCTCGCTACTACGACGCCTACCTGCAGAAGTTCTACGAGACCGTCGCCCGGACGAAGCCCCACGCGCTCCCGATGGGGAACTCGGCGTGGCGGAAAGCCGCGCTCGACCGCGTCGGTCCCCTCGACACGACACTCTACCGCCGGGCCGCGAGCGAGGACCAGGAGATCGCGGACCGGGTCCTGAAGGCCGGGTATCGCGGCGTCTACGTTCCGGAAGCCTGGGTCCATCACGACTTCTCGGACCTCAGCGTGCCGAGGCTCCTGCGGAAGCAGCGGATCTACGCGGAGGGGGGCTACGTCGTCTGGCGAAGGCGCGGCACGACCTACGAGGCATCGGGCGGGCGCGTGTTTCCGTACGTCGTCCTCCCCCTGCTCCTCGTCGTCGGAGCGACCCTCGTCCTACCTCCCTGGACCCGCCTCGCCGGCGAGGTGCTCGGCGCGGTGGCCCTGGCCGGCCTCGGCCTGCTCGCCCTCGGCCTGACGGTGAGTGGCTGGCGCGACGAGTCGCGCTACCCCGGCGCGAAGTTCCGGGCGCTCGAGATCCCGCGCCGGTGGGCGACGCTCTACGGCGCGTTCCGGGGCTTCCTCACGTACGGCTGGAGCGGTCGGCGTTCTCCCGACGGTGGGCTCGCCGGAAAACCTTAAGCGGGGTCGGCTTTCGGCGGCCCCATATGACGGGCCACTCCGACGACAAGGCTCCGGCGAAGGACGGCGACATCGTCCTCCTCGAGCACGAGCTGTGGTCGGAGATGGGCGGCCGCACGGAGCTTGTCGATACCACGAAGGAAGACGTGGCGCGCGACGCCAAGATCCCGATCCCGGACGGAACGACGTTCGGTGCGCGGGCGCATCTCCTCGGCGGGGACGAGTTTCCGAGCGCCATCGAGAAGGCGATCGTCGGTGCGAAGGTCGGCGAGGAGGTCGAGCGCGAGTTCGCCCCGGCCGAGGCGTTCGGCGAGCGCGACCCGAAGCTCATCGAGCTGTTCAGCATGCACGAGATCTCCCGGCTTCCCGAGATGCGCCGCGAGGACGCCGAGCTCGACGTCGGCACGGTCCTCACGATCGGCGGCCGGCGCGGCCGTGTCGTCTCCCTTACGGCGGCCCGGGTCCGGGTCGACTTCAACCCCCCCCTCGCGGGCCGCAAGATCCGCGCCAAGTTCCGGGTCCTCGAGCGGGTCAGCGACCCCGCCGACCAGGCGAAGGCGTTCATCGAGCTCGGCTACGGGCGCTCGAAGGAGTTCGACGTCACTTTCGAGGAGAAGGTCGTCACGATCCGAGTCCCCGAGCGCTCGAAGTTCGACTTCAACTGGATGGCCGCGAAGCCGCGTGTGATCGACCGGATCCGCACGCACCTGAAGCCCCACTCGATCCGCGTCGTCGAGGAGTACGTCACCCCGACCCCGGCGAAGGAGAAGGCCGCGGAGAAAGCGAAGGACGCCGACGCCGCCGAGCCCCCGGTCGCCAAGCCTTCCGGCCACCACCACGCCCCGAAGGGCGAGGCGACGAAGACCGCCTCGGACTAGAAGCGGTCGGCGCGCCCTCGATGGGCGATTAGGCCGAGGTCGCGGTTCCGCTCGGCCGGAACATCGACTCGACGACCGACGCGAGCAGCCCGCCGAGGATCGGCGCGACCCAGAACAGCCACGACTCCTGGATCGCCCACCGGGCGCTCGACCAGTAGGTCGCAAGGAGCGCCGGGGAGAAGCTGCGGACGGGGTTGATCGACGCGCCGTCGACGTTGATCGCGACGAGGTTGGTCACGACGAGCGTGAGCCCGATCGCGATCGGGGCGAGGTTTTTCGCGCCGTTCTCCGGGCGCGTGACGAACTGGATGATGAGGACGAAGACGAACGTTGCCGCCAGCTCCATCAGGAAGACCGAGCCGACCGAGAAGCCGCAACCCAGCGGAGCCCCGCTCCCCGAGTAGCATTGGGAGCCGAGCGCGGCGCTCTGGGCGAGCCCCAGCGGGCCCGGGGAGCCGGCGACGATCCCGAACACGACCGCGATCCCCACGATGCCACCGAGGATCTGAGCGACCAGGTATGGGACGACGTCCTTCATCGGCATCCGGCGCGACAGCGCCATCGACAGCGTCACGGCCGGGTTGAAGTGGCCGCCGGAGATCTCGCCGAACGCGTAGGCGAGACCGAGCACGGTGATCCCGAACGCGAACGAGACCAGGATGACCCGGGCGTTCCCGAGCTGACCGAGGCTGAACACCGCGGCGCCGCCGCCGAACAACAGCAGGCCGAACGTTCCGAGAAATTCGGCCATGTACTTCTGGACGGGGGACCACGCCATCGGGGGCGTACCGGGGTCCGGAATTAAACCTTCCGAGAGGAGCGAACCACCCGAGCCCCTCCCGCCGAGCGGACGACCGCCATCGGCGGCGGGTGCAGGGACGCCGAGCCCGCGCCGTCCCAGACGACGTTGAAATAGTGCAATTGGCCGAGGACGAACGCCGGGTTGTTCGTCCAAACGGCGAGCTCCTCGACCTGGCCGGTCCTCGCTTCGGGCACGAGGAACAGCATCGCCTCGGCGCGGTCGACGATCGTGAGCCGCGTGGGCTGCGGGGAAAGTTGTCGGAGCTCGGCGAGCGGGTAGCGGCGCGCCACCTTCTCGAACCGCTGGACGAGCTGTCGTACCCGGGCGTCGGACTCGACGATGAGCCGGAACCGGCCCCCCGACTTGAGGAGCCGCGGCAGCTCGACGGGAAGTCCGTAGTCAACGGAGCCGCGCAGCGCCCGGTGGGTGACCATAGCGCAGACCTCTTCCTGGGCCCGTCGGAGCATCTCCCCGAGGTAGGAGAAGATCGCCGGAGTACCCTGGAGCACCTGGAAGCGCGGCGCGGAGTCCTCGACCTCCCGAACGAGCCGCGGCAGGTGTTCGGCGAGGGTCGTCGCGAGCGTCTGGTCCTCGGACAACTGCGACGCGCGCTCCCGGAGCGCTCGCTCGAACAACGCTCTCGCGGGCACTGCGGCGTAGCGGCGGGGCCGTTCCGCGGTGACCTCGACGATTCCGCGCGCGCGCAGGGAGTCGAGCATGCGGTAGCCGAGCACCCGGTCGACGCCCGCTTCGTGGGCGAGCTCCCGCGCGCTGGCCCGTCCCTTTCGGAGCAGGGACAGGTAGAGCCGGGCTTCCCGCTCGCTCAGGCCGAAGCGGGCGACCGAACTGACGAGTTCCTCGAACTCCATGGCGGGCTACTGCCTGGTCGTACCGTACGGGGTACTTCTCCGTTGTTGCTGGCTGTTGCCACAGCCGGATCCGTTCGGCCTCGGAGGGCGCGCGGGGGGATTCGACCGTCGCATCGGAGGGAGCGGATGCCTCGGCACCGGAACGGACCGCACGCAGAAAAACCGCCGTGGGCCTGCCCGCCCAATGGCGGCCTCGCCACCTCAACCGCCCCCCACTCGAGCGACGGGGTTCATCGTGGGCTTGTTCGTCTTCTCCCTGTTGATCGGGGTCGTAGTGCTGTATCTCGGGCTCTCCGGGGGCTTGGGTGGCCCGATCCCCGGCACGCACCCGGGAAACGGTATCTCCGGGCCTCCGAGCCCCACATCCTGCGAAGGGAAGGACAAGCTCGGCAACTTCACCTTCAGCTTCGTCGCGGGGATCCGGGGGAGCTTCTCCTACAACGGGAGTCATCCCGGGCCGTGCGTCGCCGTCGTCGTGGGGAGTCACGTGACGGTGAAGTTCTCCGTCGCCGAGGACGCCGGACAGAACCACACATGGGTCCTGGTGAACGCGTCGAACGCCTCGACCGCCCTCTCGCAGCCCGCGTTCCCGGGCGCGGGGTTCTCGGGGCCCCAGCGGTTCGTCGGCATCGCGCCGGGCGAGGCGAAGACGTTCCAATTCAACGCCACGACCGTCGGGGCGTACCAGTACATTTGCGAGGTCTCCGGCCACTACGATGTCGGGATGTGGGGATGGTTCAACGTGACGGCCCCGGGCGGCGCGACCGCGGTCGGCATCGGCGACCCCTCCGCACCGGTCTCCGCGGCCGGAGTGAGCCTTCGTTCGGACTCCCCGAGATAAACCCGGAGGCGCCTCCCCAGGTAGGGCCATGACCGGCACGACCAACGTCGACGACGGCGGCAACCTCGGCTGGATCGCGGGGTTCGCGATCATCCTGGCCGTGCTGGCGGGCGCCGCCTCGCTCTGGATCTACTACCACTGAGAGCGATATGCCGCCCCGGTCACGGGCGACGGTACAGGTAGACCCGCGTCTCGGGGTCGAAGGAGGTCGGGGTCCAGCCCGGCACCGGATGCCAGTGGCTGACGACCCGGCTCCCCGACCGCAGTTGCGCCTCGAACGTCGGTCGCAGCCGCTCCATCGCGGCGGGCCACAGGAACACCGCGACGACGGTCGCCTCGCGGAAGTCGAGCGCGAACAGGTTCCCCCATCGGATCGTCACGCGCTCCGCCGGTCCGCCGAGCCAACGCCGCAGCCGCAGGACCGCGACCCGAACGGGCTCCACCTCGACGCCGACGACCCTCGCGCCCCGTTCGCGCGCCGCCCGGAACACGATCGCGCCCGTGCCCGCGCCGAGGTCGAACACGACGTCCGCGGGGCCGACGTCGGCCCGCGATAGCATCGTGTCGACGACGCGCCGGGGCGCCGGTTGATACCCCGCACCGAATGCGAACGAGGCGAACACGAAGTAGACGACGACGATCACGAATGCGGTCGCCGCGACCGCGAGAAGGATCAGGAAGCTCATTTCCGGCGAGCTCGCCGCGCGGGTTTCCGGTGGTCCTCGTAGATCCGGTCGGCGGCGCTCCGCGGGTCGATCCGTCGTCCGACCACGTCGTCGAGTAGCCGCGCATCGTCCTCGCTCTGGGCGAGCCGCTCCGAGGTCTCCCGGGCGAGTCGGGCCTGGACGAGACCGACGATCTCTTTGGCGACGCGGCCGCGTTCGGCCGCCGCGCGCCGCCCGGGTTCGGCGTCCAAAAACGCCTCGTGAGCCTCGATCGCGGTCCACAGTTCGGCGACGCCGGTCCGCTCGCGGGCGCTCGTCCGGACGACGACCGGGCGCCACCCGTCGCGGGGGGCGCCGAGGCTGACGAGCTCCGAGAGGTCCTTCTCGGCGGCTTCCGCGCCGGGGAGGTCGGATTTGTTCACCGCGAAGACGTCGGCGATCTCGAACAGCCCGGCCTTCAGACTCTGGACCTCGTCGCCCAAGTGCGGGACGAGGACCACGACGTTCGTGGAGGCGATGTCGCGGATCTCCACGTCCACCTGACCGCTCCCGACGGTCTCGACGAGGATGACGTCGAATCCGGCGGCATCGAGGAGCCGGACCGTCTCGCGGGTCGCGGCCGACACCCCGCCCGAACGGCCGCGGCTCGCCATCGACCGGATGAACACGCCGGCATCGGCCGGGTCCCGCTCGATGCGAATTCGATCCCCGAGGACCGAGCCGCCCGAGAATGGACTCGACGGGTCAACGGCAACGACGGCGACACGATGACCCTTCTCCCGCAGATGCGCGAGGAGGATGTTCAGCACCGACGATTTCCCGACGCCGAGGGGGCCGGTGATCCCGATCACGCGGGCTCGCCCCGTGCGGGCGTGGAGAGCTCGCAGCACGGGGCCGACCGCGGGGTCGCCCCGTTCCACCTGGGAGATCAGTCGAGCGAGCGCGCGCCGGTCGCCGCGCAGAAGGGCGCGAGCGGCCGCGGGAAGGGGCCGGGCCGCCGTCATGAGGGACGGCGGGCGATCCCTCGGGCGGTCCGAACGATCTCTTCGAGGGAGGTTCCAGGCCCGAACACGGCGCGGATCCCAATGCGGCGCAGGCGTTTCGCGTCGTCGTCGGGGATGATGCCCCCGGCAAACACCGGAACGTCGCGGACCTTGCGCGCCTTCAGGAGCTTGAGAACGCGGGGGAACAGGGCCATGTGGGCTCCCGAGAGACAGGAGAGTCCGATGAGGTCGACATCCTCCTCGATCGCCGACTCGACGATCTCCTCCGGGGTCTGGCGAAGGCCGGCGTAGATCACTTCCATCCCGGCGTCGCGGAGGGCCCGGGCCACGACCTTGGCACCGCGGTCGTGACCGTCGAGGCCGGGCTTCGCGATCAGCACCCGGATGGGAGTCTCCGCCGTCGGCTTCGGCATCCGTCGTACCGAGGGAGCTACGGGGAAAAGGCTTGCGAGGACGCCGACGTCAGAGGAGCGCGAACGCGTCCGCGACGAGGTTCCCGAACACGGCTCCGAGGATCGCGCCGACCGCGAGCAGGACCACGAACGGGACCTGGGGGGTGACCCACACGAAGGCAACCCCCTTCGCGCGGAGCTCGTCGCGCAGCCGGATCCGGAGCTGCCGGTCATCGTCCGAACTCTCGATGTCGTCGTCCCGACGGAACGTCGGGTCGGTCACCCAGACGAACCGGTCGGGGAGCTGCTCGACCGAGAGGGGATAGCCCGTGAACGTCCGCAGTCCGTTCCAGTGACCGTGGCGGGCGTTTCGGAGCACGAGCGCGAGTGGCACGACAATGGCCGCCAACGCCCCGTTCATCAGCACCGTCACGGCGAACGGATAGAACGAGAGGATCGAAGCGGCCGGGCCGTTCGGCGCGAGGAGCGTCATCGTATCGAACGGGACCGCCGCCGCGGCGACCATGACCGCCTTCGCGTCCGCGCCCCCGTAAAGGAGGTTCGCCTCGAACAGGGCGCGGGCGAGGAGCACGCTGACGTACACGGCGATCGCGGCGACCGGCAGCCCGGTCGGGCCGACCCCGTCGCGCCAACCCACGATCGCCAGGATCACTCCGACCCCGACATAGGTCACGAGCTCGAGGTAGCCGGCCCACGCCGAGCGCTGTTCGGAGATCATCTCGTCCCAGGGGAGGAGATGCTGGATCACGAAGGCGAGGACGAGGAGCCAGACGAGCAGCGGGACCGTTCCGCCGGCCCCGACAACGACCCCCTGGAGCCCGCCGCCGAGGAGCGCGATGGCGAGCCAGAGACGGTCATCGACCTCGCGGGTCCGGAGGTCCACGATCGCGCCGACCGCGAGCCCAACGACCAACACCGCGATCGCGGCGTACGAAAAGTCGACGAGCTGCATCGAGGCGCCGGGGCCGATTTAGGTCCCCGCTACCTATTTAAACCGAGTGAAACTGGCGCGGCCGTTTCCGACGAGGCCACATGGTCGAGTTCAAGCTGGTAATCTCCGACGGGGGGACGTCGTACGCCCGGACCGTCGGCGATCCACAGTCGGCCGGGTTCCTGGGTAAGCGGATCGGCGAGTCGGTCGGTGGTGAACTGATCGGGCTCGCGGGCTACACGTTCGCGATCCGTGGCGGGACCGACAAGAGCGGTTTCCCACTTCGCCCGGACCTGCCCGGCGCCCGCCAGACGCGCATCCTGGTCGGCGAGGGATTCGGCTTCCACGCCCCGCGCCACGGGATGCGACGGCGGCGGACCTACCGCGGCAACGCGATCAGCGAAGACACCGTCCAGGTGAACCTCGTCGTCGAGCAGAAGGGGCCGAAGCCGCTCCCGGAGCTGCTCGGCGCGTCATGAAGGCTCCGCGACAACCCGAGGTCAACATCGGCCTGGTCGGCCACGTCGACCACGGGAAGACCACCCTCACTCAGTCGCTCACCGGCGAGTGGACCGACCGCCACTCCGAGGAACTGCGTCGGGGCATCTCGATCAAGCTCGGCTACGCCGACGCCGCGTTCTACAACTGCCCGAACGAGCCGTTCCCCACGGGCTACGGCACCGAGCCGAAGTGTCCGATCGATGGCGCGAAGGCGACGTTCCTGCGCGCGGTCTCGTTCGTCGACGCACCCGGCCACGAGACCCTCATGGCAACGATGCTCAGCGGCGCCGCGATCATGGACGGCGCGCTGCTCCTCGTCGCCGGGAATGAGCACTGCCCCCAGCCCCAGACGCGGGAACACCTCTACGCCCTCGATATCATCGGCGTCCGAAAGGTCGTCGTCGTGCAGAACAAGATCGACCTGCTCACCGACGAGCAGGCGAAGGCGAACTACGAGGAGATCGTCCAATTCCTGAAGGACTCTCCGATCGAGGGGGCGCCGGTGGTGCCGATCTCGGCGAACCATCGCGTCAACATCGATGCCCTGATCGCCACGATCGAGGCCACGATCCCGACCCCCGTGCGTGACCCGACCAAGCCGCCGCTGATGTACGTCGCGCGGTCGTTCGATGTCAACCGGCCCGGAACCACGGCGAAGGACCTCCGCGGCGCCGTGCTCGGCGGCTCGCTCGTCGCGGGCCACCTCGCCATCGGCGACGAGATCGAGATCCGGCCGGGGGGCGCCGGGCTTCCCGAGGGCCGCGCGGAGTCGCTCCGGACGAAGATCACGAGTCTCGTGTCGGGGGGCATCTCGCTTGACAAGTTGAAGCCGGGCGGCCTCGCCGCCGTCGGCACCAGCCTCGACCCGGCGCTCGCGAAGGCGGACGGCCTCACCGGCCGGCTCGTGGGAACTCCCGGCACGCTCCCCCCCGTCACCCAGAAGATCCGCCTGAAGGTCACGCTCCTCGACCGGGTCCTCGGCGCCACCCGCGAGACCAAGGTCGAGAAGATCCGCTCGAGCGAGCTCCTCGGTCTCACCGTTGGAACCACGATCACCGCCGGCAAGGTCACGAGCGCCCGGAACGACGAGATCGAGCTCACGCTCAGCCGGTCCGTCACCGTGTTTCCGGGGAGCCGAGTCGCCATCTCCCGCAAGCTGAACGCCTGGCGATTGATCGGCTACGGCCTCGTCGAGGGGGGCGGAAAGTGAAGCCGGACCTGATGGAGATCCTCTGCTGCCCAGTCTGCAAGGGCGACCTGACGCTCACGACGACGAAGAAGGACGGGCCCGAGATCGTCGTCGGCAACCTGCACTGCGCGAAGTGCAAGATCGACTACCCGATCGAGGATGGGATCCCGAACCTCCTCCCGCCCGAAGACCGCGACTAGGGCGCCGAACGGGGGGCCCCCTCGCTAGGGGTGTCCGAAGTAGTAGCCGAACAGAACGAAGAACAGCACTCCGCAGGCGATCACCGACGGAAGGAGCCAAGCGGCCGAGCCCCGGGTCCGCCCCTCGACGGAGCTCCCGACGGTCACGACGGGGATCGAGAAGGTGAGCCAGTAGCCGGAGAGCACGACCTGGTAGAGCGCGCGGGACGTTCGGTTTCCCGACGGGTCATGGATCGAGAGAGAGACCACGAGGATCACGGACAGCACGAGGAAAGCGAGGTCGACGCCCGCCGCCTCGAAGAACCCCTCGAGGGCCCGCTTCCGCCGCGGGTAGCGTCGCTGCAGCACCCACAGCATGAGCACGAACAGGCCGAGGGACGCGACGAGGACGAAGAAGCCGGGCACGCCGAGCGCGAGGGAGTAGGGCCCGGGGCCCGGTGCTGGTGGCCACCCCATACCGATGTCCTAGGTCGGGAGGAGGACGGCGCGGCACGGGGCTCCGTCGCCGCCGGCGAGGCGGAGCGGGAGACACCGGAGCTCGTACGAACCCGCGGGGGCGCCCGCCAGCTGCAACCCCTCGAGGATCAGCACGCCGCGACCGAGAAGGGCGTGGTGGACCGGGAACTTCCCCGTCGGGTCCGACTCGATGCTCAGCGCGTCGATCCCGACGAGCCGGACCGCGGTGGAAGCCAGAGCGACGGCGCCCGATGGCGAGAGGGCAACGAAGTCGTCGAAAAAGGCGCTCCCGGCCGCCCAACGGGACGAGTTCGCCGTACGGAACAGTACCCGCGTCGTCCTGGTCGGAATCTTGGCGACCTCGGCGGGGCCGATCGCCCGTGTCCCCGGTTCCACGTCAACGACCTGGCATGGGCCGTTCAGGACACCGAGGTCCAGGGCATCGGTCGCGAGTCCTCCCGGAAGGAAGTGGAGCGGCGGATCGACATGGGTTCCCGTGTGCGAGCCGAACGTCCAGAGCGACAAGTTGTACGGGTCCCCCCGGTCGATCCGGTGGACCGGTGCCGTCACAACGGCCGGGTCGCCCGGGAACGATGGCATGCCGGGGTGCACGGCCATCGAAACGTCGATCGGACGCGCGCGATCTCCCGCCATTGGAGTTCCTCGTGCGACTGCCGCCGCCCGCGCGTTAATACGTTCGCCCGCATCGGGCCGCCCGGATGCTCTCGCTCGCGCTCTCCGTCCCGGCGCTGATCATCGCGTTCGTGATCACGGTCACCGAAATGACCGAGGTCGTCGCTCTGGTCTTCGCGGTATCCTCGGAGGCCGACCGGCTCCGCGCGGGAGCCCTCGGGGCCATTGCCGGCACGGGGGTGATCGCCCTGATCGCAATCGTTGCCGGGGCCGCCCTCGAAGCGCTCCCGTCGAAGGACCTGCTCGGCGCCGCGGCGGTCGTCCTCGGGGCGTTCGGCGTGTTCCTGTTCCGCAGCACCCTGAAGAGCTACCGGAAGGCCCGCAACCCTGCCTCGGCACACGCTCCAGCGGCCCACCGCGCCCTCCACTTCGCGAGCGGCTTCTCCGTCGGCGCCGTCGAGGCGACCGAGGCGGTCATCGTGCTGCTTGCCCTGGCGGCCGGCGGCGCCGCGACGTCGGCGATCCTCGGGGCTCTCGCGGGGGGCGGCATCCTGGTCGTCGCCGCGCTGATCGTCCGCGAGCGGATCCGCCGGATCAAGGTCCCGACGCTCAAGCTCGCGGGCACCTCCATGCTGTTCTCGTTCGCGGTCTTCTGGGCGGGTGAGGTCTACGGCGTCAGCTGGCCCGGCTCGGACCTTATCCTGATCCCAATGTTCCTGGTCGCCGTCGTCCTCGTCCGGGGCGCCGTCGCCCTCGTGATGTCGCGCGACGTGCCGGTCGAGCCCAAGGGTTAAGGGTCGCGGAGAGCGCGAAGGCACGATGCCGGCGCGCCGACGACCGGACCCCGAGGACGACGTCCCGGAGGACGAGGAGGAGCCGGTCGCACCGCGGCGCCCGACCCATCCGAGGCGCTCGCATCGGTCCGCCGGACGCCGAACAAGGTCCGCGCCCGAACCGTGGTCGATCCGGGGCGACGACCCGGACGAGGAGCCGCCCGTCGAGGAGTCTGAGGCCGCCGACGACGAGCCGGGATTCTTCCACCGACCGAAGCGCCCCGTGTTCTACCGCGCGCGCGACGCGTGGTGGTTCGAGCCGCTCATCGCGCTGATGATCATCGTCGTCCTGCTCGCCGGCCTCTACGCCTACACCCAGAACTGGCCGCCGATGTACGTCGTCGAGTCGTCCAGCATGCAGCATGGAACGAACGACGTCGTCGGGCTGATCAACACGGGGGACCTCGTCCTTGCCCAGCAGACGACGGCCAGCACGATCGTGCCGTACATCGTCGGCCTGCAGACCGGCTATCGTACTTACGGCGAGTACGGGGACGTGCTCCTCTACCACCCGAACGGGGACACGGCGCCCGCCCCGATCATCCATCGGGCGATCCTCTACCTCTCCTACAACGCGAACGGCAGCTACGATGCCTCCCAGCTCGGGAGTCTCGCGTGCGGCCCGGCGGCCGACCGGGTGTACCAGGCGTCCACGCCCAACGGCTGCGGCACCGTTGGCCTCCGAGGGACGCTCGAGTTGTTCGACATCGGTTGGCAGTCGGTCACCGTCAACATCACGCTCAGCGACCTCGGCCACCACTCGGGCTTCCTCACGATGGGGGACAACAACATCAACCCCGGGACTCAGACCGGGGACCAGGACCAACCCGGGCTGTCCACGCTCGTGTCGCCCAGCTGGGTCATCGGCGTGGCGCGCGGGATGCTCCCGTGGGTGGGGGCGCTCAAGCTCCTCCTGGGCGGCGACTCGAGCGAGGTCCCCTCCCAGTCGTGGGCGTTCCTCGGCATCTCCATTGCCGGGATCTTCCTCCTCGGGGCGCTCATCCACTTCGGGCTGCGCGCCGAAGGCGTCGAGGACGAGCGGCGCAAGGCGCTCGAAGAGGAAGAGGCACAATCGGAAGTCGACCGCCCCTCCCGCCTCGGTGGCCTACGCGGCTGGTTCTCCCGTTCCGCTGACGACGAGGAGGAGGAAGGGTCCGACGGCGATTCCGCGGACGATCCCGAATCCCCCCGGCACGGCCGGCCGAAGCCCGGGCGGTCGCTCCGGAGGGTGGGAGGGCGACCCCGACCTACAGTTCGTCGGGGTGAGTCCCGATCGAAGGACTCCAAGCGCTCCCGGCCCCCGGGCGGCGAAGCGGGCGAACTCTAGGCCCGACCCGATCGCCGAGCCCCCCTCCTACCAGGGGGGCCCAGTTCTGCGTCGCATGGTCGGCTTCGAGCCCGGTCCGAATTTCGGAAAAAAGGGTTGGCTGGAAAGGGTTGGTCCGCGACTCTCCCGAGCCCTTACGGGAGAGGGGCGGAGACCTGGCCCGAGAACGAGCCGACTCCGATCGAGACCAGCTTGTCGCCCGCGCCCGCGATGGACGCGGAGGCGGTGAAGCTGTACTGCATCCCGCTCGAGAGCACGGTCGTCGAGGTCGTACCCGCGCACGGGTTCGCGCCCGAGACGGCCCAGCTGTTCGTCGAGAACGTGTAGGTCTGCACGTTGCAGCCCGTCACGCCGACGATCGTCAGCGTCGTGCCGGTCCCGAGGATCGTGCCCGAGGAGCTGACCAGCTCAAAGTTCAGGCTCGCCGGGGTCAGTCCGCTCGACGGGTTGATGTTCATCGTGTAGACCGTCCCGCCCGCGGAGGCCGTCGCCGACCCGACCGCGAGAGCGCTGCCGAGGGGGGTGTTGCCGGGCCCCTTGGTCAGTCCCGAGATCAGGATGTACAGCACGGCGGCCAGCACGACCGTAATCGCGACCAGCAAGATCGTCGCGATGATCGGCGACACACCGCGTTGTCCGGTCTTTCGCCAGCGCCGCGCGTTTCCCTTCGTCTTCTGCATTCTTCTGTTCCTCTGTTCCTGTGTTCCTGTGGTGGATCGAGTTCCTTGGTCCTACGGGAGCGCCTCGTTGACCGTTCCGGAGAACGATCCGGTGCCGATGGCCACAAGGCTGTCTCCCTGACCCTGGAGGTTGGTGGCGGCGGGGGTCGTCAGGACGATCTGCATGCCGCTCGTGAGCACCGTGGTCGTGGTGCCGGGCGGGGTGCAGTGGTTCGCCGCGGTGACGGGTCCGATCGCCCACGAGTTGGTCGAGAACGTATAGATCGCGACCAGGCACGCCTGCGGGCCGATGAGCGAGATCGACGAGCCCGCGATCGACTGGATCGCGTTAGCCGAGTTGACGATCTGGAAGTTCAAGCTCGCCGGGGTCAGCCCGCTCGATGGGACGATGGGGATCGAGTAGGTGTTCAGCGTTCCGTTGTTCCCGGCCGTGGGCGAGTTCATCGCGAACGCGGTGCCGAGGGGGGTGTTACCCGGTCCCTTGGTCAGCCCCGAGATCAGGATGTACAGCACGGCGGCCAGCACGACCGTAATCGCGACGAGCAAGATCGTCGCAATGATCGGCGACACACCGCGCCGGCCCTTCTTTCGCCAGCGGCGTTGGCTCTCGGTCCACATCTGCATTCGTTGGTTCCTCCAGGGATGTTCTCCCTGTGGGAACTGCGAGGGCTAGGTTGCCGTATTTGAACCTTCCGCGACGAGAATCGGCAATTGTCGATATCGAATTCGACACGCATCAATGCGCATCGTCGTCGCCGGAGCGCCGTGCGCAAGCGACACACGGAGGACGGGGTAACCGACGCCGTCAGGGTTATCGCGGCCCGCCCCGCTGACCGGCCGAAAGATGGAGTTTCGGACCAAGACCCTCCTCGTCGTCTGCGTCGGGAGCCTCATGGGGGCGATCGACAGCACGGTCCTGATCATCGCCTTCCCGGCGATCGCCCGCGACCTCTCCGCGAGCCTCGCCGAGATGGTCTGGGCGATCATGGTGTACACCCTGATGGGCACGGCCCTCGTGCTCTCCCTCGGCCGCATCTCCGACATGAAGGGTCGGAAGCGGATGTACAACGCCGGCTTCGTGGTGTTCATCGTCGGGAGCGCGCTCTGCGGCCTCGCCTCCGACGGGCTCTCCCTCGTCCTCTTCCGCGGCCTCCAGGGCATCGGCGGGGCGATGCTCGTCGCCAACGGCTTCGCAATCCTCTCCGACGTCTACCCGCCCAACGAGCGGGGCAAGGCGTTCGGGGCGATCTCCGTCGTCTGGGGGGTCGGCTCGGTCCTCGGCATCGGCGTCGGGGGCCTCATCCTCTCGTTCGCCTCCTGGCGGTGGATCTTCTGGGTCAACGTCCCGATCGGCATCGTGGCGACGGCGCTCGCCTTCCTGATCCTTCGGGAATCCGTCACCCCGAACCCGAAGGACACGTTCGACCTGCCCGCGGCGGCCCTGTTCACGGCGGGCCTCGCCGCCCTCCTGCTGGGGATCACCGAGGGGATCCTGAACGGCTGGCGGGCCCCGATCACGGTCTACCCGCTGCTCGCCTCGGTCCCGCTCCTCGTCGCGTTCCTCCTTTGGGAGGGGTATGTGAGCCGCGACCCGATCCTGCCGTTCGACCTGTTCCGGAGCTGGCTGTTCAGCGCCTCGCTGATCTCCTCGGTCCTGCAGGGGGTCGCGCTGTTCGCGACCAACTTCCTCCTGATGGTCTACTTCCAGGGGATCCGGGGCACCCCGGTCCTCACCGCGGCTTTCCTCCTCATCCCCCTCTCCGCCACTCTCGCCATCTTCGGGCCGATCGGCGGGCGCCTCTCCGACCGCTACGGCGCCCGGGTGGTCTCCACCATCGGGCTGCTCCTCCAGGCGGGGGTCCTGCTCGCGTTCTCGACGATCGAGCCCGGCACTTCGCTCTGGGTCGTCGCCGGCTACGAGGCCGCGCTCGGCGTCGGCGCCGGCCTGTTCTTCCCGGCGAACACGTCCGCCGTGATGTCGGGCGTTCCGAAGGCCCGGTACGGGGTCGCCTCCGGCGTGATGATGACGCTGCGGAACTCCTCGATGGCTCTGAGCTTCGCCGTGGGCCTCGTGGCCCTGACCGCCTCCCTGCCCGCCGGAACGGCCGCGGCGATCTTCGGCGGGGCGTTCTCCCCCCAGATGCAGGCGTCGCTCGGGCTCAGCCGCGCGGCCCTGACGGCCGTCTTCATCGGCGGGATGCGCACGGTGTTCCGGGTCGCCGCCGTCCTCGTCCTGGCGAGCGCGGTGTTCTCCGCCCTCCGAGGACGCGAGTACCGCGAGGGGGCCGCGACGACCGGGCGGATCCGGTCGGTCCGGGAGCCGTCGCTCGGCGGCCAGCCCGAATCGATGGGCGGCTCGCCGGCCTCCCGTCGCCCCGTCTCCGACCACTAACCGCGGCCGGTCGCTTTCGGTCGTCTCCGCGCGCGCCGGCGGCACAACCTTTTTCGTCGTCCTCCCGTCCGGAGGCGGGGGAACTGAGGGAGTGCACGTCATCGGGGGGTCGGCGTCGACGGCGCTCGCCGAGCGGATCTCGCGCGAGCTCGGCAACGCCCCGTTCGCGATCCCGTTCGTCAAGCGGTTCCCCGACGGCGAGCTGTACGTCCGGACCGGGGGCCGGCTCACGAACGAGCACGTCGTGCTCGTCCAGTCCACGCGGACCGACCAGGACATCATCGAGCTGTTCCTCCTCGAGGACGCGATCCGGGAGGCCGGTGCGACGCGGCTCACCGTCGTGGTGCCGTACTTCGGCTACGCCCGGCAGGACCGCTCGTTCTTCCCCGGCGAGCCAATCAGCGCGCGCTCACTCGCGCGCCACATCGAGCAGGACGCCGACGCCGTCGTGACCGTCGACCTCCATTCGCCGTCGACCCGCTCGGTGTTCTCGAAACCCGCCTACGAAGCGAGCGGGATCCCCGCGATCGCCCGCCTTCTGAGGGAGCGGCCGCTCGACGTGCTCGTCTCCCCGGACAAGGGCGGGGTCGACCGGGTCCGCAGGATGGCGGTGATCCTCGACAAGCCGTGGCTCGCGCTCGAGAAGAAGCGGATCGACAGCGAACATGTCGAGCTCTCCCTCCCCGAGCAGATCCCGATCGAACTCGAGGGAAAGCACGCCGTGATCCTCGACGACGTCATCTCCACGGGAGGGACGATCGTCGAGGCCGCGAAGCTCCTCAAACGCCGCAAGGTCGGCGCCATCGCCGCCGCCTGCACCCACGGGCTGTTCCTCCGCGACGCATTCGAGCGGATCAAGGCGGTCACGGACGAGATCTACTCGACCGACACGCTCGTCAACCCCGCCGAGAAGGCGTCGGTCGCGCCCGATATCGCCCAGATCCTTCAGCGGGAAGACCCGTCCCCGTAGAGCGCGACGTGGCGCTCCCCGACCCCCGACCGGCCACCGAGGCGCGGCCGGACGTACTCCTCGAGCTCGTGCAGGGGGTCCGGAAGTCCCTCGCGCTCCGCGGCGAGGTGATCGCCTCGACCTGGGTCGAGGACGCGGCGCGGGAAATGAAGGCCGGCCGGCAGCTCGGTTGGACGCTCGGCGACAGCGCGATCGCGTTCGTCTCCGACCGCCCCGCCCGCACCTTTGGCCACGTCCACGTGGCGGAGGGGGATCACCGCCTCGAACGCGCGGAGACGCTGCTCGCCGTGTTGGTCGCGCACCTGGAACCGGGCACCCGCCGACTCGACGCCGGCATCTCGGGGATCACGGACGAGGAGGAGACCACGCTCGCGGAGCGGTTTCTCCGCGTCGAGGGCGCGTCGATCCTCCGGCGGGCGCGCATGGAGCGACCGGTTCCCCGCCCGCTGCCGGGTCCCGGCCTCGACGACCCGACGGGCGTCGCGCGAATCTCGCCCCACAAGATCCCGCTCGACGCGCTCGCCGAGCTCGACTGGCGCTCGTTCCGCGGCACGCCGGACGAGAACCTGGTCGCCGACACGCCGGAGGAGAACCGCCACACCATCTCCGATGTCCTCGACGGGCGCCTCGGCCGATTCCTCGACGAGGCCTCGACGGCCCTCGTGCAAGACGACGGGGCGCTGGTGGGCGCACTGCTGACGGCCGAACACGACCCGAGGACGGCCGTCTTCCTCGACCTCCTCGTCGAACCGTCCCACCGCCGGCAGGGCTTCGGAAAGTTCCTCGTGCTGTGGGGTCTTCGAGCCTTGACCGCCCTCGGCTTCACGACCGCGCGACTCTGGGTGACCGAGACGAACCGGCCGGCGTGGCTCCTCTACACGTCCGTCGGGTTCGAGGTTGTCGGGCGTTCGCGGATCTTCCGCTACTCCCCACCGGGAGCCGTCCCTGGACCGCAGCCACAGACCCCGCGGTGAGGGCACCCCTCGAACATCCACGCCGGGCAGCGCGGCAAGCCAGCGGCCCCCCCCCGGCGCCGTGCGCCCGTGAGCTGCGCCGCCCGCCGTCCGACGAGGTCGGTCAATCGCGACGGTTCCCGGAACTGCACGCGTTGGACCCGGATCCACTCCCCCTCGGAGGGGACTCGCTCCAGCCCCAGGATGAGCCATCCCGCCGACACACCGAGGCCCCCGCAGCGGAGCGCGAGCTCGAGTAGGTAGTGCGGCCGGTCGGCCGCGAGAGACGCGGCAGGAATGGGCCGAGCCGCCCGCGTGCTCTTCACGAGGCACGGTTCGGAGCGAAAACACTCGACCGGCTCCTCGGGTGTGCCCGAGGGGGCGTACCGGAGCTCGTACTCCCCCGCTGGGCCATCTTCGAGAATGGCGTGGAGCGCGCTCCAGGTCTCGTCGGGCTCGCCCGCCTCGGGGACCCCCGGCGGAGTCGCCTCTTCGGCCCACGAGTCGAAGAATGCTCTCCGAGGATAGGCAAGTTCGCGGAACCGCGCCACCTCGGTCGCGGGCGGGGTTGGCTGGTCGAGCAAGTCCGCGATCCGCTGGCCCTCGGAAGGGTTCGGGAGGGGCGACTCCACCGCGTCGAGGATCGCGGGGGATAGGGGTACTTCCTGCCCCGAGCAGTCGCAGGCGGAGGCGCGCCGGTAGGGGCACCCGCGGTCGAACCAGGCGCACCGGGGCAGCCCGCTCGGATCGTGCCGGTCACGGGCGGTCCGCAAGGCGGCCGCCCGAGCGTTCATTTCGGCCCGGACCGCGACGGGGTCCCGGAGTCGAAGGTCCCACACTCCGACCGGACTGGGGCCTGGTGCGCCGGCGCGCACGATGACCAGACGGCCGTCGGTCCGGTCGACGAGGGCAGCGTACATCGCCAGCTGCTCGAGGTACGAGGGCCGCGACGCGCGAAGGTCCTCGCCCTCCCGCGGCGGCGAGTCGGTCGACTTCAGCTCGATCGGGCGGCCGTCGAGGACGTCGATCCGGCCGACGATGCCGTCGCGTCGGACCCGGAACTCCCGCGTCGCCGCTGGCCCGAGCCGCCGGCCGAGGGTCTCGTGGAGGCTTTGGCCCGCACGAAGGCGTGCGAACTGTTCGGGCGTCGGGGGGATGGGGGAAACGACCCGCCAGTACGCCGGCCGCGGGTCGATCAGGTCGGTCACCCCGACCCCCCGCACGGGCCGGTGACTCCGGTACCGACCGAGGAGTTCGGCGGCGAGCTCCGGGGCCTCGCGGACCGAAGGTCCCGCCGGCACGAGCTCCGTCGGGTCGTCGGCGCGCATGGGAGCTGAGGCAGCGCGACCGGCCTATACGGGCGTCCCCCCCGCGTCGCTCTTTAGCCGTTCGTCGCGTGGGCCGCCCGTGGCGAGTCGTGGCCCGCTGATCGTCGGAAGCGGCATCGCGGGGCTCTACGTCGCGCTGCGGGCGCGCGAGCTCGGGCTCCGACCGACCGTCGTCACGAAGTCGCGCCTCGAGGAATCGAACACCCGCTACGCCCAGGGCGGCATCGCGGCCGCGGTCGGGTCGGACGATTCGGTCGACCGCCATCTCGCCGACACCGAGCGGGCGGGCGGCGGGCTCGTCGACCGGTCGGCCGCCCGCGTCCTGACCGAGGAGGCGCCACGGCGCATCGCGGACCTGGTCCGGATGGGGGTCCCGTTCGACACGGTCGAAGGCCACGTGGCGCTCGGCCGAGAGGCAGCCCACTCCCGGTCCCGGATCCTCCACGCCGGGGGCGACGCCACGGGCCTTCAGATCGAGGAGACGCTGCGGAGCCGGGCGCTCGCCGAGGGGATCGAGGCGCGGGAGAGGACCGTCCTGCGGCGGTTGGAACGCCGGGACGGCGGCCTCGCCGCCACCCTTTCCCGCGACGATGGGAGCGGGGTCGAGACCGTCGACACGGGAGCCGTCGTGCTGGCCACGGGCGGCGCGGGGGGACTCTACCAGTACAGCTCGAACCCCTCGGTGACGACGGGAGAGGGGATCGGGATCGCCTTTCGAGCCGGCGCGACGGTCACCGACCTCGAGTTCGTCCAGTTCCACCCGACGACGTTCTTCCGAGACGGCGCCCCCCGGTTCCTGATGACCGAGGCGATCCGGGGGGAAGGGGCGTTCCTTCGCAACGACGCCGGGGAGCGATTCGTGCTCCGCTACGACCCCGCCGCCGAGCTCGCCTCGCGCGACGTCGTCGCCCGGGCCATTCACCTCGAACTGCGGCGCACCGGAGCACCCTGCGTCTGGCTCGATGCGACGGGTATCCCCCGCGACCGGCTGTTCGCCCGGTTTCCGACGATCACCCGGTTCCTCGCGGCCTACGGCCTCGACCCGTCGCGCGACCGGATCCCGGTCGCTCCGGCGGCGCACTACACGGTGGGAGGCGTAGCGACCGACCTCGAAGGGCACAGCAGGGTGCCGGGGTTGTTCGCGGTCGGCGAGTCGGCGGCCACCGGCGTCCACGGGGCGAATCGCCTCGCCTCGAACTCACTGCTCGAGGGGCTCGTGTTCGGGGAACGGGTGGCGCGGGAACTCCTCCACCCTACCACAGGCGGTCCGGCGGAGTTTCGACGGCGGGCGACGGTCCGGCTCGGCCCGGGGCGCGGGCGCCCCCTCGAGACCGCTACGTGGGCGGAGCTTCGGTCGACCCTGTGGCGCGAAGTGGGGATCGTCCGGACCGGCCCGGGGCTCGGGACCGCGGTGCGGAAGCTGGCGGCCATCCTCCACGAGCTGGAGGCGGCGACCCCGGGCGACCTCCCCTCCCCCGGGTCGAACGTCGCCCTCACCGCGCTTCTGATCGCGACGGCCGCTCGCACGCGGACCGAAAGCCGGGGATCCCATTACCGGACCGACCATCCCCGGCCCGTCACCGCCTGGCAGACCCACCTCGGGCTCGAGGTCGGGCGCGCCGCGGCGGCGTAGCGCGACGGCGCGGCAACGGTTATCCTTCGGCCGCTTTCGCCGGAACGTGGAGTTCGCCCTCTCGGAGATCGAGCGCGACCTGCAGGCGGCGGCCCGCCGCTTCGTCGACCGGAACATCCGCCCGATCGCGGCGCGGATGGACCGCGAGGACTGGTTCCCTCGCGACGTCTTCCGGGCCCTCGGGGAGGCGGGATTCCTCGGCCTGACGGTGCCCGAGGAGTTTGGCGGGCTCGGTCTCCCGTACACCGCCCAGGCGGTCGTTCTGGAGGAGATCGCGCGCTCGAGCCCGGCGCTCGCTCTGAGTGTCGGGGCCCACGCGAACTTGTGTGCCGACAACCTCGCCCGCAATGGGACGGATGCCCAGCGCCGGCGGTTCCTACCTCCGCTCCTCAAGGGCGACCAAGTCGGAGCCCTCGCCCTCACCGAACCCGGCGCCGGCTCGGACGCGGTCGGGATCACCACGACCGCGCGCCGCGACGGGCAGCACTACGTCCTGAACGGCTCGAAGCAGTTCATCACCAACGGCCCCGTCGCGGACACACTGATCGTCTACGCGAAGACCGAGCCCTCGAGGGGGGCGCGCGGGATCTCGGCGTTCGTGGTCGAGAGCGCCTCGCCCGGATTCTCGGTCGCGCGGGCGCTCGACAAGATGGGGATGCGAGGGTCGCCGACCGGCGAGCTCGCGTTCCAGGACGTCCGCGTTCCCGCCGACCAGCTCCTCGCCGCCGAGAACGCGGGCGTCGCGATCATGATGGGCGGCTTGAACGTCGAACGCGCCGTGTTGAGCGCGATCCCGGTCGGGATCATCGCGGAGTGCCTCGCTCTCTCGACCGAGTATGCCCGAACGCGCGAGCAGTTCGGGGAGAAGATCGGACGCTTCCAGCTCATCCAGGAGAAGCTCGCGAACATGTACCTCGCGCTCGAGTCGTCGCGGCTCCTCATGTTCGCTGCCCTCGCCTCGGTCCAGTCGGACAAACGGAGCGGTCGCCAGAGCGCCGCCGCCCTGACCTATGCCAGCGAGGCGTCCACGCGCGTCGCCCTCGACGCCATCCAGGTCCACGGCGGCTACGGCTACACCCGGGACTATCCGGTCGAGCGTCTCGCCCGCGATGCGAAGCTGCTCGAGATCGGCGCGGGGACCAGCGAGATCCGGCGCCTGCTCATCGCCCGCGAGCTGCTCGGGCCCGGGTTCGAACCCGAACGAACGCCTTCGTGACCCTCGGGCCGGGACGGGGCGCTCGCGCCCAGGGAGCGCCTTCGCCCGCCGGATCAGACGATGGCGAGGTCGAGAAGGTCGATCCCACCGGTCGGTGCGGAGACCGAGCCGTAGTCGACGTAGATGTGTACGGTCGCGACCATCGGGAGGGGGAGCCCGAGAACGCCCAACTTCACGGCCTCCGAATTGAATCCATGCGCCCCCCCGCCACTCGCCGTGGTGACATGGAACGCGTTGGTTTGGGTGGCGATCGTCGCGGAGAAGGAGAGCGTGAGCTCGACCGCGTAGTCCCCCGCCGTGCAGGTCGTCCCCCCGGTGGACGAGGAAAACACCAGGTTCGCGGAGCCGAGGGTCAGGGGGATGTTCTTCGTTCCCGTGGTACACACGGTGGTTCCCCCCGGCACGGTGGTCACGGCGAGCGTCGCGGCCGAGTAGCCGTTGGCCCCGTCGCTGCCGACTTCGTACTCTCGGATCGACTCGCTCACCGGGAGGACCGTCAGCACCGCTCCGCGCGCCGTCGGGGCCGACCCGACGACGACGAGCAGCAGCGCCGCGGCGACGACGATCCACGGGGTCGAGGGCTTCACGGCCGGCCCCCGGATCGGAACAACAGGCTGTCGCAGTTGGGGCAAACGCCCTTGTGACCGGCGGCGCGGGCACGGATCTCGCAGCCCGCGCACAGCGGCTCCCCGCACACCGTGCACGATTCGTTGCCCGTCTTCGGCACGATGAGGGCGCTGCAGCCCGTGCATCGAACGGGAGACGGCGTCGGACGGGGCGGAAGTGCCGGTGCGGGGCTCCGAGGGGCCGCTCGCGGGAGGCGCGCCGCGGGGAGTACACTGGGGGCCGGCGAGGACTTCGCGGGGCCTTTGCTCGGCCGCACCGGCGCCGGGGCAGGCCGTTCCGCGGAGTGGAGGATCTCGTCCAACGCGGTCTCCACGTCGCGCATCGTTTTCTCGACCTCGCCCGGGGCTCGTGGTTCCACCCGCTCGGCCGGCGCCGTGGTCGGCGGCGGAGGGGAGGGTCGCCGAGGCTCCGCCACGGTGGGGACGGTCAGGCCCCGGATCGGAGGAGACGGCCCCGCCGAGGGTGCGCGAACGGGAATCGAGCTCTCATCGTACTCCAGCCCCGCGAGGATCGAGGTCGCCGACCAGGTGGAATTCGACCGCCGGGCGGTCGGGTCGCAGACGATGGCGCTCTCGCCGAGGTACTCGTCGCCTCCCGCGAGGATCACGGTGACTCCGCCCGCGAACACGACCCCACCGACGGCGGTGAACGTCGACCAGAGGGGCACCCGGCCCGCGACGAGTCCCGCGCCGGTCAGGGCGTGGGCCACCACGGCCAGGACGAGCGCCGCGCCGCCGAGGAGCAGGAGAGGAACGGCATCGGGGAGTCGCTCCTGCCACCCCGCCAGGGGGCCCGGCTTGGGCGAGTCCGCTTCCGAACGCCCCGTCGGTGGGGGAGACGGCGTGGGAGCGGCCCCAGTGGCCCGGCCACCCGCCGGCGCACCCTGCGAGACCATGTCCCGGGTCGCGGAGACTCAACTCCCGAGGATAGTCCTGTCGGCCGACTGGAAACGGCCCTGGCGGGCGCCGACGCGGCGTTGGCTGCGTCGAGGGTTGGGGGGAGGGGAGGGGGAAACCCTCCCCTCGGGACGACGAGGCCGTCTACTGGACGACCGTGTCGAGGACCGTCACACCGCCCGCGGGTGGGTTGACGGCGCCGTAGTCGACGAAGACGTCGACCGACTGGGTGAACGCGCTGCTCGAGCCGGTTCCGAGGGTGACCGACTCCGAGTTGGTCTCAACGCTCCCCGCGCCCACCTGGGTCGTGACCGTGATCGCGTTGGTCTGGGTCGTGATCGTGGCGGAGAACGAGAAAACGAACTCCTCCGCGAAGTCGCCGGTCGTGCAGACCGTGCCGCCCGTCGTGGACGACAGCACCAAGGTGACCGTGCCCGCCGAGCTCGCGCCGGTCTTCGTACCCGACGTGCACGCCGCGATGGCGGCCGGGACCGTGGAGACCGAGAGCGTTGCCGACGAGTAGCCGTTCGCCCCCGTGTTCCCACCTTGGTAGTAGTTCGCGCTCTGGTTCGTGGTCGTGCTGGTCAGAACGGCCGCAAGAGCGAACCCTCCCGCCAAGGCCAAGGCCAAAACCGTCGTGGCGAGGTAGATCGTCCGAACGCGCTGGTTCCCTCTCATTGTTTCAGTGTCCCGCGGGGAGCGGCGACTGTTCTCGGAGAGCGTGGTATTTAGACGCACACGCTCGAAGCGAACCTTCTTCCCGGCGCCGTCCCACCACTGATACTTCGGCGCGGGCGGGCGCCGGTTCGCGGGAGCCGGGCCCCGGTTTCGTTCTGCCCCCACACCAACCTATATAGTGGACGGACCCCCATTCGACGACGAATGAGCGGGCGACCGGCCGCCCCACCCGGCGCGTCCACGCTCCGGGTCGAGGTCCTCAAGGAGCTCCAGCAGCTCATCGACAACCGAGACGCCCGCGACCGTCTCGAGAAGAGCGCCTTCGGCGAGGTCAAGGGAAAGGAGCACTGGGTCCTCCATCTCCTCCTCCGCTCGCAGGAATCGACCAACACCCACTTCGACACGCTGATCGGCACTGCCTACTCGAATCTCGTCGCGCGCCTCCAGGGGCTCGACGACCGGCTCGGCCGGTTCGAGGAGCACCAGAGCGCCGCCGAGTCCGACGTCCGTTCCCGGCTCGACGCGCTCGACACCACCCTGCTCGCCCGCGTCGACAAGGGCCTCGCCGACGCCAACGATCGCCTCGTGAAATCCGTCGGCGACGCGGTCTCGGAGAACCTCGACGTGAAGTGGAAGCCCGTCGGAGAATCCATCGAGACGTTCGCGCAGGGCTCCCGGCAGATCCTGAAGGACGTCAGCGACACCTACCGGGTCGCGACCCAGACCCGCCTCTTGCTCAACGAGAACGCCCGGCGGATCGCCGACCTCGGGCGGGACATCGTCGCGCTCGAGGAGAGCCTGAAGCTCGTCGTCCAGAAGACGATCGAGGACGGACTCGCACCGCTCGAGGCGAGGGTCGCCGCCCTCGAGTCCCATGCCGGGCTCGGCGCCCCAACTTCGACGAACGGGGAGCGACCGGCGCCCCCGTCGACGGAACCGTAGACCGGGATCGCCTCGCGCGCATGACCCGCATCTCCCCCCGTCACCCGCGCTACCGGAGCTTGCGAACCCGCGCCACCCTTGCCGAGCTCGCGCGGAGCGGATTGGTCGCGCCCGAGGGGCTGATCGCCCACGGCCGGGGCGAGGCGTTCGACTACTTCCTCGGGGAGCGGACGACGCCCAGCGCCCGCCGGGCGATCCGCGCGGCGGCCCGGTGGCTCGTGAACGCCCGGACTCCCGTGATCTCCGTGAACGGCAACGTCGCGGCGCTCGCGGCCCCCGAGGTCGCTCGCCTTCAGCGGGCCGTTCCCTCGCTCCGGGTCGAGGTGAACCTGTTCCACCGCACCCCCACGCGGGTGCGGCAGATCGCTCACCTCCTCGAGGCGGCCGGTGTCCGGGACGTCCTCGGCCTGGTCGCCACGGGGCGGATACCGGGACTTCCGAGCGACCGGGCCATCGTGGACCGGCGGGGGATCCTCGCGGCGGACGTTTGCCTCGTTCCGCTCGAGGATGGGGATCGGACGCTGGCGCTCCGCCGCCTCGGGAAGAAGGTGATCGCCATCGACCTGAACCCGCTGTCGCGGACCGCGGAGACCGCGGACCTCCCCATCATCGACGAGCTGACCCGCGCGCTGACCCAGATGGCGGTCGAGGTCGGACGCCCAAGGCCGAGGCGCGCGGGGGAGTTCCCCCCGTTCGACGCTACGGGCGCACTACGGGCAGCGCGCCGGACGATGTCGCGGCGCTTGGCGGCGGGTCCACGACGTCGCGCGCCGGGGCGATCAGCTTCGCCGCGACGTGTCCGAGGAACGACGCGTCGCTCCCGTCGAACGCCTTGACCTCGTTGCCGTCGACGTCGATCTCCCCGAGGACCCGCTCCCCGTCGAGGATCGGCACCACGATCTCCGCCCGCGTCTCGAGGAAGCAGGCGAGGTACTCGGGCGCCGTGCGAACGTCCTCGACGATCACGGTCGTTCGCTCGCGCGCGGCGCGACCGCAGACCCCGCGGCCGAGCGGGATCTCCACGTGCTCGGTCGGCTGGTCCCCGTCCCAGCCCGAGAGCCGGAGCGTCTCACCGTGGAGGGTGTAGACGCCCACCCACCGGTAGTGGGGGAACTCGGCGCGCAAGTACCGGGAGACCTCGGAGAGCGCCTCCTTCCCGCTGAGCCGCAAGAGGATGGCGCCGATCTGGAGGAGGGCCGGTGTTCCCTGGCGGGGATGGACGCTCATCGGGCCGCCGGGGGGAGAGCGCCGAGGGGGAGAATTCCCACCGCGCCGGTCCGTCCGACGCCGGCGTTTGAACTCCCGAGGCGTATTCCGCCACGAGCTTTCCAGACTCGCGCCGTACCGGACTGAGCCACCTCGGCACCTCCCGGGCCGCGGACGGGCCGCGCCGAATAAGTCTATCGCGGTCGACGGAGAAGCCTACGGGAGCAGCAGGCTTCCGCACCGCGGGCAGCCCGAGGCGCGCTGCGGGAGCGGCACGTCCGCGCCGCACTCCGCGCACGGGATCGGGTCGGGTCCCATCAGGGAGAGGCAATCGAAGCAGGCTCCGCCCCGCCGGTCGTTGGGCAGGACGACGAGGTCCTTTCCGCAGAACGTGCAGCGCTGGAACCGATCCTCCGGGGTCGAAAACGACCGATGGTCGGCGAACGAAAGCATGCGAGCCGCGCGAGCAGTGTCCCCGTACATAAGTGCTCTGACGAAACGAGAGCGTTCCCCGATTCTCGACGGCCGGAACCGCGCTCCGCATGCCTACGGGTCGCGCCAGCGCGCTTTCAGGCCCGCGATCACGAGCAGCGCCACGCTCGCGGCGATCAGCACGCCCCAATCGACCAGTCCGTCCGACAACGGCACCGACTTCAGGCCGAACGCTCCCTGCAGGAGGAACGCCGCGTACGTCGTGGGAGACAGGTAGGCGAGCCATCGGAACGTCGCCGGGATCGACGTGATCGGGTAGTACACCGGCGGGAGGACGGAGAGGCCGAGCGAGACGAGGGAGGAGAACACGAACGTCTCCCGGACGTCGGCGAAGTACGTCGCCAGCGTGAAGCCGAGCGCGCTCGAGAATCCCCAGACGATGAACAGGACGCCCACGATCGTGAGCCCGGCCATCAGGGTGACCGGCGCGTTGATCGCCCACAGGACGATGAACACGGCGAGGCCCGGGATCGAGTAGATCAGCTCGGAGAGCGCGAAGCCGGCAACGTAGATCGGCGCCTCGACCGGCGAGGCGACGATCACGTCCTGGAACTTGAGGTCGGACCGGTAGTGGGACATGTCGGTCTGCAGCGACGTGCCGATCGAGAGCACCGTGAGCACCATGCCACCGGCGATGCCGTAGAGCAGCAGGACCCCGCCCGAGGCGATCGTCACAAAGAACAGGAACGAGAGCGGCGAGGCGAGCACGCTCAGCAGGTACAACGGCTGCGTCCGCATTGGGACGACGCCGTTCATGTAGGCGAGGCGGAGCAGGCTGCGGAGCCGGTGGCGCTCGCTCATGCCTCCGCCTCGCCCGCGTCGTCGGAGTCGATCGCCCGCCCGACGACCTGGAGGAAGATGTCCTCCAAGGTGACCGGGCCGAGCGACACCTTCGCGCCCTTCGAGAGGGCGAGCTGCGCGAGCTCGCGGGCCGGCGACTCCTTCGCGAACACGAGGTAGCCGCCCTCGACCGAGCTGACGGTGCCGTAGGGCTCGAGGTCGGCGCGGCCGAGGACTCCGCTCACCACGATCCGGTACGGCTGGCGGACCCGGTCGCGGATCTCGGCGGGGCTCCCCTCGAGCCGGACCTGGCCCCCCTCGAGGAGGGCGAGGCGGCTCGAGAGCGCCTCCGCCTCGTCGAGGTAGTGCGTCGTCAGGAGCACGGTGCGCCCGTCCCCGATCGCTCGGCGGATCGCCGCCCAGACCTCGCGGCGGGCGAGGGGGTCGAGTCCGGTGGTCGGCTCGTCGAGGAAGAGGACCTCGGCGTCGGAGGCGAGCACCATCGCGACCATCGCGCGGCGCCGCATCCCCCCGGAGAGATGGTTCACGAGGCTCTTGCGGACCGAGGCGAGACCGAGCTCGTCGAGGATGGCGTTCGTCCGCCGGCGCGCGTCGCGCGGGTCCATCCCCCGGATCGTGAGGTAGAGGTAGACCAGCTCGTCGACGTTCAGGAAATAGAGCGGTCTCGATTCCTGGGGGACGGCGGCGATGTGCGTCCGCACCTCCCGCGTCTCCGTCATCACGTCGTGTCCGAGGACCGAGATCGTGCCGGACGTCGGCGCCAGCTGCGTCGCTCCGATCCGCACGAACGTCGTCTTGCCCGCGCCGTTTCGCCCGATGAGCCCGTAGACCCGTCCGGTCGGGATCGCGAGGTCGACGTTCGCCAGCGCGACCGTGGACTTCCCGGAGTGGGTGTAGGTCTTCGAGAGGGCGCGGGCTTCGACGGCGAGGGGCATGGAGACGGTCGGAACTTGATTCGGCTCTTAACTCGGCGCTGGCGCGATTCTCAGCTGAGGATCTCGCGCAGGCGTCCCTCGGTCCGGGCCCGCTTCAGCTCGAGGGCGATGCGGCGGCCCATCGAGAGGTCGGGCGCCGCGAGGTCGGAATACGGCGAACCGTGGACGTAGACGTTCGTCCCGGCGACGATGCGCGTCGAGATCTCGAACACCTTGAACACGAGCTCCTCGGTCATGATCCCCTCGACGCAGAACGGGCCGACCATCCCGCCGAATAGCTCAATCGACCGCTCCACGATCCGGGCGCCGACGTCGAACACCTGGGGGAGCAGCGACTCGCGGAGGACGACGGGAACGTTCCCCGTCACAACGAACGTTGGACGAATGCCGGCGCGCAGGAGCTCCTCCTGCGCGCCGAGCTTGTACAATTCGTCGATGTTCGCCTCGTCCCGTCGGTCCATGCCGAGGAGTTCGAGCGACCCGTTCCCGACTCGGTAGCCTTCGGTCGACAGCGGCGAGTAGAAGAAATGGCAGTAGTAGCGCGTCCCGAGGACGTACTCCTGGATCACGTGGGGCCCGGTCGGCTGGAACCCGTCGAGTGCCTCGCGGTTCTTCGCGAGGAAGAATCCCTTCCCTCCCTTCGCCCCGTAATACTTCACGATCGCCGGACCCTCGACGTCCGCGGGGGTCGCGTAGCGGCGCGGCATCGGCACACCCGCCGACTCGAGCCACATCCGCTCCTTCTCCCGGTCCGACTCCCAGCCCAGCACCGCCCGGTTCCCGAACACCGGCACGTCGAGGGAAGCGAACCGCTCCGGACCGAGGTACTCGACGAACGAGCCGTGCGGAACGAGGACGGCGGTCGCGGCCTTGAGGCGGGGCACTGCGCCGACGATGTCCGGCAGCGTCGGGACCGAGAGGAATTCGTCGGGCCGGGCGAGCGGGAACGCCTCGTAGTACCGCGGCGGCGTGCCCGCGCAGATGCCGAGCGTCCGGTACCCCTCGGCGCGGGCTCCGTGGAAGATCTGGAGCGAAGAGTGGGAGCAGACGGTGGTGATGGTGGGCGAACCGGCCGCGACGGGAGCGACGCGCTCCTCCGTCGAGAGGGGTATCCCCATATCGGGCGAACCAACGTTCGGGGGATATCGTTTTCGCGGCGATCCGCGCCGGACGGGACCTCCTATCGCTCGAGTTCCCAGTACCAGCGCGTCCGGCGGCTGCCGGCGGCGGTGATCGCTTGGCGCGCCTCGGCCGGAAGGTCGCCCTGCTTCGCGAGCCGCAGGACGGCGTTGGGGTCGGTCCGGTCGATGGCGCCCGCGACCGGGTGGTTGGCCAGGATCCGGTCCACCTCGGTGCCGTCGAACCGCCACGTCTCCTCCCGCCTGCGGATCGCCACGATCCGAGTTCCCGGGATCCGGTGCACGCCGAGTTGCTCGGCGGCCTTGTGCAACTCTTCGGCGGTGGCCGCGAGCTCCTGGTTCAGCGACTGTTCCCGCTCGCGCAACTCGCGGAATCGGTCGACGAGCCCACCGAGGCGGTCGCGTTCCGTATCGGGTACCTCCTTGAACGCCGGGCAGATCCCGCGGAAGTCGCACCGCGGGCACTGCCGACCGGGCGTCGGCGGGTACTCCTCGCTCCGGATGCCGTCGCGCACAGAGGTGACGCGCCCGTGGAGCTCATCGAGCGCTCCTCGGCCGCGGGCGTCGGTCCTCAGCGGGGTTTGCGAACGGAGGTGGTAGAGGGTGAGCTTCTCGACGGGGTCGGCGAAGTTCTCCCCGACGAGGACTTGGTAGAGCGTGAGCTGGTCCGACTGCCGCGCGTCGGCCTCGGACAGGTCCCGGGTCGTCTTGTAATCGACGACCTCGAGGCCGCCCGTCGGCGTCCGGTCGATCCGGTCGACGTAGCCGTGGACCAGGATCCCGTCCCACGTCGCCTCCAGGTGCTCTTCGACGGCGACAGGTTGGGGCGGGTCGTGGACGAGACCGCGCCAGTAGTTTTGCAAGATCTCCGCGCCGAGGAGCCGGTAGCGCGCCTCCTCCTCCGCGGAGTTGTACCCCTCGGAGACCCAGGCGCGCTGGTAGGCCGCGAGCACCGACTCGACGCTCGGCAGCGCGGCCCGAGTCGCCTCGGGCCACCCCACGGACCCCGGATGGAAGTCTTCCAGGGTCCGCTGGGCGCGCCCGGTCGGCGTGCGCCGCGCGCTCGGGAGGACGAGGGGTCGGATCGCGCCTTCGAGGACGGAATGGATCGTCCGCCCGAACGAGAAGTACCCTCGGGGCGCCTCCGAGAGGCGGTCGATGTAGAGGTACTTCCAGCGGAGCGGGCACTCGAGGTAGGCCCGGACCGAGGAGTAGCTGAGGGGTGCCGCGGCCGTCGCCACGCCCGTGGCAAGGGCCGCGGAGTAAAACGGTTGGCCGACCGAACGGGCCTAGTGGCCCGCGCTGACCGAGGTCTCCTCAAAGACCGACGGCCGCGGCAGCGGCGTGGGTGTGGTGCCGCGGGCCTGCGGGTTGGTGAGGTTCTTCGGCAGACCCAGGAGGTCGAGGAGCTCCTTGTAGTGGTTGCGGATCGTCACGGGCGTGACGTTCGCGACCGCCGCGATCCGGTCCTGGCTCCGCGGCTCCCCCATCAGGTTCGACGCGATGTAGATGATCGTCGCGAGGATTCCGTTGGGCAGCACGCCCGACGTCGAGTAGACCTGCTCGACCTGCTCGAGGAGCTCGAGGACCTTGTGGCGGACCTCCTTCGAGAGGTTCAGGTCCTGCGTGAACCGCACGAGGTAGTCGCGCGGCTCCACCGGCTTCAGGCCCAGCTTGAGCTCGCGGGCGAGGAGCGTGTAGGCTCGGCCGACCTCGATCTTCGTGGCCTTCGAGTGGGAGATGATCTCCTTCATCGTCCGCGGGACGTGGCACTGGCGGCACGCCGCGTAGACGGACGCTGCGACGAGCGCGACGATCTTCTTGCCGCGGGTCGCCTTGTGCTCCAGCGCGCGGCGGTAGATGTACGTCGCGGACTCCTTGACCTCCCGAGAGAGGCCGAGGACGCCGGCGAGACGGTTCAGCTCGCCGAGGGCGACGACGAGATTCCGTTGGTGGGTTCGGGCCGCCCGGAGGCGGTGGTTGAGCTTCCGCAGGTGGTAGAACTTGAGTGAAGCGTGCCGCGAGAGGGAGTTCCCCTGGAAGTCGCGGGTGGGCACGCCGATCTCGCTGAACAATCCCTTGTCGGGCATCAGCGGGGAGATGACGGGTCCCCAACCGCGGGCCTCACGGCCCGTGTCCTCCTTCGACCCGCGCTGACCGCGGTCGGAGACGAGGGCGGAGGCGTCGACGACGAGACCGCAGTCGGCGCAGACGATCTCGCCGCGCATGTCGTCGCGCGTGAGATGGCTCGACCCGCACTCGGGGCAGGCCGAGGCCTGGGGAGCGTTGTCGCTCTCCTTTGGAGTCGCCGGCTTCGCGAGGGGCTTCGGAGGAGTCTTCAGAGCGGCCTTCTGGGAGAGACTTGTCGACGAGGATTTCGTCGAGGAGGAGCTGTGAGCCTTCATGGAGCGGTTTAAGCTCATCGGTCCACCCGTATATATAGTGTCGTCCGTCTCCTGTCACCTTTGTTTGTACAACTGCTACACCGTGCGCCGGTTTCGCACGG
>JAKIWI010000016.1:0-1871 GCA_022750115.1 Thermoplasmata archaeon
TAATGCGCCGCCCGAGGAAGAAGCCGTGACGCCCTCTCCTCGGTGCGCGCGGTGCGGGCCAGACAACGGCCACAAGAAGGTATTTGCGAGCGACCCGTTCAACTCCTGCGTCTATTGTGGGATGCGCGAGTATTGGACCGAGAGCGACCCCAGCAAGGGATATGACACGCTCGACATTGGCAACGGGGACACGGTTAAGATTCCGAAGGGGTGGAGATACGTGCGAGGATGGGACCGCCATCCATGTCCTCGGGTCTTTGACTTCGAGGTCAGTTCCAGTCCCCCCGCTTCGAGGCCCGAGGCGAAAGCCGATGACGGCCCCGCCTACGTCGCGCCGAAGGAGGGGGGGGGGAAGTGAGCGACGACGCCTTGGATACCTTGGTATTCCTCGCCATCATCGGGAGTGGCGTCTTTGTCATCGCCACGTTCTTCGTGAGGTTCGGCCCGTGACGCCCGCCGAGACGCCGACGGAGTGCGAGCAATACTACGAACGAGCGCCGGGCTACGGGAATCTGCTTCCTTCAAAGAAGCATGACGCCGACCTCCACGCGCGAATCCGCGAACTGGAGGGGGCACTAAGGCGAATGCTCTACGTAGCCAAAGTCCACGGTTGTAAGGGCGATGGGTGTTGCGATTACAGCGTTTCCGCGAGAGCCGCGCTGGCCCGATCCGAGGGGGGTGGGAAGTGACCGCTCCTAAGACCGACTGCGAGGAATGGCACGGCGGAAGTCGCAAGCCGTCGGCGCGGTACGTCCTGGCCGAGGTCGACCCGTCCAACGAACCGACACTCCGCCTCTTATGCTGGACGCACTTCAAGGAAGCTCTACACAACTACAGGATTCGAGTCCGGAGGTTGCCATGACGCCCCCCACCTCAGCGGCGGGGTGCGAGGCTTGCGCGGCTCACGGTAGAATCTGTAAGAGTTGGTGTTCCATCGACCGCCGAGAACACCACCGCGCCCTCTCGGAAGCGAACGCGATCATTGAGGCGATGAAGATGGGGAAGGCGCTTTCGGACAAGTCGTGGAGCGATGCGCTCGATAGGGCGAACGCGAGGGTGGGGGAGTTGGCGCAAGCGGTAGTCGACTATTTCACCGGCGAACCTCACGAAGACTGCTGCGTTAACGCGGTTGTTCTCAAGCAGAAAGCCGAAGCCCTCCTATCTCGCGCGAAGGACGGGAGGGGGGCGTGAGCGGGAAGCAAACAGCCCTCTTGCCGGGAACCGAAGATCGCGTGGGCTATTGGCTAACTCCGAAGGATCGCCTCGACGCGCTCCGGGTCGAGTTTGGAGACTTCTTCGACCCCTGCCCCTACCCGAGGCCCGCCGGCTGGAATGGGCTAACTGAGGATTGGCCGGGGAAGGTATGCTACGTCAACCCTCCGTTCCAGGGGCCCGGGACCGGTTTCTCGAAGTGGGCGCGGAAGTGCGTAGAGCAGGCCCAGGCGGGTCGCACCGTCATTCTCGCCTACCCGGTGTTTTCGTGGATCTCGATCTTAGTTCAAGCGGGCGCCGATATCCGTTCGCTCGGATCGGTGGACTGGGAACGACCCGACGGGAAGAAACGGAAGTCCCCGAGTCCGGTATGTCACTTCATCCTGAGGCCGAAGCCATGACCGCCCCCCCACGGGCTTCGGAAAGGGAGGGGGGCCCATGACCCCAACCGAGGGCGGGCGGTGCGGGTTCCCGGGGTGCGAGGATCCGATGGACGAAGAGCCTCTGACAAATGACGCACGCGTTCATTTGGTTTGGCCGGACTACAAAATATGCCCCTACAATCACCCCTTCACCCCGACGGCTAAGGCCGTTCGGGCGGACCCCCCCCTTCCCCTGTGGTGCTTGCCGAGTTTGAAGGAGGGGGAGGGGGAATGAGC
>JAKIWI010000016.1:1971-17420 GCA_022750115.1 Thermoplasmata archaeon
CCCCCCTTCCCCTGTGGTGCTTGCCGAGTTTGAAGGAGGGGGAGGGGGAATGAGCCACCAGGGCGCCAAGGACGCTCCCTCGACCACCCGGAGGCTCGACCGCCTCCGGGACCGGGACGAGGCCAGAGCTCGCGCCGACGCCGCCTCCTTCGCCCCCCGGAAGTGCCCCGTGTGCGGCAAGCCATGGATGATCGGGACGGTTCACATATGCCCGGGCGCACCCTGACCTTGGAAGAGGCCGTAGAACGCGACTGTATGCCTGAGCGGTGGGTCCTCCTCCGATCCAGGGCCTCCGGGCGGGTTGTTCGGATGCTCCGGGACGAGTTATGCGTACGCCACCAAGAAAGTGGTGTACGGCTGTAGTTGGTTATACGGTAGTATGTATGTATAGCGCTATGTACCACCTACACCTTTCCCGGGATGGCGTACGCATATGAGCCGACTCAAGGGGACCGACCACCGGCCCAAAGCGAGGGTGACCTGCTCGATCACGTTCGAGGACTACGAGTTCGTAGCACGGACGAAACTGGAGTTCTCCGCGCTCCTTGCGGCGGCCATCAGGTCGATCCGGCAGAAGGAGGAGGGCACCGTGGACGCAGGGGCGGCCAGAATGGCGATCACCCAGCAGGAGACGGCCCTCCCGCCCGAGGCCCCGACCCGGGACGAGTTGCCGTCCTACTCTGCGTGGCTCGTCTCCCACTCGTCGGAGCCCGGATTCATGGCGATCCCTAAGCCTGAGAAGTTCAAGATGTGGCGAACCGAGCCCGAAAGGGGGGGGTAAAACGTGGAGATTTGGGTGGTGGTGGTGGCGGCGGGGTTCTCCATCGCAGGCGCCTTCGTCTATGCGGCCTGCCGGTTCATGGTGACGCTCACGCGCGTGGCGCTCGAGGAGCGTTAGCAGAACGAACGGGCCTTCAGAGACGCCGTGTAGGTCTTCGCCCGTTCCCCGGCGGCATAGCCCATCAAGGTTCCTGCGTCGGTGCCGAACATCATCACGACGACGGGCATATCCCAGTCGACGGCCCTCAGCGTCAGGAAGATGCGATCGTGCCGGAGCGCGCGGCAGGTCAGGCCGTCGAGATGTATCTTCTTCCCGAACCGCGCGGTTCGCCGAAGGTACTCCCTCTCGGAATAGCCGGCCTCCTCGGCGACGAACTGGGCCGCCCAAGGGCGGACGGCGGGATCGAGCAGGAGGTGGGTGTGCTTGTAGGTCTTGGCTCGGAGATAGTCGACGTAAATCTCCCCGTCTTCCGGAAGGAGTCGCCAGCGGGCCTCCTCGGGGTGGGCGAACGACCAAGGGTGGCACCCTACAGCCCAGATCCATCGGGCCGTCATCGAGTCGAGGTCGTCCGGGTAATCGCGGAAGCCCCCAAGCAGGGTAGCACGTTCGGATTCTTCCAGGGGCCGTTTGTTCGATACTGGCATTGATGGAAAGTCTATAGAACTCGGACGACGCCCCGAAAGATAAGCATTCTAACTGCGCCACCGGACGGCGGTGTTAGTACGTTCTAACCCCTACCGGGGGAGGCGCGCGGGGTCTCCCGGGAAGTCTTTAAGGCCGTGCGGCCATAGGTCGGACCGATGGCGCCAGTTTGACCGACGTCCAGACGCTCCTCCTGGATCTCGTGCTTTTCCAGTTAGCGATCACCGGCATCGCGGTCGCGGTGGACCTGCTGATCGTATTCCGGGGCTTCTGGCTCCCCCTCATCCGCGCGGTGCCCAAGAAGGACCGCCCCTACATCTTCACGGGCCTCGCGGACTTCGCCGCGAAGGGCCGGGAACAAGCGGAACGCGAACATCGGATGAAGGAGAGGGAACTTGGGCGATAATTCGGGCGATATCGTGAGTCGACGGAAGGACCCCGTGCCGCATCTGGAGCTGGGTCTCGGGACGCGGTTGAGCGCGAAGGCGGCGGGGATCACGGATATCCAGGGAGTGCTTCAATTCATGATGGACACGGCGGTAGAGACGAAGGCGATCACGGCGCTCTACCTTCAGGCGGCCGAGGAGACGAACGTGATCCTGGCGGACATCCGGGACGAAATCAAGCGGAGGCCGTCATGAGCGGTTTTCCGGCGCCTCCGCCGCCGACCATCGAGAACATCGAGAGCGCCGTCGTCACGGTCGTATCGCTGGCGAAGCTCGTCCTCGGGGAAACCAAGACGCGGGAGATCATCAGCCGCGCGATGGGCGACCCGCCGAAGGTCGTAATGGGGCCCTGACGTGAGCGGGAACCGCGCAGCCGCGCTCGAGCGCGAACGGAAATACAAAACGCTCCATCGAGACCGAGTGCGCGCGTCGGCATTGAAACGATACCACCGGGAAAGGGAGCGCCTTCTCCCCGCGATGCGCGAACGGAATTGGATGCGCGAGGGTATCGCGATGACGAACGCCGGCTACGCGACGATGCTTCAGGCTCAAAGCGGTGTCTGCCTCCTCTGCAAAGAAGCGAGCCCTGAGATTGCGCTCGCCGTAGACCACGACCATTCAACCGGCGAGGTTCGCGCGCTCCTCTGCAAGAGGTGCAACCTCGCGGTCGCCTTAGTCGAACGAATCGGCATCGCGGCTGTTGCCGCGTATTTGGGGGAATGACCTACGCCGAAATTCAGTTGCCCTTTCGGCCATGTTGAGCCGGACCCGAAGAAGCCCGGCCAGATGCGGCCCCTCATCCACGTCAGCCGGAACCGCTGCGCGATCTACCGTCAGCTGCGGAACGAGGGTCGCGTCGACATCTGGGGGCGAACGGTCCCCGGTAAGGAGTCCTACCGCCCTCCTGGTTCCACTCCGGCGTCGGCGGCACCGTCGGGCCCGGGAACGGAGGCGGCGCCGTCGGGGACGTCCGCTGAAACTCCCGGACCGGCCCCGAATCCGGCGCCGGAGGCCAAGATCCCGCTCGGCAAGCGCCTTGCATCGGGCTTCGGGGTGAAATACCGCGATGTCGGCACGACGCCACCGGCGACCCCGGGCGAGGCCGCCCAGGTGCAGACGTGGGACGTATCGCCGGAGACCTCGGAGCGGTTCTGGGCGACGATCATCGGGTTCATCGGGACGATCTTCAACCTGCTGACGGGCTGGCTGGAAATTCCGCCGGTGCCGAAGGAGGTCTTCGAGATCGACCCTGGCCAGGCGTTCGTATTCCGGACGGCGATGCGCGGGTTCACGACGAATATCCTGATCAAGGTGTTTCGGGCGAAGTCGCCCGAGGATGCGGATCGGATCGTGGCGGGGCTGACGGGCTTCCTCGGGTTCGGGATGATGGCGATGAAGATCGCGCTGCACATGATCATCCACGTCCCCAAGAGCCCGCGCCTGAAGAAGTTCCGGGAGGCGCGGGAGGCGGCGAAGGCCGAGAAGGAGGCCGCCAAGGCGGCGAAGGCGGCGCGGGGTCCGGCTGCTCCCACGGGCCCGGCGCCGGCGGTGGCCTAAGATGGTCGGGATCGACTACGTCAGTAAGAGGGTTCCGGACCCGTGCCGTCATGAGATATTGACGGTCTATGACGACGGCAGGCTTCCCACCTGTAAGGCGTGCTATGAGCAGATCCCGCGCGACGTCTATTTCCGAGACTATCGCTCCCAGGACGCGATCGGGGGACCCGACTGATGCCGTCGAGCGCGAAACGGACCGCGATTCGGAAGAACATCCGCGCCCACGCGCTCGTTTCCCCCGCCAAGGGACGGATCGCGCCCATCCAGGGTGCCGACGAGGAGCGCGACCGGAAGGCCGACGCGATCTGGGAGTTCTTTGAGGAGATCTTCGAGGCCACCCAGGACCTCCAGGTCACGATCAACCGGGAGAGGATCATGGAGTATCTCGACGCGTTCCGATCGCAGCGGTTCATGGATCACATCGAGGAGTCGGCGCTGCCCTACGAACTCAAGGTCGACCTCTCGCAGATGGTTACCGGGCTCTCTAAGGCGTGGCCGGGAGTCCGCGACCGGGTCCAGTCGCAGAGCGCGGAGCGGTTCGCGGCGATGGTCTACACGATGTCGGAGTTCCTCGAGCAGGTGGTCGACGCGCTGGGGATCAGCATCGTGATCCCGACCGAGGCGCGCGAGGTCCCGACACCCGCGCCCGAGCTGCCTCTTGAGGGCGGGGTCTTGGATGGGGACGAACCGGAAGGGCGGGTCCTGGGGGACCCCCCGGAGGACGGCGACGGAGCTGGAACTCAACCGGACGAGTGAGGGCGTATGCCCCATCGTCATCGTGATCCTGGGCCGCCGGGGCACGGGGAAAACGAAGCTGATGGAGGCGCTGGCGCCGCTCCTCGCTCCCCGCGAGAAGCTCGTGATCGTCTCGCCGATAGTGACCCTGAAACGCCGGATGCCGTATCTCCCCTGGTATGAGATCCACGTCTCGAACAAGGCCTACATCGAGAAGCTCTTTCGGGGCTGGCTTAACGACGGGGTTCAACGGTTCGTCCTGGCCGACGAGGCCGACGAGCTCACCGCCGCGAACGCAGCTGGAACGGCGGGCGGGTTCGTCGCGCAGTCGGTCTACGACTACATCAACTATGGGCGGGAGCAGGGGCTCGGGATCGCGCTCTCGAGCCGTCGGCCGTCGAACATCGCGAAGGACATCACGTCGAACGCGAACCTCGTCCTGGTGGGGCCGACGGTGGACCCCTACGCGCTGGACTACTACTCGTCCTGGATGCAGGACCCGACGGACCCGGACCGGGACTACCGAGCGACGTGCCGGCTCCTCAAGGATCACGTCTTTATGGTCTGGTCGCCGATCGGGAACCAGAAGTTCCTCGGATACGTCACGGTGGACATCTCGACGATGGAGCTGAGAGAATGTTCGGAGAAGGAGGCCCTGGGGGCGGAGCGTGCTGGCGGTGCGAGAGATACGGACCCGACAACCACGACCGACACGAGCGGTATGGCTGGGCCGTCAAAGGAGGGGTCCTCCACCGGAAGAGGTGCGTCATCTGCCGGGTCTTCATCCCCAACCGGAGCCGGTCCGCCTACTGCGAACGGCACCTGAAAATCGTCCAGAAGCAGAAGCACTCCGAGCGGGATCGGCGATTCGCCGACGAGATGCGGAGCGCGCAAATGGCCGACGATCTGGCCGCCGGGCGCAAGCCGAAGGCGGACCGGAAATGGGTGCGACTAACAGTTAGCCACACCGTCGGGGGAGGGTCGCGCCCCTAAGGGTCGTATGTCGACTCCGGCGGCGGCCCTGGGTGGTCTCGAATCTGGCAGCAAGGCAGCTGCGATGGAACTGATCGACGTGATCTTCGACTGGATCGTCCCGATCCTGACGCTGATCGTGGGTTACGTCACGAGCTCGGGGATCGGCCTCTCCGGCGCCCTCGGCACGGTGATCGACGGCGCGCTCGGCGCGACGGGGATACCATCGAACGTCATGGCCTACATCGCCGACCTGATCGCCATCCTGATCTGGGGTTGCATCGGAGCGGGCCTCTGGGCCTCGCGCGGGAAGGCGGGGGAGTGGGGCGGATACGTCCTCAAGCCCCTCGCGACCCTGTTCTTCGGCTTCGCCATCGGCGAGGCCCCGAACTTGATCGCCGGCAAGGTGTCGAACGGTGCCCTCGGGAAGGCCGTGAACACCCTGGAGGCCTAAGTCCATGTCGGGACTGACGGGCTTCCGGCAGGCGTTCCAGTTCGTCGACGGTGCGTCGGCCTCTGACGGGCCGAACCTGACGAACGCGATCACGGCGGGAAACTACACCGCGCCTTTCGGCATGGTGCCGTTGAACAAGCCCCGGGTCCTCGGGGGCTGGTTCCGGTTCATCGGCGTCCTGACGGCGACTGGGGCGGAGACCCCGGTGGCGGGATCGGACGCGCTCGACATTTTCCTATCCGGAGGGGCGGACATCGAGATCTCGGCCGAGACCAACGGGCCCCTGCAGTCCCAGGTCCTCGGGCGGAAGACCGCCGAGTTCATGTGGGCGGTCTGCACCGACGTCAACCCGAACGTCGCGGCAGCCCCGACCTTCGCCTCGGCGGGAACGTCGACGGTGACGGCCTACCTGTTCGTCCCGCTCGGCCAGAACGCATGCTCGCTGAAGTTCAAGATGCCGGGGAACATCGCGGCGGCCTACGCGGCCGGCGTGACGGTCTCCTACACCTCGATCTACTCGTACATCATCTCGACGGACTGGGGCGGCCAGGTGGTCTACAACGAGCAGGAGACGGCCTCGCTCGGGACGACCAACGTGGACATGACCCCCTACGTCCCGAAGACGGTGAAGCCGGACGCGATCTTCCTCGCCTCCGAGACCACGACCACGGTCACCTCCCTGACCATGATCACGGTGGGCGGGAAGACCTGGCTCCAGACGACGGTCACCACGGTCAGCCAGTTCGCGGCGGCCGCGATCGCCAACGTGGCGGGCGCGACCTACACGACCTCGGCGGGGTTCGTGATCTACGGCGGAGGGTTCGCCTTCCAGACGTTCCAGATGACCTTCTCGACGGGGACGACCCACTACATCGCCTATCTCCAGGTGAGCGGCGGAGAGCCGGTCGCCGCGAACGGTGCTGGATCCCCGACCCCTGCCCCGGCCTCGACCGAAATGCAGGGCGGAGTCACCCCGGCGGGCCAGGTGAAGGCCCAGGGCGGCGGGTCCGGTGGGGCCTTCGGCCACGCGGCGGCTCCCCTGGTGTCGAAGGGCATCTCGGGCGCGATCATCAGCCGACGGACGTAAGACATGGCCGCCTGCGGGTGAGCCATGCCTCGCATCCTCTCCGGTGGTGCCTACCGTCTGGTCACGCTGAAGGCCCCGTCCAAGGTCTCGGCGCTCATCGGCTCGAGCGGACCGAACCGCGCGGCCTGGCGGGTGACGCTGATGTGTCCGGACGGTTCGGACCCGAACGTGCCGGCAAACGTCGACACGGTATTCGTCGGGCCTAACGGGTCCACGGCGGTTCCGCTCGGTCCCGGGAAGGCGCGGACGTTCACGGCCGTCAACCCGTGGATGATCGGGATCTCCTGCGCCACGTTAGGCCAGGTCGTCTTCATCGACTGGGGTGGGGAACCGCCCGCCGCCGGTGACTGATCATGGTCGAGTCGGACTACTGGACGAACCTGGCGGGCGGGGTCGTTAGCCCCGGGTTCGTCGTCTACGTTCCGGGCGGGACGAACATCCCGCTCTACATCTACCAGAAGGGCTACGCGGGGTCCGGCGCGATCCTGATGCTCAAGGGGAACACCTACGGGACGACCAGCGAATACACTTGGGACCCGGTCGGCGGCGGGGTGCCGGCGGGGACGTTCATCGGCGGGGTAACGATCATGGGTCCCCTGCCATCGACCCGTCAGACCTATCTGGGGACCCCCGGTTCGACCACATCGGCGAAACAGATGACCCAGGCGCAGCTCGCGGGCCGGATGGCGAGCATCAAGGTCCTGAGCGGGCCCACGACGAGCCAAAACTACTCCGCCGGCTCGACCGGATGGGGGGTTGACGGTCTCTGTTTCACCGATGTTTTCCTTCACGGGGAAACGATGACCGCCTCGAACAACCTGCTTGTGGATACCTCGGCCAACGTGACGAGCCGGGGGGCGATGTTCGCCGACTTCAGCGGGGGCCTGGCGACCTACCTTCTCCGGTTCACCGACAATGGGTCGGTCCTCGGTGCCTCTGGGACGAACGTGATCGCCCAGTTACCGGCGTCGACGGTGAACTACACGGCTCCGAACGATGGGGTCACCCGCCTCTACACGATTCAGGGTGGGACGGTCTCGGCGATCAGCATCAACGGGGGGGCGAGCATCGGGACCTCTGCCTCGAACGTCTCCGTCGGTCCGGGCCAGACCATCGCCATTACCTACTCGGTGGCCCCGGCGACGTTCTTCTGGACCTACACGGTGAAGATGGGCCTCTTTGCCCTGACCTACTACACCGCGCTCAACTGCCCCATCCACGACTACTTTAACGCCCTCCACTTCTACATCGGGGCGAACGGCCCGGTCGCGATCAACCAGGGCCAGTACGAGGACTACTTTGTTTCTGGCGGGATCCAGTTCAACCCATCGGGCCTCTACTCGATGGATGTCGGGTTCGATTTCGAGTACGGCCCGACCGAGGGCCTCCGCTCGTTCACCGCCGACTGTGTGTCCGGGACGAACACGAAGCCGGTCGGCTACCTCTCGAAGTCCGGCAAGGTCCGGATCGGGCAGATCGACCACCGCATCACCCGTGGCTACGGGTCGGCACCAGGGAACCTCCCGAGCGGAGCCCCGTACACCCTGTCTTCGGCCGGATATGTGGACCCGGCGGGGCTCCCGCTCTTGGTCAGCACCGATGTCGAGATCGGGACCATCAACGTTATTCAGGAGGCGAACTCGAACCCGAACTATGCGGTCAACGGCCTCATCGGTCTCAACTCCTACTCGTACCTCGGAAGCTGGCACATCGGGACGCTCCGGGCGGTGGTCAATCTGGCCGGCAACGGTGGTCCTTCGGGGGCCGGCTCGGCGCTCTGCCGCCTGATGGCGAACGAGACGAACCTGCTTCCCGGCCTCGTCGCCGGAGGCGGGGCGACGGGACCGACGTACACGTTCACGACCCCGAACAACGGGCTGACGTTCTACTACATCCTCACCGGAGGGACGGTCTCCGGCATCACGGTGGCCGGGTCAGGGGTCGGGACGACGCTCGGCCAGACCATCGGCCCGAACGTTCAGGTCATCGTCACCTACTCGGTCGCTCCGACGCTGTTCCAGTCGTCGCAGGCGGCGACGACCCAGTTCTTCGACAATTTCACCATCGACCGGTTCTTCCTCGGGGTCACGGTAGCCGGGAACCCATCGACGGCTATCCCGGTGATGACCGTCGGAAACCCGACCACGGCCTGGACCAAGACAGCGGGCCGGTTCCAGGTGGGCCAGCTCATCTACACCGTCGGGGGACCGACGGCCATCAAGTGGACCCCGGTGACGACCGTGGCGTTCGTCATCCCCACCGAGGGGACCTACACGGGATCGGGAGGGACCATCAGCGGCTACACAGCCAACGCCGAGACCCCGGTGGTGGCGAGCTCCTTCGCCCTCCACCTCCAGGCGGGCGAGACGATCACGGTTACGTTCACGGGCTCGCCGACGTTCAGCCTCTACCCCGGGAACGGGGAGCCGATGACCGCCGGGGACGGAACCCACGCGATCCATTCGGCGACCATCCAGCTCGGCATCACCGGGTGTACGATGACGCTGGCGAACGAGGCCATCCTCCAGGTCGATGCGTCGGCGCTGGCCGCCAATGCCCTTACGGCCAAACGCCCGGCCCCGTTGGGGACTTGGACGACCACGGTGCGGCAAGTCCTTGCCTGGGCCCCTGCCGACGCGCACGACACCATCGCCGACGCGGTAGGGACGGGGACGTTCACCTACAAGCACGGGTACGACGGAGCAGCGAACAACCTCGTCACCAAGGCGCTCCCGGCCGACAATGCCGGGCAAGTCGATGTGACGGGAGGGACCATCTCGGTGTTCGCGTACAACGGAGCCCCGATGTCGACCTCGGCGGTGGCGGCCGGCAAGACGATTTGGATGGAGGTCGGGGACATCCTGGCGCTCACACAGACGGCCAACCCGACGGCGATCACCATCGGGTCGGCGAAGAGGCTCGGGTCGTAGGCGTGCAGCTCGCGCAGTACACCCAGTTCACGGTCCTCTCAGGCGGCCTCGAGATCAACCTCGGGAACGCGCGGGGCTGGCTCTCGGTCGTCGTCGACACCGTCGCCGGTCAGGGATCGGGGACCGGGATCACCGTCCTGATCAGCGGGTTTAAGGTGCGTCAGACGTTCCAGGTGAACTACGGGGCCCCCGCCCTGACGATACCTTTTAGCGCGAATCGCATCAAGGTTACGGGGACGGGCGCGGTTATCGAGCTGCTCATCGACACGGATCACGTCGTCGTCGCGCCGGTGGTCCTGACGCCGGGGACGGTGCTGGTGGGCGGGACCGTGAATACGGACTTCGGTCAGTCCTCGGCACCGGCCTCCCTGGTCGCATCGGCGGATACCTCGGCCTCGATCGTACAGTCCATCTCCGGGGTCCCTATGGCGGCGGTATCGGCCCAGGACCCGCCCCAGCTGCCCGTGACTGGCGGAAAGGCCATCCCGGTCAAGACGGTGACCTGATGGGGAAGCTCGAGGCGACGCGCGGCCACGTCCACACTCGCAAGGTGCCCCGGCTCCAGCCGGACACCGGACGGATGGAGGCGATCAAGGAGCCACCGACGGAGGCGTACCGGGAACTGGCGAAGGCGGGTCTGATGCCGGTGGTCGGGCCGCGCCTCGAGACGGCCTGGTGCCTATGCTCCCATCAGAAGGGGGCGCACCCGAAGGACGGCCCGTGCGAGGCGAAGGCGTGCCGGAAGTTCGGCGGCTGCAGCGGCTACCGATGGAACCCACGGTATGCGCTGGAGGGTCCGACCGGCGGCTTTGTCGTCGGGAAGGGGCGGATCATCGAGACGACGGGCGAGGACGGCAAGGCGCACCTCACGTTCGATCGGTCGGTCCCCGAGGCGGTCTGATGGACGACGTCGAGGGCCGCCACCTGGAGAACCTACAGCGGTTCGCCCTCATCGAGGAGCGCATCCATATTCTCGAGTTAGAGTTCCGCACCGGCATCGCGGTCTTCAAGGCTATCGGCGGCGCGGGACTCGCGGTCCTGACCGCCATTCTCATAAAGCTCCTGGTCGGTTGACCGGTAAGGAGGTGACAACATGGCACATCTCTCCTTGAGCCCCCAGATGGTGACGGGCCTCGCGACGCTCATCGTCGGTATCCTGACGTACGTCGCAGCGAACGCATCCCAGATCGTCGAGCCCCAGTACTCGGCGCTGGTCGCGTTCATCGCGGCAGCGGTCGCGGCGTTCATCGCGCACAGCTACGACACGAACTCGACGCCCACCTCGAACTCCGGGGCTCCCTCGACCGTAGCAGGGCCGCCTGCTTCCCCGTAGGAACCGCCTTTAACCCCTTCCTCCCTACCCGGGTCATGGCTGGTGACCCGCCCTCGATCCCGGAGCCCGTTACGCCGATTCCCGATCCCGCCCCCGCGTCGCCACCCCCGGTCGATCCGCCGGCGATAAATCCCTACGATGAGAATCGCATGGAGGTGGCCTGGAACCGATGGGCGGACGCCCTGGAGACACACGCAAGGGCCCTCCTGGCCCACGCGGAGGCCCTCACGGCCCCGCCCGCCGTCACGACTCCACCGGCGGCCTCCTCGGCGCCGCCGGTGGGGCCTGCCTCGCCCCCCGTGGCGACGCCCACCCCCGCCGCCGCGCCCTCGGATCAGGCGATCGGGGAGGACGGGAAACTCTACCGCGTCGTGACCACCCGCGTCCCGGGCGGCTGGCACTCCGAACTGGTCGCGGTCAAGTAGGTAAGCCGTGCCCGTCATCGGCTCCCCGGGCTCGGGTAGTTCGCAGGTCACCGGCTACCTCAAGGGGTCCGGCAAGGCCAACTACACCGTCTCGGGGGCCCAGGCCGCCTTCATCTCTGGGACGCAGGGCATCCAGCGCGTGACTCCCGGTGGGCCGCTCCGCGAGGCCCCGCCGACCGGCGGCGGAAGTGGCGGGTCGAACCTTCCCCCGGGAGGTGGGGGCGGCGGAGGCGGTTCGGATCTGAGCCTCCCCCCCTTTAAGCTGCACCTGTTCCCGAAGATCAAGACCCCGTCCTGGTGGACCGGCCCGCCGAAGAACGCCAACGACGTAGCCGGCATGATCCGCGACGCGTTCTTCGGGATGCTCGGCAGCCTCGACGGCTACCCCTACTCGACCCAGCAGCTCTACCAGGCCTATCTCTACCCGATGCTCGTCTCCCAGAACGGGGGGGAACCGGATGCGCTCCCCGCGACCCTCACTATCACGATCTACGACGCCTCCGGGAGCCAGGTCTCCCAGGACGTCGTCACCATGACGACGATGAGCGCGAATATCGGGGTCCCCGGGACCTACGCGATCGCTCAGTCCTATACCGTCGAGGTGATCGCCGAGGTCGCCGGTGCGGTCCCCCTGACGTCAAACTACGGCCCGTTCACCGGCGAGCAGATGGGGAGCGCCAAGAACCCGGTTGGGTTCATCGTGCCCTACAACCCCGCTGGCTCGGCGGCGGGCTCCTTTACGTTCCTCAACGGTGACGGGACCCCGGCGGCGGGCGTCCCGATCCAGATCGCAGTCGTGCAACCCGCCGCGAACGCACAGACACCGACCCAGCTCGGCGCGCCCGAGAGCAGCCTGACGAACGCGAAGGGGCAAATTACTTGGGCGGCTCAACTCGGGGGGCTCTCCCCCGACGGGGTCTACCAGATCGTCGTCCTCGTCTGGTCAGGCGCCCTGAATCCTGACGGCACGATCACCGGACCCCTGATCGGAACGTGGTCCTCCCCGGCCCTCACCTACGCACAGATCCAGGGCTACGTCGCCACGATCAACCTCGCCGCCCTGACTCCGCCGCCAGGCCAGAGCGCCCCGCCCGGCTCGGGGAACCCGAGTACCGGCGTCGTGACCCCGCCTCCCCACCACCAGCGGGGGACCTGATGGCGGCGGCTGCGCTCGGCACCGGGCGGTATCTGAGCGCCCAGGCCGGCATCGCGCTCGAGGACCCGCTGGGCTACTTCATCCGGACCGCCCGGAAGGTCGGGGTCGGTATGCTGGCCGCCGGGGCCGGGATGGGCGTGGCGGCCTACTACCTCCAGGCGGCGGCCACCGCCGCGATGAATAACGAGACGGCGGTCCTGGGGAATATCGGGACCATCTTCTCGAACATCCAGGCGCCCTCCTTCACGCCCGCCGCCCTCGGATCGGCCCCCGTCACCGCCTCGGTGGCCGGGGTCCAGAACTTCTTTGGCGATGCATGGTCGGACGTCCAGGCGGCCGGCGCGGACGTGGCGGGTATTGGCTCGGTGATCGGGACGCTCGCGGAGGACGTCGGGACGGGGCTGGCGGACCTCTGTAAGGCCGCGCTCGCCTTCGTCATGCACTTCCCCGATATCCTCTGGAACGGGCTCGTCTGGGGGATCGGAGGCGCCGTCGCATCGATCCTGACCTGGGCATTTCCATGGCTGATCCTGATCGGGGGGTGTCTGATCATCGCATCGGTAGTCGCCTACGGTGCCCAGCGGCTCTGGGGGGATACCGTGGGGGCTGCCTGGCGGGAGTCGTGGGAGGAGAAGTCGGGGCAGCTGCGCGCGAAGTCGAAGGCCTGGTTCGATCGCGTCCTCCGCGTGAAGCGTCCTCGTTCCCCGCCCGAACTACCGGACGGCGAACAGCCGCCGCCACCGGAGGAGCCGATCCCCATCGTGATCGACACCCCGGAGGGCCCGATCCCCGTGACGGAGCCCGATTCGGGCGCAAACGTGGACGAAAAGGTGGGGGGTGGCGTGTCAGATTTGACCCCGGAAGCCACCGATCCGCCCGAGGACCCCTTGCCGGCAGGGTGGACGCAGGCCGAAATGGAGGAATACCTCGGCCAGGCCCAGACCGCCGCCCAGGACGCGGCGTGAAGCCGCTGCTGCTCTGGACTGAGCGCCCGGTCCGGCTGGCCCGAGAAGAGCCGACGCACGCCTTCATGGAGCGCGAGCGGCCGTGGGAGATCTTCGACCTGGAGCTCGTCTTTGACAACCGTCCCGGCGGCTGGCCCCACTATGCCCAGATCTTCCAAGAGTGCTGGGAGCGCGGGCGCCGGGAGCGCCGATCGCTGATCGTCCTCGAGTCGGACGTCGTCCCCACCATCGACTCGTTTCGGCAGCTCCTCGAGTGTCATGAGCGCGTCTGCATGGTCCCCTACCTGAACGGGATGCTCGGGGAGACCCCGAGATACGGAACCGTGATCGAGACGCGAGTTCCCGGGGGCTGGCACTCGCGGTTCGGGGAGGACGGGGACGAGTGGGCGGTGGATGGGGACCTCGGGCTGGTCCGTTTCCGACCGGATGCGCTGCTGAAGCCGTGGCCGGGGGACATCAATGCGACGGGGCACACGGCGCAAGGGATACTGATCAATACGGCGCTATTCCGGGCGCTACGGGGGTCGGACCCCCGGGGGACGATCCATTGTCATTATCCGGCGATGGTCAATAGCCACGTCTACTGGGACGGGGGGGACCTCGCGCATCACCCCACCGAGCGGTGGGCGGAGATGAACCGGGTCCATGCCCGGTGGCTCGACCCGACCCTCCAGCCGAGATAGTATTAATATTACCTTCAACCTACCCGGGTCGATGCCGACCGTAGGGGTCTACCTGAAACCAGACGAGTATCTGGTCCTGGGTAAAATCGCCGCGAACACCGTACCATCGACCACGCCGGAGGAGATGGCCCAAGGGGTCCTCCGGTCGTATATCCAGGGCAACAGCCGGGGAGACCGTCAGCTGGCCGATAAGCGGAGGAAGGCGTGACCGCCCCCGAGTTCGAGACCGCCGCCGCGCTGAAGGAGCGTGAGGACGCGGGCAGGAGCCTCGCGGCCGCGCCCGCCGCCGAGGACGCGCAGATCATCGACTGGACCCCGCCGAAGGAATGGTCGAGGGGCTGGCGCGACCTAGTGCTGGACCTCGTGGACCCTCAGCGGCAGTTGACCGACGTGGAGACCGCCTACTTCTTCGCCCGGGCCAAGGCGCTGGCCCTGGACCCGCTCGCACGGCAGATCTTCCCCGTCAAGCTGAACGGGCGGATGGAACCTTTCGTGGGAATCCACGGGATCCGGATGCTCGCGGAGCGGACCGGGGAGCGCGGATCGGAGGCCGTGACGCTGCGGACCTATGCCGGGGAGATGCCCGCCCTCGTCTCGGTCGAGGTGACGGTGTGGCGGAAGGGGAACGCGTACGCCTTCAAGGCCAATATGGCGGAGTTCGCGCAGAAGAACTCCCTGCCCGGGTCCTCGTGGGCAGTCAAGCCGGAGGTCATGCTGACGAAGTGCGCGGCTGCGAATGCGTACCGGATGGCCTTCCCCGAGGTCCTCGGCGGGCTCTACATCGTAGAGGAAGTGGCCTGATGCCGAACATCCTCGCGGAGAACGCGCTGGCGAAGGCGGAGGACGACCTGACGACGGCCGAGGTGGCTCTCCGGGCCGTCCGATCCGAGCTCACCGAACTCCGAGCCGCCCTGGAGGTGCCGAGGCCGTGAGCGAACGCAACGATCGCCTACGGCTCCGAATCTCGGTCAGTATCCAGCCGGAGTCCGGGAACTACACCTCCAACGGGAACCTAGAGGTCCGGGAGGATTTCGAGATTCCTCAGATGGGCTTCCTCGAAATGTGCCGAATCCTCGGACAGTTCCAAGAGCTTGCTTCCAAGTTTAAGGCGTCCCGCGCCGGAGGTGGGGCGTGAGCGACTGGGAGTATATCACCGTGGGAAACTATTACCTCGATGATTATCTGAACCGCGGATGGGAACTTGTATCGCGGGGGCTTCTATCTTCGGTAATGCGCCGCCCGAGGAAGAAGCCGTGACGCCCTCTCCTCGGTGCGCGCGGTGC